>NZ_PQHW01000049.1 GCF_003385215.1 Amycolatopsis thermalba | reverse complement strand
CACCAGCAACGAGGCACGAGCAGCAGCACTTGCAGCCTGGATCGAGCACTACAACACTGAACGCCGCCACAGCGCACTCGGAGGACGACCGCCCATCAGCCGGCTACCAACCTAACGGCCGGATACATCTAGCGCACCGGGAGGAGCCGCGGGTCCGTCGTGCCGGTCAGCCAGGCTCGCAGGACCTCGTTGAACAGCGCGGTGTCCTCCACGTTCCAGATGTGGTGCATGCCCGGCGCGAGCCGCACCTGGGCCTGCGGGGCGATGCGGGCCAGCGTCGCCAGGGAGCGGCGCACCACCACGTCCTCCTTCTCGCCCGCGATCGCCAGCAGCGGGCCCGCGTAGTCGCCCACGCCCGCGGGCACGCCGCCCGCGTACACGTCGGCGAACATCGCGGACGCGGTCTCGCGGCGCACCGACAACCCGTGCGCCACATAGCGTTCGCGGGCCCCGGCCGGCAGCCCGAACCCCGCGGCCAGGGCCCGCCAGAACCACGGCGCCCGCCAGAACAGCAGCTGCAGCCGGGCGACCAGGCGCACCGCCGCGCCGGGCCGCGCGAGCGGCGCCCCGGTCAGGAACGCCGAGCGCACGCGGCCGGGATGCCGGGCCAGCACCCGCACCGCCGTCACCGCGCCCAGCGAGAGCCCGACGAGATCGAACGGGCCGTCCACGCGGCGCGCGCTCACCCGGGCCACCACGTCGTCGGCCACCGCGTCCAGACCCGGCCAGTCCTCGCCGCCCCGCTCCCCGAACCCGGGCAGGTCCGGGGTGAGCACCGTCCGATCCGTCAGGGCGGCGACCTGCGGCTCCCACATCCAGTTCGCCGCGTTGCCGCCGTGCAACATCACCAGCGGCGGGGTGCGCGGTGTCCGTGCGGGCGGGGTGCACCTCGGGGAAGCCGGTCACGCGATCTCCTCCTCGACCGCGTCGAGCCAGGCGAGTTCGGTGCGCAGGTGCGCGATCCCGTTGTCCAGCGTCGCCAGGCGGAGCCGGGCGCCGCGGTGGTTGCGGATCGCATGTCTTCGAAACGCGCCAGCCGCGCCCGGACCTCCTCCCGTGCCGGGCGAGCAGCGGCCGGAGGCCGTCGTCGTCGAGACCGTCGCCGAAGAACACACGCGCCAGGAACGGGTTCCGTTCGACGTGGCGCTCCGGCTCACTGGCGAGCCACTCGGCGAGAGCCGCCCGGCCGGCCGCGGTGATGCGGTGCTCCTGCCGGTCCGGCGCCCGGTCCCCGGCCACCTCCCCGAGGCCGGCGGCGACCAGCCGGGCCAGCGTCCGGTCGGCCGATCAGAAGTGCCCCACGGTGGAGTCGAAGTGGCGCTGGACAATCCACCTCTTCGACCTGTCATCTAGCTGTGCTCGGAGACGAGCACCGCGCGCGTGCCGGGTTCCAGGGCCTGGAAGATGTGCTCCACGTCGCCGGGGTAGGCGATGTAGTCACCGGGGGCGAGTTCCACCGGCTCGTCGACCAGGCCGACCAGGGCGCGGCCCGCGCTGAGGACCACGTGCTCCACCACGCCCGGCATGTGCGGGTCCGAGCGGCGCGGCGGGCCCGGCTCGGCCGCGATCCGGAAGAGGTCGCGGCGCGCGTTCGGCGGGCAGGACGCCACCAGCGTCGCGACGTAGTCCGAGCGCTCGGAGTAGAACGTCGGGCCCTCGTCGGCGCGGATGACCTGCACCTGCGGCCGCACCGGTTCGACGAGCCGCGCGAACGGCACGTCGAGCACCACGCTCAGCGCCCACAGCGTCTCCACGCTCGGGTTGCCGCCGCCGGCCTCCAGCTGGGACAACGTCGACTTGGCGATACCCGCCCGCTTGGCGACCTCCGTGAGGGACAGCCCAGTGCGGGCGCGTTCGCGCCGCAGGGAAGCCGCGATGACGTCGAGTGGTGCGCCGCGCTCGGCCATGCTTGTTCGCTCCAGAAGTCCGGTTGTTCGGCTTGACGAACGGTCGTGCGTCTGTTCAGTATAGAAGGCGATGCGTACGATCTACCGAACACTCGACCGTCGCCTGGTGCGCGACGTCGCCCTGGTGGCGCTCGCCGACGGGGTCGTCGGCGTGTCCTACGGCGCCATCAGCACCGGATCCGGCTTCGGCGCCTGGCTGCCGGTGGTGATGTCGCTGCTGGTGTTCGCCGGTGCGTCCCAGTTCCTGTTCGTCGGGCTGGTGGCCGCCGGGGGCAGCCCGTTCGCGGCGGCGGTCGCCGGGCTGCTGGTGAACAGCAGGCACTTGCCGTTCGGTATGGCGGTCAGCGACGTGCTCGGCCGCCGCGGGCGCGTCCTGGGCAGCCACCTGATGACCGACGAGAACGTGGCGTTCGCGATGGCGGAAGAGGACGCCGGGCGCCGCCGCGCCGCGTACTGGGCGTGCGGGATCAGCATCTTCGTGTGCTGGAACGTCGGGGTGGTCGCGGGTGCGTTCGCGGGCACGGCCATCGGCGACACCGACGCGTTCGGGCTGGACGCCGCGTTCCCGGCCGTGTTGCTCGCACTGGTGCTGCCGTCGCTGCGGGACCGGCCGACCCGTCACGCGGCGCTGGCCGGCGCGGTGATCGCGCTCGCCGTGACGCCGGTCCTGCCCGCGGGCCTGCCGGTGCTGCTCGCGCTGGCCGGCGTGCTGGTGCTGGTGGGGCGGCGATGACGACCCTGCTGATCGCGATCGCGGTCCTGGCCGTGGGCACGTTCGCGTTCCGGTTCGCCGGGCCGCTGCTGCAGACCCGGATGCCGCCCAGGGTGCAGAACCTGATGACGATCTCGGCGACGGTGCTGCTGGTCGCCGTGGTGGCGACGAGCGCGCTGACGGAGGGGCACGGTTTCGCCGGGTTCGCCCGCCCGATCGGGGTCGCGGTCGGCGGCGTCCTCGCCTGGCGGAAGGCGCCGTTCCTGGTGGTGGTCGTGACCGCCGCGGCGGTCACGGCGCTGCTGCGGCTGGCCGGCGTGCCCTGACCCAGCCGGTGGCCATTGCCCGGTTGCGTTTGAGCCGGTTGATGCAGCACTCCACCGCGTGCCGCTGCTTGGCGACCTCTGGAGCTGGGGCATCCGTAGCGCGGGCCTAACCGTGCAGCCTGCTGGCCTCCGCGCGGATCGCCTCCGACAGGGCCGCCGTGGGGCCGCGTGGTGTGGCCGACCGGGTCGTCAGCAGGAACTGCACCTCGCCGGGGTCGGGCAGGCCGTGGCCGGGCGGCAGTTCCACCAGCCCGGCCGGGATCAGGCTCCGCGCGAACACCACGACCCCCAGCCCGGCCAGGGCCGCGGCGCGCAGGCCGTTCAGGCTGCCGCTCGTGCACACGATCCGCCACGGCTTCCCGTTGTCCTGCAACGACTCCAGTGCCCGGGCGCGGGTGATGCTCGGCGGCGGGTAGGCGATCAGCGGCACCGGCGCGCCCGGCTCCAGCGTGAACCCCTCGCGCCCCACCCACACCAGCGGGTCCGTCCACAACGGACTACCCGGTTCGTCGCCCGCGCGGCGCTTGCCCAGCACCAGGTCCAGCTCGCCCGCGCGCAGCTTCTCGTGCAGCACACCGGACAGGTCCACCGTCAGTTCCAGGTCGACCAGCGGGTGCAGCCGCCGGAACTCACGCAGGATCTCCGGCAGCGGCCCGACCACGAAGTCCTCCGAGGCGCCGAACCGCACCCGCCCGCGCAGCTCCGGCCCGGCGAAGTAGGCCAGCGCCCGCTCGATGTCCTCCAGGATCGTCCCGGCGAAGCCGATCATCGCCTCGCCGTCGGGCGTCAGCGCAACCGAGTGCGTGTCGCGCAGCAGGAGTTGCTGCGACGTGGCCTCCTCGAGTTTGCGCACGTGCTGGCTCACCGTCGACTGCCGCAGCCCGAGCCGCTGCCCGGCGCGCGTGAAACTACGCGTCTCGGCCACCGTCAGGAACGTCCGCAGCCACACCGGATCGAGCACCGCGACCTCCATCGCGAATCGCGATAGCAGTTATGCCCTTCATCATACTTCACAATCGGCGCACTTCAGCGGACGATCGAAGACGTGAAAAGCCCAGCCGCGCTCCTCGCCAAGCTCCGCATCGACCCGTTCATCCTCGGCATCCTCGCCGCGGTCGGGATCGCCTGCCTGGTACCGGCGCGCGGCCAGGGCGCGGAGGTCGCCTCCTGGGTCACCTCGATCGGCGTCGGCGCCCTGTTCTTCCTCTACGGCGCGCGCCTGTCCACCGCCGAGGCCGTGGCCGGGTTCAAGCACTGGCGGCTGCACCTGGTGATCCTCGTCTCCACCTTCGTGCTGTTCCCGCTGCTCGGCCTCGCCACGAAACTCCTCGAACCCGGCGTGCTGACCCCCGCGCTGGTGGCCGGCGTCATCTTCCTGTGCACGCTGCCGTCGACGGTGAACTCCTCGATCGCGTTCACCTCGATCGCCAAGGGCAACGTGGCCGCCGCGATCTGCGCCGCGTCGTTCTCCAGCCTGCTGGGCGTCGTCGTCACGCCGCTGCTGGTCGCCCTGCTGCTGCACAGCACCGGCAACGGCTTCTCGCTCGACGCCGTGACCTCGATCGTGCTGCAGCTGCTCGTGCCGTTCGTCGCCGGGCAGATCGCGCGGCGCTGGATCGGCGGTTTCCTCACGCGGCACAAGAAGATCCTCGGCCGCGCCGACCGCACCGTGATCCTGCTGGTGGTCTACGCGGCCTTCAGCGAAGGTGTTGTCGCCGGGATCTGGCACCAGCTGACCCCGCTCGCGCTCGGCGCGCTGGTGGTGGTCAACCTGGCGCTGTTCTACGCGGTGTTCTGGATCCTCAAGCTGGTCACGCCGAAGCTGGGCTTCGACCGCGCGGACCGCGTCGCGATCATCTTCGCCGGGTCGAAGAAGAGCCTCGCCAGCGGGCTGCCGATGGCCGCGGTCCTGTTCCCGGCGCAGACGGTCGGCCTGATCGTGCTGCCGCTGATGCTGTTCCACCAGGCCCAGCTCATGATCTGCGCGGTGCTCGCGCGGCGGTGGGGCGCCCAGGCCGAAGCCGGCCAACCCGCCGCGGCCGGGGTGCGTTAGCCGTTCCCAAGTGGCGGACCTCGTTTCCCACCTTTCGGACACCGGTTACCATTGCGCGCATGACGTCGGTGATCGAGCGCCTGCGAGGGGAGTCCCCGGCGTTCTCCATTGAGTTCTTCCCGCCCCGCGACGCGGCGGACGAGGCCGTGCTGTGGCGGTCGATCCGCGAGCTGGAGCCGCTGGACCCCGCGTACATGTCGATCACCTACGGCGCGGGCGGGTCGAGCCGGGACGGCACCATCCGCAGCATCGCGCGGGTGGCGACCGAGACCACGCTGGTGCCGATGGCGCATCTGACCGCGGTCGACCACTCCGTCGCCGAGCTGCGCAACGTCATCGGCTGGTACGCCGCCGTCGGCGTGCGGAACATCCTCGCGCTGCGCGGCGACCCGCCGGGCGACCCGTACGGCGAGTGGGTGCCGCACCCGCAGGGCCTGAGCTACGCCGAGGAACTGGTCGCGCTGGTCCGCTCGCTGGGCGACTTCTGCGTCGGCGTCTCCGCGTTCCCCTACGGCCACCCGCGCTCGCTGGACCTGGACACCGACACCAAGTACCTGGTGCGCAAGTTCCGCGCCGGCGCCGACTTCGGCATCGCCCAGCTGTTCTTCGAGGCCGAGGACTTCCTGCGGCTGCGCGACCGGGTCGCCGCCGCGGGCTGTGACGCGCTGCTCATCCCCGGTGTGATGCCGCTGACCACGCCGCGCACGTTGCACACCACGATCCGCCTGTCCGGCGCGCCCGCGCCGCGGCGCCTGCTCGACCGGCTCGAACCGCTGGCCGGCGACCCCAAGGCGTTCCGCGCCGAAGGGCTGGACGTGGTCACCGAGCTGTGTGAGCGGCTCATCGCCGAAGGCGTGCCGGACCTGCACTTCTACACCTTCAACCGCTCCAAGGCGACGCGTGAGGTGGTTCGCAGGCTCGGCCTGGTGCCCGCGCGTGCGTAAACCCGGTTGCCGCGTTCGGTAGGTTGCATCCATGGGCGTGCACCAGATCTGTGACCAGTTCGTCGAGGACTTCGCCGCCGCGCACCCGGTCGCGGCCACCGAGATGGGCATCCCGGGTTACGACGACCAGCTGACCGACTACTCGCCGGAGGGCCACGCCGCCCGCGCCGCGCTCGCTCGCCGGGCGCTGGAGGCCGTCACCGCCGCCGAGCCGGCCGACGCCGGGGAGCGCGCCGCCAAGGCCGTGTTCACCGAGCGGATCGGGCTGGACCTGGAGATCCACGACGCCGGCCTGGACGTCGCGTCGCTCAACGTCATCGCGAGCCCGGTGCAGGACCTGCGCATGGTGTTCGACCTCATGCCCACCGACACGCCCGAGCAGTGGGCCACCATCGCCCAGCGCCTGGCCAAGGTCCCGGACGCGGTCGACGGCATCCGCGCGTCGCTGCTGGCCGCCGTCGAGGCCGGCAACGCGCCCGCGCTGCGCCAGGTCACCAAGGTCGCCGAGCAGGCCGAGACGTGGGCCGGGCTGTCCGGGGAGACCGGTTTCTTCCAGAACCTGGTCGCCGGAGCGCCCGAGGGTGCCGTGCGCGAGGACCTCGACCGCGGTGCCCGCGCCGCCCAGGAGGCCTACGCCGAGCTCGCCGGGTTCCTGCGCGCCGAGCTGGCGCCGAAGGCCCGCACGAAGGACGCCGTCGGCGAGGACGCCTACCGGCTCTGGTCGCGGTACTTCATCGGCGCCAAGCTCGACCCGCGCGAGTCCTACGAGTGGGGCTGGGCCGAGTTCCTGCGCCTGGAGGCGGAGATGAAGGCCGTCGCCGAGCGCATCGCGCCGGGCGGCACCCTCGCCGACGCCGCCGCCGCGCTGGACGCGAACCCGCGCTACCGCGTTCAGGGCCGCGACGCCTTCCAACGGTGGATGCAGCAGCTGTCCGACAACGCGCTGGCCGAGCTGCGCGGCAAGCACTTCGACATCCCGGACCCGCTGATGGCCCTCGACTGCCGGATCGCGCCGCCCGGCGGTGGCGCCGGCGCGTACTACACGGGCCCGAACGAGGACTTCACCCGCCCCGGCACCATGTGGTGGTCGCTGCCCCCGGGCCGCGACGAGTTCACCACCTGGCGCGAGGTCAGCACCGTCTACCACGAGGGCGTGCCGGGCCACCACCTGCAGATCGCCACCGCGGTGCACGAGCGGTCGCTCAACCGGTTCCAGCGGCTGCTGGCGTTCACCTCCGGCCACGGCGAGGGCTGGGCGCTCTACGCCGAGCGGCTGATGCAGGACCTGGGCTACCTCGCCGACGACGGCGACCTGCTGGGCATGTTGTCCGAGCAGCTGTTCCGCGCCGCACGCGTGATCGTCGACTTCGGCATGCACCTGGAGCTGGAGATCCCGTCCGGCACCGGGTTCCACGAGGGCGAGCGGTGGACGCCCGCCCTCGGCCTGGAGTTCATGCTGACCCGCACGATCACCGACGAGCCGCTGGTGCGCGACGAGATCGACCGCTACCTCGGGTGGCCCGGCCAGGCCCCGGCGTACAAGCTGGGGGAGCGCCTGTGGATCGAGGCGCGCGAGGACGCGCGCAAGCGCCAGGGCGACGCCTTCGACCTCAAGGACTTCCACACGAAGGCCCTCCGCCTGGGCGGCATGGGCCTGGACACCTTGCGCGAACAACTCGCCGAACTCGACTAGGGGAGTTTTACTTTGGCTTGCGTGGCGGTGCGGGTAGCAGAACCTGAGGCGGCACCTCGCTGTGGGATCGCCTCCTCATGAATGCCCATTCACCACGTCGGCGCTGTCCTCGCGAGGAGCCACCTCAGAACCCGCGGCGGTGCCGGTTGACAGCCCACCGCAAGCGGCTCCGCCGCTTATGAACAACGACTGAAGGATGTGCTGATGCACCGGGTCTTCCTGGTCACGCCGCCGCCCCCGGCCTAGCGGGGCGGTCGCTGCACGCCGCACACTTGCGGCTTCACCAAGCACCACGGGTTCCGTGGTGCCGCATCGCCCCGCGTCCGCGGCACTGTCCACATCAGACGCTGGAGCGAATCCTTCATGTCCGTTTCCGTCGACGCGCCCGTGCGCGCTCGTTCGTCGTTCACCTTGCTGGTCGCCGGGGTGCTGTGGGGCACCGGTGGCCTGTCCGGGTCCCTGCTCGCCACCCGCGGTGGCCTGTCCCCGATTTCCGTTGCCACGTACCGGTTGCTGATCGGCGGCGCCGCGCTCGTGCTGTTCCTGTGGGTCACCCGGAACCTGCGCGGAATGGTCTGGACCAAGCCGGTGGTCCGCCGGATCGCCCTGGCCGGCGGGCTCCTCGGCTCGTTCCAGGCCTCCTACTTCGCGGCGGTCACGCTGACCTCGGTCGGCATCGCGACCATGGTGACCATCGGCAGCGTGCCGGTGTTCGTCACCGCCGCCACGGCCGTGCGGGCCCGGCAGCTGCCCGGTCCGCTGACCCTGGTGTCGGTCGCCCTCGGGCTGGCCGGGCTGGCGCTGCTGTCCGCCACGCCCGGGCAGGGCGGCTGGCGGCTGCTCGGCGGCGTGGCGTTCGCGCTGGCCGCCGGCGCCGGGTTCAGCGTGCTGGCCCTGGCACTGCGCCGTCCCGTCGCGGGCCTGGACTACCAGCGCACCACCGCGTTCGGCCTGCTCACCGGCGGCTTGCTGCTGCTGCCCGCCGGGCTGGTCCTCGGGATGGCGCTGCCGCTGCGGCTCGACGTGCTGGCGGTCGCGGTGTACTTCGGCGTCGTGCCCACCGGGCTCGGCTACGTGCTGTACTTCCGCGTCCTCGGTGCCGCGCGGCCGGTGATCGCCGCGCTGGCGACGCTGCTGGAACCGCTCACCGCGGCGATCCTGTCCGCCGTCGTCCTGCACGAGGACCTCGGCATCCAGGGCTGGTGCGGCGCCGGGCTGCTGGCCGCCGGACTGCTGGTCGGTTACCTGCGGTCCTGAGGCTCCAGGGGCAGGGTGCGGCCGAGGATGGCGAACGGGCGTGGATCACCGGCGAAGTGGTAGTCGCGCAGCGCGTCGACGAACCCCATGCGCCGGTACAGTTTCCACGCCCGGCTCGGCCCCTCCGGCGTCGACAGCAGCACGTGCCGGTTGGGCACGCCGTCGAGCAGGCGGCGCAGCAGGTCCTCACCGATCCCGCGGGCCTGGCTCGCGGGACGGACGTGGATCTCGGTCAGCTCGAAGTAGTCGGCCAGCCAACGCTGCGCGAGCTGCTCGCCGCCGGCCGAGGTCAGCCCGCGCCGCACCTGCTCGTGCCACCACTGGCCGGGCGCGCCCCGGTAGCCGTAGGCGATGCCGAGCATCGTGCCCTCGGCGTCGAGCGCGGCGATGCAGCGCCAGCCCTCGCGCAGCGCGTGCGTCAGCCACATCGGGGCGCGCTGCTCGGCCGTGCCCGGCGGGTAGCGCATCGCCTCGACGTAGATCGCCAGCGCCTCCCGCAACCGGGCGCGGAAGTCGTCGGCGGACAGCCGCGCGTAGTGCAGGGACGTGGTCATGACGCCACGTCCGCGGGCTGTCCGCCGGTCACGGCCACGAGGTCGGCGAACGTGGTCGGGAAGACCGACTTCGCGTGCCCGGCCGCCGCCCACACGGTGTCGTAGGCCCGCAACGCGGTGTCGACGAGGGTGAGCACCGGCGCCGGGTGCCCGAGCGGGGCGACGCCGCCGATGGCCTGACCGGTGTGCTCCCGCACGAACGCCGGATCCGCCTTCTCGACCGACTCGGCGCCGATCAGCGCGGCCAGGGTTGCGGTGTTGGCGCGGTGGGCGCCCGAGGTCAGCGACAGCAGCGGGGCGGTCCGGTCGGCGAACACCGCGCGGAAGACGAGGCTGTTCGCGATCGCGCCCACCTCGACTCCGAGGGCCTCGGCGGCCTGCGCGGCCGTGCGCACCTCGGCCGGCAGGATGCGGATGCCGGCAGCGGCGTCGTGCCTGCCCGCCTCGGCGAGCGCGGCAGCGACCTTGGCGACCGCCGGATGGTCCAGGCTGCTCATACCGATATGAGATCACGCGCCGCGACGGGCGGCGACGCGTATCCCCGGTCAGTCGTCCGCGACGGGCCCGGAGTTCCCGGGCGTGGGTCTTTTCACGCCCACCCGGCGAACCTGCTTTTCCTTGCCCGCCAACGATATCGTGTGCCGATGTTCTCCTCCCCGGCGTGGCTCGGCTGGTCGCTGGCCGGCCTGTTCACGGTGCTCGCGATCGGCGCACTGGCCCAGGTGCTCGCGCCCGGCGCCCGGTCGTGGGCGGCCTGCCGCGACGGGGTGACCGGTGACCGGGAATCCGCGCTCGCGCACGCGGTGATGGCCGTGGCGATGGCGCTGATGTCCGTGCCGTGGGGCAATTCGGTTCCGGCGCTCGCGTGGCAGGTCGTGTTCGTGGCGATGGCGGCCTGGTTCGCGGCGACGTTGTTCCGCGCCGCGCCCGGCGTGCCCCGGTGGCGTTCGGCGGCGACGCACCACCTGCTGGGCGCGGTCGCGATGCTCGCGATGGTCAGCGCCATGGACGGCGCGCCCGCGACGAGCGGTGACCACGGCGGGCACTCCGCCGCGTCCGCCGGGTTCCTGCCGCCCGCCGTGATGGCCGGCCTGGTGGTCTACTTCGCCGCCGACACCGCCGTGTCCGGCTGGCGCGTGATCCGCGGCGGGGCCGGAGCCACCCGGGCGGTGATGGGTGCCGGCATGGCGGCGATGCTCGTGCCGATGCTGTAGGAAATCGGTTTGAGTCTCCGGTGGCGGGAGACTTTAGCGTCCCGCGTATGACGATCACGGTTCTGGACACCTACCCCGCCATGCGGCGGATCCTGCGCGCCCCGCGAGTGGAGCGGCCCGCGCTGCTCGACGCGATGCTGCGGCCCGCGGCGGGCATGTACCGCTACTTCCCGGGCGAGGTCGACCTCGTCGCCATGCACCGCATGGGCTCGGGCTTCCCGATCGACCGCGACGAGGACCGGTGCCTGGAGGCGCTGGAGGCGTTGCGCGAGGCCGACGCGTGGGGCCGGATCGAGCGGGCGCTGCACGACGCGGTCGCCGTGCAGCTGGACGCGACCCCGGACATCACGGTGCCCGACCTCACCGTGCTCATCGTTCTCGGCGATCCCGGGGACGAGCACTTCCTGGGCCCGAGCCTGGGCATGACGGCCAACGGCAGCGTGTCCGGCTACATCTTCCTGAACTTCTGGCCGTACCCGGAGAACCTGGCGCGGCTGGAGGCGACGGCGGTCCACGAGCTGAACCACAACCTCCGTTACTCCCGCGGCGGTGTCGTGTGGAACCCGGCGACGGTCACGGTGGGGGAGCAGGTGGTGTCCGAGGGGCTGGCGGACGCGTTCGCGCGCCAGCTGTACGGCGACGAGCTCGGCTACGCCCGCGTCGGCGTGCCGCACCTGCACGACGACGCGGTGTTCGACAAGGTCGTGTCCGGCCTGGAGGTGACCGGGATGCAGAACTTCACCGCGTGGGTGCACGGCGACGCCCACGCGATCCGGTACGGCGCCACCCCGGTCGGGCTGCCCACCGGCGCCGGTTACGCCGTCGGCAACCGGCTGGTCGACGCGTACCTGGCCGCGACGGGACGCACCGCGGCGCAGGCACTGCTGGCGGACAGCCGGGAGGTCATCGACACCGCCCTCAGCTCGCGGAGCGCCGCCCCCGGACGATGACCGCGACGGTGCCGGCTATGGCGGCGGCCACGACCACCGCGATGACGACCCAGGCCCACACCGGGAACCCGCCGCCGGACGGCTCGGCGGCCTGCGGGGCCTGGGTCGCCGGGGGAACCGGCGCCGACGACGGTGCCGCCGAGGGCGACGGTGTGGTGGCCGGCGCGGTGAGCGAGAAGTTGATCCGGCCGGTGATCGGGTCGCCGTCGGCCGCGACGATCGACCAGGTGAGCACGTAGGCCCCGGCCGGACCGGACGGCTGGACCGGCGCGGTGAGGGTCCGGTCGGTCACCGTCGCCGGGCCGACCGTCCACTGCGCACCTTCGGGGCCGGTGATCCGGATCGGCTCGGCGGGCAGGGTGAACGAGCCGCCGAACTTGAGGCTCACCTGGCTCGGCGCGGCGGACAGCGCCGCGCCTTCGGCCGGGTCGCTGCTCTGCAACGTGGTGTGGGCCAGCGCGGCCGGCGCGGCGACCAGGAGAGCGGTGATCAGCGCACCGGCCAGGACGGACAGACGCCGCAGCAGCATGGACGCACCTTCCGTGGGGAATCGGGTGTGGGGAGGCCCCCGGGTCAAGGTCGTCCGGAGCCGCGGAAAAGTTCTGCCGCCGGGGCGAGTGACACCGGGCAGGTGGGCTGGGGGCGGACCGGCCCGGCGTGACGTCCTGCAGGTCGCCGCGTCACCCGGTGCGGTTCCGGCGGAGATTCGGCATTCCCCGATCGTGTGATCGAACGCGGTCGAGTGCGGCACACCACGTCATTCGAGGACTTGAACGAACAGGTGTTCGAAGCTACTCTGGAAGTCGATCGAACAAGAGTTCGACATCCGGTGAGCGCTCGCCGGTCAGGCCACCCGGTGCCGGAACGGGGGAAGCGTTTCGGCACCGGGTGGCCGCCACCGCACGTTGTCCGCAAGGGAGGGGCAATGTCCATTGCCGTCGCATCCCACGCCGAGGAGAGGCAGCCGGCGCTGCCGCTACCGGTCCGTCCGCCGGCGGCGCCCGCCGCCACGGCCCTGCTCGCCGACGCCCGGCGGGGCATCGCCGAAGCCCGGCACGCCGCCCAGCCGGCACCCAAGTTCATCGCGGCCTACCTGGCCGCGCTCCGCGCGGGCGCCGCGGTGCTCGCCGCGCGCGGCCGTCCGCACCGCGGCCGGGCCCGCCCGGCCAGCGTGTGGGTGCTGCTCGAGACGGCGGCACCCGAGCTGACCGACTGGACGGCGTACTTCGCCGCGCACTCGGCCGCCCGCGCCGAAGCCCAGGCCGGCAACACCCGTCGCGTCACCGCCGAACGGGCGGAGGAGTTGCTGCGCCAGGCCGCGTCGTTCGTCGAGCTGGCTCGCGACCTCGTGCACGGGCGGGAGCCGGTGACCAGGCCGGGCCGGGCGCGGCAGTGCGACGCGCCGCCTGCCCTGGGGAAGGCACCCCGGCGGCGATGAGCGGGCAAGCACTCGTCGGCCACGACCGCCTGCTGGACGTACTGGGCGCCGAGGCCGAGCTGCTCACCGCGACGGCGCGGGAAGCGGCGCCGGACACGCCGGTGCCCACCACGCCCGGTCTCACGATCGGCGAGGTGGTCCGGCACGTCGGCGGCGTCTACCGGGTCGCCACCGGCTGGATGACCGAGGGCAGGCGCCCCCGGGTCTGGCAGGAGAACCCGGCGGACGGCCAGAGCGGCGAGGAGTACCTGCGGGAGGGGCTCGCGGCGCTGCACCGCGAGCTGACCTCGCACGATCCGGCCGAGTACGCGGCCAGCTGGTGGCCGGCGGACCGCACATACGGGTTCTGGTGCCGCCGCATGGCGCACGAGACCACCGTGCACCGGATCGACGTCCAGAACGCCGCGGACGTGATCGTGGCCGAGGTCGGCGACGACGTGGCCATCGACGGCGTGGACGAGGTCCTGGCGCTGTGGTTCGGGCAGCGGCTGCCGATGCTCGGGCTGTCCGGCACGTCCACCGGGACGGTCGCCATCCGCACCGGCGGCCACAACTGGATCGCCCGCGCCGGGCCCGGCGAGACGGTCGCGTGGCGCTGTTCCGACGCCGACGCCGAACGGGCCGACGGGATCGTCACCGGCTCGCCGATGGCGGTCTACCAGTGGCTGTGGGGCCGGCTCGGGCACGGATCGGTGACCTGGGAGCGCAGCGACGATCCGATCGGCCAGTTCTGGGCGTTGCTGCGGCTGGCGACGAAATAAATCCGGGCGTGGGGAAGCGTTGCCGGATATCGTCGCCGTCATGGCGACGCGACTGGACAGTCTCGTGATCGACGCGAACCGGCGCAGGCAGCTGGCGGAGTTCTGGTCGGAACTGCTGGGCTGGCCGATCACCTTCGAAGACGACGAGGAGGTCGACGTCGAGGCGCCCGCGGACGGCATCGACCTCGTCTTCGTCACGGTCCCCGAGGCGAAGGACCCGGCGGTGAAGAACCGGGTGCACCTGGACCTGCCCAGCGCCTCACCGGAGGACCAGGCGGCGAAGGTGGACCGGGCGCTGGCCCTGGGCGCGCGGCGGATCGACATCGGGCAGGGCGAGGTGCCCTGGGTGGTGCTGGCCGACCCGGAGGGCAACGAGTTCTGTGTGCTCGAACCGCGGCCCGGCTACACCACGACGGAGGCCGTCGCGGCGGTCGTCGTGGACGCCCGGGATCCGCTGGCGCTGGCGGGGTTCTGGGCGGAGGCCACCGGGTGGCGGATCGCCAGCCAGGAGCCGGAGATCGTCGGGCTGCGCGCGCCGACCGGGCGCGGGCCGTGGCTGGAGTTCCTGCGCAGCGACGAGCCCAAGGACCACAAGAACCGGCTGCACCTGGACGTGGCCCCGTTCGCGGACGGCGACACGGCCGTCGAAGCGGACCGGTTGTGCGGGCTCGGCGCGCGGCGGATCGACCTCGGGCAGGGCGAGGTCACCTGGGAGGTCCTGGCCGATCCCGAGGGCAACGAGTTCTGCGTGTTGTCGCCGCGCTGAGTGTTTCGGCGCCGTTGCCTTCCGGCGCGGCACCCTGACAAGGGCGAAACACCCGCGCCCACGGACGGCAACAACCGCGCGCGATCGTTACCCGATGGAGATTCGCACGCGAAGAGCGCAGACGGTGCCGCGGCCGGTGATCGCCGAGGCGGACGGCTCGGTGATCTGGCGCGTCCGCATCCGGATGGACGACCACCCGGGCATGCTGGCGCGCATCGCCATCCGGATGGCCGACCTGGAGTGCAACATCCTCGGCCTGACCGTGCTGCCGGTGCCCGGCGGCGTGCTCGACGAGGTGGTGATCCGGCCCGCGACGGGGCTGACCAAGGAGCAGCTGGTCACGGCGATCGGGGCCGAGGGCTGCGAGTGCGCGTCCATCACGGACGCCGACGTGCGTGAGCTGGTGGACGCCTCCGCCGCGACGCTCACCGCGGCCGGCCGGGCGGTCGACGATCCGTCCCGCCGGGCCGAGGTGCTGCGCGAGGTGCTGGCCGCGGACCTGGTCACGGTCGTCCCGCTGGCCGAGGCGAACCCGGCCCGCGTCGAGGGCGGTCATCGCGTGGTGTTCGCGGTGGACGGGGAGACGGCGCTGGTGGCGCGGCGGCGGTGGGCGCCGTTCGTGCAGCTGGAACTGGCCCGCGCGGAGGCGTTGCTGGGGCTGCTGGACCGCGCCCGGCGCAACGTGACCAGCCCGCTGGCGCTGACCTGCGCGGATGGCGCGGCGATCGTGCTGCGCGAAGGCAAGCCCGGCGACGCGGAGGCGGTGTCCGCGATGCACGCCCGGTGCTCGATGACGACGCTCTTCGCGCGCTACCACACCGGGATGCGCACGATGCCGCGCCGATGGCTGCACCGCCTGCTGGTGCCGCCGCGGGGCCTGAGCCTGCTGGCGGTGTGCGGACGCGAGGTGGTCGGCGTGGGACAGCTCATCCCGGGCGCGACGGGCGAGATCGCCGAGGTCTCGCTGCTGGTCGAGGACGGCTGGCAAGGCAACGGCGTGGGCACCGCGCTGATGAAGCGCCTGGCGGAAATCGCCACGGCGCGGGGATGCCGGCGCCTGGTGGCGGTGTCACTGCCGGGCCGGGACGGGATCTACCGCACCGCCCAGCGGGCGGGGCTGGCGCCGGAGCCCCCGGAGGAGGAGGGGTTGCTGCGGATCGGCCTGGCGGCGGCGGGGGCCCGCGTGCTGGGTGAGGTGTAGCGGACTCGCGCGTGGTGCGGTTGCCGCTGTGGTGGACCGAGCTACGGGGCAGCGGGTGTGGTGGTCGCCCCAGCTCCTCTGGTGGGCACGGCGCTTCGGCCGCCCTGCCGCGCCCGCACAAGCGGCACTCAAGCGTCGCCCATGGCGGGAAACGCTGTGCGGCGCTCCACGGCACAAGGCGCCGAGACGCACCACCGGCGGCGGCCGACCGTTGCGTACGGGAGCCGGGGTGGCCACTGCCCCTCCGGGGCAGGGTCGCTGGTGCTGTGTCAGCGCGACTTCGCCGGGGTCGGCGCCGGGGTATGGCTGCTGGCGCAGCTGGGCTCCGCCCCGCCGGTCATGGCCGTGGTGCCGGGTCGCTCGGCTTCGCCGGGGTGGTGGCCCCGGCGTGGCTGCTGATGCCCCGTCGGTGCGGGCCTTGCCGGGGTGGTGGCCGCAGCGTGGCTGCTGATGCCGCGTCGGTTCGGGCCTTGCCGGGGTGGTGGCCAGGCCGCGGTGCTGCGTCGGCTCGGCTCCGCCGGGGCCGGGGTGGCGTCAGCGGCTCCAGAACCAGTCCTTGTCCCGCGCCTGCTTCAGCGCCTCCCGCTTCCGGTCCTTCTCCAGCCGGTCCAGGTAGAGCGTTCCGTCGAGGTGGTCGGTTTCGTGCTGGAGGCACTGCGCCAGCACGCCCTCGCCCTCCACGGTGACCGGCTCGTTGCGCAGGTCGACCCCCTTCACGACCGCGCGCTTCGCCCGGCGGGTCGGGAACCACAGCTCCGGCACGGACAGGCAGCCCTCGTTGATCTCGTGCGTCTCCTCGGACAGCTCGACGATCTCCGGGTTGATCACGTACCCGAACAGGTTGTCCACCTCGTAGCTGAACACCCGCAGGCTCACCCCGATCTGCGGCGCCGCCAGCCCGGCGCGCCCGGCCGGCCGCACCGTGTCGAGCAGGTCGGTCACCAGCTGCTCGACCCCCTTGTCGAACTTGGTCACGGGCTCGCAGACCGTCTTGAGCACCGGGTCGCCGAAGTACCGCAGCTCCCGCAACGCCATCAGGTCGTCCTCTCACTCGATCGGGTCACGAAAAGTAAATCGTGTTCGCCCGGAGTGAGCCAACGGAGGGTCGAGTGATCTCAGGCTCGTAGTCGCAGTCCCTTCGGCGTCGCGCGGAACCCGGCGTCCCGGAGCACGTCGGCCAGCGCCGAGGTGAGCGCCTGCTCGCCGTCGGCGCGCTGGACGGCCAGCTGCCCCAGCCAGCCCTCCCGCACCGCGCGGGACAGGGCGTGCGCGGCGGCCTTCAGCGTCGGCTCGTCCTCGGTGAACGACAGCAGCGACCGCCCGCCCCGTTCGACGTACAGCGCCGGCACCCCGTTGACCAGCACCACCAGCGCCCCGGCCTTGCGCGCCGGACGGTGCTTGGTGTCACCCAGCGCGTCCGGCCAGGACAGCGCCGCGCCGTACGGCTGGGCCGGGTCCGTCGCCGCGAGCACCACCGCGTCGGTCATGGCGTCCGGCCGCCGGGACCCGCCCGGATCGGACAACGCCCGCAGCCGGTCCACCGCACCGCGTGCCGCGAACTGCGCGGCACCCAGGCCCTCCACGACGTAGCCGCGGATCACCTGCCCCGAGTCCTCCATCGCCCGCAGCACCTTGTAGATCCCGGAGAACCCGCCGGTGACCCGCTCGGTCTCCAGCGCGCCCCGCGTCAGCACACCGTGCCGCTCCAGGAACGCCTCCGTCCGCGCGTGCGTGCGCCGCGTCGGGTCGGACTCACGCAGCGGCGCCAGCGCCCACCGCCCCGCCACCGTCGGCGGCCCGGTGCGCGACGGCATCGCCGGACGGCCCGCGCGCATGCGCCCGTACCGGCTGCGCGGCGCCGCCTGGCGCGGTTTGTGCGCCGCGCCCTTGCCCGACACCAGCGCCCGCAGCGGGGCCAGCGTGTCGCCGGTGACCGAGCCGGCCCACACCAGGTCCCACAGCGCGCCCACCACGTCCGCGTCGTTCGGCGCGCTGTCCAGCAGCGGCGTCACCCGGTCGACCAGCTGCCGGAAGAACAACGCGCCGCCCTCCAGCGCGGAGCGGATCGCCTCGTGCAACGGGCTGGTCGGCGCCTCCTCGTCGGCCTCGGGCAGCAGCAGGTCGGCCACGTCCGCGGGCGCCAGCGACACCCACCCGTCGCCACCGGCCAGCGCCCCGGCACCGCACCACACGACCTCGCCCGCGGTCATCAGCTCGTCCATCAGCGCCGGGTAGTACCCGGGCAGGCGGCTCGGCAGGATCAGCGACTCCAGCGCGCTCGCCGGCAGCGGCGCGCCCGCGAGCTGCTCGACCACCGACAACACGTCGTCGACGCTCGGCGCGGCCCGCATCCGCGCCCCGATGCCGTGCCAGGACGGCAGGAACCGGCCCAGCGCCGCGGGCTCCACGGGCTCGACCTCGGCCCGCAGCCGCGCCAGCGACGCCCGCCGCAACCGCCGCAGCACCGCCGCGTCGCAGTACTCGGTGCCCGCCCCGGAGGTCTCCGGGTGCCCCACCGGCCGCAGCTCGCCGCGCACCAGGCGGCCCTCGGCGGTGAGCCGGTCGAGCACGCCCGTCACCACGGCGGGCCCGAGCCCGAACCGGTCCGCGGCCTGGTGCGCGGAGAACGGTCCGCGCACGCGGGCGTACCGGGCCAGCAGATCCCCGAGCGGATCGGCGACCGGTTCGGTGAACGCCTCCGGCACGCCGATCGGCAGCGCCACCCCGAGCGCGTCCCGTACCCGGCCGGCGTCCTCGATGGACAGGTTCCGGTCCTCACCCGCGATCCGCACGCGGATCACCCGCCGCTGCGCGACCAGTTCGTCGAGCCACTCCGGCCGCACGCCCCGGGCGGCGGCCTCCGCGTCGGACAGATCACCCAGGAACCGCAGCAGGTCCGCGGTCTCCTCGGCGTTGCGCGCGTGCCGGTCCGGCTCCAGCCGCTGCAACGACCGCTCGACCTCGTCGACCACCTCGGCGTCGAGCAGCTCCCGGATCGCCTCGGTGCCCAGCAGTTCCGCGAGCAGCGTGGAGTCCAGCGACAGCGCCGCCGCCCGGCGCTCGGCCAGCGGCGCGTCCGTCTCGTACAGGAACATGCCGACGTAGCCGAACATCAGGCTGCGCGCGAACGGCGACGGCGACGGCGTCTCCACCTCCGCGACCTTCACCCGCCGCGCCCGCACGTCGGCCATCAGCTCGCGCAGCCCGCCCACGTCGTAGACGTCCTGCAGGCACTCGCGCATCGCCTCCAGCACCACCGGGAACCGCTCGTACTTCGCGGCCACCGACAACAGCTGCGAGGCCCGCTGGCGCTGCTGCCACAGCGGCGTGCGCCGCCGCGGATCGCGCCGCGGCAGCAGCAGCGACCGCGCCGCGCACTCCCGGAACCGCGCGGCGAACAGCGCCGAGCCGCCGACCTCGGCGACGATGATCTGCTCGACCTCCTCCGGCTCGATCAGCACGTCGTCGGTGCCGATCGTGACCTCGGCGCCCTCGCTGTCCAGCGCCTCCGGCAGGCGCAGCACGATCCCGTCGTCGGAGTGCATCACCTGCGCGTCCACCCCGCGCTGTTCCCGCAGCCGCGCCGCGATCGCCAGCGCCCAGGGCGCGTTGACCTGCGCGCCGAACGGCGAGTGCAGCACCACCCGCCAGTCGCCCAGCTCGTCGCGGAAGCGTTCGAGCAGGATCGTGCGGTCGTTGGGCACGTGCCGCGTCGCCGAGCGCTGCTCGGCCAGGTACGTCAGCAGGTTGTCGCACGCCAGCTCGTCCAGACCCGCCTGACGGGCCCGCTCGCGCGCCTTCTCGTCGTCCGAACCGGACAGTTCGCGGACGAACGCGCCCAGCGCGCGGCCGAGTTCGAGCGGCCGGCCCGGCGCGTCGCCCTTCCAGAACGGCATCCGCGCCGGCTCGCCCGGCGCCGGCACCACGATGACCCGGTCGTGGGTGATGTCGGTGATCCGCCACGACGACGTGCCCAGCAGGATCGTGTCGCCCACCCGCGACTCGTAGACCATCTCCTCGTCGAGCTCGCCCACCCGCGAGCCCGGGCTGCCGTCGCCGCCCGGCGTCATCACCGTGAACAGCCCGCGGTCGGGGATCGTGCCGCCGGAGGTGACCGCGAGCCGCTGCGACCCCGGCCGCCCGCGCAGCTCGCCCGTCACCCGGTCCCACGTGATGCGCGGGCGCAGCTCGCCGAACTCCTCGCTCGGATACCGGCCGGCCAGCATGTCCAGCACCGCCAGCAACGCGTCGTCCGGCAGCGCGGTGAACGGCGCGGCCCGGCGGACCGTGGCGGCCAGGTCCTCCACCGACCACGGCTCCAGCGCCACCATCGACACGATGTGCTGCGCCAGCACGTCGAGCGGGTTGCGCGGGTAGCGCACCGCCTCGATCGCCCCCGCCGTCATGCGCTCCGACACCACCGCGCACGACACCAGGTCACCCCGGAACTTCGGGAACATCACCCCCGTGGACACCGCGCCCACGTGGTGCCCGGCCCGGCCGACGCGCTGCAGCCCGGACGCGACCGTCGGCGGCGCCTCGATCTGCACGACCAGGTCGACCGCGCCCATGTCGATGCCCAGCTCCAGCGACGACGTGGCGACCACGCACGGCAGCAGCCCGGACTTCAGCTCCTCCTCGACGCGCGTCCGCTGCTCGCGCGACATCGAACCGTGGTGCGCCTTCGCCACCGTCGCCTCGGCGCCCGTGGTGAGCCCGGACTCGCCGATGGCCTCGGCCGGGAACCGCTGCTCGGCCGACAGCTCCGTCTGCTCCGCGGCCAGCTCGTTGAGCCGCGCCGTCATCCGCTCGGCCAGCCGCCGCGAGTTGGCGAACACGATGGTGGACCGGTGCTGCCGGATCAGCTCCAGCACCCGCTGCTCGACCGACGGCCAGATCGACGGCCTGCGCACCGCCGCGGGCTCGTCCGGCGGGCCGTCGTCGGCGGGCAGCATCGCGTCCAGCCGCTCCGGCGGGCCCGGCGCCGGCGCGTCCAGGTTCGCCATGTCCTCGACCGGGACCTCGACCCGCACCTCGATCGTCTTCGCCGTCTTCGGCTGCACCACCCGCACCGGACGGCCGCCGGTGAGGAACGAGCCGACCTCGTCGATCGGGCGCACCGTCGCGGACAGGCCGATCCGCTGCGCCGGCTTCGGCAGCAACGCGTCCAGCCGCTCCAGCGACAGCGCCAGGTGCGCGCCGCGCTTGCCGCCGGCCACCGCGTGCACTTCATCCAGGATCACCGTCTCCACGCCCCGCAGCGACTCGCGCGCCGACGAGGTGAGGATGAGGAACAGCGACTCCGGCGTGGTCACCAGGATGTCCGGCGGGGTCTTCAGGAACGCCCGCCGCTCGGCCGGTGAGGTGTCGCCGGTGCGCATGCCCACCGTGATGTCCGGCGGCGTGCGCCCGAGCCGGTGACTGGCCTGCCGGATGCCGGCCAGCGGCGCCCGCAGGTTGCGCTGCACGTCCACCGCCAGCGCCTTCAGCGGCGACACGTAGAGCACCCGGCAGCGGTGCTGGGCGTCGGCGGCCGGTGGTTCGACCGCCAGCCGGTCCAGCGCCCACAGGAACGCGGCCAGCGTCTTGCCCGAGCCGGTCGGCGCCACGACCAGCGCGTGCTCGCCCGCCTGCGCCGCCCGCCACGCGCCCTCCTGCGCCTGCGTGGGCGCGGCGAAGGCACCCGCGAACCAGTCGCGGGTGGCGGGCGAGAACAGCTCGAGCACGTCGGTCACGCATCCATCATGACCGGGGGGTACGACAATTTCTCGCGGGTGCCGCACGCGTGGTCCCGGGCCGCGTGGCAGCATCACGTCCTGGCCTGGGTGGATCGTGAGGGGAAGAGCTGTGCGCATCCTGTCGGTGGATCTCGGTACGTCCAACACCGTGGCGGTGCTGTCCGCGCACGGGCGGCCGCCGCGCGTGGTCGAGGTGGACGGCTCCGCCACCATGCCCTCGGCCGTGTTCGCCGAGGAGGGCGGCACCCTCGTCGTCGGCCGGGACGCCGAGCGCCGGGCCCGCCTGGACCCCACCCGCTTCGAGCCCAACCCCAAGCGCCGCGTCGACGAGCAGACGCTGCTGCTCGGCCAGGACGTCGTGCCGGTCAACGAGGCGCTGGCCGCGGTGCTGCGCCGCGTGCTCGACGAGACCACCCGCCAGCTCGGCGGCGACCTGCCCGACGAGGTCCGCCTCACCCACCCGGCGCAGTGGGGCCCGACCCGGCGCAACGTGCTGCTGTCCGCGGCCCGGCTGGCCGGCCTGACCGGCCCGCTGCTGCTCGTGCCCGAGCCGGTCGCCGCGGCCGCGCACTTCGCGTCCTTCCCCGGCCGCGCGGCCGCGCCCGGCCAGGCGCTCGCGGTCTACGACCTGGGCGCGGGCACCTTCGACGTCGCCGTCGTCGGCGCCACGCAGAACGGGTTCACCGTGCTGGCCGAGGACGGCCTGCCCGACCTCGGCGGCCTCGACGTCGACCAGGCGCTGATGGTGCACGTCGGCCGCGAGGTCTCGCACTCGGACCCGCAGCGGTGGCAGCGGCTGCTGCGCCCGGAGTCCACCGCCGACCGGCGCACCCGGCGCGCGCTGCAGGAGGACGTCAAGGCCGCGAAGGAGGCGCTGTCCCGGCTGCCGCAGACCGAGGTGCCGATGCCCGAGCCGTTCAGCGACGTCCTGGTGACGCGCGGCGAGCTGGAGGCGCTGGTCCGCCCGGCGCTGCTGCGCAGCGTCGAGCTGCTGGGCCGCACGGTCGCCGCGGCCGGGCTGTCCCCGGACCGGCTGGCCGGCATCTACCTGGTCGGCGGGTCGAGCCGGCTGCCGCTGGTCGGGTCGATGATCGCGGAGAAGCTCGGCATCGTGCCCACCAGCCTGGACCAGCCGGAGACCGCGGTCGCGCTGGGCGCGCACCACGTGGCCCGCGACGGCATCAGCATGCGCACCCAGAACGTCGAGGGGCAGGTCGCGGCCACCGGGACGCCGCCGGGGTTCCCGCCGCCGCCGGTCGCCACCGTGCCGGGCACCCCGCCGGGCGGTTACCCGGGCGCTTCGCCGTACCCGCGGGCCGGGTTCCAGCCGGCGCCGTCGAACTTCCCGAGCCTGCCCCCGGCCGCGCCGCCGAAGAAGGACCGGAAGAAGCTCATCGCCGGCATCGCCGGCGCGGTGGCGGTGCTGCTGGCCGCCGGCGCCACCTACCTGTTCTGGCCCTCGTCCAGCTCGTCGGCGACCACGTTCAGCGCCGCCGAGTGCCGGCAGCCCGGCCCCGCCGATCCGGAGGGCTTCACCGGCTGCCTGCGCCAGCTGGCCGGGACCGTCGCCGACGGCCAGTGCGCCCCGGGCGCGGGCGCCGGGGACATCGCGCCGCCGGAGAACGCCGACATCGGCGTGCTGACCACCTGCTCGGCGCCCGCGCTGGCCGGGGCGCAGGTCACCTACCTGCACGGCGTGTCGGCGGCCAAGGTGAAGGAGTACACCGACCGGCTGCTCGGCGCGGTCGGCGGCAACCAGGTGCGGGCCGCGTGGAAGGGCAACGGCCTGGACGGCAGCTACTCGGCGGCCTCCGCGCGGACCGCGGCGGTGCTGGTGTTCACGGTCGCCGACCGCCCGCTGGCCGGCGTGATCTACCAGAAGGCGGGCACCGGGCAGACGCCGCTGTCGGCCGGTGACCTGGCCACCTACTTCGAGCAGCACGTGCAGCCGGGGGAGTAGCTACCTCCGGTTCCGCATGTTCCACAGCGCACGCAGGGCCACGACGAGCGCGGCGATCAGCACGGCGGCCGAGGCCACCGCCATCACGGTCGGACCCCAGGACGGCATCTCCTGCGCGGAGGTCATGCCGTCACGGTACCCGGCCCGCCGGTCGCTACCCTGGGTTCGATGCGCATCACCGTGTTCCGCCAGCTGATGGCCGACGAGTTCGGGTCCGGCCGGGCGGAGATCCTGGCGAAGGACCACGTCTTCAGCGGCCTGGGCGGCCGCACCGTCGAGCAGGCGCTGGCCGAGGGGACCCCGGCGAAGGAGATCTGGCGGGCGGTGTGCGCCGAGTTCGACGTGCCGCCGGAGCGCCGCTGACCTCTTCCCGGAAAATCCACGCGGCCGGGTGTGTCGCTCTTGCCTCGAACACGTGTTCGGCTATTGTGTTGTCCACATCGGGGTCAACGATCCACAGCCTCGTCTCGGCGCCCGGAATTGTCGGACCCCGCCCGTAGTCTCGGGCCCACAGCGAACACAAACCCGAATACCAGCCCCACAGGCTCTGACGACGAGGTGGATTTCCATGCCAGCAGCACCCGACAAGGACAAGGCGCTCGAGCTCGCCCTGGCCCAGATCGACAAGCAGTACGGCAAGGGTTCCGTCATGCGGCTGGGCGAGGAGACCCGCCCGCCCATCGGCGTGATCCCGACCGGCGCCATCGCCCTCGACATCGCACTGGGCATCGGCGGGCTCCCGCGCGGCCGCGTCATCGAGATCTACGGCCCGGAGTCCTCCGGTAAGACGACCGTCGCCCTGCACGCGGTGGCCAACGCCCAGAAGGCGGGCGGGATCGCGGCGTTCATCGACGCCGAGCACGCGCTCGACCCGGAGTACGCCAAGGCGCTCGGCGTGGACACCGACGCGCTGCTGGTGTCCCAGCCGGACACCGGTGAGCAGGCGCTGGAGATCGCGGACATGCTGATCCGCTCCGGCGCGCTGGACATCCTGGTCATCGACTCGGTGGCCGCGCTGGTGCCGCGCGCCGAGATCGAGGGCGAGATGGGTGACTCGCACGTCGGTCTGCAGGCCCGGCTGATGAGCCAGGCGCTGCGGAAGATCACCGGTGCGCTGTCCAACTCCGGCACCACCGCGATCTTCATCAACCAGCTGCGCGAGAAGGTCGGCGTCATGTTCGGCTCGCCGGAGACCACCACCGGTGGCAAGGCGCTGAAGTTCTACGCCTCCGTCCGGCTCGACGTGCGCCGCATCGAGACGCTCAAGGACAGCGGCGAGGCGGTCGGTAACCGCACGCGCGTCAAGGTCGTGAAGAACAAGGTCGCGCCGCCGTTCAAGCAGGCCGAGTTCGACATCCTGTACGGCGTCGGCGTGTCCCGCGAGGGCTCGCTGATCGACATGGGTGTCGACCAGGGCATCCTGCGCAAGTCCGGCGCCTGGTACACCTACGAGGGCGACCAGCTCGGCCAGGGCAAGGAGAACGCGCGGAAGTTCCTGCGTGACAACCCGGACATCGCCAACGAGATCGAGAAGCGCATCAAGGAGAAGCTGGGCATCGGGCCGCAGGTCGACGCCGAGGCGGCCGAGCCCGCTCCGGTCGACTTCTGATCGATGCCCAGGTTCGACCCGAAGGAGCTGTCCCGGGACGAGGCGTGGAAGAAGGCCAAGGAGGTCTGCTTCGACCTCCTGGCCGTCCGCGCCCGCACCAAGGACGAGCTGCGGCAGGCGTTGCGGCGCAAGGGTTTCGACGACGAGATCCGCGAGCAGCTGCTCGGCAAGCTGGACGACGCCGGCCTGATCGACGACGCCGCGTTCGCCGAGCAGTGGGTGCGGTCGCGCCACGCCTACCAGGGCCTGGCGCGCACCGCGCTGGTCGCCGAGCTGAAGCGCAAGGGCGTCGACGCTGAGGTGGCCGCCCAGGCGGCGGGCGAGATCGACCGCGAGTCGGAGGAGCAGCGGGCACGCGAGCTGGTGCGCAAACGCCTCCGCTCGATGACGACGCTGGACGAACAAACCGCGACGCGCCGCCTGCTCGGCACGCTCGCCCGCAAGGGCTACCCGCAGGGCCTGGCGTACACCGTGGTGCGCGACGAACTCCACAAAGCCGGCGCCGAAACAACCCCCCTGGACGACGCGACCCTGGACTGAGCTTTCGCGTCGTCGCGCCCGGCCGTGGGTGCGGCGCCGAGCCGGCCTGGCGTGCCTGAGCCCATCGCAGGTTTCTTGCGGTGGGCTCAGTCGCGTGCGGGCTGGGCGTCCGATCCGTTTTTGTGGGGATGGGCAAGATCGGATGAGCTTCGTGTCTTCTGGCGCCGGTCGGCCGTGGGTGCGGTGCCGAGCTGGCCTGGTGCGGCTGAGCCCATCGCTGGTTTCCTGCGATGGGCTTTTCGTGGGACTGCGCCGGGAGCCTCAGCGCCTCCAGGCGAGCGCCCCGCGCCATGACGGCGTCGCCCGGCCTGCGTTTTCCTCTCCCCGCCGGAAGGCGGCCCGGCGCGGTGCACGCCCGCGCCGGCCTCGGCCCCAGAAAGTTCCGTCTCCTACCTCCCCCGCGCGGCCACTCCAGCCTGCGAGAAGCGCATCTCGTGGCCGCACGAACCGACGACCTCACGCACGCACCGCTGGTCCCCTCACCCACGGGCGACATGGCCTAGACCGCTCCGCGAGGGCGACCACGTGGTTCCTACGAAACGCCTGAAGCCTGTAGCGCCTCGCTCATCAGGTCGAGTGCCTCGTGCAGTCGTTCGATCGGTTCGTGGGCGAAGCCGAGCCGGAAGATGGCCGGGTCGTCGCCGAACCAGTCTCCCGGGGCGATGGCCACCCCGGCCGCCGCCAGCCGCTCGTAGAACTCTCCGGCGCCGGAATTCACGCGCACGCAACAGAAAGCTCCCGCGTCCGGGCGGATCCAGGACACCCGGCTGCCCTGCTCCGCGACCCAGTCCGACACCGCGGCGAGCCCGGCCCGCATCCGGTCCCGCTTCCCGGCCAGCACCTCGTCCGCGCGCCGCAACAACTCCAGCGCCAGGAACTCGTCCAGCGTGCCGCACGCCACGGCACTCGTGAACTTCGCCCGGCGCAGCTCCTCGTACCAGGCGGCGTCCCGCACGGTCAGCCATCCGATCCGCAACCCGGGCGCCCCGTGGGCCTTCGAGAACGACCCGGACGTGATCACCCGCGGGGACACCGTCGCGAACGACTCGATCTCCGCGTACGCCGCCTCCCGGTACGTCTCGTCGACCAGCACCATCGCTTCCGGGCACACCTCGGCCGTCGCCGACAGCACCGCGTCGATCTCGTCCCGCGTGAGCGCCACGCCGGCCGGGTTCTGCGGCGTCGCCAGCATCACCAGCCGCGTCCGCGGCGTCAGCGCCGCCCGCAGCGCCGCCACATCCAGCCGGTACCCGTCCTCGAACCGCAGCCGCACCGTCCGCACCCGCTCCGCGAGCCCCTGCGCCAGCCCGGCCATCGGCGGGTACCCCGGCTGCACCACCACGACCTCGCCCTCGGTCAGCAGCCCGACGAGGAACAACGCCGTCCCCGCACCCGTCGTGATCAGCACCTCGTCCGCGGCCACCCCGAGCCGCGCGGCGAGCAGCGTCCGCAGTTCCTCGTCGCCGGCGGACGTGCCGTAGCCGAGCGGGAACTTCGCCAGCCGGCCCACGTCGACCACGTCGGCGACCGTCAGGTCACCGCAGGTGCTCTCGCCCAGGTGGTACCGGGGAGTCTCGTCCAGCAGGCTCGTCATCGCGCTCGGCGGGAAACGTCGCATGCCCATCACCATCGCCCGCCGCGGCCGCGCCCGACAGAGCCAATTCGCCCCCATTGGCTCCCGGATAGTTCTCCCACGCCCGCCGCAACCGCCGCACCGCCTCGGACAGCGCCTCTCGCGGCAGCGTGAACGGCACCCTGATGTGCTCGCTGCTGGACTCGTGCGCGGCCAGCGAGGTGCCCTCCAGCAACGCGACGCCGTACCGCAACGCGAACTGCGCGAACCGCCGCGAGTCCACCCCCGGCAGCCGGATCCACAGCGTCTGCCCGCCCGGCGGGGTCCGGAACTCCCACGACGGCAACGCCGAACGCAGGTCCCGCACCACCTGGTCCCGCCGCTCCCGCAGCTCGCACTGCCGTTCCGTGCGCAACCGGTCGAGCCGCGCGAACAGCGCGACTCCGACCGCCTGCGCGACGACGTCCGTCCCGAGGTCGGCGACCGCCTTCAGCCGCGCCAGGTCGGCCGCCGTCCGTGGATCGGCCCGGACCCAGCCGATCCGCACCCCGCCCCAGATCAGCTTGCTCAGCGAGCCCACGCTGATCACCCCGCCGCCGTGACGGGCCAGCGGCGCGGGACGCGGGCCGTCCAGCGTGAGGTCGGCGAGGACCTGGTCGTCGACCAGCGGCACCCCGTGCGATTCGCACAGCGCCACCACCCGCCGCGCCGCGTGCGACGGCAGCACCGAGCCCGTCGGGTTCTGGAACGCCGGCACCAGGTACACGAGCTTCGCCCCGGCGACGACCTCGGCCAGTCCCGGCACCGACACGCCCTCGGCGGTCAGCGGCACCCCGAGGACGCGTGCCCCGCTCCCGCGGAACGCGTCCAGCGCCCCCGGGTACGTCAGCTCCTCGACCACCACCGCGTCGCCGGGGCGCAGGAACAGCTGCGTCAGCAGCGAAATCGCCTGCTGCGCGCCGGAGGTCACCACGATCTGCCCGGGGTCCGTCGGCAGACCCTGCGCCGCGTAGAAGCCGGCGATCGCCTGCCGCAACGCGGGAAGGCCGGACGGGTGGTAGCCGATCCCGAAGTCGCCGAGCGCGGCCTCGGCGACGACCTCCGGCAGGCACGCGGGCTGGGGCGGCGCGGCGCAGGTGAGGTCGATCAGGTCCGGCACGGGATCGAGCAGGTGCAGGAACATCGGGTTGAACTCGGCGATCACCCCGCGCCCGGGCCGCGGCGGCCGCCGCACGAACGTGCCGCTGCCGCGCCGCCGCTCGACCACCCCGTGGTCGCGCAGCACGTCGTAGGCGGCGACCGCGGTGTTGCGGCTGACCGCGAGTTCCGCCGCCAGCGCCCGCTCGGTCGGCAGCCGCCCGTCCGCGGGGATCTCACCGCGCTCGATCAGGGCCTCCAGCCGCGCGGCCAGCTTCAGGTAGAGCGCTTCGCTCCCGCTCGACCACCGTCCGAGCAGCTCCGCGAGCCTGCCGGCGTGCATCCGTCCTCCTCAGTCGACGGCGACCACCGCGCCGTGCGGCCCGATCTTCGTGGTCGGCAGCACCCGGCCCCGCGGTTCGCGCACCCACCACGCCCCAGTCTCCCCGCGCTCGCGCGGTGTCGTGAAGCGGTACCGGTAGAGCCGCGCCCGCAGGCAGGCCGGCCGCTTGCCGTCGAACGGGTCGCGCCGCAACAGCTTGAGCGTGTCCGGGTCGGCCGTGAGCAGCTTCTCCGCCAGGCCGGGCAGCCACGATTCGGCGAAGCGGGTGGACAGCGCGGCGAACCACATCAGCCAGTCCAGCCGCAGGTGGTAGGGCGCGAACTGCGGTGGCCGCCGTCGCGGGTCGCCCGGCTTGCCCTTGAACTCGTACTCGCGCCACACCGTGTCCGCGCCGGGCGCGGGATCGTCCGTCGCCTCGATGACGATCTCGTGCCGGACCTTGGTGACGCTGCCGAACGCGCCGTAGGTGTTGACCAGGTGCAGCCGGTCGAAGCTGGTGTTCATCACCTGCCGGCGGGACACCAGGTTCCGCGCGGGACGGTAGCTGAGCACGACGACCAGCACGGTCAGGCCGAGCACGAGCGCGTGGTGCCACACCGGCGGCCGGGCGAGTTCCGGGACCGGAACCGGGATGTTGTCCACAACGGACACCGCGATGGTGATCGCGAGGAAGTTCAGCCAGGAGAAGTTCCCGCTGGCGACCAGCCACAGCTGGGTGAGGATCATCAGCAGCGCGGCCGCGCTCGCGGCCGGTTGCGGCGCGAACAGCGCGAACGGCACCACGAGCTGGGTGAAGTGGCTGGCCGCGGCCTCGACCTTGTGCAGCGGTTGGGGCAGGTGGTGGAAGTACCAGCTGAGCGGGCCGGGCATCGGCTGGGTCTCGTGGTGGTGGTACAGGCAGGTCAGGTCGCGCCAGCACGCGTCGCCGCGCATCTTGATCAGCCCGGCGCCGAATTCGAGCCGGAAGAGCACCCAGCGCAGCAGCCACAGCACGAGCACGGGTGGCGCGGTGTCGGCCGGGCCGAGGAAGATCGCCAGGAACCCGACCTCGAGCAGCAGCGATTCCCAGCCGAACGAGTACCAGATCTGGCCGACGTTGACGATCGACTGGTACAGCAGCCACGGCACCAGCCACGCCAGCATGGTCACCCACACGGGGGTGTGGTCGAACAGCCCGAGCAGGAGCGCGGCCGAGATGACGACCCCGGCCCAGGCGACGGTCGCGAACAGACGGTCCGAGTAGCGCCAGTGGAAGAGGCTGGGCGCGCGGCGGAACGGCACCCGCCGGGTGAACCGGGGCACGGGCAGCAGGCCGCGCTCGCCGATCAGGGGTTTGAACTGCAGAGCCGCGGCGAGGAAGGCGACGAGGTAGATCGCGGCGAGCCCCCGTTGAAACAGCAGCCGCGCCGCCCAGTATCCCGGATCGGCGGCCCACTCCCATCCCACGGCGATCTCCTTCGGGGGATTTCGGAGGTTTCGGAGACGAGTGCCGTGAGGCTAGTACCCGGAGGGCCGGACCCCCAACCGGAGCCGGGCGGCGTGGCCGGGGAGGTCGCGCCGGTGGCGGCGGCGCGATGCCGCCGGTGGCGGCGGTGTGGTGCCGCCTTGGCCGCGGTGGGCTGCCGGTGGGGCCGGTGGGTTGCCGCTGGCGGCGGCGGTGTGGTGTCGCCTTGGCTGCGGTGGGCTGCCGGTGGGGCCGGTGGGTTGCCGCTGGCGGCGGCGGTGTGGTGTCGCCTTGGCTGCGGTGGGCTGCTGGTGGGGCCGGTGGGTTGCCGCCGGTGGCGGCGGTGGGCTGCCGCCGGAGGCGCCGGTGCGGTGCCGATTTGGGTGGCGGCGCGATGCCGCTGGTGGCGGCCGTGCGGTTTCCGTCGGCGGCGACGGTTGGGCTGTGCGGCCCGAGGGCCGGCGGCGATTGCACCGTGCCGGCGAGAGGCGGCGCGTGACGGCTCGCGGTGCGCCGGACGGGGCAGCCAGCGGTTGCCGACGCCGGGTGGCGGTCTCGCCGCGCGGTGCCGGAGCCCCGCTGCCCGGCTTGCGGCGCGCGGTGGCCGGGCCACGGTGCCGGGGCCCCGCTGCCCGGCTTTGCGAGCGCGGGTGGCGGGACCCCGGGGACAGGCGCGGGTCAGCGCAGTGCGGCCGCCTCCCGGGCCAGCTGCTCGACCCGCCCGAAGTCGCCCGCCGTGATGGCGTCCGCGGGTGTCAGCCAGGAACCGCCCACGCAGCCCACTGTGGACAGTGCCAGGTAGGACCCCGCGTTCGACGTGGAAATGCCGCCCGTGGGGCAGAACCGCAGCTGCGGCAGCGGCCCGGCCAGCGCCTTCAGGTACGCGACCCCGCCGCTGGCCTCCGCCGGGAAGAACTTCAGCGCCGTGATCCCGTGCTCGGCCACGCGCATCGCCTCCGAGACCGTGCTCACGCCGGGCAGGAACGGCAACCCCGTCGCCGACACGGCCTCCAGCAGGCGCTCCGTGCAGCCCGGCGTCACCAGGAACGCCGAACCCGCGTCCGCCGCCTGGCGAGCCTGCTCCGGCGTCACCACCGTGCCCGCCCCGACCACGATGTCCGGCACCTCCGCCGCCACGCGCTCGATCGCCGCCAGCCCGGCCGGCGTGCGCAGCGTCAGCTCGATCGCCCGGATCCCGCCCGCGACCAGCGCCTTCGCCAGCGGCGCCGCGTCCGCGGCGTCGTCCACCACGACCACCGGCAGCACCGGCGACAGCTCGAGCACGTCATGCCCTGTCTTCACGTCTCTCCTCACACTCGCGCCGGGGCCCCGAAATGGCCCGGCGTCATCGGCCCGAACACGCCGGCCCCCTGGTCCGCCGGCCCGACCGCGCGGCGCAGCGCGGTGAACAGCTCCCGGCCGGTCCCGACCCAGGATGCCTCATCCGGCGGCGCGTCCCGCAACGGCCGCGCGGCCAGCGACTCCTCGTCGACCAGCACGTCCAGCCGCCCGGCGACCGCGTCGACCACCACCTCGTCTCCATCGGCGACCCGCGCCAGCGGGCCACCGGCGGCAGCCTCCGGCGTCACCTGGATCGCGGCCGGGATCTTGCCCGACGCGCCGGACATCCGGCCGTCGGTGACCAGCGCGACCCGGTGCCCGCGGTCCATCAGCACCCCGAGCGCGGGCGTCAGGCCGTGCAGCTCCGGCATCCCGTTGGCCTGCGGCCCCTGGTTGCGGATCACCACCACGACGTCCCGGTCCAGCTCACCCGCCCGGAACGCCGCGGTGAACGCCTCCTGCGACGTGAAGACCCGCGCCGGCGCCCGCACCACCCGGTGCTCGGGCGCGACCGCCGACACCTTCATCACCGCGCGCCCGAGGCTCCCGGACAGCATCCGCAACCCGCCGTCGGCCGCGAACGGGTTGCTCACCGGCCGCAGCACGTCCTCGTCCAGGCTGCGCGCCGGCACCTCCCGCCAGGTCAGCGAGCCACCGTCCAGCACCGGCTCCGACCGGTACCGCGACAGCCCGTCCCCGGCCACCGTGCGGACGTCCTCGTGCAGCAGCCCGGCGTCGAGCAGCGAGCCGATGAGCACCTGCACCCCGCCCGCGGCGTGGAAGTGGTTGATGTCCGCGCTGCCGTTCGGGTAGACGCTGGCCAGCAGCGGCACCACCGCCGACAGGTCGGAAAAGTCGTCCCAGGTCAGCTCGATGCCGGCGGCCGCGGCGATGGCGACCAGGTGCATCGTGTGGTTGGTCGACCCGCCGGTGGCCAGCAGCGACACCACGCCGTTGACGACCGAACGCTCGCTGATCACCTCGGCCAGCGGCGTGTACTCGTCCGCCCGCGACAACGCGACCACCCGCCGCGCCGCCTCTTCGGTGAGCGCGCGGCGCAGCGGCGTGCCCGGGTGCACGAAGCTCGCGCCCGGCAGGTGCAGGCCCATGACCTCGACGACCAGCTGGTTGGAGTTCGCGGTGCCGTAGAAGGTGCAGGTGCCCGCCGAGTGGTAGGACGCCGACTCGGCCTCCAGCAGGTCCTCGCGGGTGGCCCGGCCCTCGGCGTAGAGCTGCCGCACGCGGGCCTTCTCCTTGTTCGGCAGGCCCGACGTCATCGGCCCGGCGGGCACCAGCAGGGCGGGCAGGTGCCCGAAGGACAGCGCGCCGATCAGCAGGCCGGGCACGATCTTGTCGCACACGCCGAGCAGCAGCGCACCGTCGAACATCTCGTGCGACAGCGCGATCGCGGTGGCCATCGCGATGACCTCGCGGCTGAACAGGGACAGCTCCATCCCGGCGCGGCCCTGCGTGATGCCGTCGCACATGGCGGGCACGCCGCCGGCGAACTGGGCGACCCCGCCCGCTTCACGGGCGGCGTCCTTGATCCACGCGGGGAACTCGTCCAGCGGCTGGTGCGCGGAGAGCAGGTCGTTGTAGGCGGACACGATCGCGATACCGGGCTTGCGCAGCCCGCGCAGCGCGATGCGGTCTTCACCGCCGCACGCGGCGAAGCCGTGGGCGAGGTTGCTGCACGCGAGTCCGGCGCGCGCGGGCCCCTCGGCGCGGGCGGCGGCCATGCGCGCCAGGTAGGCGCTGCGGGTGGCGGCACTGCGCGCGGCGATGCGCTCGGTGACTTCCTCGACGACGGGGTGGACGGGTGTTCGGGGTGTGTGCACGGGAGAACCACCTGGAACTCGTCGGCTGGTCCGGCTGACGACTTCGCTGGCGTCGCACGGTCGTGACAGTGGACACAGTAGCTGGCGGATCGGCCGGGTCAAAATCGATTAAGAAGATCGTTTCAGGTGACCCCGATCACAACATCAACCTAGGGTGTGCTACTTGTCACATTGCACGCGGAGCGGCAGAGTCGGTACCAGCCCCGGCTCGCCGCCGAACTGACCCGGAGGTAGTCATGACCACCACCGAACTCGCCGAACTCCGCCGCACGATCGGCCAGCTCAAGCAGTGCGTCGGTGCCCTGCGATCGCGCTACGGTGACGCCTCCGCGGTCCGCCGCCTGGCCAACGACGTCGACCGCCTGGACATCGACGCGAGCGACCTGGAGCAGCCCAGCGTCCCGGTCCAGCCCAAGCCGCTGGACCCCTCGGCCGTCGTGAAGATCCCCGACGGCCCGTACGACCCGGCCCTCTGGCAGGGGGCCGACGACGAAGGGGTCGGCGGATACCACCGTGACCAGCGGTGAGCGCTCCCGCTACCGACGCCGCTAGCGGGCGCGCCCGGATCACCGCACGGACCCTGCGCACCGACCGGTGGTGGGTCCCGCCGCTGTTCACCACGCTCGGACTGGCCGCCTTCGTCATCTACGCCGGCATCCGCTCGTTCGTCCGCACCGCCTACTACGTGCCGGAGTACGGCTACCTGACGCCGTTCTACTCGCCGTGCCTGAGCGACTCGTGCGTGCCGGGGTCGGCCCACTTCGGCACGCCGTTCGGCGAGCTGCCGGGCTGGATCCCGCTGGCGTTCCTGTCGCTGCCGTTCCTGCTCGGCTTCCGCCTGACCTGCTACTACTACCGCAAGGCCTACTACCGGTCGGTGTGGTTCTCGCCGCCGGCGTGCGCGGTCGCCGAACCGCACGGCCGCTACACGGGGGAGACCCGGCTGCCGCTGATCCTGCAGAACGCCCACCGTTACTTCTTCTACGTGGCGGTGCTGATCTCGGTGATCAACACCTACGACGCGATCGTCGCGTTCCACGGCGAGACCGGCGGGTTCGGCTTCGGGCTGGGCAACCTGGTCCTGCTCGGCAACGTGATCATGCTCTGGGCCTACACCCTGTCCTGCCACTCGTGCCGGCACGTGGTCGGCGGGCGGTTGAAGCACTTCTCCCGCCACCCGGTGCGGTACTGGCTCTGGACCCAGGTCACCAAGCTCAACAACCGGCACATGCTGCTGGCCTGGATCACCCTGGGGACGCTCGTGGTCACCGACCTCTACGTGATGCTCGTGGCCAGCGGCGCCATCCCCGATCTGCGTTTCGTGGACTGACAAGGACTTCAAGGACTAGGTGGGCAGGCAATGGCGGAAGTCGAGCGGCACAGTTATGACGTGGTGGTGATCGGCGCCGGTGGCGCCGGTCTGCGAGCGGTGATCGAGGCGCGGCAGCGCGGGCTGTCGGTGGCGGTGGTGTGCAAGTCGCTGTTCGGCAAGGCGCACACGGTCATGGCCGAGGGCGGGTGCGCCGCCGCGATGGGCAACGCGAACGAGCGGGACAGCTGGCAGGTGCACTTCCGGGACACCATGCGCGGCGGCAAGTTCCTCAACAACTGGCGCATGGCGGAGCTGCACGCCAAGGAGGCGCCGGACCGGGTGTGGGAGCTGGAGACCTACGGCGCCCTGTTCGACCGCACCCCGGACGGGCGGATCAGCCAGCGCAACTTCGGCGGGCACACCTACCCGCGGCTGGCGCACGTCGGCGACCGCACCGGGCTGGAGCTGATCCGCACGATGCAGCAGAAGATCGTCTCGCTGCAGCAGGAGGACCTCCGCGAGTTCGGCGACTACGAGGCCAAGCTGAAGGTCTTCGCCGAGTGCACGATCACCGAGCTGCTCAAGGACGGTGACCGGATCGCCGGGGCGTTCGGGTACTGGCGGGAGAGCGGCCGGTTCATCCTGTTCGAGACGCCGGCCGTGGTGCTCGCGACGGGCGGCATCGGCAAGTCGTTCAAGGTCACGTCGAACTCGTGGGAGTACACCGGCGACGGGCACGCGCTCGCGCTGCGCGCCGGGGCGGACCTGATCAACATGGAGTTCGTCCAGTTCCACCCGACGGGCATGGTCTGGCCGCCCAGCGTGAAGGGCATCCTGGTCACCGAGGGCGTGCGCGGTGACGGCGGGGTGCTGAAGAACTCCGAGGACAAGCGGTTCATGTTCGACTACGTGCCGGACGTGTTCAAGGGCCAGTACGCCGACTCCGAGGAGGAGGCCGACCGCTGGTACACCGACCAGGAGAACAACCGCCGCACGCCGGACCTGCTGCCGCGCGACGAGGTGGCGCGGGCGATCAACTCCGAGGTCAAGGCGGGGCGCGGGTCGCCGCACGGTGGCGTGTTCCTGGACATCGCCAGCCGCCTGACGCCGGAGGAGATCCGCAGGCGGCTGCCGTCGATGTACCACCAGTTCAAGGAACTGGCCGATGTGGACATCACCGCCGAGCCGATGGAGGTCGGCCCGACCTGTCACTACGTGATGGGCGGCATCGAGGTCGACCCGGACACCGCGGCCTCCGGCGTGCGCGGGTTGTTCGCGGCGGGGGAGTGCTCCGGCGGGATGCACGGGTCCAACCGGCTGGGTGGCAACTCGCTGTCGGACCTGCTGGTGTTCGGCCGTCGCGCGGGTCTCGGCGCCGCGTCCTATGTGGAGGGTCTGGAGACCCGTCCCGCGGTCGCGCAGTCCGATGTCGACAAGGCGGCCCGCACCGCGCTGGTGCCGTTCGACCCGCCCGCCGAGGGTGTCGAGGAGAACCCGTACACCCTGCACAACGAGCTGCAGCAGGCGATGAACGACCTGGTCGGGATCATCCGCAAGGCCGAGGAGATCGAGCAGGCGCTGGCCAAGCTGGACGAGATCAAGAAGCGCATCCGCAACGTCACCGTCGAGGGGCACCGGCAGTTCAACCCGGGCTGGCACCTGGCCGTGGACCTGCGCAACATGCTGCTGGTCAGCGAGTGCGTCGCGCGGGCCGCGCTGATGCGCACCGAGAGCCGGGGCGGGCACACGCGGGACGACTACCCGCAGATGGATTCCCGGTGGCGCAACAAGCTGCTGGTGTGCAGCGCCTCCGGGGACGATCCACTGGCGCTGGAGGTCACGGTCACGCCGAAGGACCAGGAGCCGATGCGGCCCGAGCTGCTGGAGCTGTTCGAGCTGAGCGAGCTGGAGAAGTACTACACCGACGAAGAGCTGGCCGGCCACCCGGGGAGGCAGTCGTGAGCTACAAGGCTTCGTTCCGGGTGTGGCGCGGCGACGCGAACAGCGGCGGGCTGCAGGACTTCACGGTCGAGGTCAACGAGGGTGAGGTCGTGCTCGACATCATCCACCGGCTGCAGGCCACGCAGTGCTCGGACCTGGCGGTGCGGTGGAACTGCAAGGCGGGCAAGTGCGGCTCGTGCTCGGCGGAGATCAACGGCCGCCCGCGGCTGCTGTGCATGACGCGCATGTCGGTCTTCGCCGAGGACGAGGTCGTCACCGTCACGCCGATGCGGACGTTCCCGGTGATCCGCGACCTCGTCACCGATGTCTCGTACAACTACACGAAGGCGCGCGAGATCCCCGCGTTCACCCCGCCGGCGAACCTGAAACCGGGCGAGTACCGGATGAAGCAGGTCGACGTGGAGCGCTCGCAGGAGTTCCGCAAGTGCATCGAGTGCTTCCTGTGCCAGAACACCTGCCACGTGATCCGCGACCACGAGGAGAACAAGGAGAACTTCGCCGGGCCGCGGTTCCTGATGCGGATCGCCGAGCTGGAGATGCACCCGCTCGACGTGGCCGACCGCAGGCACGCCGCCCAGGACGAGCACGGCCTCGGGTACTGCAACATCACGAAGTGCTGCACGGAGGTCTGCCCGGAGAACATCCACATCACCGACAACGCGCTGATCCCGATGAAGGAACGCGTGGTGGACCACCGGTACGACCCGGTGGTCTGGCTGGGCAGCAAGATCTTCCGGCGGAAGGCGGATTAGGAGCCGCACTTCCCCGGCGAGGATGCGGTGGTGGCTACAGCGCCGCCATCGCATCGACCGTCTCCGGGGCCAGGACCTCGTCCGCGACGAGGCCCGCCACGCCGGTCAGCGTGGTGTCGACGCCGAGCGTGCAGGGCCCGATGTCGAGGCTGTCCAGTGAACTGGTGTGCGCGCCGGCCAGCACCACCTCGCGCAGTCCCTCCAGGAACGGCGGCAGCACCCCGATCGCCCCGCCGACCCGCACGTACCGCGGGTTCACGATCGTCACCACGGTCGCCAGCACCGTGCCCACCAGCCGGCCCGCCTCGCGCGTCACGCGGACCGCCTCGGGGTGACCGGCGCGCACCCGGCGCAGCACATCCTCCGCGCTGCGCACCCCCGTCGGCCGCAGCGTGCGGATCACCGCCTGGCCGCTGGCGATCGCCGACACGCAGCCCCGCCGCCCGCAGTCGCAGCGCAGGTCGGAACCCTCGATGCGGATGTGCCCCACCTCGCCGGCGCACCCGGTCTCGCCGCGGTGCACCCGCCCGGAGATCACCATCCCCGCGCCGATCCCGGTGCCGACCTTCACCCCGACCAGCGCCGCGCGCGGCCGGTTCATCTCGCAGTACGCGCCGAACGCCAGCGCGTTCGCGTCGTTCTCCAGGAACACCGGCACCGACAGCGCGTCGGTGAAGGGGTCGCGCAGCCGGACCCCCCGCCACTCCGACATCGACGGCGGCGCGATCGTCGTGCCGGTGTCGTGGTCGATCTGCCCCGGCACGCTCAGCCCGAACGCGCACAGGCTGTCCGCGCGCCCGGCCTCGGCCAGCAGCCTGCGCCCGGCGTCCAGCAGGAAGGACAGCGTCTCCGCCGGCCGGTGCCCGGCCGGCAGCGGGCGACGCACCTGCCCGAACACGGTGCCGCGCAGGTCCACCGCGGCGATCGTCGCGTGCCGCTGGCCGATGTCGCCGACCAGCGCGGTCCGGCCCACGTCGTCGGCGGCGAGCATCTCGGCGGGCCGCCCGCCGCTGGACGCGCGGTGCCCGACCTGGCGCAGCAGCTTCAGCCGCTGCAGCACGTCGAGCCGTTCGACCAGGGTCGCGCGGGACAGGCCGGTCCGGTCCTGCAGCTGCTGCCGCGTCAGCGGTCCCTCGTCGCGCAGGATCGCGAGGATGTGGCCGGCCGAGGTGGGCGAGCCGGTGCGTGCCGGGGGCATGTTGACAGGATCTCCCGCGAGGACTTATGTTCAATGACCAGACAGAAGTGTAGACGGCGACATCGGGGTGGAACTGAATGCGCGCGGCCAGCCTGACCGGCAGCGGCCCCACCCGTCGTACCGTCCTCCGGGGGGTCTTCCTGGCCGGCGCCGCCTCCATGGCCGCCGGGTGCGTCGGATTCGCGACCACGGGCGGCGGCGGCGTGGTCTTCCTGTCCACGCAGTTCCGGCCGGTAGCCGAGGCCGAACGCTTCCGGACGTTCCTGGCCGGGACCTTCCCCGGATCGGTGAGCTACGTCACCATCGAGGAGGGCCCGTTCGCCAGCCAGGTGCAGAGCCAGGTCGGCGCCGGGCGCACCCAGGTCGGCCTGCTCGGCGGCTCGCACAGCGACCTCGCCCCGCTCGCCGGCGAGTACCTGGAGGACGTCTCCGGCGTGCCGGCCGGCCACGGGATCCCGGACGAGTTCCTGGCGCTGGCCAAGGCCGGCACCCAGCAGTCCTGGTACGTCCCGTGGGCGCAGGCCAGCTTCGTGCTCGCCGCGCACGAGGACGCCCTGGCCCACCTGCCACCGGGCGCGGACCCGGACACCCTCACCTACGACCAGTTCCTGGACTGGGCGATCGCCGCCCGCCGCGCCAACGGCAACCAGCCGATGCTGGGCCTGCCGTGCGGGCCGAAGGGCCTGATCCACCGCTTCCTGCAGGGCTACCTGCTGCCCTCGTTCACCGGCGGCCAGATCACCACGTTCCGCTCGCCGGAGGCCGTCACCGCGTGGCAGTACCTCAAGGAGCTGTGGGCCAACACCAGCCCGTCCAGCACCACCTACGACTTCATGCAGGAGCCGCTGCAGGCGGGCGCGGCGAAGATCGGCTGGGACCACGTCGCGCGCCTGGTGTCCGCACCCGGCGGCCAGCCGCAGCGGTGGCGCATGCTGCCCGCGCCGCGCGGCCCCCGCGGCCTGGGCTACATGGCCGTCGTGCTCGGGCTCGCGATCCCCAAGGGCAGCACCGACCGCCGCCAGGCCGAGCAGGTGATCCAGGCGCTGTCCGCGCCGCAGGCGCAGACCGGGCTGCTGCGGTCGAACGGGTTCTTCCCGGTGGTGGACGCGCCGATCCCCGCCGACCTGCCGCCCGCCCTGCAGATGGAGGCCGGCGCGGTGCAGCGCCAGCGGGACGCGCCCGGCTCGATCCTGTCCCTGCTGCCGGTCGGCCTGGGCACCCGCGAGGGCGAGGTCACCAAGGCGTTCAAGGACTCCTTCCAGGCGATCGTCCTCGACGGAGCGGACATCCGGTCGACTTTGGACAGTCAGGCGCGGGTGCTGCAGAAGGTGTTCGACGATCTGAAGGTGCCGTGCTGGGCGCCCGATCCGCCCGCCGAGCGTTGCGAGGTGGCCTGATGGCCGTGGCCGTCCTGGAAGCACCGAAGAGGCGTCGCCTGGCGGGTTCGCCGTGGCTGCTGCTCGCGCCGTCGATCGTGTTCATGCTGGCCCTGTTCGGCTGGCCGGTGATCCAGGCGCTGATCTCGGCGTTCACCGACGGCTCCGGGTTCACGCTCGCGGCGTGGGACCGGCTCTTCGGCGACCCGTACTTCCTGAAAGCGCTGCGCAACACCCTGCTGCTGATCGTCATCGTGGTGCCGGTCCAGCTCGTGCTGGCCGTGGCGATGGCGCTGCTCGTGCAGGCCCGGCCGAGGTTCCTGTCCGGCCACTTCTACCTGTGGACCATCCCGCTCGCGGTGTCCGAGCTGGCCGCCGGCCTGGTGTGGCTGTCGGTGTTCGACAGCCGCGGCTACCTCAACTCGCTGCTGGTGTCGTGGGGGATCTCCGGCACCGGCGTGCAGTGGCTGACCTACACCAACACGTCCACCATGCTGCTGGCCGTGGTGATCGCCGAGATCTGGCGCGCCACGTCGCTGGTGTTCGTCATCGTGGTGGCCGGCATCCAGATGGTGCCGAAGGACTTCGACGAGGCCGCGCAGGTGTTCGGCGCGACCGCGTGGCAGCGGTTGTGGCACGTGACGCTGCCGCAGCTCAAGCCGAGCCTGCAGGTCGCGCTGATCCTGCGCACGATCCTGGCGCTGCAGGCGTTCGCGGTCGCGCAGGCGCTGACCGGGCGGGACTTCCCGCTGCTGGTCGGGGAGACCTACCAGTGGTACGTCAACCTGCAGAACCCGGCCGTCGCCAGCGCGGCCGCGCTGGTCGTGCTGGCGCTGTCCCTCGCCACGGCGCTGTTCTACCTGCGCACCATGCGGCAGCGGGAGGCGGCCAGGTGACCACGACCCTGCCGCCGATCGACCGGGCGCCGCTGCGCCGTCGTCGCCGCCGCGCGATCGCCGTCCAGGTCGCGTGCGTGCTGATCAGCCTGTTCATGGTCGTGCCGATGATCCTGATCGGGCTGGCCGCGGTGTCCTCGCCGCAGGCGCTGCTGGAGTTCCCGAAGCCGCTGATCCCGAGCGCCTTCTCCGCCGACACGCTGCTGGCGTTCATCCAGGCCACCGGCACCGTCCCGGCGCTGGGCAACTCGCTGCTCGTCGGCGTCTACACGGTCGTGCTGTCGCTGCTGGTCGGCGCGCCCGCCGGGTACGCGCTGGCGCGCCAGGTGTTCCGCGGCAAGGACGCCTACCAGGTGTTCATGCTGCTGGCCCGCGCGCTGCCGATCGTGGTGCTGTCCGTGCCGCTGGCGACGATGTTCCTGAACTTCGGCGTCTACGACACGGTGTTCTCGGTGACGCTGCTGCACACCACGCTCGCCATGCCGACCACCGTGCTGATCAGCGCGAGCATCTTCGTCTCGGTGCCCACCGACGTCGAAGAGGCCGCCCGCGTGTTCGGCTGCAGCCGGTTCGAGGCGGCGCGCCGGGTCGTGTTCCCGCTCGCGCTGCCCGGACTGGCGGCGTCTTCGATCTTCACGTTCGTGTTGTCCTGGAACGAGATCCTCGGCGCCGCCGTGATCACGCTCGGGCACCGGACACTGCCCGCCCAGGTGCTGGCCTCGCTCGGGGAGGCGCCGCAGGCCTACCGGTTCGCCGGCGGCTTCGCGCTGATCCTGCCCGCGCTGGTGTTCATCTTCGTGATGCGCCGGTACCTGGTGAACATGTGGGGGACCACGCTGCGATGAGGGAGCGCCATGGCTGAGGTCGTCTTGCACGAGCTCGTGAAGACCTACCCGGGCGGCACCGCGCGCGCCACCGACGAGGTGTCGCTCGAGGTGGCCGACGGTGAGTTCATGGTCCTGCTCGGCCCGTCCGGCTGCGGCAAGACCACGCTGCTGCGGATGGTGGCCGGGCTGGAGACGCCGGACTCGGGCCAGATCGTCATCGGCGGCCGCGACGTCACCTACCTGGAACCGCGGCGGCGCAACCTGTCCATGGTGTTCCAGTCGTACGCGGTGTTCCCGAACAAGAAGGTCGCCGACAACATCGGCTTCGGCCTGCGCGTGCACGGAGTGCCCGCGGACGAGGTGCGCAAGAAGGTCGAGTGGGCCGCGGAGCTGCTGCAGCTCACGCCCTACCTGGACCGGTACCCGGCGAAGCTGTCCGGCGGTCAGCGGCAGCGCGTGGCGGTGGCGCGGGCGATCGTGATGGACGCCGACGTGCTGCTGATGGACGAGCCGCTGTCCAATCTGGACGCGCTGCTGCGGCTGTCCTTCCGCGCCGAGCTGAAGAAGCTGGTCAACGAGATCGGCGTGACCACGCTGTACGTGACGCACGACCAGGTCGAGGCGCTGTCGCTGGGCGACCGGGTCGCCGTCATGCGCGAGGGGCGCATCGCCCAGTGCGGCGACCCGGTCGCCGTCTACACCGAACCGGCGGACGAGTTCGTCGGCGGGTTCCTGGGCAGCCCGCCGATGAACTTCCTCACCGGTGCCGTCAGCGAGGACGGCACGCGGATCGACTTCGGCGGCCAGACGCTGCCGGTCCCGCGCGCCCTGAAGTCGTTCCAGGGCAAGCGGTTGCGGCTCGGCATCCGGCCCGAGTCGATCTCCGTCGAACCCGCATCGGACGGCCTGCGCGGCGAGGTGCAGGTGTTCGAGCCGCTGGGGTCCTCGACGCTGCTCACCACGGAGCTGTGCGGGCAGGTACTGAAAGTCCAGGCACCGGCGAGTTTCCGCGCCGAACCCGGCCAGACCCTGAAGCTGGGCCTGCCGCCGGAGCAGTGCCGGTGGTACGACCCGGAAACCCAGCTCCTGTTGGAGGCGAAGTAGATGACCGTCGACGTCAGCCGACCCCCGGAAGGAGCCGCCGGCGGCAGTAGACCGGTCCGCTACGCCAGGCCCACCCTGGCGGCGCGGGCCGCCCGGGTGCTGAGGGACAACGACACCGGCGCCGTGGTCACCGCGGCGCCGCGGCTCTACCCGCACATGTGGAGCTGGGACGCCGCGTTCATCTCGATCGGCCTGGCGCGGCTGGACCTGCCGCGCGCGGTCGCCGAGCTGGAGACCCTGTTCAAGGCGCAGTGGCGCAACGGCATGGTGCCGCACATCGTCTTCACCGACGACGACGCCTACTTCCCCGGCCCGGACCGGTGGGGCACCGACACCGCGGTCGACGGGCCGCGGAACGTGCGCACGTCCGGGATCTGCCAGCCGCCGGTGCACGCGATCGCCGTGCAGCGGATGCTGGAGATCGCCCGCGCCTCCTCGCCGCAGGACCGCGCCGACGCCGAGCGGTTCGCCCGCTCGATCTGGCCCGCGCTGTACTCCTGGCACCGCTGGCTGGTCGAGTACCGCACGCCGGGGTCGAGCGGGCTGGTCGCGATCGTGCACGGCTGGGAGTCCGGAATGGACAACTCGCCGCGCTGGGACGTGCCCTACGCGGCGGTCAACCCGGGGGAGGAGCTGCCGCCGTACGTGCGCAAGGACGTGCGCATCATCGGCGACCCGAGCGAGCGGCCCACCGACAAGGAGTACGACCGCTACCTGTGGCTCATCGAGGAGATGCGCCGCGCGGGCTACGACCAGAAGGAGATCGTGCGCAGCTCCAGCTTCCTGGTCGGGGACGTGTTCATCACCGCGCTGTTCGCGGTGTCCTGCGACGTGCTGATCGAGCTGGGCACCGAGTTCGGCCAGCCCGCGTCGCAGCTCGCGGACCTGGCGGACTGGGCGGCGCGGGCGCGCGAGGCGGTCGCGGCCAGCTGCCACTCGGTGTCCGGCATGGCGCGGGATCGCGACCTGCGTGCCAACCGGTGGCTGGACACCCAGACGATCGCCGGGTTCTCGCCGCTGTTGTGCGGGGGCGCGCCGGACGAGGTGCAGCTGCGGCTGCTGTCGCTGCTGGACAGCGACCGCTGGTGCGGGCACCCCGGCCTGCTGGCGCCGGTGCCGCCGTCGGTGTCGCCCATGCGGCCCGGCTTCAACCCGCGCCAGTACTGGCGCGGTCCACAGTGGCCGGTCGTGAACTGGCTGTTCGGATGGGCGTTCGAACGCCGCGGCTGGCACGAGCGGGCCCGCAAGCTGCGCGAAGCCGGCCTGCGCCTGACCGACGACGGCGCGTTCGGTGAGTACTACGAACCGTTCACCGGCGAGCCGCTCGGCAGCACCGACCAGAGCTGGACGGCGGCCGTGGTGCTCGACTGGCTCTGCGCCGACGCGGACTGACCCGGACGAACAAGAGGGGCGTGGCGATCGCTCGCCACGCCCCTCTTCGCCGTCGCGCGGATCAGGCCACGCCCACGACCTCCTCCGTCGTCGGCGGGCGCTGGGTTTCCACGTGCTTCTTGCTGCGCCGCTGGCGGCGTTCGATGTAGGTGGCCAGCGCGGTGAGCAGCAGGCACAACGCGATGTACATCGCCGCCACCACGAGGGTCGACGGGACGATCGGCCGGCCGAACGAGCCCTGCGAGCCGATGTAGCGGGCGTAGTACAGCAGCTCCGGGTAGGTGACCAGGAACCCGAGCGCGGTGTCCTTGAGCAGCACCACCAGCTGGCTGATGATCGTCGGCAGCATCGACCGGACCGCCTGCGGGATCAGGACGAGCGTCATCACCTGGGTCTTGCGCATGCCCAGCGCGTAGGCCGCCTCGCTCTGCCCCTTGGGCAGCGCCAGGATGCCGGCGCGGAACACCTCCGCCAGCACCGAGCCGTTGTACAGGGTCAGGCCCAGCACCACCGCGGCGAACGGCGGCAGGGCCACGCCCAGCACCGGAGCGCCGTAGTAGAAGAGGAACATCAGGATCAGCAGCGGGATGGCGCGGAAGAACTCGACGACCGCGGTCGAGACACCGCGCACCCACGCGTGATCCGACAGCCGCCCGGCGGCGAAGATCGCGCCGAAGACCAGCGCCAGCACGGCGCCGAGCGCGAAGGCCTGCAGGGTCGCCAGCAGCGCGTCCACCAGGTCGCGCTGGACCTGGGCGTACTGCAGCCACTCCCAGCGGCGGGCGGAGAACTGGCCGCTGTCGATGAAGCGCCAGATGATGTAGGCGATCACCGCGGCGACGATCAGGGTGCCCAGCACGGCCAGCGCCCGGTAGCGGGCGCGGGCCTTCGGGCCGGGGATGTCGAACAGGACGTTGCTCATCGCGCCACGCTCCAGCGCTTCTCGAGGGCCCGCTGGATGAAGGACAGGACCGCGACCAGGATGATGAACCCGAGCGCGACCCACAGCAGGCCGATCAGCTGGTTGTCACCGCGCTCGGACAGGTACTGCCGGATCGCGCCGGCCTCGGCGACGGAGAACCCGGCGGCGATGGTGGTGTTCTTCAGCAGCGCGATGAGCATGCTCATCAGCGGCGGCACCACCGAGCGGATGGCCTGCGGCAGCACGATCTGGCCGAGGATCTGGGTGAAGGTCAGCCCCAGCGCGCGGGCGGCTTCGGCCTGCCCGACCGGGACGGTGTTGATGCCCGACCGCACGACCTCGCAGATGAACGCCGAGGTGTAGAGGGTCAGCGACACCACCGCGGCGGTGAAGTACGACAGGTCGATGATGTCGAGCAGTGGGTAGGCGAACACCAGGAACACGAACACCAGCGTCAGCGGTGTGTTGCGCACCAGCGTCACGTACGTGGCGCCGACCGCGCGGAACACCGGGACCGGGCTGACCCGCAGGCCGGCCAGGAACGTGCCGAAGATCAGGCTCGCCACTCCCGAGATCAGGAACAGCTTGATCGTGGTCCAGAAGAACGGACCGTAGAGGTCCATGTTGTCGAGCAGGACGTCCATCGGGCCTTCCCCGCCGCGGTTGGTGTGGAACTAGTGGAAAGGGAGTGGCCGGTGAGCGCACCCGCGCTCACCGGCCACAAGGGAGTGTCAGTAGCGCTGGATCGCCGGCGGCGTGGCGGCCGAACCCGACTTGCCGAGCGTGGCGTCGTAGATCTTCTGCCAGGTGCCGTCGTCGATGGCGGCCTGCAGCAGGTCGTCCACCTTGCCGCGCAGCGCGGCGTCGTCACGGGGCAGGCCGATGCCGTAGGGCTCCTGCGAGAACGTCTTGCCGACGACCTTCAGGTTGTCCGGGTCCTGCGCGGCGAAGCCCTTGAGGATCGCGTCGTCGGTGGTGACGGCGTCGACCTCCTTGGTGATGAGCTTCTCGACGCACTGCGAGTACTTCTGGAACTCGACGATGTTCGCCGCCTCGGTCAGCTGCTGGTCGCGCACGCGCTGGATCGGGGTCGACCCGGTCACCGAGCAGACCTTCTTGCCCTTCAGGGTCTCCGGTCCGGTGATCGAGGTGTCGTCCTTGCGGACCAGCAGGTCCTGACCGGCCATGAAGTACGGGCCGGCGAAGGAGACCTGCTGCTTGCGCTTGTCGGTGATGGTGTAGGTGCCGACGTAGTAGTCGACGTTGCCGTTGGTGATCGCGGCCTCACGCGCGGCCGAGTCGACCGTGGTGAAGGTGATCTTGCTTTCGTCGAAGCCGAGGCCGGCGGCGACCAGCTTGGCGATCTCGATGTCGAAGCCCTCGAACTTGCCGGTGGTCGCGTTCTTCTGGCCCAGGCCCGGCTGGTCGTCCTTCACGCCGATGGTCAGCTTGCCCGCGCCCTTGATCTTGGCGAAGGTCGGCGAGCCGGCCACGTCCACGTTCTGGGCCACCGTGTAGGTCGGCAGCGCGGCGGCGTCGGTTCCGGTGTCCCCGGTGCCGCCGGAGGGGGCGCCCTCCTTACCGCAAGCGGTCAGCGTCAGTGCGCCGACCAGCAGGCCCGCTGCCAGGGTGCGGATCTTCATCTGGATTCCTGTTCTCCCGGGATCGGGCGGCGCCGATCGGGCGCCGCGGAACTCACTTAGTGCGTCAGGATCTTGCCGAGGAAGTCCTTGGCGCGGTCCGACTTCGGCTTCGTGAAGAACTCGTCCGGCGACGCGTCCTCGACGATCTCCCCGTCGGACATGAACACCACGCGGTTCGCGGCGCGACGGGCGAAGCCCATCTCGTGCGTGACCACGAGCATCGTCATGCCCTCCCTGGCCAGCCCGGTCATGGTGTCCAGAACCTCCTGGACCATCTCCGGGTCCAGGGCCGAGGTGGGCTCGTCGAACAGCATCACCTTCGGCTTCATCGCCAGCGCCCGCGCGATCGCCGCGCGCTGCTGCTGACCGCCCGACAGCTGAGCCGGGTACTTCTCCGCCTGGTTCGCGATGCCCACCCGGTCCAGCAGCTGCATCGCGGTCTTGCGCGCCTCCTCCTGCCCGATCTTGCGGACCTTGACCGGCGCGAGCATCACGTTCTCGACGATGGTCTTGTGCGCGAAGAGGTTGAACGACTGGAAGACCATGCCGACCTCGGCGCGCAGCGCGGCCAGCGCCTTGCCCTCCGCGGGCAGCGGCTGACCGTCCACCTCGATCTCGCCGGAGTTGATCGGCTCCAGCCGGTTGATCGCGCGGCACAGGGTCGACTTGCCGGAGCCGGACGGCCCGAGCACCACGACGACCTGCCCCTTGGGCACCTCGAGGTTGATGTCCTTGAGCACGTGCAGGTCACCGAAGAACTTGTTCACGCCCGCAGCCCTGATCATCGCTGGTGCTGACGTAGCTGTGCTCATCTGCCCTCCATAGCCCGGCTCACTCGGCGATCTAACACCGTGACGCGGCCCCGCGCCCGTAAATCGAATCAAACGCAACCTAGGTGTCATCCGTTTTGGCCGGTTCCGGACGCACGGTGACCCCGGGTGCCGGTTACTGTAGTCAGGCGAGCGGCCCAGCTCGGAGGGGGTCGCTTCGCTCGAACGGGGCATCGCGCTGCGCTCGGTGTCGTCACGTTCGATACTCGATTCGTGACCGCACGCAACCTCCGCACGACGGCCGCCGCGCTCGTGCTGGGCGCGGGGCTGTGCACGCTCGCCGCCCCCCCCGCCCACGCCGACGGGGTGAGCCTCAAAGCCGGCCCCTACCGCACCCAGGCGGACTGCCAGTCGCAGCTGCCGTCCTGGCCGGGCCACATCTGCACGTTCATCCCGGACCTGCTGCCCGGGCCGATCCCGGAAGGCTGGTACGTCGCGCTGCGAACCTGACGCGCGCGAAGGCGGGCAACCCCGAAGAGTTACGCTGGTAGCCGTCATGGCTTGTCTTACCAGCGAACACGGTGCCCGATGAACGGTGGCAAAACCTACCAGATCCGCACGTTCGGCTGCCAGATGAACGTGCACGACTCCGAGCGGCTCGCGGGCCAGCTGGAGGAGGCGGGCTACGTTCCGGCGGGCGCCGGCGACGCGCCCGACCTCGTCGTGTTCAACACGTGCGCGGTGCGCGAGAACGCGGACAACAAGCTCTACGGCACCCTCGGGCACCTGCGCCCGGCCAAGGACGCCAACCCGGACATGCAGATCGCCGTCGGCGGCTGCCTGGCCCAGAAGGACCGCGGCGAGATCGTCAAGCGCGCGCCGTGGGTGGACGTCGTGTTCGGCACCCACAACATCGGCGCCCTGCCGGTGCTGCTGGAGCGCGCCCGGCACAACGCCGAGGCCGAGGTGGAGATCCTCGAATCGCTCGAGACGTTCCCCTCGACGCTGCCGGCGCGGCGCGAGTCGGCCTACTCGGGCTGGGTGTCGATCTCGGTGGGCTGCAACAACACGTGCACGTTC
>NZ_PQHW01000048.1 GCF_003385215.1 Amycolatopsis thermalba | reverse complement strand
TATGTTTTTTTGTCAAGAAGAAGAAGGAATACGAGATCAGGCCTAGTCTCGTGGGTTCGGAGGTGTGTAAAGGAGAAAGGGGGGGAGGGTGGTTTCGGGGCGTCTCGCGGGCTGGCGGGTGAGTGGTTGTGTGGCGCCACTTCAGGTGGGGGGATGGGCTCGTGGGAGCCGCGCGCGGTGAGATCGCGCGCGGATGCGGGGCCGCGCGTGGCGGGTGACAATTCCGGGGCCGGTATTCGCCTAGGGCAAGGAGGCCTGTCATGGCTGGGCACACCTATCGCGTCACCGAGATCGTCGGCTCGTCGAGTGAGAGTCTGGACGCCGCCATCCGTGGGGGGATCGAGCGTGCGGCGCGGACGTTGCGGGGACTGGACTGGTTCGAGGTGACCGAGATCCGCGGCCACATCGAGAACGGCGCTATCGGGCACTTCCAGGTCGGGCTGAAGGTCGGGTTCCGGCTGGAGGACGCGGACTGACCGGGCCACGGTGTGCAGGGCACGCCGCAGGAATGTCCACTTGAGACCGAACCGGGCTGCGGTGAGGGCGTTGGAGTTCATGGCACCAGGTTAGGTTCGGGGACCGACAAAATCCCGCAGCGGCTGGGAAATCGCCACCCTATCGGGTCGAATGCGTTGAATCACCCGACTGGAGCAAGGGGTTCTGGCGCTTGGGGCCGGTTCGGCGGGGTCGATGATCCGTTGCCGCTGACGGGAAATGGTGCTCGCGGCGGGAGTTTCGCTTGCGGTGCCTCGGCCGGGCGCGCCCGGCCCGGGGGAGGCTGTGCGGGGGTGTGCGTGGGGTGCGGCGCGCTACTGGGCCGCGTGGCCGCAACGGGTCGTGGCGCGTGGCGGTTGCGACGTGCGCGGAGCCGCGTGCCTGGGAGTGGTGGTGGCGCGTGGTGGCCTGCGAGGCCGCGTGGCTGGGAGTGTGCTGCTGGGCCGCATGGCTGGGAGTGCCGCTGCGGGCGCGGTCGGCCGCGCCCGCAGCGGCAGACGCCGCGCCTGGGCGGGGGCCGCCCGACGACTCGAGCAGCCCCCGCCCCGAAGCAGTCCCCGGCCGCGCGGACGTCAGTCCGCCGACAGGGCCTGCAGCAGGTCGCCTATCTGGGGTTCGTCCAGTGAGCGGGCCACGTCCGCCTGCGCCACGATCCCCACCAGGTCGTGGCCGTCGATCACCGGGAGCCGGCGCACCTGGTGCTGCGACATCGTGCGCAGGATTTCCTCCGCGCTGTCGTCCGCGCCGATCGTGACGGCCTCTCCCTGCGCCAGCTCACCGGCGTTCACCGCGCGCGGGTCCTTGCCCTCCGCCAGCACCTTCACCACGATGTCCCGGTCGGTCAGCATGCCCTTCAACCGGTTGTCCTCACCACAGATGGGCATCGCCCCCACCTGCAGCTCCGCCATCCGCTTCGCGGCGTCCAGCACGGTGTCGCTGGTACGCACGCACTCGGGATCGGGCGTCATGATATCGCGAGCCTTGGTCATCTTCGCCTGCCTCCGGTCCACGTCGAACTGGGCACTCGCCGTCATACCCGCCCGCGGTTGGTTTACTCGTCCCATGTCCGAGATCGCGGTCCACTACGACGTCGCCACCGGCGGCGACCTGGCCCACCACTACGCGCGCGGCGAATCCCGCCCGATCACCGTCGTCGGCAACCCCGTGCTGCACCACCCCGGCGCCGACGTCACCGAATTCGGCGACGACCTGGCGCAGCTGGTGTCCGACATGTTCGTCAGCATGCGCACCGCCCGCGGCGTGGGCCTCGCGGCCAACCAGATCGGCGTCCCGCTGCGCGTGTTCGTCTACCTCTGCCCGGAGAGCTACCAGCGCGGCGACGACGAGCCGTGGCACGCCGGCCACGTCGTCAACCCGGTCGTCGAGATCACCGGCGACGACACCGGCGCCCACCCCGAGGGCTGCCTGTCCGTGCCCGGCGCCCGGGCCGTCGTCCGGCGCGCCGCCCAGGTCACCGTCCGCGGGTTCGACCTCGCCGGCAACCCCGTCGCCGTGCCCGGCCGCGACCTGCTCGCCCGCTGCTTCCAGCACGAGACCGACCACCTGAACGGCCGCCTCTACCTCGACCACCTCACCCCCGAGGACCGCGAAACCGCCCTCGCGGACATGAGCGAACCGGCCTACCCGGTCGTCACCACGGACGCCGCCACTCGACCGTGACGCGGCCCGCCTCCCGGCGCACGACCGCGTCCCCGGACGCCTCCGCCACCGCCCGCTCCACCCCGGCCACCCGCGAGTCCGGCACCACGCACGCCACCCGCAGCCGGATCGCTTGACCGGACAGCACCAGCTCGACCTCCTCCGCGCCGCCGCCCGGCACCGCGGCGGCGCGCACGAGGGCGCGCAGCACCTGGGTCACCTCGGCGACGACCTCCTCCGGCGGCGCCACGTCCAGATCGCCGGTGAGCACCAGCTCCGGCACGCGGCCGTGGGTCGTCTCCAGCTCCCCGACCACCTCGCTGACCTGGGCGCGCAGGGACGACCGGGTGGGCGCCGCCGTGCCGTACACCGACGTCCGCAGCGCCGCGATGGTCCGGTCGATGCCGCTGATCGCGGTCGCCATCACCGGCCCGGACCGCGGGAACCGGGCGGCCGCCGACTGCAGGTCCAGCGTGATGCCGTAGAGCCGGCGGATCGCGGTCTCACCGAGCGTGTGGGCGATCCGGTCGGTCTCCTCCAGCCGGGCGATCCGGTTCGCGGCCGCCGCCACCTGTTCGCTCTCCGACAGGATCCGCACCCGCATCGCCTCGACCGCTTCGCCCAGCCCGGTCAGCTCGTCCGGCCCGGCCGCCTCGACCGTGCGGTGCAGATCGCCGCCGGAGACCTCCCGCACCTGCGCGACGAGCCGGTTCAGCGGCGCCACGAGCGACCGGCGCAGGATGAACACGCTCGCCAGGCCCAGCACGAGGGCGAGCCCCACGCACACCCCGGTGGTCACGTTCGCGGTGGCGTTCACGCGGCGCGAGGACGCCAGTTCGGCCTCGATCAGCTGGTCGACGCGGTTCTGCAGCGCGGCCAGCCGGGCACGCAGGGTGTCGAACAACGCCTTGCCCGGCTGGTTGTCCGCGAGCGTGCCGTCCCGCCGGGCCAGTGCGATCGCGGGCTCGGCCGACTGCGTGCGCCAGGCGGTGCCCGCGGCGCGGGCTTCGCGGAGGAGGGTGATCGTTTCCGCGTCGTCCGCCAGCAGCCGCGCGATGTGGTTCTCCGCTTCGCTGACCGCCGCGCGCCCCGAATCGTAGGGTTGCAGGAATTGCGGATCACGCGTCAGCAGAAAACCGCGTTCGCCGGTTTCCATGTCCACGTAACCCTTGCCGAGCGCGGCCACCGCGGCCTGCGCCGGGCGCAGGGTGTCCCGCACGCGTGAACCCGCGTCGCTCACGTGGACCCGGGCCGCGGTGGCGACGATCGAGGTGGTCGTGAGCAGCACGAGCAACCCGGCGACGAGCAGGAAGACCCGCCACCGCAACGTCCGCGGCCGGAATCGCGGAATGGTCACGAAACACGATAACCCCGGTCCCGGGAAAACCGAGAGCGCCGATTTCCCGCCATCAGCGCGGAACCACCGGCGGCGCCGATCATCACAACGATCGCGATCCGGTACGCCGCCACGGTTCCGCCGCCGAAGAACACGCCGCCGAGCAGCGCGACGCCCACTGTGGCGCCGAGTTGCTGCACCGCGTTGAGCAGCCCGGCGGCGGAGCCGACTTCCGCCGGGCGCACCGCGTGCAGCGCCGCGGTGAAGAACGCCGGGCTGAACAAGCCGGCGCCGATCCCGATGACCCCGAGCGCGCCGAGGAACACGCCGTGATCGGTCACCACGCACGCGGTGACCAGACCCGCGACCAGCACGGCGATCCCGGCCGGCATCACGCGGTTTCCGAAGCGGGGCACCAGGATCGAGCCCGCGATCCAGGACGCCACGCCGAGCCCGGCGGACCACGGCACGAGCGTCAGCCCGGCGGCCCGCACGCCCGCCCCGGCGTCGAGTTGCTCGTGCAGGACCACGACCAGGGTCAGACCGGAGGTCGCGGTGAAGAACAACGCGGACGTGACGAGCGCGGCGGGGAACCGGCGGCCGGCGAACAGCGACGGCTCGACCAGCGGCGTCCGGGTGCGACGCTGGTGCAGGACGAAGAAGACGAGCACGGCGACACCGCCCGCCAGGAGCGGGTAGTCCGGAGTGGACATCTCGGCCAGCGGGTAGACCAGCAGCCCGGTGCCGGCGATCGCGAGTGCCGTGCCCGGCAGGTCGAGGCGCGGGCGTCCCGGGGCGCGGTCCTCGGGCAGGTTCCGGGCCAGCAGCAGGACGAGCGCGGACAGCGGCACGTTCACCAGGAACGCCGAGCGCCAGGACCACGCCTCGGTCAGCACGCCGCCGAGCACCGGCCCGCACACGGCCGCGAGTCCCATCACTGGGCCGATCGCGCCGAGCGCCCGGGACAGCGCGGCACCGGTGAACATCGCGCGGATCAGCCCGATGGTCTGCGGGATGATCACGGCCGCCGCGGCGCCCTGCGCGGCGCGGAACACGATCAACGCGGCCGAAGCCGGCGCGAGCGCGCAGGCCAGCGAGGTGAGCAGGAACGCGGTCACGCCGATGCGGAACACCCCGCGGCGCCCGGCCAGGTCGCCCAGCCGCCCGCCGGTGATCAGCAGCACGGCGAACGGCAGGGTGTAGGCGGCGCTGAACCACGGGATGTCCGACACCGGCCCGGGCAGGCTCTGGTGCACGGCGGGCGCGGCGACCTGGACGATCGTCGAGTCCAGCAGGTTCATCGCCTCGGCGGTCAGTAGGGCGGTCAGGGCCGCCGCTCGGTCACGCATGGAACTTCCCTTCGGATCGGTCGCCGACAGGGTGGAAGGCCACCGATCGCAATTCCATTCGCTCGGCCAGATCTGCCGGATTCTTCCGCAGCAAGGGCTACAGTGCGGCATATGACCGCGCTGGACGACCTCGACCGCGGGCTGCTCCACGCCCTCCACCTCGACGCGCGGGCGCCGTTCACGAAGATCGCCGCCGTGCTGGGCACGTCGACGCAGACCGTGGTGCGGCGCCACCAGCGGCTGGCGCGCGAAGCCGGGCTGCGCGTGACCGGCCTCCCGGACGCCGCCGGGACGCGCCGGCAGCAGTGGATCGTCCGCCTCACCGCGGCGCCCAGCACGGCGCACGACATCGCGCACGCCCTCGCGCGGCGGACCGACACGGCGTGGGTGCGGCTCACCTCGGGCGGGACGGAGATCGTCGCGATCGTCCGGGCCGAACCGGGCGCGGGGAACTCCCTGCTGCTGCGCGACATCCCGCGCGCCGCGAGCGTCACGTCGGTCTCGGCCCACTACCTGCTGCACACCTACCTCGGCGGGCCCACCGCGTGGCGTGGTCACCTGGACGCGCTGACGCCCGCGCAGCAACGGGAACTGGCTCGCCCGGCGCCGTCGGGCGAGCCGGCCGAACTCGGGGAGGCGGACTGGACGCTGCTGGCTGCGCTCGCGCAGGACGGCCGCGCCGGCTACACCGATCTGGCGTCGGCGACCGGCTGGTCCGCATCGACCGTGGCGCGGCGGGTCGAGGACCTCCGCGCGCGCGGCGCGTTGTTCTTCGACGTCGAGATCGACGACGCGCTGCTCGGCATCACGGCTTCGGCGTTGCTGTGGATGTCCGTGCCGCCGGCGCACCTGGACGCGGTCGCGACGGAACTGGCCGGGCACGCGGAACTGGCCGTCGTCGCCGCCACGACCGGGCGGACCAACCTGCTGGCGAACGCGTTGTGCGCGGACACCGCCGCGCTGCACCGCTACCTGACGACCCGGCTCGCGCTGCCCGCCATCACGCACCTGGAAACCGCGCCGATCCTGCGGACCCTGAAGGCGGTGGCGCCGGTGGTCACCCCGGCCGGCACGGCTTCGGTCCGCGCCGGCCGGGGGCGGCCCGTTCGATAGCGGGCCCGCGCACGCGCGCCTCGGCGACCGGGCCGGGCGCGCGGTGTGGAGCCGGGCGCGCCGGAACGGGCGGGCGTCGCGTGGAGTTTCGGTGCGCTCCACTGTCGTCCCCGGACCGGGTGTGCGTCAAAGTGTTTTCGGCCGGGTGTCGATCCGCCGGGACGCCGTTCGTGTAGAGGGTGACACCGACCCCGAGGAGGGACCATGACGCACTACCTGCTCACGATCTACCAGCCCGACGGCGAGCCGCCCGCGCCGGAGATCCTGGAGCCGATCATGGAGGACGTGGCGGCGTTCCAGGAGGAGCTGCGGGCCGCGGGCGCCTGGGTGTTCAACGCCGGCCTGCACCCGCCGTCCACCGCGACCGTCGTGCGCGCCCAGGGCGACGACGTGCTCGTCACCGACGGGCCGTACCTGGAGGGCAAGGAGCACGTCGGCGGGTTCACCGTCATCCAGGCCGCCGACCTGGACGAGGCGCTGGAGTGGGGCCGCAAGCTCACGGCGGCGACCACACTGCCCATCGAGGTCCGGCCGCTGGTCGACGGGTCCTGCGGTTGACCGGCGAGATCGCCCGCGTCTTCCGCGCGGAGTACGGGCGCGCGGTGGCCGTCCTGGTCCGCGTTTTCGGCGACATCGACATCGCCGAAGAAGCGGTCCAGGACGCGTTCACCACCGCGGTCCAGCGCTGGCCGGAGGAGGGCGTGCCGCCCAGCCCGGCGGGCTGGATCATCACCACCGCCCGCAACCGCGCCATCGACCGGTTGCGGCGCGAGGCCACCCGCGACGACCGGCAGGCCCACGCGGCCCTGCTGCACGCGCGCGACGAGCCGGTGGAGGAGGGTGCCGTGCCCGACGAACGGCTGCGGCTGATCTTCACGTGCTGCCACCCGGCGCTCGCCCCGGCCGCGCGGGTCGCGCTCACCCTGCGGTTGCTGGGTGGCCTGACGACGGCTGAGATCGCGCGCGCGTTCCTGGTGCCGGAGAAGACGATGGCGCAGCGGATCGTGCGCGCGAAGGGCAAGATCCGCGCCGCGCGCATCCCGTACCGGGTGCCGGACGAGGTGGACCTGCCGGACCGTCTGCGGGCCGTGCTCGCGGTGCTGTACCTGGTGTTCAACGAGGGCTACACCGCCCGGCGCGAGGGCCTGTGCGCGGAGGCGATCCGGCTGGCGCGGGTGCTCGCCGGGCTGATGCCGGACGAGCCCGAGGTGCTGGGGCTGCTCGCGTTGATGCTGCTTACCGAGTCGCGCCGCGCCGCCCGCACCGGGCCGGGCGGCGAGCTGGTGCTGCTGGCCGACCAGGACCGGAGCCGGTGGGACCGGGCGCTGATCGCCGAGGGGCAGCAGCTGGTGCGGCGGTGCCTGCGCCACGGGCAGCCCGGGCCGTACCAGATCCAGGCCGCGATCAACGCCGTGCACAGCGACGCGCCGACCGCCGCGGACACCGACTGGCGGCAGGTCGTCGCGCTGTACGACCAGCTGCTGGTGGTCGCACCGTCCCCGGTGGCCGCGCTGCACCGGGCGGTCGCGGTGGCCGAGGTCGACGGTCCCGCGGCCGGGCTGGCCCTCGTCGAGGAGCTCGACCTGGCGGAGTACTACCTGTGCCACGCGATCCGCGCGGATCTGCTGCGCCGGCTGGACCGGCGGGAGGAAGCGGCGCGCGCCTACGAGGAAGCCCTGCGGCGGACGGAGAACGCGGCCGAGCGGGAGTTCCTCACCCGCCGGCTGCGCGAGACCGGCGGGTGAGGACCCCGGATCAGCCCTGCTGCGCCCCCGCGCGGCCGGCTTCGATGGCGAAGCTGGCCCGCGTCCGGACGGGCGAGCCCGGCCGGGTCACGTAGTCCACGATCCGGTAGTCGGCGGTCCACGACTCCCGCGTGATCGTGTTGCGCACGTAGCCCCGCTTGCGGTTGATGAACTTGATGTGCGGGTTCTCCGCCAGCTGCACGCGGTCACCGGGGTTCTGGTCGGTCCCGTCCCCGCCCGAGGTGATCGACGTGCCCACCAGCTCGGTCGCCACCGTCGGCGACGCCGGGTCCTCGAAGTCGGCCTTCACGTCGGCCACGTAGTTCGCGTGCACGTCCCCGGTGATGACCACCGGGTTGCTCGCCTGGGCCAGCCGCGAGCGCACCAGGTTCCGTTCGACGTAGTAGTTGTCCCAGGCGTCGTCGCTGAACGAGTCCGCCGTGCCGGAGGTGAAGTCGCGCTGGGAGAAGAACACCTGCTGCGCCAGCACGTTCCACCGCGCGGTCGGGCCGGACAGGTTGCGCAGCAGCCACTCCTTCTGCTGTGCGCCCAGGATCGTGCGCGACGGGTCCAGCCGCGCGTCGCCGGCGACCTGGTCGTCGCGGTACTGGCGGGTGTCCAGCAGGTGCACGTCCACCAGGTCGCCGAAGGTGAGACGGCGGAAGATGCGGATGTCCGGCCCGGTCGGGTGCTGGGCGCGGCGCAGCGGCATGTGCTCCCAGTACGCCTGGAACGCCTGCGCCCGCCGCTGCCGGAACACGGCCGGGTCCTGGTCGGGCTCGGTGTCCGGCTGGGAGATGTCGCCGGCCCAGTTGTTCTCCACCTCGTGGTCGTCGAACACGACCGCCCACGGGAACGCGGCGTGCGCGGCCTGCAGGTCCGCGTCGCCCTTGTACTGGGCCAGCCGGACGCGGTAGTCGGCCAGGGTGAACGTCTCCGCCACCGGGGTGTGGCCGCGGCCGATGCTGCCCTGGCCGTTGCCCTCGTAGATGTAGTCGCCGAGGAACGCCACCAGGTCCAGGTCCTCCTGCGCCAGGTGGGCGTGCGCGGTGTAGAAGCCGTCCGGGTAGTTCTGGCAGCTGGCGAACGCGAAGGAGAACTTGTCCAGCCGCGCGCCCGGCCGTGGTGCCGTCTTGGTGCGGCCGACCGGGCTGATCTGGTTGCCCACGCGGAAGCGGTAGAAGTACTCGGCGCCGGGCCGCAGGCCGGACACCTCGGCGTGCACGGTGTGCGCGGACTCCGGCCGAGCGATCTCGGCGCCCGCGCGCACCACGTGCCGGAACCGCTCGTCCGCGGCCACCTGCCACTGCACGGGCACGACCTTCGACGGCATCCCGCCGAGGCCGTCCGCGGCCAGCGGCTCGGGCGCGAGCCGGGTCCACAGCACCACGCCGTCGGGCAGCGGGTCGCCCGAGGCGACGCCGAGGGTGAACGGGTCGCGGACGGGGCTGGCGGAGGCGGTGCCCCAGCCGGCGAAGGCGGCCGCGCCGAGCGCGGCGCCACCGGCGATCAGGACTTGACGGCGCGTGGGGGAGAGGTCGGACATGCGTCACCTTTTCGGGGGTTCGGGGAGAAGGCGCGCACACGCTAAGCAGGCCGGGTGACCGCTGCCCGAATGCGTGGTGGACGGGACGTTGATGATCGGCGATGTCACATCACGGTTCGATCACCGCGGGTAGCGCGGTGCCCCGAACGGACGATCACTGCGTTGTGCGATTGATGATCGAGGTGGCCGTGCTGGTCGTGGCCGTGGCGACGGCGTTCTGGTTCGGCCGCCGGTCGGCCCGGCCGCGGCGCGGTGCCGGCCCGGTGCCCGCGTTCCGCCTCGACGCCCAGCCGCAGCAGTGGTACCGCCTCACCAACACCGGCCCCGTCCTCGCGACCGGCGTCCGGGTCGACTTCGGCGACCGCTACGACCGCACCCTCACCCGGCGGCTGCCCGACGCGCTCGACCTCGGCCCTGGCGAGTCCGTCACCTTCCTGATGCTGGGCACCTGGGCGACCCCGCGGCCGGCCGAACTGCGGGTGAGCTGCGCCGAACTGCCCAAACCGGCGCTCGTGGCGGTGCCCGAAGGCGCCGAGCCGCTCGCGTCCTGACGCGCCGGGACTAGCTTGGGTACCGAGGAGGCCGGATTCCGAGTGCCTCCGGTCGCGAGGAGGGACATGGCTTCCGTTTCCCGGATCGGGCTGGTCGTGCACGGCGGCAAGGAGGCCGCGCGGCGCACCGCCGGTGAGGTCCGCGCCTGGGCGGCCGCCCGTGGCATCCCGTGCACCGACATCGACGTGTGGGACGACTTCGACGGCCACCGGCGGCACGCGAAGGAAGAGGCCGAGCGGGCGGGCAACCCGGACCTGATCGTGACCGTCGGCGGGGACGGCACCTTCCTGCGCGGGGTGCGGGTCGCCGCGCCGGTCGAGTCGCTGGTGCTCGGTGTGAACGTGGGCCGCGTCGGGTTCCTCACCGAGGTCGCCACCGACGACGTGGTGGCCGCGCTGGACGCGGTGAACGACGGCGCCTTCCAGGAGGACTCGCGGATGACGCTGACCATGTGCGCGTCCCGGCCGCTGAGCATCCCGAAGGTCATCGAGCCCATGCTGCGCTACGGGCGCGGCCCGGCGCTGCCGCCGCCGACCACCCGCCGGGCCCCGTCCGACGGCGACGGCATCCAGCTCGACGTGCTGGGACTCAACGACATCGTGGTGGAGAAACTGGCCCGCGACCGGCAGGCGAGCCTCGCGGTCTACGTCGACGGGCGGCAGTTCGCCGTCTACTCCACCGACGCGTTCGTCGTGGCGTCCTCGACCGGGTCCACCGCCTACAGCTTCTCCGCGGGCGGCCCGATCGTCTCGCCCGGCCTGGACGCGCTGGTGTTCACCCCGGTCGCGCCGCACATGGTCTTCAACCGCAGTGTGGTGCTGGCGCCGCACCAGCGGGTCGGCATCCGGGTGCTGGAGCATTCCGGGGAGGCCGCGGTGAGCGTCGACGGGCAGCTGCGGGGCGTGCTGGAGCCGGGCGACTGGATCACCGTGCAGGCGGCGAGCCGACGGGCGCGACTGGTCCGCCTCGACGAACCGGACTTCCTGTGCCGGGTGCGCGACCGGTTCGGGCTGGCCGATTCGGTCGCCGCCCTCGCCGACGAACGGCCCGCGCGCTGAGAGTGCCCGTGGGATCATGAGGCGTGCCTCGCCTCGCCACCGGGATTCCGCTGATCGGCCGCGAACCCGAGCTGGACACCCTGCGTGCCGCGCTGCGCCGCGCCCGCGAGGGGCGGGCGGGTGCGGTCCTGCTGGCCGGTGACGCCGGGGTCGGCAAGTCCCGCCTGCTCGGCGAACTGGTCGCCGGCGCCGACGGGGTGACGGTGTTGTCCGGCCGGTGTCTCGACGTCGGCGAGGCCGGGTTGCCGTACCTGCCCTTCGCCGAGGCGCTGGGCGCGCAGCGGGAAGCCGCGAAGCGGTGGCCCGTGCTCGGCCGCCTGCTGCCCGGCCTGACCCCGCCGGAGCGGGCCGACCAGACCATGGAGCGGCTGCGGCTGTTCGACGCGGTGCACGCGGTGCTGGTGGACCTCGCCGCGCGCGGCCCGGTGCTGCTCGCGCTGGAGGACCTGCACTGGGCCGACGCCTCCACCCGCGACCTCGTGTTGTTCCTGCTGTCCCGGCTGGACACCCAGCGGCTGCTGGTGGTGGCTACCTACCGCACCGACGACCTGCACCGCCGTCACCCGCTGCGCCCGCTGCTGGCCGAGGTGTCCCGGCTGCCCGCGGTGGCCCGGATCGAACTGGCCCCGCTCGGCGCCGTCGACACGGTCGCCTTCGTGTCCGCGCTCGCCGAGGGCGCGTTGCCGGACACCACCGTGCACACCGTCGCCGAACGCTCCGAGGGCAACCCGTTCTTCTGCGAGGAGCTGACCGCCGCCGTGCGCCGCGGCGCGACCCTGCCGGACGGGCTGGCCGAACTGCTGCTGGCCCGCGTCGAACGGCTCAGCCCGGAGGCGCAGCGCGTGGTCCGCGCGGTCTCCGGCGCGGCGCAGCTCGTCGCGCACGCCAGCCTGCGCACGGTGTGCGGCCTGGACGAGGACACGCTGGAGAGCGCGTTGCGCGAGGCCGTGCTGCACAACGTCCTCGTCGCCGCGGAGGACGGGTACGCGTTCCGGCACGCGCTGCTGCGCGAAGCGGTCTACGACGACCTGCTGCCCGGGGAACGGGTGCGCCTGCACGCCGCGTTCGCCCGCCTGGCCGGGGAGAACGGCACCGCGGCCGCGCTGGCGCACCACAGCTTCCGCAGCCACGACCTGCCGACCGCGCTCGCCGCGTCCGTGCGCGCCGCGGACCAGGCGGCCGGGATGGACGCGCCGGGCGACGCGCTGCACCACCTCGAACAGGCGATGCAGCTGTGGGAGGCGGTGGACGGGCCGGAGCGGATCTGCGGACGGGACCAGCTGGCGCTGCTGCGGTCGGCGGCCGCGATGGCGTCCGCGGCCGGTGAGGTGGAGCGGGCCGTCACCTACGCCCGGTCCGCGGTGGCCGAGGCGGACCTGCGGGACGATCCCGAGCTGGCCGCCGACACCCGGCACCAGCTGGCGATCGCGTTGATCCCGTTCGACGTGCACCGCGGCGAGGTGTCCAAGGCCGTCGCCGAGGCGTGGGAGCTGGTGCGCGACCGCCCGGCCAGCGTCGTGCGCGCGCGGGTGCTCGCGCTGCGGGCCCGCGCCTGGGTGTGGGGCGTGCCGGACGTGGACGTCGACGAGCTGCGTGGTCACGTCCAGCAGGCCATCGCCGACGCGCGGGCGGCCGGGGCGCCGGAGGTCGAGGCCGACGGGATGGTCACGCTCGCCGCGTTCGAGGACTGGCAGGGCAACATCGAGCTGTCCACGCGTCTGGGCCTGGCCGCCGCGGAGCGGGCCGCCGAGATCGGTGCGGTCCGGGTCGAGCTGCGGGCGCTGCACAACGTCACCTGCAACCTGCTGGTGAGCGGGGATCTGCGCGGGGCGGCGCGGATGGCGGCGCGGGTGTGGCAGCGCGCGGAGCGGACCGGGCTCGGCTGGAGCGACGTCGGCGTCGACGGGCGCACCGCCGAGCTGTTCGACCTGTACGTGCTCGGCGACTGGGACACCGCGCTGGACCGCGCGGAGGTGCCGGGCGCGCCGCGGTTCGCGCGGGCCCGGATCGGGGCGTACTCCGCGCCGATCCTCGTCGCGCAGGGGCGGTTCGCCGAGGTCGAGGACCTCGGCGCGCGGCTGGCCGGCCAGCGCGACGACGCCCGGGCCGGTGTGCTGCTCGGGATCGCGCTGGCCGAAGCCGCGCAGTGGCGGGGCGATCCGGCGACCGCCGTGGCGGAGATCCGCACCGTGACCGACCGGCTGAGCACGCTCACCCGCTCCAGCCTGGCCGACATGCGGTGGGCGGTCGTCACCGGCGTGTCCGCGCTGGCCGACCTCGCCGAGCAGGCCCGGCGCCGCGGCGCGGACACGGGCGATCAGGTCGGCCAGGGCGAGGAGCTGGCCGCCTGCGGCGAACTGGTGTCGCCGATGCAGGTCCGGCTGGAGGAACGCAGCCCGGACACGCGCGCGCCGACCGCGCGGCTCGCCGCGGAACTGAACCGCCTGCGCGGCGCGGACGCGCCAGCCGCGTGGGCGGTCGCGGTCGAGGAGGCCGCGCCCCTGCCGTACTGGCAGCTGCTCGCCCGATGGCGGTGGGCCGCGGCGCTGCTGGCCCACGGCGAGCGGGACGCGGCGGCCGAGCAGGTCCGGCTGGTGCGGGACGCCGCGGGCGAGCTGGGTGCGCGGCCGTTGGAGTCGGCGGTGGCGGACCTGGCCCGGCGCGGCAGGCTGACCGCCGCGCCCGCCACCGACGTGCTGACCCCGCGGGAACGGGCTGTGCTGGAACTGGTCGCGGACGGGCTGACCAACCGCCAGGTCGGCGAGCGGTTGTTCATCAGCGAGAAGACCGCGAGCGTGCACCTGTCGCGGGTCATGGCGAAGCTGGGAGCGGGCAGCCGCGCCGAGGCGGTGTCCCTGGCGCACCGGCGTGGCCTGCTCGGGTGACCGACTGGCGGCGGCACCCGATCCGGCGCAGCATCGGGGACATGCCGCTGCCCGAGCCCGTCGCCCCCATGCTGGCCGTTCCCGGACCCGTGCGGGACAGCGAGGGCTGGGCGTTCGAGTGGAAGTACGACGGGGTGCGGTGCCAGGCCGCGGTGTCCGGCGGACAGGTCCGGCTCTACTCGCGGCGGCTGCGTGACGTCACCGCCACCTACCCGGAGCTGGCCGTGCTCGGCCGGGACACCCGCACGCTGCTGATCGACGGCGAGGTGGTCGCGCTGGACGAGGACGGCAGGCCGGATTTCGGGCGCCTGCAACAGCGGATGAACCTGTCCGCGCCGACACCCGCGCGGCTGTCCTCGGTGCCGGTCGTGTTCTTCGCGTTCGACCTGCTCCGCGAAGGCACGCGGGACTGCACCGGCCTGCCGTACGAGGAACGCCGGGACCGGTTGCTGGGCCTGGGCATCGACCGGCCGCAGGTGCGGGTGCGGCGGCATTTCCTGGCGTCCGATGTGGAGGGTGCGGAGCTGTTGCGCGCCGCCCGCGAGGTCGGCCTGGAGGGGCTGGTGTCGAAGCGGCTCGGGTCGGCCTACCAGCCCGGCGTCCGGTCGCCGGACTGGGTGAAGACGCCGCTGACCCGCACGCAGGAGGTGGTGATCGCGGGCTGGACCACCGGCGAGGGGCGGCGGTCGGGCACGTTCGGCGCGCTGCTGCTCGGGTTGCACGACGAGACCGGGCTGCGCTTCGCCGGGCACGTCGGCACCGGCTTCACCGACCGCATGCTCGACGATCTGCAGGCCCGCCTGCGCCCGCTCGCGCGCCGCACCAGCCCGTTCGACAGCCCGGTTCCCCGCGAGTACGCCCGCAACGCGCACTGGGTGGAGCCGGAACTGGTGGGCGAGGTGGAGTTCCGGCAGTGGACCTCGGACGGGCGGTTGCGGGCGCCGTCGTGGCGGGGGCTGCGGCCGGACCGGCGGCCGGAAGAGGTCACGCTCGCCTGACCATCCTGGTGCGCACGGCGAGACCGGCGCACGCGATCACCGCGAGGCCGCCGAGCGCGGTGGGCCAGGTGATCGCCTCCCGCAGGAACAGCACCGCCCAGCAGATGGTCAGGACCGGCTGGACCAGCTGGATCTGGCTCACCCGCGCCATCGGGCCGATCGCGAGTCCCCGGTACCACGCGAAGAAGCCGAGGAACATGCTCACCACGCCGAGGTAGGCGAACGCGGCCCAGTCCACGGCGGTGCCGGACGGCGGGTGCTGCCACATCGCGAACCCGGTCAGGGCGATCATCACCGGCGCGGACGCGACCAGCGCCCACGAGATCGTCTGCCACGCGCCGAGTTCGCGGGCCAGCAGACCGCCCTCCGCGTAACCGATCCCGGCCGCGAGCACCGCCCCGAGCAGGAGCAGGTCGGACCAGTGCAGGCGGCCGAAACCGCCCTGCAGGGACGCGAACCCGACCGCGGCGACGGCGCCGACCGCCGCCGTGACCCAGAACCGGACCGGTGGCCGTTCCCGCCCGCGCAGCACGGCGATCACCGCGGTCGCGGCGGGCAGCAGCGCGATCACCACGGCGCTGTGGCTGGCCGAGGCGGTGGTCAGCGCGAACGAGGTCAGCACGGGGAACCCGACGACCACGCCCGCGGCGACGATCGCGAGGCGGAACCACTGCACGCCCCGCGGCAGGCGTTGCCGGGTGACCGCGAGCGCGCCGGCGGCGAGCAGGGCGGCGACGACGGCCCGGCCGCAGCCGATGAACAGCGGCGACATGGCGCCGACGGCGACCCGGGTGAACGGGACGGTGAACGAGAACGCCGTGACCCCGAGCAGACCCCAGCCGAGACCGGCCCGCGCGGGGGATAGCACCGGGCGGTCAGCGAGAGTAGCGCTACTATCCTGCCTCATGTCTGACGATAGCAGCTCCCGCATCGTCGCCGGGCTCCGCGAGTGGATCGCGTCCGCCGAGCCGGGTGCGCGGCTGCCGTCCACGCGGACGCTGGTCGCCGAGTACGCGGCGAGCCCGGTGACCGTCCAGAAGGCGTTGCGGACGCTCACCGCGCACGGGCTGGTGGAGAGCCGGCCCGGCGTGGGGACGTTCGTGCGGGCGGTGCGGGTGCCGCGCGCGAACGACTACGGGTGGCAGACCGCGGCGCTCGGGTCGCCGCCGCACCGCCTGCCGCGGATGTCGACCGCGTTGCGCTCGGTGCCCAACGACGCGATCGCGCTGCACTCGGGCTACCCGGACCGCGAGCTGCTGCCCGAACGGCTGGTGCGGGCCGCGTTCACCCGTGCCGCCCGGGGCGGTTCCGCGGTCAGCCGGCCGCCGGTCGCCGGGTTGCCGGAGCTGCAGGCGTGGTTCGCCGCCGAGCTGGGCTGCGCGGCGCCGGGCGACGTGGTCGTGTTCCCCGGGAGCCAGAGCGGGCTCAGCGCGGCGTTCCGGGGGCTGGTCGGGGCGGGGGCGCCGCTGGTGCTGGAATCGCCGACGTACTGGGGCGCGATCCTCGCCGCCGCGAAGGCCGGGGTGCGGGTGGTGCCGGTGCCCAGCGGGCCGCACGGCCCGGATCCGGACGAGCTGGACTGCGCGTTCCGCCGGACCGGGGCGCGGGCGTTCTACGCGCAACCGAACTTCGCCAACCCGACCGGGGCCCGGTGGTCGCCGGAGCTGGGGGACCGGGTCCTCGGCGTCGTCCGCGAGCACGGCGCGTTCCTGATCGAGGACGACTGGGCGCACGACTTCGGGATCTCGGCGGAGGTGGTCCCGCTCGCCACTCGCGACGACCGCGGGCACGTGGTGTACCTGCGCTCGCTGACGAAGAGCGTGTCCCCGGCGGTGCGGGTGGCCGGGATCGTCGCGCGGGGCGCCGCCCGGGAACGCATCCTGGCCAGCGCGCAGGGCGAGTCGATGTACGTGAGCGGGCTGCTGCAGGCGGTCGCGCTCGACGTCGTCACGCAGCCCGGATGGCGTACGCATCTGCGGGGCCTGCGCCGCCAGCTGGCCGCGCGCCGCGACCTGCTCGTCGAGGCGCTGCGGGAACACGTCCCTGCGGCGCGCCTGGACGGCGTGCCGCAGGGCGGGCTGAACCTGTGGGTGCGGCTGCCCGACGCCACCGACGCACCGCGCCTGGCCCGCGACTGCGAGGCGGCCGGGGTGGTGGTGAACCCGGGCAGCGAGTGGTTCCCCGCGGAGCCGCCCGGGGTGTACCTGCGGCTCAACTACTCCGGCCCGAACCCCGGCGCTTTTCCCGAGGGGGCGCGGATTCTCGGCAACGCACTGGCCCGGCAAGGGGTTTAGGGATTTCGTCGTCGATCCGGTCCCCGCCGCGGTCTAGGCTGTCTGGATGCTGCGGGTCTCCCTCTTGGGAGAGCAGGCGATCCTCGACGAAGCGGACGGCTCGGTGGTGACACGTTCGCCACGCACCGTCGCGCTCGTCGCGTTCCTCGTCGTGCACGCGGGCGTGCCGCAGCCGCGGCAGCGCATCGCCGAGCTGTTCTGGCCCGACTCGTCCGAACCGCAGGCCCTGACGAACCTCCGCCGCGAACTGCACCACCTGCGTCACACCCTCGGCGAGGACTGCCTGGTGGTGACGCCGAAGGACCTGTGCTGGCGGGACAGCGCGACCGTCCGCGTGGACGTGCGCGACTTCCAGCTCACCTGCGCGGCGATCCAGTCCGGCCACGCCGTCCTCGACCACGCCCCGGCCGCGATCGCGCTCTACCACGGTGAATTCCTGCCCGGAACCACCGACGAGTGGGTCATCCAGCCGCGCGCCGAACTCGAATCCTCCTGCGTGCGGCTGTGCGATCTGCTGTGCGAGGCGCGGAAGAGCCGCGGGGACCTGCCCGGCGCCGCCGAAGCCGCCCGCCGCCGCATCCAGCTGCGGCCGCTGGAGGAACACGGTTACCGCGCGTTGATGGACCTGCAGGCCGCGATGGGTGACCGGGCCAGCGCCGTCAGCACCTACCACCAGTGCGCGTCCACTCTGGAACGCGAACTCGGCGTCGTCCCGGACGAGGCGACTCGCCGCGCGCTGCGGCGCCTGCTCGACCGCCCCGCCGCGGGCCCGCGCCCCGGCACCACGGGGCTCGTCGGGCGCGGCAGGGAGATGGCCGTCCTGTCGCGCGTCTGGCAGACCGCGGCGGCCGGGCGCCCCGGACTGGTGCTGGTGAGCGGCGGCGCCGGGGTCGGCAAGAGCCGCCTGGTCGCCGAACTCGCCGCCGCGGCCCGCGCGCACGGCGCGATCGTGGCCACCTCGCAGTGCTTCGGCACGCCCGGGCGGCTGCCGCTGGCGCCGGTCGCGGACTGGCTGCGCACGCCGGCGGTGCGGGCCGCGACCGCGAACCTGGAACCGGTGTGGCGCGCCGAGGTGGACCGGCTCGTGCCCGCCGGCCGGTCCCGGAGCGAGCCGGACACCGGCCCCCGCGCGATGGTCGACGCCTGGCAGCGGCACCGGTTCTTCGAAGGGCTCGCGCGGGCGCTCACCGGCGCCGGCCGCCCGACGCTGCTGGTGCTGGACAACCTGCAGTGGTGCGATCAGGAAACCCTGGCGTTCCTGGTGTTCTGCCTCGGTCTCACCACGGACGCGCCGGTCCTCGTCGCCGCGACCCTGCGCACCGACGGCGAGTGGCCGCAACTGGGCGAGTGGACCACCCGCATGCGCGCCACCGGCCTGCTCACCGAGCTGCCCCTGAACCCGCTCGACGTCACCGAGTCCGCCCGGCTGGCCGAACTGATCTCCGGGCAGCCGCTCACCCCGGCCGACCGCGCGCTGCTGCAGGCCACCACCGGCGGGTTCCCGCTCTACGTCGTCGAAGCCGTCCGCGGCAAGGCACTGCCCGGCAGCGATCTCACCGACGTGCTGCGCAACCGCATCGAGCAGGCCGGCCCCGCCGCGCGCAAGATCGCCGGGCTCGCCGCCGCGGTCGGCCGCGACTTCACGCTCGCGCTGCTCACCGAGGCCAGCGACCTGGAACCGGACACCGTCGTCCAGGCCGTCGACGAGCTGTGGCGGCGCCGCATCATCCACGAGATCGGCGGCGGCTACGACTTCAGCCACGACCTGCTCCGCGACACCGCCTACCACCTGGTCAGCCCGCCCAACCGGTGGCTGCTGCACCAGCGCGTCGCGCAGGCGCTGGAACTGCTGCACGCCGGCGACACCGACCCGGTCTCCGGCCGCCTCGCCGAGCAGTACGCGCGAGGCGGGCGGCCGGACCGCGCGGTCGGTTTCTACCGGCGCGCCGCGGCCTTCGCCTCCAGCACCTTCGCCCACGCCGAGGCGATCCGGCTGCACCAGCAGGCCCTGGACATCGTGCGCGCGCACCCGGACAGCGCCGAGTCCGCCCGTCAGGAGCTGGCGATCCTGGAGACGATGGCGGCACCGCTGAACGCCCGCCACGGGTACGCCTCCCCGCAGTTGCAGCAGGCCCTGGAACGCACGGTCGCCCTCGCCAAGCGGCTGGGGCGGCGGGATTCGATGCTCACCGCGATGGTCGGGCTCTGGGCGTCGCGCTTCGTGCAGGGCCGCACCGCCGACGCCTACCAGGTCGCCACGACCGTGCTGAACCTCGTCGACCCGGACTCCGAGCTGCGTGGATCGGCGCACTTCGCGTTCGGCGGGTCCGCGACGAGCCTCGGGCGGCCCGCCGAGGCGCTGCGGCACTTCGACCTCGCCGTGAAACTGACCCGGGAGGCCCCGTCGCTGACCGTGGGCACCCGCCCGGACGTGCACGCCACCGCGTGGGCCGCGCACCCGCACTGGCTGCTCGGCCACACCGGCGAGGCGCTGGCCGCCTGCCAGGACGCCGTCGACCTCGCCCGGTCCACCGAGCACCCGTACAGCCTCGCCGTCGCGCTGGCCTACGCCGGGATCACCTACCAGATGTGCGGTGAGGTGGACCGGCTCGGCGACACCGTGCGCGAGCTGGGCGAGCTGTGCGACCGATACGGGTTCGCCTACTACCGGGAATGGGGCCTGGTGCTGGGCGGCTGGCGGGCCGGGCGGCCCGGCGTCGCGCGGCGCGGCATCGACAACCTGCGCGCGGAGGGCTCGTTCGCGCGGATGCCGTACTGGCTCGCGCTACTGGCCGACCTGTCCGCGCCGGACGCCGGCCGCGCGACCCTGGACGCCGCGATCGTCGCCGGGCAGGCCCGCGACGACGTGTGGTGGATGCCCGAGGTGATGCGCAAGCGCGCCGCCCTCGACGACCCGGCCACCGCGATCTCCCGGCTGCGCTCGGCGGTGCGGCTCGCCGAGGCGCAGGGCAGTCTCGCGCTGGTGCGGCGGTGCGAGCACGACCTCGGCGTCCGGGCGTGAGCCCGCGCGGGCGAACGCTGCGCGAACGCCCGGTCCCTAGCGTCGTGGCGACCCACCCGAGGAGGAGCCATGACCACCATCGCCACCGCGCCGTTCTCCGAACTCGCCGCCGCCCTGCGCGGAGACCTCGTGCTGCCCCAGGACCCCAACTACGACGCCGCGCGCGCCGTCTACAACGGCCTGATCGACCGCAGGCCCGCCGCGGTCGTCCGGGTTCGCGACACCGCGGACGTAGTCGCGTGCGTGAAGTTCGCGCGGGCGCACGACATCACGATCGCCGTCCGCGGCGGGGGCCACAACGCGGGCGGCCTCGGCGTCGCCGACGACGCCCTGGTGATCGACTTCGCGTTGCTGCACAGCACCACCGTCGACCCCGAGCACCACACCGTCCGCGCCGACGCGGGGTGCACGTGGGCCGACGTCGACCACGCCACGGTCCCGTTCGGCATGGCCGTGCCGTGCGGGTTCCTCGGCTCGACCGGGGTCGCGGGGCTGACGCTCGGCGGTGGGGTCGGATACCTGTCCCGGAAGTTCGGGCTCACCGTGGACAACCTGCTCTCGGCCGACGTGGTGCTGGCCGACGGCACGCTCGTGACCGCGAACGAGACCTCCCACCCGGACCTGTTCTGGGCGCTGCGCGGCGGTGGCGGGAACTTCGGCGTGGTCACGTCGTTCACGTTCCGCGCGCACGACATCGGCGAGCGCGGCGTCATCATCGGCGGGCCGGTGCTCTACGACCTGGCCGACACCGCGGACGTGATGCGCTGGTACCGCGAGCTGCTGCCGTCGCTGCCGGAGGAGCTGTCCGGCTGGCTCGGGCTGCTGACCATCCCGCCGGCGCCGCCGTTCCCGGAGGAGCTGTGGGGACGCAAGGCGTGCGGCATCGTCTGGTGCTACACCGGGTCGCACGACCGCGCGGACGAGGTGCTGGAGCCGGTGAAGACCCACGGTTCGCCGCTGGTGGTGGGCCTGCAGGAGATGCCGCACAACGTCCTGCAGACCGCCTTCGACGCGCTGTACCCGCCCGGGCTGCGGTGGTACTGGAAGGCGGATTTCTTCTCGGAGATCACCGACGAGGCGATCGACGTGCACGTCCGGTACGGGCAGATGCTGCCGACGCCGTTCTCCACGATGCACCTGTACCCGATCGACGGCGCCGCGGCGCGCGTCCGGGCCGAATCGACGGCGTTCGGCTACCGCGACGGCGGGTGGGCCGGGGTGATCGTCGGGGTGTCGCCGGAGCCGTCGGACGTGGCCGAGATGACCCGCTGGGCCAAGGACTACTGGTCCGATCTGCACCCGACGTCGGCCGGCGGGGCGTACGTCAACTTCATGATGGACGACGAGGGCCAGGAGCGCGTGCGGGCGTCCTACCGCGGCAACTACGACCGGCTGGCGCGGATCAAGGCCCAGTACGACCCGGAGAACGTCTTCCACGTCAACCAGAACATCCGTCCCGCGCGATGATGGGTACGTGCGGACGGAGTGGGTGAGCGCGGTACGGGCGCTCGGTGGCGACGGCGATGTGGCGGCGGACCTGGCCGCCCGGTACGCGGAGCCGCATCGCCGCTACCACGACACGGCGCACGTGCTCGCGGTGCTGCGGGATTCGGCGGCGCTCGCGGCGGAGCTGCGGTTGCCGCCGGAGGAGCGCGCGGTGCTCACCCTGGCCGCCGCCGCACACGACGTCGTGTACGACGGGCGGCCCGGTGAGGACGAACGGCGCAGCGCCGAGTGGGCGGTCTCGTGGCTGCGCCGGGCCGGGGTGTCCGCCGGCCACGTGTCGCGGGTCGAGGAGCTGGTGCTGGCCACGCTGACGCACGCGGCTCCGGACGGCGACCTGACCGCGCAGGCGCTGCTCGACGCCGACCTGGCGATCCTCGCCGCCGGCGAAGCCACCTACGACCGCTACCGCACCGCGGTGCGCGCCGAGTACGCCCCGATCTCGACCGAGTTGTGGCGCGCCGGGCGGTCGGCCGTGCTCGCGGACCTGCTGGCGCGGGAGCCGCTGTACGCCACGGCCGCCGCGCGGGCGCGGTGGGAAGCCGCGGCCAAGGTGAACCTCGCGCGGGAGCTGGCGTGGCTCAGAACGCCGTGACGCCGGTCAGCTCCGCGGACAGTGCCCAGAGCCGCTCGGCCGTGCTGGCGCGGGGCCCGTTGTACGTCACGGCGGCCCCCGCGCGGTCGTGGTGGGAGGCGGCGGTCGGGGCGAACCCGGCGCGGGAGCCGCTGTACGCCACGGCGGCCGCGCGGGCGCGGTGGGAGGCCGCGGCCAAGGTGAACCTCGCGCGGGAGCTGGCGTCGCTCAGAACGCCGTGACGCCGGTCAGCTCCGCGGACAGTGCCCAGAGCCGCTCGGCCTGGGCGGGGTCCACGGCGTAGTCGCGCACGCCCGCGATCATCTCCGTGCTTTCGGTGGGTTCGGCGATGTCGCAGTCCTCGCAGTAGAGGCCGCCGAGGCCGTCGAGCTGGGGTGAGGTGGCGGCCCAGACCTGGGTGGCCGCGCCCTGCTCCGGGGTCTTGAAGCTGGGGTCGGCGGGGTTGCCGTGCTCGTCGATCCAGCCGGCGGCCACCATGTCCGCGGTGTCGAGGTGCCGCTGCAGTGGCGTGAGGATCGCGCCGGGGTGCAGGGAGAACGCGCGGGCGCGCTCGCGGCCGAGGACGTCCAGCTGCCGCGCGAAGAGCGCGTTGGCCGTTTTCGACTGGGCGTAGGCGAGCCAGCGGTCGTAGCCGCCGTCGAAGTGGACGTCGTCCCACCGGATTCCGGACAGCTGGTGCCCGGCCGAGGACACCACCACCACGCGCGCGCCCGGGGCGATGGCCGGCCAGAGGAGGTTGACCAGCGCGAAGTGGCCGAGGTGGTTGACCGCGAAGTGCGACTCCCAGCCCGGCCCGACGCGGGTTTCCGGGGCGGCCATGATGCCGGCGCCGGCGATGAGGATGTCGATGGCGCGGCCGGAGGCGAGGAACCTCTCCGCGAACCGGTGGACGCTGCCGAGGTCGGCGAGATCGAGTTCGTCCACTTCGGCCGCTTCGCGCGCGGCCGCCGGGCGGCGGGCGGGAACGACGACGTGGGCGCCCGCGCGGGTGAGCGCGCGGGTGGTGGCCAGGCCGATGCCGGAGTAGCCGCCGGTGACGATGGCGAGCTTGCCGGTGAGGTCCACCCCGGCGAGGACCTCGTCGGCGGTGGTGCGGGCACCGAAGCCGGTGCCGAGGGGTTTCTGGATCATGGCCGCGACGCTAGGAGCTCGACCGGCGTCTAGGTCAAGTTACGCTGGGCCGGTGGACTTGAGCATCGGCGAGGTCGCGCGGCGCACCGGGCTGAGTGTGCACACGCTGCGGCTGTACGAGCGGGAGGGCCTGCTGGCGAGCCCGGTCTCCCGCGACGCGAGCGGCCGCCGCGTCTACCGCGAGGCGGACGTCGAGTGGCTGGAGTACTGCACGCGGTTTCGCGCGTCGGGCATGCCGCTCGAGGCGATCCGCCGGTTCGCGGCCCTGGTGCGGCAGGGCCCGGGCAACGAACCCGAGCGGCTGGCGCTGCTGCGGGAGCACGAGGAGCGGGTGCGGGAGCGGATCGCGGAGCTGCGGGAGAGCCTCGCGGTGATCCGGCACAAGGTGACGGTGTACGCCGAGCACGTGGCGGCCGGCCGCGCCGCGGGCCTGTGGGAGCCGGCCGGGTCCACTGTGGATTGACCCGGTCGTGCCCGCTCCGTCGGTGACGGGCCCATGGCCTGACCCCGCTCAGGCCGATGTGACGAAATCGGACGTCCTCGACGCCCGGACCGGGCGCCTGCCGTGATCTTCCGGACCGGCGCGAACCATGCAAAAAGGATCACACCAGCGGTAACACCAGTCTCTCCGGTAACTCTCGTCGCAGAACGAGGGTGCACTGCGTGAGTCACACCCGGGGTGTGGTTAGTCTTCGCCAGCGAATGTCGTCGAGACCGTCCCGGGGGGTCAGGTGCGCAAGACCAGTTCACGGCCGTGGCAGCGCCGGCCACCGAGCCCGCAGCCGCCGCCGAGCAAGCCTCAGCCGATGCCGGGCCGCATCAGCCGCTGAGGAAGCCGTCAAAACGTCCAAACAGGACACGCAGGCGTCCGCAGGTGGTCACCCGCACCCCGGCTACGCTGGCCGCATGCGCTTCGGACTCTTCGTTCCCCAAGGCTGGCGGCTGGACCTGACCGGTATCGAGCCCGCCCGCCAGTGGGAGACCATGCTCGACATCGCCCGCTACGCCGAGAACGGGCCGTACGAGTCGGTGTGGGTGTACGACCACTTCCACACCGTCCCGGCCCCGCTGGCCGAGGCCACGCACGAGGCGTGGTCGCTGATGGCGGCGCTCGGCGCGACCACGAGCCGCGTCCGGCTGGGCCAGATGTGCACCTGCATGAGCTACCGCAACCCGGCCTACCTGGCCAAGGTCGCGGCGACCACCGACGTCATCTCGGGCGGCCGCGTCGAGATGGGCATCGGCGCCGGCTGGTACGAGCACGAGTGGCGGGCCTACGGCTACGGCTTCCCGCCCGCCGGTCAGCGGCTCGGCATGCTCGACGAGGGCGTGCAGATCATGCGGCAGCTGTGGGCCGAGGGCACGGCGACCCTGGACGGCAAGTACTACCAGGTCGACGGCGCCCTGTCGTACCCGCTGCCGCTGCAGGACGGCGGGATCCCGCTGTGGATCGCCGGCGGTGGCGAGAAGAAGACGCTGCGGATCGCCGCCCGGTACGCCCAGTACACCAACTTCGCCGGGGGCGCCGAGGACTTCAAGCACAAGTCCGAGGTCCTCGCCGCGCACTGCGCTGACGTGGGCACCGACTTCGACGCCATCGTCCGCTCGGCCAACTACCACGTCGTCATCGGCGAGACCGAGAAGGACGTGGCCGACCGCCTCGCGTGGATCCGCGCGCACTTCGAGCCGCACCTGTCCGCCGACCTGCTCGAGAGCACCGTGAACTCGTTCGCGAACGGTCCGCTGGTCGGCACCCCCGAGCAGATCGCCGAGCGGCTCACCGAGCTGCGCGGCCTGGGCATGACCTACGCGATCACCTACTTCGCCGACATCGCCTACGACCGCGCGTCGGTGGAGCTGTTCACGAACAAGGTCATCCCCGAGCTGGCCTGACCGCGAACTCGTCCAGTGCGGCGCGCCACGCCGCACGCATCGCGTCGCTGCCGGTGTGGCCGGAGTCGTCGATCACGATCAGTTCGGCGTCCGGCCACACCCGGGTCAGCTCCCACGCGGTCTCCACCGGGCTGCTGATGTCGAACCGGCCGTGGATGAGCTTGCCGGGGATCCCCTCGAGCCGGTGGGCCTCGCGGATCAGCACGCCCTCCTCCAGCCAGGCGGCGTTGGAGAAGTAGTGCGCGCAGATCCGGGTCATCGCGAGCAGGTCGCGGGACGGCCGGTCGCTGTAGGAGTTGGGCACGCCGTTGGGTTCCAGCGAGACCGCGGCGTCCTCCCACGTGCTCCAGTCCCGCGCGGCCTTGTTCCGCACCTCGGGATCCGGATCCGCCAGCAGGCGCGCGTAGGCGGCAAGGATGTCGAAGGTGTCGCCCTCGACGTCGCCGGCGCCGGCCCGGAACCGCTCCAGCTCCGCCGGGAAGAACCGGCCCACCCCGTTGTACAGCCAGTCGATCTCGCGCCGGCGGGTGGTGGTGACCCCGGCGATCACGATCTCGCTGACCCGCTCCGGGTGCCGCTCGGCGTAGGCGAGTTGCAGCGTCGAACCCCACGAGCCGCCGAAGAGCAGCCACTGCTCGACGTCCAGGTGCTCGCGCAGCCGTTCCATGTCCGCGATCAGGTGCTCGGTCGTGTTGTGGGTCAGGTCGGTCGCCGGATCGCTCGCGTGCGGGGTGCTGCGGCCGCAGTTGCGCTGGTCGAACAGGATGATCCGGTAGCGCTCGGGGTCGAAGAAGCCGCGTGAGCTGGTCCAGCCGCCGGAGCCGGGGCCGCCGTGGACGAACACGGCGGGCTTGCCGGCCGGGTTGCCGCACTCGGCCCAGTGGATTCGGTTGCCGTCGCCGACGTCCAGCATGCCTTCGGTGTGGGGTTCGGCGACGGGGTGGAGCTGGGTCATGATCCCTCCAGATGCAACAGTGCTGTTATATTAGCGCTGTGACAATTCCCGGCTCCGAACTGCTCGCCACCCGGCTGCGGCACCTGTTGGAGCTGCTGGACGGCGACGTCGCCGCCATCTACGCCGACCTCGGGCTGGACTGGTTCCGGCCGCGGTTCGCGCCCGTCATCCGGACGCTGGCCGCCGGCCCGCAGCCGATCCGGGACCTGGCCGCCGCCATCGGCGTCACCCATTCGGCGGCGAGCCAGACGGTCGCGCAGATGGTGAAGGCGGAGCTGGTGACGCTGAGCCCGGGTGCGGACGCCCGTCACCGCATCGTCCACCTGACGCCCAAGGCGGCGGACCTGCTGCCGGTGCTGGACGCGGAGTGGGCGGCGACCTCCGCGGCGGCGAAGGATTTCGAAGCCGGGCTCGCCTACCCGCTCAGCCGGCTGGTCGACGAGGCGATCGAGGCCTTGCGTGAGCGCCCGATGCGGCAGCGGATCGCCGACGCGGCACCGGATCTGGTCCGCTGACGACGAGCAGGTTTCGCGTTCTCTTGATCGGGGTACAACGACGCTCCATGCCCGTTGAACGAACAGCGGAGGACCGTCTTGCCGGATTCAGCCCAGATCTGCGACAGAACCAGCGGCGTGCCCCTGCTGGGCGCGCCCCACCTCGCCGGGCTCCGGCGGCACCTCCGCGAGCTTCTGGGCGGGGAGGACGAGGAAGCGGTCGCGCGGGCGCTCGTCGTCGTCGACACCCTCGCCAGTCTCGCCTGCCGCCACGCCCACCCGCCGTTCACCGTCCGGTTGCGGTACGCCGAGGGCGTGAGCCTGCGGGCCGAGATCCGCGAGCTGCGCTGCGGCACCCTGCCCGGTCACGCGGCGCTGCGGCTCCCGCTGCACATCCTCGACTGCCTCGCCCGCACCTGGTGCGTCGATCTGCAGGACCACCACGGTGTGCTCGTCGCCGAGGTCGACCTGGCCGGGTGAAATCCGGTTGCGCCACCCCGCGGCGGACGTGAGGCTGCCGCACGTGACCGAAGCGTTCTTCGCGTTGTTCCACGGCCTGCCGCGGCAGGGGCCGGGGTCGGACGCCACCACCCTCCGCCTCCTCGAACTCGCCGCGCCGCTGCCCGAGCGGCCCCGCGTGCTCGACCTCGGGTGCGGCCCCGGCCGGTCCGCGCTGCTGCTGGCGAAGGCCGGTGCCCGGGTGACCGGCCTCGACACCCACCAGCCGTTCCTCGACGACCTCGCCCGGGCGGCCGAGGGGCTCGACGTGGAGACCGTCAACGCCTCGATGGCCGAGTCGCCGTTCCCGGACGGCACGTTCGACCTCCTGTGGGCCGAGAGCGCGGTGTTCGTCCTCGGGTTCGACACCGCGCTGCGCACGTGGAAGCGGCTGCTCAAGCCGGGCGGCACGCTCGTGCTCACCGAATGCGAATGGTCCACCGGCGAGCCGTCCGCGGCGGTCCGGGAGTTCTGGGACGCGCAGTATCCACTGCGGACGACCGCGCAGAACACCGCCGCGGCGGAAGCGGCCGGCTACCGGGTGGACGCGGTGCTGCCGCAGCCGGACAGCGACTGGTTCGACGAGTTCTACGACCACCTGGAAGCCCGCGCCGACGCCGCCGACACCAGTGACCCGGCGATGGCCGAGGCGGTCGCCGCGGCGCGGCGGGAGATCGCCATGCGGCGCGAGCACGGCGCGGAGTACCAGTACACCGGCTACGTGCTCCGTACATACCAGTAGGTACACTCGCGCGGGTGTACGCCACGCAGTACGAGATCAGCCTGCCGGCCGACTACGACATGGGCATCATCCGCAAGCGGGTGGCCGACCGCGGGCACGCGCTGGACGACCGCGCGGGGCTCGGCCTGAAGGCGTACCTCGTCCGGGAGAGCCCGAACCAGTACGCGCCGTTCTACCTGTGGCGCGACACCGGCCGGATGGCGGAGTTCCTGGCCGGTGGCGGCGGTTTCCACAACATCGTGCGGGATTTCGGCCGCCCGGTGGTGCGGCACTGGACGGGCCTGGCGTTCGAGCGCGGCCCGGTGTTCGACGCGGTCCCGCGGCGGGCTTCCCGTCTCATCACGCCGATCCCGGACGGCGACCCGGCGAGCGCTGTAGAAGAGGCACTCGCCGGGGCGTCCGTGATCGCTCGTGAGTCCGGCGTGCACAGCGTGGCGCTCGCGCTGGACCCGCACCACTGGCAGCTGGCGCGGTTCATCCTCGGCGAGGATGACGGCGAGGCCACCGAGCGGTACGAGGTGCTGCACCTGTCGGTGCCGGAACTGGCCGCCGTCCGCGTGGGACGGCAGTGGTAGCTCAGCCGGCGACCTCGGCGAGGAGGTCCAGGCCGGCCGTCCACTCGCCGAGGCCGCTGCCGGAGTTGAGGTGGCCGTGCCCGGCGAGTACGCGCCGGGGGACCCGCCACGCGTCGGCGAGCGCGGCGGACGCCGCCGGGTCGCAGTAGGGGTCGTCGTCGCTCGCGACGACCAGGCCGGGGCAGGGCAGTGGCCGGGCCCGCAGGTCTGCGAACGCCGGCGCGGCCTGGCGGGGGAACGCCGGTCCCCGCGGATCCGGTGGTGCGACCAGGAAGGCGGCGACGCCGTGCGGTGGTGCCGAGACCAGCCACTCGGCGGCCGCCCAGCAGCCGAGACTGTGCGCCACCAGCACAACCCGGTCGTCGCGGCGCACCGCGGCCGTATGGGCGGCCCCGATCGCGGCCACCCAGTCCGCGAGGTCCGGCTCGGCCCAGGAGGCCGGGGCGATCCGGACGGCCGAGGCGCCCCACCGCGCCTCCCACGCGGTCTGCCAGTGCTTCTCGTCCGATCCGTCGATGCCGGGGATGATGACGTACGCGACCAACGTCCACCGCCACTTCCATTCGTGGCGCCCGCCCCTCGCGGGCGCTGCCCGAGGGGATTGTGAATGGACCAGCTGTGCGTGACGGGCGTGGCAAGCGATCTCAAGGGAAGTGGCGGCGACAACGATGGAATCACTCGACGAGATCGACCGCGCGATCCTGGAGTTGCTGCAGGCCGACGGCCGGCTCAGCGGCGCCGAGGTGGGCCGCCGGGTGGGGCTGTCCCAGCCGGCGGCCGCCGCGCGCATCCAGCGCCTGGAGAAGAGCGGCGTCATCCTCGGCTACCGCGCCGTCGTCGACCCGGCCGCGGTCGGGTCGAACATCCACGCCGTCGTCCGGTTGCGCACCACGCACGCCCGGCTGGCGAAGGCGCTCGCCCTCGCCGAGCGGATCCCCGACGTCGTCTCGACGGTCCGGGTGACCGGCGAGGACTGCCTGCTGTTCGACGTGCACTGCACGCACGCCGAACGGCTCGAGCAGGTCGTGGACTCGCTGGCCCGCTTCGGGCCGGTCACCACGTCGCTCGTGTTGCGCAGCTACCCGCCGAAGCCGCTGCCTACCCCTTGACGCACACCACCTGCTTGAGGTGCGCGACGACTTCCACCAGGTCGGTCTGCGCCCGGATCACCGAGTCGATGTCCTTGTAGGCGGCCGGGATCTCGTCGACCACGCCCTCGTCCTTGCGGCACTCCACGCCGCTGGTCTGGGCGGCGAGGTCGGCCGCGGTGAACGTCTTGCGGGCCTTGGTCCGCGACATGCGCCGCCCGGCGCCGTGCGACGCCGAGTGGAACGAGGTCTCGTTGCCGAGGCCGCGCACGATGTAGGAGCCGGTGCCCATGCTGCCCGGGATGATCCCGAGGTCACCCGAGCCGGCGCGGATCGCGCCCTTGCGGGTGACCAGCACCTCCACGCCGTCGTAGGTCTCCTCGGCGACGTAGTTGTGGTGGCACGAGATCGGCTCGTCGAACCGCACGCCGGGCACCGTGTCGGCCACCGCCTGCTGCACGAGCGCGACCATGGTGGCGCGGTTGCGGGCCGCGTACTCCTGCGCCCAGAACAGGTCGCGCCGGTACGCCTCCATCTCCGGGGTGCCGGCGACGAACACGGCCAGGTCGCGGTCGGGCAGGTCCGCGTTGTGCGGCAGCTTGCGGGCGATGTCGATGTGCCGCTTGGCCAGCTCGTTGCCGATCCCGCGCGAGCCCGAGTGCAGCATCAGCCACACGCGGCCGGCGTCCGGGCCGCCCTGCTCGAGGCAGACCTCGATGAAGTGGTTGCCGCCGCCGAGGCTGCCGATCTGCGCCCGCGCCCGGTCGCGCAGGTTCTGCACGCCGGTGTGCAGGTGCCCGAACGCCTGCCAGAACTCGTTCCAGCCGCCGGTGCCGGGCACGCGGGCGGGGTCGACCGGGGTGCGGTGCATGGCGAAGCCGACCGGAACGGCGTCCTCGATGCGGCGCCGCAGCCGGCCGAGGTCGTCGGGCAGGTCGTCGGCGGTCAGCGAGGTGCGGACCGCGCTCATGCCGCAGCCGATGTCCACGCCCACCGCGGCGGGGGAGACCGCGTCCCGCATGGCGATCACGCTGCCGACCGTCGCGCCCTTGCCGTAGTGCACGTCCGGCATGACGGCCAGACCGTGCACCCACGGCAGGTTGGCGACGTTGTGCAGCTGACGCATCGCGGCGTCCTCGACGGTCGCCGGGTCGGCCCACATGCGGATCGGCACGCGGGCGCCCTCGACGGCGGTGAACATCCGAAGATCCTTTCGCTGGAGTGGATCCACAGGGTTACCCGCGAAAGGTCCCGGAGCAACCGGATTTCAGTAGTCGTCGCGCCCGGTGAGTTGTTCCTCGAGCAGCTCGGCGGAGCTGGTGACCAGCGCGAGCGGGTCGACGAACTCGTTGATGTCGAGGTTCGCCAGCGGGAGGGAGTGCCGCAGCACCAGGTACTCGCCCATGACGACCACCCCGCCCACGACGGTGGTGTGCCCCACCTCGGCGAGGACCCCGACCACGTCCACTTCGTCCACCCGCGCGAACGGGGTCGCGATCTGGATCCACTCGTCCCGCCGATCGAGAACCTCCCGGGCGATGACGACGATCTGGGTGCGCTCTTCCTCCTCGGGATCGGATTGGAAACGCACCCGGATGCGCAGTTCGTCCGGTTCGTCCCGGATCACCTTGTACTGCTGCCGGATGAACGTCGCGAGATCGCGCCAGGTCGTCACCCCAGGAGTTCCCTTCTTCGTGCCCGGATGGTCACGGGAAGTGAAGCACAGATGATCTAGGAACGGGACGGCACCAGGAAGATACGCACCCGAACCGCCGGCCGGCAACGCAACGGAACCGACCTCGCCACAGGCCGCGCGGCAGCCCTGCAAACCGGCGCCCGGCAACGGCAGTGGCCCGGCACTCGCCTGCCCGCGCGGCAGCCCAGCAAACCGCCGCCCGGCAACGCAAGTTGACCGACTACGCCCCAGACCTCCCCCGCCCCCGATCCACAGCCCGCTTTTGGTCGCCGATCAGCGGGGTCAAGGTACTCTTTCCCGCCTTGACGCCGCTGCTCGGCGACCAATACACACTCGAGGTGAGGGGGCGGGGGAGGTCACCCAAGGTGACCGTTAGGCGCCGTAGGCGCCTTTGACCCTGCGCGAAGCGCAGGAAAAGATCAAAAGATGTCCTCGCCGGACGGGCAGGCTCCGGGATGACGGAAAAGCCCCTCGTCTCACCTTGACGGGGTGGTCGCCGGGCGGTCATCCCGTCGCCTTCCGGTTTGTGCATATCACCTTGAGCCAGGGCCGCAAGGTTGGCATGTCATCTCACCACCCAGCGAGGGTTGCGGCCCTGGCTCAAGGTGATCGTTCCGGTGTCAGGCGACGGGATGACCACCCAGCTTCTCTTGTGTTGCTTGGCGCGTCGTTGCTGTTGCCCAAATGGCCAGCCCGATCATCGGCAGCACGGCGCCGAAGAGACTGGGCCCGGCCCAGCCGAAAGCGTCGTACAAACTCCCCGCCAGTGCCGATGCCACCGCGCCGCCCACGAAGATCGTCGTCATGAACACCGTGTTGATGCGGGCTCGCGCGTCCGCCCGCAGGCCGTAGATCTCCCGCTGGCTCAGCACCTGGTGGCCCTGCACCGCGAGGTCCAGCACGACCCCGGCCAGCGCCAGCGCCACCAGCGAACCCGCCCCGAGCCAGGCCACCACCATCGCCACCGCGGCCAGCCCCAGCGCCACCCCGCTGCCGATCCGGCCGTGGCCCCGGTCGCCCAGCCGGCCGGCCAGGGGTGCGGCCGCCGCGCCCGCCGCTCCGACGAGCGCGAAGACACCCACCTCGGTCTGGGACAGCCCGTGCCGTCCGACCAGCTCGAACGCCACCGACGTCCAGAACGCCGAGAACGCCCCGAACATCAGCGCCTGGCACACCGCCCGCCGCCGCAGCGCCGGTTCCTCCCGGGCCAGCGTCAGAATCGAACCCATCAGCCGCCGGTAACCCGCGTCGTGCGAAGGCCGGCGGTGCGGCAGCATCCGGCGCACCGCGACCGCCACCACCAGCATCAGCACCGCCGACACGAAGTAGATCGTGCGCCACCCGAACGCCCCGGCGACCAGGCTGGACAGCGTCCGCGCCAGCAGGATCCCCAGCAGCAGCCCGGTCATCACGGTGCCGACGAACCGGCCGCGCTGCTCCTCAGGCGCGAGGTGCGCGGCGAACGGGATGAGGATCTGCGCCACCACCGAGGTCACCCCGATCAGCACCGACGCCGCCAGGAACACCCCGAACACCGGCGCCACCGCCGTGACCACCAGCGCCAGCGCGGTGAACACCAGCGTCCGCGAGGCCAGCGCCCGGTTCTCCACCAGATCGCCCAGCGGCATCAGCAATGCGAGCCCGGCCGCGTACCCGAGCTGGGTCAGCGTCACCACCAGCGCGGCACTGCCCTGGCTCACGCCGAACGCGGTCGCGATCCCGGCCAGCAGCGGCTGGGCGTAGTACAGGTTCGCCACCGTGGTGCCGCACGAGAACGCGAGCACCACCATGATCAGCCGCAGGTTGCGGTCTTCCGGCATGACAGTGCCGACACCGCGAGCACCCCCGGCATTCCCGGTGTGAGGCCGTTCACCCGGGAAACCCGGCATCGGAGTCCTAAGCGGACCGGATGCGCAACCCGTCGAACGCGACCGCCGCCACCGTCTCCGCCAGCTGCTCCCCGCTCTGCCCGCCGCGCGGCCGGTACCACTCGATCAGCGAGTTGACCATGCCGAACAGCAACCGCGCCGCGGTGGGCGGGTCGATGTCCGGCCGCAGGTCGCCCTCGTCCACGGCCTTGGTGACCAGCTCGGACACGATGTGGTCGAACTCGCGGCGACGGGCCAGCGCGTCCCGCTCCACCTTGGTGTTGCCGCGCACCCGCAGCAGCAGCGTCACGAACGGCAGCCGGTCGACCAGCACCCGCACGCTGCCCCGCACCAGGTACTCCAGCCGGTCGACCGCGCGCCCGTCGACCGAATCCAGTTCGGCCACGATCTCGAACAACCCGTCCAGCGCGCGGTTCACCGCCAGCCGCAACAGCTCCTGCTTGCTCGGCACGTGGTGGTAGATGGCGGACTTCGTGATGCCGAGCTTGCGCGACAGGTCCTCCATGCTGGTGCCGTCGTAGCCGCGCTCGTTGAACAGCTTGACCGCGACCGCCAGCAGGGACTCCAGGTCGTAGCCCGGCCTGCCGCGCCGGGCGGGCCGGGCCGGGGGTGCGGTCGTCATGGCCCCAGTATCCCAACCGGTCTCAGGCCGGCGGCCGCTGGTCGATCACGCGGCGCAGCTTGCCCATCGACCGTTCCAGCGTGTCCGGGTCGAGCACCTCGACGCCGACGCTGACCCCGACGCCGTCCTTGACCCGCGCGGCGATCTCCGCCGCGGCACCGCGACGGCGGTCGGCCGGGGTGTCGTGCCGCGCCTCGACCAGGACGGTGAGGTGGTCCATCCGGTCCTGTTTGGTCAGCTTGAGCTGGAAGTGCGGCGCCAGGCCCGCGGTGGCGAGCACGATCTCCTCGATCTGCGTGGGGAACACGTTGATCCCGCGCAGGATGATCATGTCGTCGCTGCGGCCGGTCACCTTGTCCATGCGCCGGAACGCCGGGCGCGCGGTGCCCGGGCGCAGCGCGGTCAGGTCCCGCGTGCGGTAGCGGATCACCGGCATCGCCTGCTTGGTGAGCGAGGTGAACAGGAGCTCACCGGTCTCGCCCTCGGCCAGCACGGTGCCCTCGACCGGGTCGACCACCTCGGGGTAGAAGTGGTCCTCCCAGATGTGCAGGCCGTCCTTGGTCTCCACGCACTCCTGCGCCACGCCGGGACCCATCACCTCGGACAGGCCGTAGATGTCCACGGCGTGCAGGTCCATCCGCTGCTCGATCTCGCGCCGCATCTGCTCGGTCCACGGCTCCGCGCCGAAGATGCCCACCCGCAGCGAGGACTTCGCCGGGTCGAGGCCCTGCCGTTCGAACTCGTCCATCAGCGTCAGCATGTAGGACGGGGTCACCATGATGACCTCGGGCCGGAAGTCGGTGATGATCTGCACCTGCCGCGCGGTCATGCCCCCGGACGCGGGGATCGCGGTGCAGCCCAGCTTCTCGACGCCGTAGTGCGCGCCGAGCCCGCCGGTGAACAGGCCGTAGCCGTAGGCCACGTGCACCTTGTGCCCGGGACGGCCGCCCGCCGCGTAGATCGAGCGGGCCATCACCGTCGCCCAGGTGTCGATGTCGGCTTCGGTGTACCCGACGACGGTCGGTTTGCCGGTGGTGCCGCTGGAGGCGTGGATGCGGCGCACCTGCTCCTGCGGCACGGCGAACATGCCGAACGGGTAGTTGTCGCGCAGGTCGTGCTTGGTGGTGCAGGGGAACTTCGCCAGGTCGGCCAGCTCGCGGCAGTCGTCCGGGTGCACCCCGGCCTCGTCGAACTTGCGGCGGTAGAACGGCACGTTCCGGTAGGCGTGCCGGAGTGTCCACTGCAGACGCTCCAGCTGGGTGGCGCGCAGCTCGTCGACGCTCATCCGCTCGGCGGCGGTCAGGTCGTCCGGCGCCGGCGCGGTGCCGAGACGCTTCGCGTGGGGCACGTCGCTGTGCATGGTCGTCATGGGGACCGGCTCCTCAGTTCTTCCCGATCGTGCGGCTGCGGCCGCGGAATTCGGCGATCACCTCGCGACCGGTGCCGGTCTCGCGGTGCACCGTGACGTCGTAGATGCCGTTGCGCCCGTAGCGCGTGCGTTCCTCGGCCGTGGCGACCAGCCGGTCACCGAGGCGGGCGCTGGCGACGAACGAGATCTCGGCGCCCGCCGCCACCGTCACCGGGCCGTGGCTGTTGCACGCGCACGCGAACGTGGTGTCGGCCAGCAGGAAGATGTAGCCGCCGTGGGCGATCGCGTGCCCGTTGACCATCTGCTCGGTGACCGTCATGCGGGCGACCGCCCGGCCACCGTCCGCTTCGACGAGTTCGATGCCGAGCGACTTCGACGCGACGTCGTCGGCGAACATCGCCTGCGCGGCTTGGGACACGGCAGCACTGCCTTCCATCGTTACTGACCGAATGGACGGTTAATAATGTGCGTCTCGCCGTGGCACTGTCAAGACCCCTGGAACACCGGCTTCGACTTGCTCAGGAAGGCTTCGACCGCGCCGCGGTGGTCGCCGGTGAGCCCCAGCCGCGCCTGCGCTTCGCCCTCCAGCCGCAGGACGTCCGGCAGCGGCGCGCCCCAGGACGCGGCCAGGGCGCGCTTGGCCTCGGCGTAGGCGAGCGTCGGGCCCGCGGCAGGCCGGGCGGCCAGCTCGGCGGCGGTCGAGGAGACCTCCTCGGCGGGGACGATCCGTCCGGCAATGCCCCACTCGGCGGCCTGCGCGGCGGTGAACGTCTCACCGAGCAGGACGAGTTCGCTCGCCCTGGCGGCGCCGACCGCGCGCGCGAGCGTGGCGGACAGCCCGGAGTCGCAGGTCAGGCCGATGCCGGTGAACGCGGTGCCGAACTTCGCGGTGTCCGCGGTGACCCGCAGGTCGCAGGCGAGGGCGAACCCGAGCCCGGCGCCGACGCACGTGCCGTTGATGGCCGCGACCACCGGTTTCGGCATGGTCGCCAGCGCGGTGACGATCGGGTTGTAGTGCTCGTCGATGGTGGCGAACGCCGTCGCCGGGTCGGCCCGCAGCGCGTCGGCGTGCTCGGCCAGGTCCTGGCCCACGCAGAACGCCCGGCCGGTGCCGGTGAGCACGACCGCGCGGACCGTCTCGTCCGCGGACAGGAGTTCGAGCGCGTCCCGCAGCTCGGTCTTCAGCTCGCTGGTGAGCGCCGGCCGGAGCAGGGTCACGGTGGCCACGGCGCCTTCGCGGGAAACGGAAACAACGTCGCTGGTGCTTTCGTCAGCCATGCCGAGACGCTACCATGACTTCCTGAACGTTCGGTTGGTAAATCCGGGGAAGCGAGGAACGATGGCCCAGCAGTCGACGAGGATGCTGCGCAGCTACGTCAGCGGCGGCTGGCGGACCGGGGAGGGCGAGGGTGCAGCCCTGCACGACGCGGTCACCGGCGCCGAGGTCGCACGGATCTCCACCGCCGGCATCGACATGGCCGCCGCGCTCGACCACGGCCGCCGCGTCGGCGGGCCCGCCCTGCGGGAGCTGACCTTCCACCAGCGGGCCGCGCTGCTCAAGGCCGTGGCCTCCCACCTGCGCGAACACCGCGACGAGCTGTACGAGCTGTCCGCGAAGACGGGCGCCACGCTCGGCGATTCCAAGTTCGACGTCGACGGCGGCATCGGCGTGCTGTTCGCCTACTCCAGCAAGGGCAAGCGCGAGCTGCCCAACGACACCGTGTACGTCGACGGCAACGTGGAGCCGCTGAGCAAGGGCGGCACGTTCCTCGGCCAGCACATCGCCACCCCGCTGCGCGGCGTCGCGGTGCAGATCAACGCGTTCAACTTCCCGGTGTGGGGCCCGCTGGAGAAGTTCGCCCCGGCGTTCCTCGCGGGCGTGCCGAGCCTGGTGAAGCCGGCCAGCCAGACCGCCTACCTGACCGAGCGGATCGTCGAGCTGATCATCGAATCCGGCCTGATCCCGGAGGGCACGCTGCAGCTGATCTCCGGCAGCGCCGGTGACCTGCTGGACCACCTCACCGAGCAGGATCTGGTGTCGTTCACCGGGTCGGCCTCCACCGCGCAGAAGCTGCGCACCCATCCGGTCATCGTCCGCCAGGCCGTCCGGTTCAACGCCGAGGCCGACTCGCTCAACTGCTCGATCCTCGGCCCGGACGCCAAGCCCGGCACGGCCGAGTTCGACCTCTACGTCAAGCAGCTGGTCACCGAGATGACCGTCAAGGCAGGCCAGAAGTGCACCGCGATCCGGCGCGCGTTCGTGCCCGCGGAGCTGCTCGACGATGTCGCCGAGGCCGCCGCCGAGCGCCTGGCGAAGGTCAGGATCGGCAACCCGGCGTCCGAGGGTGTCCGGATGGGCGCGCTGGCCAGCCTGGAGCAGCGCGAGGAGGTCCGCCGCTCGCTGAAGGCCCTGCAGGACGCCTCCAGCATCGTGTTCGGCGACCCCGAGCGGGTCGAGGTGGTCGACGCCGATGCCGAGCGCGGCGCGTTCATCTCCCCGGTGCTGCTCAAGGGCGACCCCGAGCGCGCCGAGCCGCACGAGGTCGAGGCCTTCGGCCCGGTCTCCACGCTGATGCCCTACACCTCGGTCGAGCAGGTCGTCGGCTACGCCGCCCGCGGCCAGGGCAGCCTCGCCGGGTCGGTCGTGACCGGCGACGCGCAGTTCGCGCGCGAGGTCGTCCTCGGTGTCGCGCCGTGGCACGGCCGCCTGCTGGTGCTCGACGCCGACGACGCGAAGGAGTCCACCGGACACGGTTCGCCGATGCCGGGCCTGGTGCACGGTGGCCCGGGCCGCGCCGGTGGCGGCGAGGAGATGGGCGGCATCCGCGGCGTGCTGCACCACATGCAGCGCACCGCCGTGCAGGGCAGCCCGAAGGTGCTCACCGCGGTCACCGGCCGCTGGGTCGAGGGCGCGCCGCGCAACACAGACGACGTGCACCCGTTCCGGAAGTCCCTGGCGGAGCTGAAGATCGGCGACTCCGTGGTCGCCGGTCCGCGCACGGTGACGCAGGAGGACGTGGACCACTTCGCCGAGTTCACCGGCGACACCTTCTACGCGCACACCGACCCCGAGGCGGCAGCCGCGAACCCGCTGTTCGGCGGCATCGTGGCGCACGGCTACCTGGTCGTGTCGTTCGCCGCCGGCCTGTTCGTCTCGCCGGAGCCCGGCCCGGTGCTGGCCAACTACGGCCTGGAGAACCTGCGCTTCCTGACCCCGGTCAAGCCCGGTGACGAGCTGACCGTGACCCTGACCGCCAAGCAGATCACCCCGCGCGAGAACGCCGACTACGGCGAGGTGCGCTGGGACGCCGACGTGACCAACCAGAACTCGGAGTCCGTCGCCAAGTACGACGTGCTGACGCTGGTTGCGAAGGAGAACTGATGACCGCCACGTTGTCCGAGAAGGACCTCGAACAGCACTTCGAGCACACCATCGAGAAGGACCAGCGGATCGAGCCGCGGGACTGGGTGCCGGAGGGCTACCGCAAGACGATGATCCGGCAGATCGCGCAGCACGCGCACTCCGAGATCATCGGGATGCAGCCGGAGGGCAACTGGATCACCCGCGCGCCGTCGTTGCGGCGCAAGGCGATCCTGCTCGCCAAGGTGCAGGACGAGGCCGGGCACGGGCTCTACCTGTACTCGGCGGCGGAGACGCTGGGCGCCGACCGCGCGGACCTGACTGAGAAGCTGATCAGCGGCCGGCAGAAGTATTCGTCGATCTTCAACTACCCGACGCTGACGTTCGCCGACGTCGGCGCGATCGGCTGGCTGGTCGACGGCGCCGCGATCTGCAACCAGGTGCCGCTGTGCCGGTCGTCGTACGGGCCGTACGCCCGGGCGATGATCCGGATCTGCAAGGAGGAGTCGTTCCACCAGCGTCAGGCCTACGAGCTGCTGATGACGATGATGAAGGGCACCCAGGCGCAGCGGGACATGGTGCAGGACGCGGTGAACCGGTTCTGGTGGCCGTCGCTGATGATGTTCGGCCCGCCGGACGCCGAATCGGCCAACACCGCGCAGTCGATGGCGTGGAAGATCAAGCGGCACACCAACGACGAGCTGCGCCAGCGGTTCGTGGACATGACGGTGCCGCAGGCCGAGGCGCTCGGCGTGACCCTGCCCGACCCGGATCTGAAGTGGAACGCCGAGCGCGGGCACTACGACTTCGGCCCGGTGGACTGGGACGAGATGAAGCAGGTCGTGGCAGGCAACGGCCCGTGCAACGCCGAGCGGCTGGCGCGGCGGCGGCAGGCGCACGAGGACGGCGCGTGGGTCCGCGAGGCCGCGGCCGCGCACGCGCGCAAGATGGCGGAGGCGAAGTGAGCAAGAGCGAGTGGCCGCTGTACGAGGTGTTCGTGCGCGGCAAGCGAGGCCTCAACCACGTGCACGTCGGGTCGCTGCGCGCGGCCGACGACCAGATGGCCCTGCACAACGCGCGTGACCTCTACACGCGGCGCAACGAGGGCGTGAGCATCTGGGTGGTCAAGGCGGCCGACATCACCGCGTCCAGCCCGGACGAGAAGGACCCGTTCTTCGCGCCGTCCGGCGACAAGGTGTACCGGCACCCCACCTTCTACGACATCCCCGACAACGTCCCCCACATGTGAGCTGACCATGTCCTTTGACAACGCCTACGAGGCACTGATCGACGCTCACGACGACTCGCGGTGGGCGTTCGGCACCGGGTTCGAAGAGCCGCTCGCCGGGGTGGACACCTCGGTACCGTCCGGTGTGGACGGTGAGGACCTGGCGCGGTACTGCCTGATGCTGGGCGACGACGCGCTGGTGTTCTCGCACCGGCTGCAGCAGTGGTGCACGCGCGCGCCCGAACTGGAGGACGAGGTCGCGATCGCCAACATCGGCCTCGACCTGCTCGGCCAGGCCCGGCTGCTGCTCGCCCGCGCCGGCAAGGCCGACGGGACCGATCGCGGCGAGGACGACTACGCGTTCTTCCGCGACGAGCACGAGTTCCGCAACGTCCGGCTCGCCGAGCTGGAGCGCGGCGACTTCGGGCAGCTCATCGCGGTGCTGCTGGTGTTCTCCACCTGGCGGCTGGCGTTGTTCCAGCGGCTGCGTGAGTCGGTGGACCCGGTGCTCGCCGCGATCGCCGACAAGGGCGTCAAGGAGCTGACCTACCACCGCGACTACGCCGCCCAGTGGGCCGTGCGGCTCGGCGACGGCACGGCGTTCTCGCACGAGCGCATGCAGGCCGGGCTGGCACAGGTCTGGCCGTACGTGGACGAGCTGTTCGTGCCGCACGAGACCGAGTCCCGCCTGGCCGCCGCCGGTGTCGCCGTGGACCCCGCGGAGGTGCGCGCGGAGTTCCACGACGTGCTGGCGCAGGTGTTCGCCGCCGGTTCGCTGGACCGGCCGGACGCCGCCGCGAAGGCCGGGGTGAACGGGCAGACCGGACGGGGTGGCCGGCACACCGAGGCCATGGGTTACCTGCTGGCCGAGCTGCAGAGCGTCGCCCGCGCCCATCCGGAGGCGAGATGGTGAGCGCCCGCGCCGTCGCGGAGACCGTCCGCGATCCCGAGCTGCCCATGCTGACCCTGGCCGACCTCGGCGTGCTGCGCGAGGTGTCCGAATCGGACGGTGCGGTGACCGTGTCGATCACGCCCACCTACACCGGCTGCCCGGCGATGGACACCATGCGCGACGACCTGGTGCACGCGTTGCAGGGCGCCGGGTACTCGCGCGTCGAGGTCCGCACGGTGCTGCAGCCGGCCTGGAGCACCGACTGGATCAGCGAGCGGGGCCGCCGGGCGTTGGCTGAGGCGGGTATCGCGCCCCCGGGCAGCGCGCCGCGGCGGCCGTCCGGGCCGGTCCCGCTGACGCTGAGCCCGCCGGTGCGGCGGGTGTCCTGCCCGCGGTGCGGGTCGGCGGACACCGAGCTGGTGTCGGAGTTCGGGGCCACCGCGTGCAAGTCGTTGCGGCGCTGCCGGTCCTGCGACGAACCCTTCGAGCACGTCAAGGAGATCTGAGGTGACCGCGAGCACCAAGTCCAGGCTGCGGGGCGACTTCCACACGCTGACCGTGGCCGAGGTGACGCGCCTGTGCGACGACGCCGTCGCGGTCACCTTCGACGTGCCGCCCGAGCTGGCGGAGGCCTACGCGTTCCGCGCCGGCCAGTCGCTGACGCTGCGGCGGACGATCGACGGGCGCGAGGAACGCCGGTCGTACTCGATCTGCGCGGCCGAAGGCAGCAAGCCGCGCATCGGGGTGCGTGAGGTGCCGGACGGGCTGTTCTCGACGTGGCTGGTGCGCCAGGTGCGGCCCGGCGACGAGATCGAGGTCGGCACGCCGACCGGGAACTTCACGCCGGACCTGTCGGTGCCCGAGCACCACGTGCTGATCGCGGCCGGATCGGGCATCACGCCGGTGCTGTCGATCGCGGCGACGGTGCTGCGCGACCCGGCGGCGACGGTCACCGTGCTGTACGGCAACCGCCGCACGGACACCGTGATGTTCGCCGACGAGCTGGCCGACCTCAAGGACCGCTACCCGGACCGGCTCGAACTGGTGCACGTGCTCTCCCGCGAACCCCGCGAGGCGGAGCTGTTCACCGGGCGGCTCGACGGCGAGAAGCTGACGGCGCTGCTGGCGCTGATCCCGGACGTCTCGGCGGTCGGCCACTGGTGGCTGTGCGGCCCGTTCGGCATGGTCACGGTCGCCCAGGACCGGCTGCGCTCGGCCGGGGTGCCCGCGGAACGGATCCACCAGGAACTGTTCTACGTGGACGACGTGCCGCCGGAGCCGGTGCGGCACGAGGAGAAACCGCTCGACGGCATCGTCAGCCAGGCGACGATCGTCCTGGACGGACGGTCCACCACGATCACCGTGCCGCGGGACGTGCCGGTGCTCGACAGCGCCCAGCGCGCGCGGCCGGACCTGCCGTTCGCGTGCAAGGGCGGCGTGTGCGGCACGTGCCGCGCCAAGGTGACCGCCGGGGCGGTGGACATGCGCCGCAACTTCGCGCTCGAGGAGAGCGAGGTCGCCGACGGGTTCGTGCTGACCTGTCAGTCGCTGCCGGTGTCGGACGAGCTCACGGTCGACTTCGACGTGTGATCGGCGTCGCCTTCGCCGCGGCGGCGAACGACCCCGCCGCGGCGATCGCGAGCACGACCGCCAGCACGCCGGACAACCACACCCCCATGGCGAGCGCCAGGTAGGCCTGCACCGCCGCGGTCACCGCGAACACCGCCGTCAGGACGAGCCAGACCGGACGGTCGGTGACCGGTGTCTTGGACTGGCCGAAACCCACTGCGAACCCTCCCGCGATCTTCCGGATACCCCTGGTATCGCCGGGGGAGGGGTCCGGGTTACCGGTCGTGAGCTTGTCAACATTTGCCAGTTGGCGTTGGTGACGCCGTTCACCCGGCCGGGCGGAGCGGTTCATCCGGCTCGTGGACAATCATGCCGTGACCGCCACCACCAACGCCGCGCCAGGTGCCCGGAAAGCCGTGCTGAGCTGGGCGTTCTGGGACTGGGGAGCGTCCGCGTTCAGCGCCGTCATCCTCACGTTCGTCTTCAGCGTCTACCTCACCGACGGTGTCGCCGCCGACACGGAGAGCGGATCGCAAGCGCTTGGCGTCGCGTTGACGATCGCCGGGGTCGCGGTCGCGCTGCTGGCCCCGGTGACCGGGCAGCGCAGCGACGTCGGCGGGCGGCGCAAGCTGTGGCTGGGGATCCACAGCGCCGTCGCGATCGCCTGCACCGCCGGGCTGTTCTTCGTCGAGGACGAACCGTCGTACCTCCTGGCCGGGCTGGTCCTGCTCGCGGTCGGCAGCGTGTTCTTCGAGTTCGCCGAGGTCAACTACAACGCGATGCTCGTGCAGGTGTCCACGCCGAAGACGATGGGCCGGGTGTCCGGGTTCGGCTGGGGCATGGGCTACTTCGGCAGCGTCATCGCGCTGGCGGTGGTGTTGTTCGCGTTCGTGCAGCCGGACGTCGGGTTGTTCGGCGTCACCTCCGAGGACGGCCTGAACATCCGCGCGGTGGCGTTGTTCGTCGCGGTGTGGTTCCTGGTGTTCGCGTTGCCGGTGCTGTTGTTCGTGCCGGAGAACCCGCCGTTGCGCGGACAGGCGCGGGGCAACTTCTTCTCCGGCTACAAGGTGCTCGCCAAGCGGCTGGCGCACCTGTGGCGAACCGACCGGCGGACGCTGTGGTTCCTCGCCGCGAGCGCCGTCTACCGGGACGGGCTGACCGCGATCTTCACCTTCGGGGGCGTGATCGCGGCCGGGACGTTCGGGTTCAGCCAGACCGAGGTCGTGTTGTTCGCGATCGTGGCGAACGTGACCGCGGGGATCGGCGCCGTCAGCGGGGGACGGCTGGACGACCGCCTCGGCCCGAAGACGGTGATCGTGGTGTCGCTGATCGCGCTGGTGATCATCGGGGTCGCGCTGACCGCGCTGCCCGGCAAGGCGACGTTCTGGGTGTGCGGGCTGGCGTTGTCGGTGTTCCTGGGCCCGGCGCAGGCGGCGAGCCGGACGTTCCTGGCGCGGATCGTGGAGCCGGAGCGCGAGGGTGAGGCGTTCGGCCTGTACGCGACGACTGGCCGCGCGGTGAGTTTCCTGGGGCCGCTGGCGTTCAGCGGGTTCATCGCGATCTTCGACAGCCAGCGGGCCGGCATGGCGGGGATCGTGCTGATCCTGGCGGCCGGCCTGGCGGCGATCCTGCCGGTGAAGGCGCCGGCGAGGCAAGATGGATGACCATGGAGTCCACGCGCGTGGACCGCTGGCTGTGGGCGGTCCGGCTGACCAAGACCCGATCGGACGCGGCCGCGGCGTGCCGCGGCGGGCACGTGCGGGTGAACGACCGCCCAGCGAAGCCCGCGACGGGCGTGCACCCCGGCGACACGGTGCGGGCCAGGGTGCATGACCGGACGCGGATCGTGGAGGTCGTGCGGGTCATCGAAAAGCGAGTGGGAGCCCCCGACGCGGCGACGTGCTACATCGACCGCACCCCGGCGCCCCCACCGGAGGCACTGACCCCAGTAGCCCGCCGCGAACGCGGAGCGGGCCGCCCCACGAAGCGGGACCGCCGCCTGCTGGACCGGCTGCGCGGCCAGGGCTGGTAGGCCTGAGCAAGCGACTGGACCGCCGCGGGCCTGACCTGGCCGGCTGGCGCTCGGCCTGGCCCGGTCGGCTGGCGCCTGGGCTGGCCGAGCCGCTGACGCCTGGGCGGTAGGTGCTGGGTGGCCCCGGCCGGGAAATCCGCGCGCGCCTGGCCCGGCCGGCCGGTGGCGATGCCGTAGGCAGCGCCGACGCACCGTGCCGTCCGCGCCGGTGGCGCTGGTGCCGGTGACGCGCGCGAAGCGGGACCGCCGCCTGCACGGGCAGGCACGAGTGGCGCCTGCGGTCGTGCCCCGCGCCGGCGGGGCGGCTGGCCGGTGCTGACGCACCCCGGCGCCTCCACCGGAGGCGCACCGAGAGCGTGCCCCCGTCCGGGGCGGCAACCCGCCGGGGGCGTGCCGCCGGGGCGGCAACCCGTCGCGCGGGGGAGCGTGCTGCCCGCCCGACGCCGCACCCCGCGCCGCGGTCAGAGCCGGTAGACCCGCCGCGCGTTGTCGCGCGCGATCATGGTCGCCACGCGTCGCGCGTCGGCCTCCGACCAGTCGCCCTCGGCGACCCACCGGCCGAACGTGGTGGCCACCGCGCGGCGCCACAGCAGCGCGCCCAGGTAGTGCAGCTCCGGCGGCCCCCATGCGTCCGACGAGTACAGCTGCTTCGCGAACGGCGCCAGCTCGAACGACTCCGCCACCACCGCCACGCTGCGCACCCCGGTGTGGTTGATGCCCAGCCCCACGTCGAAGTGCACGTTCGGAAACGCCTGCGCCAGGTACCCGGCCTCGCGGTGGTATGGATAGCAGTGCAGCAGCAGGACCGGCACGTCCGGCGTCGCGCGCAGGAAGTCCAGCAGGTGCAGCGGGTTGACGCGGTGCAGGTCGAGGTCCCGGTCGCCGATCCCGGTGTGCAGCTGCAGCGGCAGGCCCCGCGCGATCGCCGCGTGCAGGCCGAACCGGATCAGCACCTCGTCGTCCAGCCGCGGCTCGTCGCCCGCGGTGTCCAGCCAGCGGCCGGCCGCCAGCGTCACCTCGGCCGGCGACGGCGGGGTCAGGTCGATGTCGAAACCCGTGCGGTAGGCGAGGATCGACTTGGCCCCCACGGCGTTCTCCGCCCGCGCGGCCAGCCGGGCGGTGAACGCGTCGGCGTAGTCGCGCCCGGACACGTTCTCCAGCGCCAGCTCCTCGGCCAGCGCCTCGAGCCGCACCACCTCGTGCGTCCGCCCGCCGGAGGCCGACTCCATGCCCTCCAGCCCGAGCAGCGAGCTGGTGGCGTACCCGGTGTCGACGATCCAGTCGCTCACCCCGGCGCCCCCGAGGAACCGCCGGGTCACCTCCTCGACGCCCAGCTCGGCGCGCCGCTGCCAGTACTCGTCGGCGGGGGCGTGCGCGTGGAGGTCGAGCACCGGGGCGCACCACCGCCGCACCGCGAAGCCCAGCTGCGAGTCGAACTGCGTCATCCACGGCGGGATCGGATCGGGGGAGCCCTCGTTGAGGTGGCCCTCGAACTCGGCCCGCTCCAGCTCGACCGTGAACGCGCCGTGCACGTGGTGGTCCACCAGCGGCACCGCGGCGACGTGCTCGGCGAGCGCGTTCATGATCAGTGTCCCCCGCTCGAGGCGTGGCCCGCACGCCACTCGGCGACGATGTGCTCCACGTCGAACGGCGCCAGGTTCAGCGGCGGCCCCGGCGGCGGGCGCCGGATCGCGGCGACGATCCGCTCGTTGATCTCGGTGAGGATCCGCCGCACCTCGGCTTCCGAATCCGCCGCGCCCGCCGCCGCCCTGGCCTGCGCCGCCTCCTTGCGCAGGGCCAGCGACGGCGGGAGGTAGGTGATGTTCTCCCGCGCCAGCTTCTCCCGCAGCCACGCGTTCTCGTCGTGCGGCTTCTTCAGCCACGCCAACGGCTTCCCCGCACCGGGCAGGTTCTCGAACTCGCCACGCTCGGCGGCCTCGCGGATCTGCTTTTCCACCCAGGTCTCGAAGCTGACGTCAGGGGGCTTGCGCTCGGTCACGGACGCCTCCTCCCGTTGTGATACCTGTCTACCACCGCCTGCCTGCCTGGACGCACTTCCTGTATTACCGTGCGGTAATGCACGCCGTCAGTGAGAAAGCGGTGGACGAGCCCACCCTGGCCGACCTGCTCGACCTCGAGGAGATCGACCGCGACCTCTACCGCGCCAACCTCGTGTTCGACGACCCCCTGCCGCTCTACGGCGGTCAGGTCGCGGCGCAGGCCCTCGCCGCGGCAGGCCGCACCGTGGACGCGGACCGGTTGCCGCACTCGCTGCACGGCTACTTCCTGCGGCCGGGTGACGCGACCCGGCCGACGATCTTCCACGTCGACCGCGACCGTGACGGCGGTAGCTACTCCGCCCGCCGGGTCGTCGCGGTGCAGAACGGCGAGGTCATCTTCAACATGTCGGCGTCCTTCCACCGCCGGGAGGAGGGCGTCGACCGCGAGGCCCACCCCGAGCGGCCCGAGGGCGACCCGGAGCAGCTGCCCAGCGGCGGCATGCCGCGGCTGTTCTCGATGCAGGGCGCGCTGCCGCCGCAGCCCTACCCGGACCGCCAGTGGCCGACGCGTTTCTGGGCGCGCTGCCGGCTCGACCTGCCCGACGACCCGCTGATCCACGCCTGTGTCCTGACCTACCTGTCGGACATCTCGTCGGGGGTCGCGGCGTTCGGCAACGAAGAGGCGTCCGCGTCGTCGAGCCTGGACCACGCGGTGTGGTTCCACCGGCCGGGCCGGCTCGACGACTGGGTGCACATGGACCTGGTGCCGCAGAGCGTCGCGGGCGGCCGCGGCTGGTACACCGGCACCGTGCGCACGCGGGACGGGGTGCTGCTGGCGAGCCTCGCGCAGGAGTGCCTGTTCCGGAACCGCAGGCGGTAGCGTCCGGCGCCACGGCGCGGATCTCGCTGGGCACGGCGATCGCGGTGGCGTTCGCACGCAACCCGAGGACGGTCGCCCAGACCGCGAACGACCTGCAGGAACTCTCCGGCGGGCGGTTGTGCTGGCGCTGCGGACACGCACACGGTGATGACGCCCGTGTTCACGCCGCCGCCGCGCCCGTACGGGCCGCCGGAGGTGCTGCTCGCCGGAGTGGGCGAGGGCCGTCAAGGGCGGCACCGCGGGGTGCCCGACCAGCCGCCAAGGGGCAGCGCCGCGGCGGGCGGCCTCGCTGCCGTCAGTGCGATAGGGCCCCGCTGGCGGGCCTGACCCTTGCCGAGGCGGTCCCAGTGCGCTCCACGTGCGGCGGCCGCGCCCATGGGCCTGACCCGCCGCCAAGGCGGCCGCGGCCCCAACCAGCACAGCTCGCCCCTCAGGACGGGGAGAAGTGGTCGTCGTCCTCCTGGTGGGGTGGGTGTTCGGTCGGGGCGCCCTCCTGCTCGGCCTGCTCGTGGGGCCGCGTGAGGTTCGCGGCGCGCGCCGCCTCCTTCGCCTCGGCCAGTGCCTGCTTCGACTCGGCCAGCTCGTCGTGCTTGTCGTCCGGCACGGTCGCCTCCCTTCGTCCGCTCTCGGCTACCACTTCCGCTGGTGCGCAAACCAGTTCGGCGGCCGCGGCGAGCACGTCGGCGGGCTGGACCTGCAGCAACGCGGGGTCCGGATCGGGCGCGAACGGGTCCCCGCGGCGCAGCTCGTCGGCTGACAGCGTGCGGTGCGGGCCGGGTGGCGGTCCCCAGTGCCGGGCCGGGACGGGCCCGAACAACGTGACCGACGGAGTGCCGAAGGCGTAGGCGAGGTGCGCGATGCCCGTGTCGCCGGAGATCACCAGCCGGGCCTCGGCGACGAGTGCGGCCAGACCGAGCAGGTCCGTCCGTCCCGCGAGGCGGTCCACCGGCGCCGCGAGAGTGGCGGCGAGGTCCCGTTCGGACGCGGTACCGGTGATCACCACGCGGTGCCCGGCCGCGCGAAGGGCACGGGCGACGGTGGCGAACCGGTCGACGGGCCAGCGTTTGCTGCCGAAGGCGGCGCCGGGATGGACAACGATCGCGCCCGGTGCCTGACTGGCGCGCGTGGGCGGAGGCAGGTGGAGGTCGCCCGGGTCGGCGGGGATGCCGTGTTCGGTGAGCAGACGGCACCAGCGGACGCGTTCGTGGAGGTCGTCGATCCACACTGGACCGGGCCAGCCGTGTCCACTGTGGCCGATGCGGCGGCCGGGGTGGAGGGCGTCGAGCACGGTGTTGCTGTGCGGGCCGGTGCCGTGCAGGTTGATCGCGACGTCCGGGTGGTGGGCGCGGCGGTCGAGCGGGGCCATGCCGTGAGTGGGTAGCACGGTGTCGACGCAGCCGGTCAGCTCGACGAGCGGACCGAGCCAGCCGGAGGTCGCGAACATGATCTCGTGGTGCGGCCAGGCGCGGCGGGTCGCTTTCAGCGCCGGGACGGTCACGAGGAAGTCGCCGAGTTTGAGCGCTCGCAGCGCCACGACGTGCCCCACACCGGTGCCACTACCCCGGGCGCGGCCGGTGAAACGGTGTTCAGCCGCGCGGGGCGTACATGATGACCGCGACCCCCGCGAGGCAGATGAGCGCGCCGAGGACGTCGAACCGGTCGGGCCGGTACCCGTCGGCGACCATGCCCCAGGCCAGCGACCCGGCGACGAACACACCCCCGTAGGCGGCGAGGATGCGGCCGAAGTGGGCGTCCGGCTGCAGGGTGGCGACGAAGCCGTACAGCCCGAGCGCGATGACGCCCGCCCCGGCCCAGATCCAGCCGCGGTGCTCCCGGACGCCCTGCCAGACGAGCCAGGCCCCACCGATCTCGGCGAGCGCCGCGAGCACGAACAACGCGATCGAGCGCAGAATCAGCACGCCCCGACCCTAGTTGGGGTGTCCGGCCGGCGGGGGATGGCTGGTGAGCGTGCCGCGCGGGGCGGGTGTCCGCGCGGCACGCTCAC
>NZ_PQHW01000047.1 GCF_003385215.1 Amycolatopsis thermalba | reverse complement strand
ACCGAGGCGTTAGCGATCTGGAACATCCACTACAACTACCATCGACCACACACTGCTGCCGGAGATCAGCCACCCGCGACCCGGCTCCACACCGGCGTCACCAATGTCACGGCCTCATACAGCTAGCCGCGCAGGGCGCGGACGTCCCAGACCCACACGCCGTCCACGTAGACGGCCTGCCCGCCGAGCAGCTGGTCCACCGTCTCGTGCAGGGCGTTGCCGTTGGTCACCGGGGCGAGCACGACGGCGTCGGCCTTCCAGTACTTCAGGTCCTCGACCGCCTGGGCGCGCTGCGCTGGCGTCACGGTCGGCACCTCGCCGCTGTCGCGCACGTCGGCCAGCAGGTCGGCCGTCGGGCGGTTCACCGCGCCGTAGCGGCCGCGCTTGTCGTCCGGGCCGCTCGGCCCGACGAAGTACCCGTCGGCGAGCGGGAAGCCCAGATCGGCCTCCACCTGCCAGTGCAGGGCTCGCGCGTCGCCGCCGTTGGGCAGCGGCACGACGACCACCGAACCGGACCCGACGTACTGCCGCCACGCGCCGTCGGCGAAGAAGGCCGGCGCCTCGGGGCGGACGTAGGTCTTGTAGGGCGTCGGCGCGATCGGCAGCAGCACCCAGGCCAGCGCCCCCAGCCACAGGAACCGGACGGGCAGGTTCCGGTCCCGGAAGCCCGGCGCGGCCTCGAAGACCCGGTCGGTGGCGATCGCGAGCAGTGCCGCGACCGCCGGGATGCACCCGATCGCCAGCCGCGACTCCAGCAGCGAGTCGAACAGCGGCAGCTCGTACAGCAGCTTCCACGGGCCGGGGATCCCGGTTTCCTCGTGGTTCACGACCATCTCGACGCCCAGCGACAGCCACGCCATCAGGAACATCGAGATCGCGATGGCGCGGGCCACGACGTTGCGCCACAGCCAGACGGTCAGCACCACCACCAGGATGATGAGCGGCCAGCCGAAGAACGCGTTCTCCTCGGTGCGGTTCATCGACACGTCCGCGGCCGCCTCGGGCTGGCCGGCGATCGACTCGGTCGCGAACCGGGTGAACGCCGCGGTGTCGTTGCCGACCGGGCCGTGCTCCAGGGTGAGGTAGCTCTGCGGGCCGAAGAACTGCCACCACAGCGGGTAGATCGCGATGGCGATGGCGACGACCGCCGCTACCGTCAGGCCACCGGCCATCGGTTTGACCATCCGCAGCGCCTCGCGCGGCCGCGACACCGCGTAGCCGGCGGCGAACAGCACGAACGCCATCATCATGATCAGCAGTGGTTCCTCGCCCAGGAACACCTGGTAGGCGAGCATCAGGCCGAGGATGATGCCGTCGCGCACCGGGCGATACCCCTGCGCGAGCCGGATCAGCCGCATCACGATGAACGGGATCAGGAACAACACCACGAAGTTGGGGTGCGCGTTGCCGTGCGAGATCATCGCCGGCGCGAAGCCGCAGAACGCGCCGCCGATCGCCGCGGCCGTGCGTGAGGTGACCAGGTGGCGGGAGAACACCCAGTACCAGGCGATCGACGTGCCGGCCAGACCGCCGGTGAGCGCGATCGCCCAGGTCACGGTGGGGCCGAACAGCTCGGTGATCGGCGACAGCGGGATGCTCAGGCCGAACATGGCCGTGTTGGCCATCAGGTTCACACCGACCGGGTAGTTCTGCAGGGTGGTGCCGAGCGGGTTCTCCCAGTGGAAGACCGAGTGGGCGGCGACGGCGAAGAACCACTCCCACATGTTCTGGTCCTGGCCGCTGTTGTACATGTAGCCGCCGCTGCCCAGGTTCACCCACAGCCCGGCGTAGAGGATGAACGCGGCCACGATGTAGATGGCGATGACCAGTGCGTCGGCGCGGCCGAACCGGCGCCGTTCCTCTCCGACCTCGGGCACGGTCTCGGGCGCCTGCAGCAAAGCGGTCACTCTTTCACCCTCAGGGCTCGACTACGCGGGCGAAAAAGTAGACCACACCGGTCCGGGCGTGCCGCACGAGGAGCAGGAAAGGCCGGTCGACGCGCACCTCGACCGGGTCGGCCGGGGTGACCATCGACAGGGTGCGGATCATGACCGCGGTGGCGGCGGCGCCCTCCAGGCCCTGCTCGTCGAGCTCGAGGACGGACTGGTGCTGGACGGCCGAGACGAACGCGCGCGGGTCCGGGGTGAGGCGGCCGAGCGGGGACGCGCCGGGCTCGAACAGGGTGCGCACGCCCAGCTGTTTGAGGGCGCCGGTCAGGTCGGCGGGGCGGTCGAGGTCGATCTTCGGCAGGCGCAGGTCGAGCTGGACGCGCCGGGGCGCGGCGAGCAGGGTGGCCAGTTTCGCGTCGTCGAGGTGCGGTTCCTGGTCGGCGAGGTCGCCGTCGGGCAGCAGGACCGTGGCGGTGACGCCGGCGGCGGGCAGCTCGACGACCTGCCAGCCGTCCTGGTGCGCGTAGCCGAGGTGTTCGGACTGGCGCATCATCTTGACGCGGCGCGGGCCGGCCGGGCTGTGGAACTGCTCGTCGCGGGTGTTGGCGTCGCGGAACGGGTGCTGCCAGGCGGCCTTGAGGTAGAGGGCGTTGACCAGGCTGGCGACGGTGTCCGGGCCGACCGAGTCCGGGGGCAGCAGTTCCGGGATGAGGTCGCGGGTGGTTTCGGCGACGTCGGCGTTGATGGCGCGGCGGGCGCGGTCCGGGTCGGCGACGAACGGGGCGGTCTTGGTGCTCGCGCCCGGCCAGCCCGCGAGGTCGGCGAGGAAGGTGTCGTGGACGGGCAGCTGGTCCCAGGCCCAGAGCGTGTTGGCGACGGCGAGGACCGGGTCCTCCTGCCGGGTGGTGTTGTCGAGCGTCGCGGCGGCGCGGAGGAGGTCGGCCTGCTTGGCGATGTCCGGGTCGCCGCCGGTGAGGAGCCGGAGCAGCTCCTCGGCGGCCGGGCCGTCCGCGGCCTGGCTCGCGAGGCCCAGTGCGCTGGCGATCGAGTACGGCGAGACCACCGAGTCGCCCCCGTCGCCGCCGACGACCCGGTGCACCGCGAGGCTGAAGCGCAGATGCTCACGTTCCGGCGTGGTCACGCCCCCGACGCTACCGGACGGGAGGCCGACGTTCGGTGGGGCGCGGGCATGGGGCGCACGTGGGTGACACCGCTTCGCTTCCGGCGGGAGGCCGGGACCGGGCGAGCCGGCGCGGCGTCGGCCACGGCCAGTGGCGATGAGCGGAGCTGGGTATCGCCAGCGCACGACGGCGACCGGCGACCGCCGGTGGCGGGCAATCCCACCGGCGCCCGGCCAGCCACCGGGAATCGGTCGACGCGCCTTCTCGCCGCAAGCATTCCATGCGGAGAACCCAACCGCCGCCAGCAGCGTCTCACGCCCGGCTGGGAGCAGCCGGCACGTCACGGCCGGGGCCTCAGTGGCGCCCGGTGTGCCAGCGGTGCCAGGCGGGCGCCTGGCCGTCGCAGCGTTCCGTGCGGACAACCCAACGGCCGCCGACAGCGTCTCACGCCCGGCCGGGAACGGCCGGCACGTCACGGCTGGGCCTCAGTGGCGCCCGGTGTGCCAGCGGTGCCAGGCGTGCGCCTGGGCGTCCGTCAGGGAGGCGACCTGGTCGATCACCACGCGGAGCCGCGCGGGGTCGTCCGGGGCGGCGTGCCAGGCGGGGTGGAACGCGCCTTCCAGCGGGTCCGGCGCGCGCTCGGCCAGGATCGTCACCAGTTCGGCCAGCATTTCGCGCTGGCCGGCCTGCATGGCGAGCCTGCGCGGGTCGCTCATGACGTACCGCAGCGCCAGCGCCTTCAACAGCGCGACCTCCGCCGCCACGCGTTCGGGCATCACCAGGCACGCGTCGTAGCGGGTGAGGGGGCCGTCGCCGTACTCCGCGCGCGTTCCGGTGACCGCGGCGGACGCGAACCGGCCGACCAGCTCGCTCGTCATCCGCTTCAGCGCGATCTGCCCCTGCGGCGTCGAGTCGAAACCGGGCCGCGCCAGCTCGGCCACGACGGGCAGGTCGAGCAGGTCACGCGCGGCACCCTCCAGTGCCGACACCGACAGCCGCGAGAAGTGCTTGGCCGCCAGCTCGGCCACCGCCGCCCGCTCCCCCGGGTCGGCCAGCACCGACAACGACAACCGGCCCGCCAGCACGCCGTCCTCGACGTCGTGCACCGAGTACGCCACGTCGTCGGCCCAGTCCATGATCTGCGCCTCCAGGCAGGTGCGGCCCTCCGGCGCACCCTCCCGCATCCAGTCGAACACCTCCCGGTCGTCGTCGTACACCCCGAACTTCGCCGTGCCCGGCCGCCGCGGCCACGGGTACTTCGTCGCCGCGTCGAGGCACGCGCGCGTCAGGTTCAGCCCGGCCGAGCCGACCTTCGGCTCCAGCCGGGTGAGGATGCGCAGCGTCTGCGCGTTCGCCTCGAACCCGCCGCACACCTGCGCCACCTCGTCGAGCGCCCGCTCGCCGTTGTGCCCGAACGGCGGGTGCCCGATGTCGTGCGCCAGCCCCGCCGTGTCCACCAGGTCCGGATCGGCCCCCAGCTCCTCGGCGATGCCGCGCCCGATCTGCGCGACCTCCAGCGAGTGCGTCAACCGCGTGCGCGGCACCCCGCTGACCTCGGCGCCCTCCCCAGGCCCCACCACCTGGGTCTTGCCCGCCAGCCGGCGCAGCGCCGCGGAGTGCAGGACGCGCGCCCGGTCCCGCGCGAACGCACTCCGGCCGTCCGGCCGCGACCCGGTGAGCGCCGCCCGCTTCGGCGCTTCGCCGAGCCACCGCTGTCGATCGTGCTCGCTGTACACCCCGCAACTCTACGGGCACCCACCGACAATTCCGGGGCTCGCGGGCAGGGTTCTGACCAGGACACACGAGATGCCCACTCGTGCGGGCGCGACTGGAAGCCGGGGACGGTGGGTCCGGCGGGCGCGCCGCACCCACGCGCGGCGGGGGGTAGAGGGTGACCGGCCTCGCGGCCCGGACCGGCGCCGAAGACACAGCCGGTGAGGGCGGGCTGCGGCGCGGTGAACCGGGGACGGCCTTTCAACCGCCGCACCGCACCCACGAGCACAGCCGGGGGTAAAGGGGACCCGCCTCGCGGCCCCGAAGACACAGCCAGCGAGGGCAGCCTGCGGCCGGGTGAACCGGGGGACGGCCCTTCCAGCCGCCGCGCCGCACGCACGAGCGCAACCCTGGGTAGAGGGTGACCGGCCTCGCGGCCGGACCAGCGCCGAAGACACAGCCCGTGAGGGCAGGCTGCGGCGGTGAACCGGGGACGGCCGTTCCAGCCGCCGCACCCCACCCACGAGCGCAGCCGAGGTCGAAAGAACAGGGCGACCAGTCCCGCGGCCCCGACCGGCGCCGAAACCGCAGCCAGTGAGGGCTGGGTGCGGTGGGACGAACCGGGGGCGGCCAGTCCCGCGGACCAGCACCGAACAGTCCCGCGGACCGGCGCCGAAGACACAGCCGGTGCCGGCGGAGTCCAGCGGGAGCCGTCCCCGAAGACCGACCCCCGGGGGCTCCCCGGACCTCAGCCCAGCCCGGTGCCGCCGATGTTGTCCGCCGGGGTCTTGGTCAGCCGGTAGAACAGCAGCGCCCCGGTCTCGCGGTAGATGTAGGCGAACTGCGTCTCCCGGGTCTGCACGATGGGCCCGCTGTGCGTCGGCGAGGTCCACGTCTGCAGGCCCGCGTCGTTGGCCATCGTGCGGGCCCGCAGGGAGTGCCACGGGTCGCTGACGAGCACCGCGGTCCGCCAGCCCCGCTCGCCGAACACGCCGGCCACCGCGCGCAGGCTGCCGAGCGTGTCGCTGCCCTCGCCGACCGCCAGCGTCGCCGAGCGTGGCACGCCCTGCTCGATCAGCCAGTTCGCCCCGGCCGTCGCCTCGGTGTAGGCGTCGCCGGCCTTGTTGCCGCCCGCAGTGACGATCTTCTCGGCCACCCCGTCCTCGTACAGCTGCATCGCGTGCTTCAGCCGCGCCTGGAAGATCGGCGACGGCTTCCCGTTGTACTGCGCCGCGCCGAGCACCACGATCGCGTCGGCGTGCGTGCGGTCGTCCTCGCGCGCGCCCTGCCACACCCGGAACGCCGTCCCGCCGACCACCATCACCAGCACCAGCACCGTGCCCAGCACGGCCCGGCGCACCCAGCTCACCCGATCACCCATCCCGGCCATCCTCCCAGACGGGCCCTCACAGCCAGCCGCGCTCCTCCGCCAACCGGACCGCCTCGGCCCGCGTGCGGGCGCCGGTCTTGCCGATCGCGGCGGACAGGTGGTTGCGCACGGTCCCCTCGGACAGGTGCAGGCGCCGGGCCACATCGGACACCGTGCCGCCGTCGCCGGCCGCCCGCAGCACCTCGTGCTCCCGCGGCGTCAGCGGGCTCGCCCCGGTCGCCAGCGACTCGGCGGCCAGCGCCGGGTCGACCACGCGCAGTCCGGTGTGGACCCGGCGGACCGCGTCGACGAGCTGTTCCGGCGGCGAGTCCTTCACCACGAACCCGGCCGCCCCCGCGGCCATCGCCCGCGCGAGGTACCCGGGCCTGCCGAACGTCGTGCACACGATGATCCGGCACGACGGCAGCGCCGCGTGCAGCTCGGCAGCCGCGGTCAGGCCGTCCTTGCCCGGCATCTGAACGTCGAGCAGCGCCACGTCCGGCGCGGTCTCCGTCGCCGCGGCCAGCACCTCGTCGCCCGACCCGACCTGGCCGACCACCTCGATGTCCGGCTCCAGGCCGAGCACGGTCGCCAGCGCGCCCCGCACCATCGCCTGGTCGTCGGCCAGCAGCACCCGGATCACGCAACCTCCACCGGCGTCGCCACGGGCACCTCGGCCCGCAACTGGAACCCCTCCCCGGGCCGCGCCCGGACCTGCAGCGTGCCACCCAGCTCGGCCAGCCGCTCCGCCAGCCCGCGCAACCCGTTGCCCGCCCTGTCCGGCTCGCCGCCGCGGCCGTTGTCGGAGATCTCCATCCAGTTCCGCCCCAGCCGTACCTTGACCCGGGTCGCGGCGGAATGCCGCAGCACGTTGGTCACCGCCTCCCGCAGCACGTACCCGAAGACGCTCTGCAGCTCCGGCCGCACGTTGTCCACCGCGCTCGGCAGCTCCGCCTCGATCTCCGCGGCCCGCAGCGCCGCGCGCGCCCCCACCAGCTCGGCCGACAGCGACACCTCGCGGTACTCCGACACCGTCGCGCGGACGTCCGACAACGCGCTGCGCGCCAGCCCCTCGACCTCGCGGATCTCGCTGACCGCCCGGCCCGGGTCGGCCGCGGTCTCGATCAGCCGCCGCGCCAGGCCGGCCTTGACCGCGATGGTGGTGAGGCTGTGGCCGAGGATGTCGTGCAGGTCCCGCGCCAGCCGTTCCCGTTCCGCGCTCACCGCGAGCACGGCGATCTCCTCGTTGGCCCGCCGGAGCCGCCGCACGGTCTGGGACAGCCGGCCCATGAAGAACGCCGTCGTGGTGAGGCCCACGACGGCGCCGATGTCCGACGGCGTGCCCGGCACGTTGTCGTGGACGAGCAGCAGCACCCCGCACCCGGCGAGCGCGGCGCCGTCGAACACCAGCACCCATCCGGGCGGCATGCTCATCGCGATCGCGAGCGTGGCGTAGAGGAGCATGTAGATGCTGGTGCCCTGGAGCAGCACCGCCCACCCGAGCGCGAGCATCAGCACCGCGAACGGCAACCGGACCCGCAACCGGCGGTTCGACAGCAGGAAGTACGGGAAGCTCACGTAGGTGGCGCCGTAGGCCACCAGCAGCACGATGAGCAGCGGCTCCAGGCGCTGGCCGACCGGCACGGCGCTGGCCAGGTAGAAGATCGTCCCGGCCAGCGGCCAGCGGCGCACGAACTTCGGGCTGGGCCGTCCGGCGGCGTGCTCGTTCCACCACTGCGTCCTGTCGTCGGCCACCGTGCTTCTCCCCATCACACCCGCGCGGAGTCCTTACGGTAGCGCCGGACCACGGCGATCCCGACGGCCACGGTCCACGCCGCCAGCCACAGCACGTCCTGGCCGAGGCTGGTGGTCAGGTCGGTGGTCACCGCGCCGCGGCCGACCTGCGCCATCCAGTAGCTGGGCAGCGCGTGCGAGATCTGCAGCAGCCAGTGCGGCATCGCCTCGATCGGGATGAAGATGCCGCCCAGCAGGGCCATCGGCAGCATGACCAGCTGCGTGATCGGCTGGACCGAGTCGGCCGTGCCGACCTGCCCGATGAGCAGCCCGATCAACGCGAACGGGATCGCGGCGAGCCACACCCCCAGGGTGACCCGCAGCCAGCTGCCCGCGTCCAGGGACACGCCCTGCGTGAGCGCCCCGACCAGCGGCACGAGGACCACCGGCGCGAGCGCGAGCGTCAGGCCCGTCGCGGCCTTCGCGGTGGGGTAGCCGGCGCCGGTGAGCGGGGTCAGCCGCAGCTGCCGCTGCCAGCCGGCCTTGCGCTCGACGGCCACCCGGGTGCCGATGAACAGCGCCGCCGACATGGCGCCGAACGATGTCATGCCGACCATCAGCGGCGCGACGGCGTCCTGGTCGCCGTGGGCGAAGATGCCGACGTAGAGCAGGAACATCAGCACCGGGAACGCCACCGTGAAGACCAGGAACCGCGTCGAGCGCAGCACGCGGCGGATCTCCAGGGTCAGGAACTTCAGGCTCATCGCTGGTCCTCCTCGTCGTCGGCGGTCAGGGTGAGGAAGGCGCCTTCCAGCCCGATCGCGGTGATCTCGATGTCGCGCGCGTCCGGGAAGCGAGCCAGCAGGGCCCGCAGGGTGGCATCGGAGTCCGATGTGGACACCGCGATCCGGCCGCCGCGCACCTCGTGCTCGGTGACGCCGGGCAGGTCCGCGACCGCCGCCGCGGTGCCGCCCGGTACGGCGGCGCGCAGGGTGCGGCCGCTGGCCAGGGCGCGGACCTCCGCGACGGAGCCGTCCGCGACGATCCGCCCGGCGCGCATCAGCACCACGCGGTCGGCGTACTCCTCGGCCTCCTCCAGGTAGTGCGTCGCGAACAGCACGGTGCGGCCGGTGTTGGTGTAGGCGTGCATGGACTTCCAGAACTCGCGCCGGCTCGGGACGTCCATCGCGGCGGTCGGCTCGTCGAGGACGAGCAGGTCCGGGTCGCTGACGAGGGCCACGGCGAACCGCACGCGCTGCTTCTGGCCGCCGGAGAGCTTGGTGCCGCGCCGGTTCGCCAGGTCCTCGATGCCCGCACGGCGCAGGGCCTCGGCAACGGGCATCGGCTTGCGGTGCAGCGACGCGATCATGCCGACCATTTCGCCGACGGTCGCGTCGTCCAGCAGCGCGGCGCCCTGGAGCATGGCGCCGATCGCGCCGCGGGACACGGCCTCGGCCGGGGTCGCGCCGAAGATCGACACCTCACCGGAATCGGGGGCGGTCAGGCCGAGCAGCATGTCGACGGTCGTCGACTTCCCGGCGCCGTTCGGGCCGAGCAGCGCGACCACCTCGCCCGGTGCGATGGTGAGGTCGACACCGTCCACGGCACGCACCTCGCCGTAGTGTTTGCGCAGGCCCGACAGCCGCACCGCGGCCCGGGTCAGGGTCTGTGTTCCGTCCATGTGCTCAGCGTGCCGCCGCGACGGCCGCGGTTCGCAGGCCGAGCGTCACGACCTGACCGTGACAAGTGTCAGGGCTCGTTTCCCAGATATGAGATATTCTCCCTGATGTGAGAACGATGGAGGATCGTCTGGCCGCGCGCCTGGCGGAGCTGCGGGCGCAACGGGGCTGGTCGCTCGACGACCTCGCGGACCACTCGGGGATCAGCCGGTCGACGCTGTCGCGGGTGGAACGCGGCGAGATCAGCCCGACCGCGTCCCTGCTGGGCAAGCTGTGCACCGTGTACGAGCGGCCGATGTCACGCCTGCTGACCGAGGTGGAGGCCGAGGGCGCGCAGGTCGTGCGGGCTTCGGCGCAGAGCGTGTGGACCGACGAGGACAGCGGGTTCGTGCGCCGTTCGGTGTCGCCGCCGCACCCGGCGCTGCGGGCCGAGGTCGTCGAGGGCACGCTGCGACCGGGGGCGGACATCCGGTACGACGCGCCGTCCGTGCCCGGGCTGGAGCAGCACGTGTGGGTGCTCGAGGGGACCCTGGAGCTGACCGTCGAGGGCGAGACGCACGCGCTGGGCCCCGGCGACTGCCTGCGGTTCCGGCTGTGGGGGCCGACGCGGTTCCGGTGTTCGGGTCCCGAGGCGGCCCGTTACCTGCTGGTCCTGGTGATGCCGTGATCACGCGACTGTCCGCGGCGGAGTTCGCCGGCGCCGTGCCCGCGCTGGCGGAGGTGCTCGCCGACTGCACCAACGGCGGCGCGTCCGTCGGGTTCCTGGCACCGCTCGAGGCGGCGGCGGCCGAGGCGTGGTGGAAGGAGCTGGCCGGTGAGGTGGCCGAGGGGCGCGTCCTGGTCTGGGCGGCGTGGGACGGCTCCCGCCTGGTGGGCACGGTGCAGGTCCGGCCGGCCCGGTTGCCGAACGCGCCGCACCGCGCGGAGCTGGCGAAACTGCTGGTCCACCGCGACGCACGGGGCCGCGGGCTGGGCCGGGCACTGCTGACGGAGGCCGAACGCGGCGCTCGTGGGGCCGGGATCACGCTGCTGGTGCTGGACACGGAGACCGGCAGCCCCGCGTCGCGGCTGTATGAGTCGGCGGGCTGGACGGAGGCCGGCACGGTGCCGGACTACGCCGCCGACCCGGCAGGGACGCTGAAGCCGACGACGTTCTACTTCAGGAGGCTCTGAGCCCAGCGACCGCACCTGGGGAGCCCTCGGGTGGCGGCCGGCGACGCCGCCGGGTGGGCACGGTGGCGGGCCGGGCGGTGTGGTGACCGGCCGCAGTGGCGGCTGACGGGCCCTGGCCGCGGTAGCGGCTCGCGCGTCGCGGCCGCGGTAGCGGCTCGCGCGTCGCGGCCGCGGTAGCGGCCTCGCCCGCCCGGCCACGGTGGGCGACTCGCGCACCCCGCGCCGCAGTGGGCGGCTCGCGCACCCCGGCCGCGGTAGCGGCTCGCGCACCCCGGCCGCGTCGCGGCCTCGCCCGCCCGGCCACGGTGGGCGGCTCGCGCACCCCGCGCCGCTGTGGACCAGCTCGCCCGGCGCGGCCCGCGCGCATCGCGGCCACGGGTGGTGGCTCGCCCGGCCCGCCGCGGTAGCGGCTCGCGCACTCCCGGGGCGGTCGCGGCTCGCGCGGCCCGGGTGCGGTCGTGACCAGGGCGCCGGCGGATTCGCGCGACGGCGCGCCGGCGCCGATTCCACCCGCATACCGAAAAGCCCTGGTCACACAGTGCGTGACCAGGGCTTTCGAACGGTCTTCGTCAGCAGCCGGGGAGCCGGGCGGCGAGGTAGGCCTCCACCTTGTCGATCGCCACGCGCTCCTGCTGCATGCTGTCGCGCTCCCGCACCGTCACGGCCTGGTCCTCGAGCGTGTCGAAGTCCACGGTGACGCAGAACGGGGTGCCGACCTCCTCCTGGCGGCGGTAGCGCTTGCCGATCGAGCCGGCGTCGTCGAAGTCGACGTTCCAGTTGCGGCGCAGCTGGGCGGCCAGGTCCTTCGCCTTCGGCGTCAGGTCGGCGTTGCGGGACAGCGGCAGCACCGCGACCTTGAACGGCGCCAGGCGCGGGTCGAGCTTGAGCACGACGCGCTTGTCGACGCCGCCCTTGGCGTTGGGCACCTCGTCCTCGTGGTAGGCGTCCAGCAGGAACGCCATCATCGGGCGGCCCACACCGGCGGCCGGCTCGATGACGAACGGCCGGTAGCGCTCCTTGGTGGCCTGGTCGAAGTAGGCCAGGTCGACGCCGGAGTGGTTGGAGTGCGTGGTGAGGTCGAAGTCGGTGCGGTTCGCGATGCCCTCGAGCTCACCCCACTCCTGGCCGGCGGAGAAACCGAAGCGGTACTCGATGTCGACGGTGCGCTTCGAGTAGTGCGACAGCTTCTCCTTCGGGTGCTCGTAGTGCCGCAGGTTGTCGCGGTTGATGCCGAGGTCGGTGTACCACTCGGTGCGCAGGTCGATCCAGTACTGGTGCCAGCGCTCGTCCTCGCCCGGCTCGACGAAGAACTCCATCTCCATCTGCTCGAACTCGCGGGTGCGGAAGATGAAGTTGCCGGGCGTGATCTCGTTGCGGAACGACTTGCCGATCTGGCCGATGCCGAACGGCGGCTTCTTCCGCGACGTGGTCAGCACGTTGAGGAAGTTCACGAAGATGCCCTGCGCGGTCTCCGGGCGGAGGTAGTGCAGGCCCTCCTCGGACTCGACCGGGCCCAGGTGCGTCTTGAGCATCATGTTGAACTCGCGCGGCGGCGTGTACTGGCCGCGGGTGCCGCAGTTCGGGCAGGGGACGTCGGACAGGTCGTCCTCGGAGGTCTCCTTGCCGGTGCGGGCGCTGTAGTCCTCGGCCAGCTGGTCGGAGCGGAAGCGGCGGTGGCACGCGGTGCACTCGACGAGCGGGTCGTGGAAGGCGTTGACGTGACCGGAGGCCACCCACACCTGGCGGGGCAGGATCACGGAGGAGTCGAGGCCGACGACGTCGTCGCGGCTCTGGACCATCGTGCGCCACCACTGGCGCTTGATGTTCTCCTTGAGCTCGACGCCGAGCGGTCCGTAGTCCCACGCCGACCGGGTTCCGCCGTAGATCTCCCCGCTCGGGAAGACGAAGCCACGACGCTTGCACAGGCTGACGACGGTCTCAATGTTGGCGGGCACTCCACGCTCTCCATCAGATGCGGGGACGGTTATCGGTTCCGTTCAGCGTATCCGGCCCTCGTCGCGGCCCGGCGCGGGGCTTGACATGGCGAGGGGGAGGCGATAACGGCAACCACTACCGGGAGAACACTAGGATGGGGTGATACCGACCGACACGAGGCTGGAGATGGCTATGCCGATGGCTCGTCCGGACGCCGCGTTGCCCGGATTGCCCGACGACGCCGACCAGGTCCACGCCGCCGACGAGCTGAAGCCACGCACGCCGCCCCAGCCCGCCGCGACGCTGTCCGAGGCCGGTGAGCTGCTGCGGGCCCTGTCGGCGCCGGTGCGCATCGCGATCGTGCTCCAGCTGCGGGACGCCGACCGGTGCGTGCACGAGCTGGTCGACGCGCTCGACGTGGCGCAGCCGTTGATCAGCCAGCATCTGCGCGTGCTCAAGGCGGCCGGTGTGGTGCGAGGTGAGCGCCGGGGCCGTGAGGTGGTCTACCGGCTCGTGGACGATCATCTGGCGCACATCGTGATGGACGCGGTGGCCCACGTCCAGGAGGGTTCATGACGAGTAGCGAGGTTCGCCGGGCGCCGGTGCCCGGCCGCCGGTCGACGAAGCAGCGCGCGGCCGTGGTCGACCTGCTGTCGGAGGTCGACGACTTCCGGTCGGCGCAGGAACTGCACGACGAGCTGCGCAAACGTGGCGACGGCATCGGCCTGACCACGGTGTACCGGACGCTGCAGTCCCTGTCCGAGGCCGGCGAGGTGGACGTGCTGCGAACCGAGTCCGGCGAGGCGATCTACCGCCGCTGCTCGACGCACCACCACCATCACCTGGTCTGCCGGCACTGCGGTTTCACGGTGGAGGTGGAGGGTCCGGCGGTGGAGCGCTGGGCGGAGAAGGTCGCGTCCGGCAACGGCTTCTCGGACATCCGGCACACGGTGGAGATCGTCGGCACGTGCGCGGAGTGCACGAAGCGGTTGGGGAGCTAGGTTCGGTCGCCGGCCCGGGTAGCCGGATGCCTGGGTGGTGGCCGGGCGACGCTGTCCGGGTTCGCGGGCGCAGCCCCAGGGGCGCGCGGGGGCTGGAACCGTGGCTGGGCGCGGTTCCTCGTCAGCCGCGGCGGGGCCGGAACCACTCCCCGCGCGGGGCGCGGGCATCCCTCAGCGGGAGCTAGTACTCATAGGCGTCCTGGGGTGCGGGGATCGGCTGGAGTGCGGTGACCGTGACGTCCGGGGTGTAGCCGTTCGCGGCGGTTGCCGTGCCGGGGACGAGTTGGCCTGTCACCTCCAGCCAGCTGTCGTCGGGGAAGCGGGCCGCTTGTGGGCCGGTCAGGCGGACCGTCATCGGGGAGGCGTCGGCCGCGCAGCACCGGATCACCATCCGGGCCAGCAGGACGCCCTCCTTCGCGTGCACGACGAAACCACTCAGCCGGACCGTGCGGCCGTTGAGCGAGCCGCGGGAGTCCCAGCCGGCGCGGGTGACGAACTCGGTGAGGGTCAGGGGCACCACGTCCCCGGCCGGCAGCGGTGGGAAGGCGGCGGCGTCCTGGGCGACCGCTGAGCGGGGCGCGCCCGCCGAGGTGCGGATGACCGAGTCGGAGCCGAGCGCGGGCGGGGCGACGAGGAACACCGCCAGCACCGGGACGACCAGCAGCCACGCCGACCGCGCCGGGTGGTGGTGGTCGTGCCCGGCGGTGTCCGTCCCGGCCTGATGGGTGGCCGACCGCGCCGGGTCGTCGTGGTCCTGTCCCCCGGTGACCGTCCTGGTCTGGCGGGCGGTCAGCACGTCCCGGACGATCGCGACCGCGCCGAGCAGCAGGATCACCGCGCCCCCGGCGACCACCCACGGCTGCTGCGCGGGTTTGACGTAGCGCAGGTAGTCGCCGTTGATGCCGATCTTGAGCAGCGCCCCGCCGAGCAGCACCAGCAGGATGTTCTGCGTTTCGCGACGCACCAGGTCCCTCCCTTACCGTGCCGGCACGATCGTCAGCCAGTCGGCCGCGGAGACCACGAACGCGACGGCACCGGCCATCGCGAGCAGCGCGGCGACCGCCCCGAACGCGATCCCGGCCCGGGCCAGCCCACCCGCGGCGTCGCGGCTGAGGACGCCGAACAGGACGGCCAGCACCGCCATCACCAGGATCAGGACCCACAGCGCGCCGAGCACCAGCGTGAGCACGACGGCCAGCGGTGACGGCAGCGCGTCCCCGGCGCGCGGCCGGACGAACGCCCAGGTCACCCACACCGACATGGCCATCACGACCCCGACGGCGCCGAGCGCGGCCGATGCCACCGCGAGCCCGGCCCGTGGCTGTTGCTGGATCATCTCGCACCTCCCAGGACGAGGACCCCGACGATCACCGCGCAAGCGGTCGCCACGACGAACGTCACCGGGGCGAACCGTACCGCGAACGAGCGCCCGAACGTGCCGGCCTGCAGCGCGAACAGCTTCACGTCGATCGCCGGGCCGACCACCAGGAACACCAGCCGCGGCAGCAGCGGGAGCGCGGTGAGGGAGGCGGCCACGAACGCGTCGGCCTCGCTGCACAGGGCGAGCACGACCGCGAGGACGGCCATCACCAGCACGCCCAGCACGATCTGGTTGCTCAGGACCTCGAACCAGGCGGCGGGCACGAGGACGTTCATGGCGGCGGCGATGAGCGCGGCGAGCACCAGGAACCCGGCCGACTCGACCAGGTCGGCGCGCGCGGTTTCGGCGAAGGTGCGCCACTTCCCGCCGCCCTCGGGCAGCCGTTCCAGGGCGCGCTGGACGATCCAGTCGAGCTTGCCCCACCGCGCCCAGAGCAGGCCCATGACGACGGCGGTCGCGAAGGAGCCGAGGAACCGGGCGAGCACCATCGCCGGCTCTCCGGGGAAGGCGACCGCGGTGGCGACGAGCACCACCGGGTTCACCGCCGGGGCGGCGAGCAGGAAGGTGAGCGCGGCGGCCGGGGCGACCCCCTGGCCGATGAGGCGGCGCGCCACCGGCACCGACGCGCACTCGCAACCGGGCAGGGCGACGCCGGCCAGGCCCGCGACGCCCACCGCGCCCGCCTGGTTCCGCGGGATGACCCGGCGCAGGACACGTGCCGGGACGAACGCCGCGATCGCCCCGCTGATCAGGACGCCGAGCACGAGGAAGGGCAGGGCCTGCACGCACACCGCGACGAACACCGTGGACCCGGTCCGCAGGGCGGGCACGTCGAGCACGTCGCGCAGCCAGCCCTGCCCGAGGACGGCGACGATCAGGAGGGCGCAGAGCACCTCGATGGAGGTGACCCGCCCCCGGCGCCGCTTGCCCTCGGGCTCGGTTCGGTCCAGTACTTCGCTCACGGGGCCGATACTGCCAGGGACGGGCGACAGGAACGGCGGGCCGGGTCGACGAGTGGACCATCTCGTGTAGTGAGGCGCACGAGATGACCATTTCGTGGAGAAGTTTGGTGCACGAGTGGACCGTTCGTGCTGGGGCGGGAGGGTGGCCACTGGACCCGCGGCAGGCCGGGACGAGAGGCGGTTGATGCTGACCGGCGCGCGGCGGGTAGCCGCTTGGCTGGGCGGGGTCGCGTGGGTGGCAGGTGCGGCCCGGCGCGGTCGCGTGAGTGGCAGAGGTAGCTCCGGCTCCGTGGGACCGTGTGACTGGCAGAGGCAGCTCCGGCTCCGTGGGACCGTGTGACTGGCACAGGCAGCTCCGGCCCGGCGCGGTCCGTGACCGGCACAGGCAGCTCCGGCCCGGCGCGGTCGCGTAACCGGCAAAGGCAGCTCCGGCCCGGCGCGGTCCGTGACCGGCACAGGCAGCTCCGGCCCGGCGCGGTCGCGTGACCGGCACAGGCAGCTCGCAGCCACTCCAGCTCGGCGAGGTCGCGTGAGTGAGGGGCCGGTTCGTGGTGGGCCGTTCGGTGAGGCGGTCCTTTCGCGCTGTCTCAGCGTGCAGCGGGTGCGCGGGGCCGCCGAGCGAGAGCGGCTGCCGCTCACACCACCCCGGCCGGGGTCAGGTCAGCTCGGAGCGCAGCTGGGACGCCGTCGAGACCACCAGCATCAGCAGGGTCCCCAGCGCGGAGATCTCCAGCCCCTGCGCGGGGAACGCGTACCGCAGCGTCAGGTCCAGCCCGCGCTCCGCGTGCTGCACCCCCAGCGTTCCGAACAGGCCCTGGCCCGCCCGCTCGGCCGCCTTCGCCGCGAAGGCCGGGTCGTCGGGCAGGTCCCAGCCGACCACGCAGGTCAGGCTGAGCACCGTCAGGCCCTCCGCGAGCTGCGTCGACTGCACCACGCACGGCACGCCGTTGTGGGAGAACGTCAGCGCACCGTCATCATCGACGTGGACCTCCAGGTACGTCTCGAGCGCTTCCCGGGCCCGGCTCAGCAGCTCCGCCGTGTCGGCCGCCTCCGTGTTCACGACGCCCCCTTCGCCGCGTCCACCGCGGCCCCGAACCGGCGGTCCCGGCGCGCGTACTCCTCGCACGCGGCCCACAGCTGGCGGCGGTCGAAGTCCGGGAAGAGCGTGTCCTGGAACACGAACTCCGCGTAGGCCGACTGCCAGAGCATGAAGTTCGACGTGCGCAGCTCACCGGAGGGCCGCAGGAACAGGTCCACGTCGGGCATGTCCGGCTGGTACAGGTACTTGGCGAGCATCCGCTCGTCCACCTTGTCCGGGTTGATCTTGCCCTCGGCGGCCAGCCGCGCCACCTGACGGGCCGCGTCCACGATCTCCGCGCGTCCCCCGTAGTTCACGCACATCGTCATGTTCATGAGCGTGTTGTGCCTGGTCTTCTCCTCGGCGGCCTGCAGCTCCTTGATGACGCTGCGCCACAGCCGCGGCGCGCGCCCGGCCCACCGGATCCGCACGCCGATCGAGCCCAGGTAGTCGACCTGACGGCGGATCGTGTCGCGGTTGAAGCCCATCAGGAACCGCACCTCGTCGGGGCTGCGCTTCCAGTTCTCCGTCGAGAACGCGTACACCGAGAGCCACTTGACGCCCAGCTCGACCGCGCCGCTGGCGACGTCGATCATCACGGCCTCACCGCGCTTGTGCCCCTCGATCCGCGGCAGGCCGCGCTGGTTGGCCCAGCGGCCGTTGCCGTCCATCACGAGGGCGACGTGGTTGGGCACCAGCTCGGCGGGGATCGCCGGCGGCTTCGCGCCGGACGGGTGCGGGTCCGGGGCCCGCAGTTCCACCGCAGCCGAACTCACCGCACGTGCCTTGAGCCGCACCTGATCCTCCCACTGCCTCGGGTTGCGGCTTCCGACCCTACTTGCCCGGCTGGAGCTCCCTGGCACGCCTCTCGACGAGCGGCAACGACTTCAGCTGCCGCTCCAGGTGCCACTGCAGGTGAGCGGCGACGATGCCGCTGGCGTCCCGGCGGGCCGCGGGGACCGACGCCTCCGCGACGTCCCAGTCGCCGTGCAGCAGCGACTCCAGCAGGACCAGCACCTCCGGCGCCGGGTGCACCGAGCCCGCGACCCGGCAGTCGCCGCACAGCGAGCCGCCGGCCTGCACGTTGAACGCGGCGTGCGGGCCGGGCAGGCCGCAGCGGGCGCACTCGGTGATGGCGGGCGCCCACCCGGCGAACGACATCGCGCGCAGCAGGAACGCGTCCAGGACCAGCGAGGCGTCCCGCTGACCGTCGGCCAGCGCCCGCAGCGCCCCGACGACCAGCAGGTACAGCCGCATCGCCGGCTCACCCTCCTCGACGGTGAGCCGGTCGGCGGTCTCGGCGATCGCGCTGGCCGCCGTGTAGCGCTGGTAGTCGCCCACGAGCGGCAGCGCGAACGCGTCGACCGTCTGGACCTGCGTGATCACGTCCAGGGTGCGGCCGGTGTAGAACTGCACGTCGACGTGCCCGAACGGCTCCAGCCGCGCCCCGAACCGCGACGTCGTGCGGCGCACCCCCTTCGCGACGGCCCGGACCTTGCCGTAGCGCCGCGTGAGGAAGGTGATGATGCGGTCCGCCTCACCCAGCTTGTGGACCCGCAGCACCACACCGGTGTCGCGATAAAGACTCACGTCCCCATGGTCTCACCACTGCCGGGGTGGCTGCTGGCCGTATGCCTGCTGCGGAGGCGCGTAACCGGCCGGCGGCACCGGATACCCGGGCTGCTGCTGGACCGCGTACCCGGGCTGTGGCGGCGCGCCCGGCGGAACCCGCAGGACGATCGTACCGATGATCTTGTCGGAGAACGTCTGGCTCTTGTCGTCCCACAGCGGCCACAGGTAACCGAGGCAGAACAGCCAGCCGTCCACCACGTGGCACAGGTCCCGAACGAACGCCATCCCGCCGCCGATCGGCTGACCGGTCCGGTCGCTGATCATCCGGATGTTCATCACGCGCTTGCCCAGGCTCTGGCCGGTGCGACCGGCCTGGACCCAGCGGTTGTAGATGACCCAGCCGATCCCCGCGCAGTACGCGACGCCCACGAGGATGATCCCCACGGTCACGCTGATCGCGAAACCGATGGCAGCCAGGAGGAGGCCGCCCAGGACCGGCAGCGCGTCGATCAGGTACGCGCCGACGCGCTGGCCCCAGCTCGCGTAGTCCGGCCGCGGCCCGTAGCCCGGCATCCCGGGATAGCCGGCCGGCGCGGGCGCACCGTAGGGCTGTTGCGCCGGGAAACCGCCGGACGGAACGCCCCACTGCGGCTGCTGGCCCGGGTAGCCGCCGGGCGGCGGCTGCTGGCCGTACGGATAGGTCACGGGATCCCCCTCTGTTCGGAGCAAGTGCGGCGGCAGACTACTTCGCCGCACCCCGGGCGTGATCAACGGCACGCCCGTTTTCCCCGGACGTTCACACGGACAACCCGGTGAACGGCGCGAACGGAAGGTTCCGGACCACGAACCACACGGCGAGGACCACCGCGACCACGGGCCCGGTCCAGCGCCGGCGCCACCAGGCGCGCACCGGCCGCCCGCGGTAGCGGTCCCAGGCCCAGCTCGCCAGGCCCGCCGCGGCGACCACCACGAACACCACCGCGACCGCGTTGTAGCGCAACGCGCCGGGCAGGTCACCGTGGAGGAGGCTCGCCATCATGCGCAGCCCGCCACAGAGCGGGCAGTCGACGCCGAACAGCAGCTTGGTCGGGCACACCGGGCTCAGGCCACCGGGCGTTCGCGGCTCCGCCCAGACGATCGCGGCGCAGCACCCGGCGAGACCGGCGACGGCCAGCGACGGCGTCCCGAGTGCCCGCCAGCCGGCCATGACGGGTCAGAAACCCAGGCGGCGCAACTGCTTCGGGTCGCGCTGCCAGTCCTTCGCGACCTTCACGTGCAGGTTGAGGTAGACCTTGGTGCCCAGCAGCTTCTGGATCTGCTGCCGCGCCTGCGCGCCCACCGCCTTCATGCGTTCGCCCTGGTGGCCCAGGATGATCCCCTTCTGGCTGGGCCGCTCGACGTACACCGTCGCGTAGATGTCGAGCAGGTCGCGCTTGTCCTCGCGCGGCAGCATCTCCTCCACGGTCACCGCGATGGAGTGCGGCAGCTCGTCGCGCACGCCCTCCAGCGCCGCCTCGCGGATCAGCTCCGCCACGAGCGTCTGCTCGGGCTCGTCGGTCAGGTCGCCGTCCGGGTAGAGCTGCGGGCCCTCCGGCAGCCGCGCGACGAGCAGGTCCTCCAGCTGCTGGACCTGGAAACCGTCCACGGCGGACACCGGGATCAGCTCCTCGAAGTCCAGCACGTCCTGCAGCGCCAGCAGCTGCTCGGCGATCTGCTCCGGCTTGGCCAGGTCGGTCTTGGTGACGATCCCGATCACCGGCGTGCGCTGGGCGACCTTGCGCAGCTCGCTCGCGATGTAGCGGTCACCGGGGCCGACCTTCTCGTCGGCGGGCACGCAGAACCCGACGACGTCCACTTCGGACCACGTCTCGCGCACGACGTCGTTGAGCCGCTGCCCGAGCAGGGTCCGCGGCTTGTGCACGCCCGGCGTGTCCACGATGACCAGCTGGGCGTCGTCGCGGTGGACGATGCCGCGGATGGCGTGCCGGGTGGTCTGCGGCTTGCTCGAGGTGATCGCGACCTTGGTGCCGACCAGTGAGTTGGTCAGGGTGGACTTGCCGGCGTTGGGGCGGCCGACGAAGCAGGCGAAACCGGAGCGGTGGGTCACAGGATTTCCCGCACGGTTCCGGACGGGTCGGCCCGCAGGATCGCCGCCGTCTTCGCCAGGTCGCGCACGGCCTGCACGGACGCCTCGGCCACGAACGGCTCGGCCGTGACGACCGCGGCCGCCTCCAGGCCCTCCGCCCCGCTGGACACCGCCGCCGCGACCGCCGCCTGCAGCGCGGTGATCTTGAACGACGGCAGGTCGACCGTGGTGGCCGCGTAGGTGCGGCCGTCGGTGTCGCGCACCGCGGCGCCCTCGGCGGCGGAGTTCCGCGCCCGCGCGGATCGGGCGAGGATGACGATCTTCTCGTCCTCCGGGTCCAGCTCAGGCATGGTCCACACTCCTGTCGGCCTCGTCGTGGTCACCGTTTCCGGTACGCACCCTACGTCCGGCCAGCTCGTCGCTCTCCGCCTGCACCACCACGGTCGTGATCCGCATCCGTCCGCGGCGGTCCTTGCCGCCCTCGGCGTGCAGCCGCAGCCCGTCCACCTCGGCCTCGGCGCCGGGCAGCGGCACCCGGCCGAGCCGCTGCGCGAGCAGGCCGTCGACGGTCTCCACGTCGTGGTCCTCCAGGTCCAGTCCGAACAGCTCGCCCAGGTCGCCGACGCCCAGCCGCGCCGACACCCGCACCGTGCGGTCGTCGAGGTGCTCGACCGGCGGCCGCTCCTCCTGGTCGGACTCGTCGGTGATCTCGCCGACGATCTCCTCCAGGATGTCCTCGATGGTCAGCAGGCCCGCGGTGCCGCCGTACTCGTCGACCGCGATCGCCAGGTGGTTGTGCGACACCTGCATCTCCCGCAGCAGGTCGTCCAGGCGCTTGGAGTCCGGCACGAAGCTCGCCGGGTACATCAGGTCCGCCACCGGTCTGGCCTCGCCGCCCTCGAGCTGCGCGCGCACCAGGTCCTTGATGTTGACCACGCCGACGATGTCGTCCACCGACTCGTCGATCACCGGCAGCCGCGTGAAGCCGGTGCGCAGCGACAGGGCCAGCGCCTGCCGGACGCTCTTGGTCTGCTCGATCCAGATGATCTCGGTGCGCGGCACCATCACCTCGCGCGCGACCGTGTCGCCCAGCTCGAACACCGAGTGGATCATCTGCCGCTCGCCCGGCTCCACCACCCCGCGCTCCTCGGCCAGGTCGACCAGCTCACGCAGCTCGATTTCCGTGGTGAACGGGCCTTCGCGGAAGCCCTGCCCGGGGGTGATCGCGTTGCCGATGATGATCAGCAGCCGGGACAGCGGTCCGAGGACGGAGCCGAGCACCCGCACCGGCCAGGCCACCAGCGTGCCGACGCGGTAGGGGTGCTGGCGGCCGATCGTGCGCGGACCGACGCCGATGAGGACGTAGCTGACCAGCAGCATCACCAGCGCGGCCACCACCACCGCCAGCGCCTCGGGCTCGATCCACCGCAGGAACACCACGGTGACCAGGACCGTCGCGGTGAGCTCACAACCCAGCCGCAGCAGCACGAGCAGGTTGATGTGCCGTCGCCGCTCGTCGATCACCATGGCCAGCTGGCGGGCGCCGGGGCGGCCCATCCGGATCAGCCCCTCGGCGCGGGCTTTCGACACGCTGCTGACCGCCGCGTCGGCGGCCGCGAGCAGGCCGCCGAGCAGCACCAGCGCCACGGCGATCACCAGCAGAGCGGCTGAACTCGCCATCTCCGGTGGCCTCAGCTCTCGGCGTCGGCCGGGCCGTCCAGGCCCGCGGCTCCCAGCAGCCGGTCGTCGGCCGTGCGCTGCGCGTCGCGCCGCTTGGCCTCGGCGACCGCGGCCTGGAAGTCGGCGAGGATCCGCTTCTGCAGCCCGAACATCTCGCGTTCCTCGGCCGGTTCGGCGTGGTCGTAGCCGAGCAGGTGCAGCACGCCGTGCACGGTGAGCAGGTGCAGCTCGTCGAGCAGGGAGTGACCGGCCGTGCGGGCCTGGTCCCTGGCGAAGGCCGGGCACAGCACGATGTCGCCGAGCAACGCCGGTGACGGGTCACCGGCGTCCGGGCGGCCGGCGGCGTCCAGCTCGTCCATCGGGAAGGCCATGACGTCGGTGGGACCGGGCAGGTCCATCCAGCGTTCGTGCAGGTCGGACATGACGTCCAGGGTCACCAGCACCACCGACAGCTCGGCGAGCGGGCTGACCTCCATGCGGTCCAGCGCGAAGCGCGCGGCGGCGACGATCGAGGTCTCGTCCACCGCGACACCGGACTCGTTCGCGATCTCGATGGTCATGCTCAGTGCCGGCCCCGCCAGCCGTTGCCGGTGCCGGTGCCGCGCTCGGCGTCCTGCTCGGCCTGCCACTTCTCGTAGGCGTCCACGATGTCCCCGACCAGCCGGTGGCGCACCACGTCGGAGCTGGTCAGCGTGGCGAAATGCAAGTCTTCCACGCCTTCCAGGATGTCACGCACCACCCGCAGGCCCGACTTCTGCCCGGTCGGCAGGTCGACCTGCGTGATGTCGCCGGTCACCACGATCTTCGAGCCGAAGCCGAGCCGGGTGAGGAACATCTTCATCTGCTCGGGCGTGGTGTTCTGCGCCTCGTCGAGGATGATGAACGCGTCGTTGAGGGTGCGGCCGCGCATGTAGGCCAGCGGCGCGATCTCGATCGTGCCGGCCTGGATCAGGCGCGGGATCGAGTCCGGGTCGACCATGTCGTGCAGCGCGTCGTAGAGCGGCCGCAGGTACGGGTCGATCTTCTCGGACAGCGTGCCCGGCAGGAAGCCGAGCCGCTCCCCGGCCTCGACCGCGGGGCGGGTGAGGATGATCCGGGTGATCTGCTTGGCCTGCAGTGCCTGCACGGCCTTCGCCATCGCCAGGTACGTCTTGCCGGTGCCGGCTGGGCCGACCCCGAACACGATCGTGTGCTTGTCGATGGCGTCGACGTAGCGCTTCTGGTTCAGCGTCTTGGGGCGGATGGTGCGGCCACGCCGGGACAGGATGTCCATGCTGAGCACTTCGGCGGGCGACTCCGTGCCGCCCGCCGAGAGCATGCCGACGGTGCGGCGGACGGTGTCCGGGCCGACCTGCTGGCCGCGCCCGGCCAGGGCGACCAGCTCGGCGAACACGCGCTCGCCGAACGCGACGTCCGCGGGCTCCCCGGTGAGGGTGACCTCGTTGCCCCGGACGTGCACGTCGGCGGCCAGCAGTTCCTCGGCGACCCGCAGGTTCTCGTCGCGGGATCCGAGCAGCGTCAGCACGGCGCCGTCCGGGATGGGGAACCGGGACTGGGCGCTGCGCGTGCTCCGTGCGGTTCCGGTGGTCTCAGTGACGTCCCCGGCGCTGTCGGGAACGTCCGATCGGGCGGCTCCACCCTGTGCGGTTCCGGCCAAGTTTCCTCGGGCCTGCCTTCTGCGTTTCCGCTGCTCGCTTCCTGCTTACCCCATCGATGCTAGCGGGCCGGGCGGGTCGCGCGCAGTCGGTTACTTCGCGAGTCGCCCGAAGAACCCGAGCTGCTCCCCGCCCAGGACGTGCGCGTGCACGTGGAAGACGGTCTGGCCGGCGTCACCCTCCGTGTTGAAGACCACGCGGTAGCCCGACTCGGCGATGCCCTCCAGCTCGGCGACCTTCGCGGCGGTGGTCAGCACGTCGGACAGCAGTTGCGGATCGGCCGCGGCCAGCTCGGCGACATTCCGGTAACGCTTCTTCGGCACCACGAGCACGTGCACGCGGGCCTGCGGCTGGATATCACGAAACGCGAAAGTTGTTTCGGTTTCGTACACCTTGTCGCTCGGAATCTCGCCCGCGATGATCCGCTCGAACAACGTCTCGGCATCACTCATGCGGCGAACCCTATCGCGTGCCGGGATGCCCGGTGGCACAAGGGAAGTCGCGGATCGCGGGAGACGCCGCGGGGCGGTGGAGCCTGGGGGTCGCTCCACCGCCTCCGCGGCTCCGCCGGACCGAGGGGGGAGGTGTCCGGCGGGGCTTTGGGCACCCGGGGGCCACCCCAGGTGTCGTGTGGGCCAGGGTAATGGGTGCGACGGCTCGTGCGCCACAGTCGACACCCAATTTTTTCCAGGTTCCGAAGACGGCCGGTACGCGAATGGGCGTCCGCGCCGGTGGGGCGCGGGTTCGCGGGCGCCGCCACCGGGCTGATTCGCCCGGAACGGCGACCACGCTGCGTGACGATCGGGGGTGGCCCGGCGCGGCCGGTGAGGGGTTCGAGCGCGGAGGTTGGGCTGGGCGTGGAATGCGCCACGCCGTGGCGGACTTGGGGAGGTCGGCACCGCAGCGGGGGGGTCATTGGGCCCAGGGCGGCCCAGCCGCCACCGGCCCAGCCGGAATCAAGCCCAGCGGGACGTCATCGCGCCCAGGGCGCCCAGCGCCACCGCCGCCGCGGTCGAGGTTCGCAGCACCGTCGGGCCCAGGCGGACCCCGACGGCGCCCGCCGCGGTCAGGGTCTCCAGCTCGCCGTCCGTGATGCCGCCCTCCGGGCCCACCACCAGCACCACGTCACCGGCCTCGGGCAGCGACAACGAAGTCAGCCGCCGCGAAGCGCTGCCTTCGAGCACCACCGCGCAGGCCGCCCGCGCCACCACCTCGGCCAGCTGCGCCGTGGTCACCGGCTCGCGAACCGGCGGCACCCACGCCCGCCGGGCCTGCTTGGCCGCCGCGCGCGCCGTGTTCTGCCAGCGGGCCAGCGCCTTCGCCCCGCGCGGGCCCTCCTCCCAGCGCACCACACTGCGCTCGGCGCGCCACGGCAGGATCTCGTCCGCCCCGGCCTCCGTCGTCAGCTCCACCGCCAGCTCACCGCGGTCGCCCTTGGCCAGCGCCTGCGCCACGACGACCCGCACCGCGGGCCCGGGCTCGGTCCACCGCCGGGACACCGACAGGTCCAGCACCGGCGCGTGCCGGGGCCGGACCCCGGCGATCACGCACTCCGCGGCCGAGCCCCGGCCGTCCGACACGACCAGCCGCTCCCCCGCCCGCATGCGCCGCACGGTCGCCGCGTGCCGGGCTTCCTCGCCGTCGAGCACCAGGTCACCCGAAGCAGGCACCTCCTCGACGAGGAACACCGGCGGCGTGGTGGACGGCATTACTTGTGGCTCTTGGCGCGCAGCTTCGAGAACAGCCCGCCCTGGTGCCGCCCGTTGGACATCCCGGACTCCTCGCCGCGCAGCTGGGCCAGCTGCTGCAGCAGCTCCCGCTGGGCGTCGTCGAGCTTGGTCGGCACCGTGACGTCCACGTGGACGTGCAGGTCACCACGCCCGTCGACCCGCCCGGACGACCGCAGCCGCGGCATGCCCATGCCCGCCAGCACCAGCTCGGTGCCCGACTGGGTGCCCGGGTCGACCGACAGCTCGTACTCGCCGTCGATCAGGGTCTCCAGCGGCACCGTGGCGCCCAGCGCGGCCGCGGTCATCGGGATCCGCAGGTTGCAGTGCAGGTCGTGGCCCTCGCGCACGAACACCTCGTGCGGCTCCTCGTCGACCTCGATGTAGAGGTCGCCGGCCGGGCCGCCACCGGGACCGACCTCGCCCTGCGCCGACAACCGGATCCGCATCCCGTCGCCGACCCCGGCCGGGATCTTCGCCGTCACCGAGCGGCGCGCGCGCACCCGGCCGTCGCCACCACACTGGCGGCACGGGTCGGTGATGACCTCGCCGAAGCCGCGGCACACCGGGCACGGCCGCGACGTGACGACCTGCCCGAGGAACGACCGCTGCACCGACTGGATCTCGCCCTGCCCGCCACACGTGTCGCAGGTCTTGACCGTGCCGCCGGGGGCCGTGCCGTTGCCGTGGCACTGGTCGCACAGCACCGCCGTGTCGACCGTGATCTCCTTGTCGACCCCGGTCGCGCACTCCTCGAGGCTCAGGCTGATCCGGATCAGCGCGTCCGAGCCCGGCTGGACCCGGCTGCGCGGGCCGCGCCCGCGACCACCACCACCGGTGGCCGCGCCGAAGAAGGCGTCCATGATGTCGCCGAGACCACCGAACCCGCCGAACGGGTCACCGCCGCCACCGGCGCGGGCGCCGTTGTCCAGCGGGTCGCCGCCGAGGTCCACGATCTTGCGCTTCTGCGGGTCCGACAGGACCTCGTAGGCCGTGGTGACCTCGCTGAACCTGTGCTGGGCGTCCTCGGACGGGTTGACGTCGGGATGCAGCTCGCGGGCGAGCTTGCGGTAGGCGCGCTTGATCTCCTGATCACTCGCGTTCTTGGGCACCCCGAGGATGCCGTAGTAGTCCCTGGCCACCTTCTGAACCGTCCTCCTAGACGAGCATCACCCTGGCTAGCCGCCGGCCAGGATCTGCCCCACGTAGTTGGCCACCGCGCGCACCGCGGCGATCGTGCCGGGGTAGTCCATCCGGGTCGGACCGACCACACCCATGCCACCGAGCAGCATGTCGTTCTTGCCGTAGCCGATCGACACGACCGAGGTGCTGCGCATCTGCTCGTCCTCATTCTCTTCACCGATGCGCACGGTCACCGCACCGGGGTTGCGCGCCGCGGCGAGCAGCTTGAGCACCACGACCTGTTCCTCGAGCGCCTCCAGCACCTGGCGCAGCGATCCGGGGAAGTCGGCGACGCTGCGGGTGAGGTTGGCCGTACCGCCCAGGACCAGGCGTTCCTCGGGGTGCTCGACCAGGTGCTCGACCAGCAGCGTGCAGATCCGCACCAGCGCGTCGCGCAGTTCGCCGGGCGCCTGGTCGGGCAGCTCGGTGACCCGCGAGGCCGCGTCGGTGAGGCGACGGCCGGCCAGCGCGGCGTTGAGCATCTCGCGGATGCGGGCGACGTTCTCCTCGGTCATCACGTCGCCGAGGTCCACCGTGCGCTGGTCCACCCGTCCGGCGTCGGTGATGATCACCAGCATCAGGCGCGCCGGTGTGAGCGGCACCACTTCGAGGTGGCGCAGGGACGAGTTGGACATCGTCGGGTACTGGATGACCGCGACCTGCCGGGTCAGCTGGGCGAGCAGCCGCACCGAGCGGCGCAGCACGTCGTCCAGGTCGAGCGCCCCGTCGAGGAAGCTGATGATGGCCCGCCGTTCGGCCGAGCTGAGCGGCTTGACCTCGGACAACCGGTCGACGAAGAGCCGGTACCCCTTGTCCGTGGGGATGCGGCCGGCGCTGGTGTGGGGCTGGGTGATGTACCCCTCCTCCTCCAGGACCGCCATGTCGTTGCGCACCGTCGCGCTGGACACGCCGAGGCTGTGCCGGTCCACGAGAGCCTTGGAGCCGACCGGTTCCTGGGTCGACACGTAGTCCGCGACGATGGCGCGCAGGACCTCGAAGCGACGCTCCTCCGAGCTGGGCACGCCTCACCTCCGAACCGTACGGGCGGTATCTCACCACGAGTTTACGGAAGTGGCGGGCGGCGTGTCCCAGCTCGGTGAGCGGGCGCTCAGGAGTTGTGCGGGAAGCCCAGGTTCACCCCGCCCTGGGACGGGTCCGGCCAGCGGGACGTAACGACCTTCGTGCGGGTGAAGAAGTGGAAGCCCTCCGGCCCGTAGGCGTGGCTGTCGCCGAAGAGGGAGTCCTTCCAGCCGCCGAAGGAGTAGTACCCGACGGGCACCGGGATGGGCACGTTGAGCCCGACCATCCCGACTTCGACCTCGTTCTGGAACCGCCGCGCCGCCCGGCCGTCGTTGGTGAAGATCGCCGTCCCGTTGCCGTAGGCGTTGGCGTTCACCAGCGCGAGCGCGTCGTCGTAGCTGCCCGTCCGGACGACCGACAGCACCGGGCCGAAGATCTCGTCGGTGTAGATCGGCATGTCGGTGCGCACGTGGTCGAACAGGGTCGGGCCGAGCCAGAACCCGCCGCCGGACACGGAAACCGACCGGCCGTCCACGACCAGCGACGCCCCCGCCGAGACCCCGGCCTCCACATAGGACCGCACCCGGTCCCGGTGCGCCGCGGTGACCAGCGGGCCCATCTCCGACTCCGCCTCACGCCCGTCACCGACCGTCAGGCCGGCCATCCGGGAGGCGATCTTGGCGACCAGCTCGTCCGCGATCGGGTCCACGGCGACGACCACCGACACCGCCATGCACCGCTCCCCCGCCGACCCGAACCCGGCCGACACCGCGGCGTCGGCGGCCAGGTCGAGGTCGGCGTCGGGCAGCACGACCATGTGGTTCTTCGCCCCGCCCAGCGCCTGCACCCGCTTGCCGTGGCGGGTGCCGGTCTCGTAGACGTGCCGCGCGATCGGCGTCGAGCCGACGAACGAGATCGCCTTCACCACCGGGTGCTCCAGCAGCCCGTCGACCGCGACCTTGTCGCCGTGCAGCACGTTGAGCGCGCCGTCGGGCAGCCCGGCCTCGGCGAACAGCTCGGCGATGAACAGCGACGCCGACGGGTCCTTCTCGCTCGGCTTGAGCACGACCGTGTTTCCGCAGGCCAGCGCGTTGGGCACGAACCACAGCGGCACCATCGCCGGGAAGTTGAACGGCGAGATCACCCCGACCACGCCGAGCGGCTGGGCGATCGAGTACACGTCGACGCCGGTGGAGGCGTTCTCGCTGAACCCGCCCTTGAGCATCTGCGGCGCGCCGCAGGCGTACTCGACGTTCTCGATGGCGCGGGCGATCTCCCCCGCCGCGTCGGAGAGCACCTTGCCGTGCTCGGCGGTGATGATCGCGGCCAGCTCGTCCTTGCGGGCGGTGAGCAGCTCGCGGAACCGGAACAGCACCCGCGACCGGGCCGCGAGCGAGGTGTCCCGCCAGCCGGGGAAGGCACGCGCGGCCGCCGCGACGGCCTCGTCCACCTGCCCGCCACCGGCGAAGTCCACGCGAGCGCGTACTTCACCGGTGGCGGGGTCGAACACCTCCCCGGTCCGGTCCGCTACCCCAGCCCAGGTCTTGCCGTCGATCCAGTGGCTGATCCGCTGCGTCACTTCCGCGCCTCCTGCACGGCGGCGATCGATTCCCGGAGGATTTCGAGCGCCTCACCGGTTTCCTCGTCGGTCAACGTCATCGGGGGAGCCAGCCGGATCACGTTGCCGTGCAGCCCGCCCTTGCCGGCCAGCAGACCGCGGGCGCGGGTCTCCTCCAGCACCAGGCGCGCGGACTCCGGGCTCGGCGACCCGTCCGGCTCGACCAGCTCGACGCCGATCATCAGGCCCTTGCCGCGCACGTCGCCGACGACGTCGTAGCGCTCGGCGAGGTCGCGCAGCCCGGTCATCAGGCGCGCGCCCTGCTTCGCGGCGTTGCCCTGCAGGTCGTGGCTGAGCAGGTAGTCCAGGGTCGCCTTCGCGCCCGCGGTGGACACCGGGTTGCCGCCGAAGGTCGAGATCGAGTTGGCGGTGATCGAGTCCATCACCTCACCGCGGGCCACCACGCCGCCGATCGCCAGCCCGTTGCCCAGGCCCTTGGCGAACGTCATCGCGTCCGGGGTCACGCCGTGCGCCTGGATGCCCCAGAAGTGCTCGCCGGTGCGGCCCCAGCCGGTCTGGACCTCGTCGGAGATCAGCAGGATGCCGTATTCGTCCAGCACCTCCTTGAACGCGGCGAACAACCCGTCCGGCGGCACGTTGAACCCGCCGACGCCCTGGATCGGCTCGGCGATCAACGCGGCCACGTCCCCCGAGGTGGTGGTCTCCAGGACGTCGCGGAGGTCGTCGGTGCAGGCACGCACGTAGCCGGCGTCGGAGAGGTTCCGGAACGCGTCGCGGTAGCGGTAGCCGCCGTGCACGTAGGAGACCTTGACCGGGGACAGCGAGCTGGCCGACCAGCCGCGGTTGCCGGTGATGCCGACCGTGGCGAACGCCCGGCCGTGGTAGCTGTTGCGCATCGCGAGCACCTGGTTGGAGCGGCGGTACTGGGTCGCGAGCATCAGCGCGGTCTCGTTGGCCTCGGTGCCGGAGCTGGTGAAGAACACCTTGGCGTCCGGGATGCCGCTCAGCTGAGCGATCTGCTCGGCCAGCTCGACCTGCTTGCGGATCAGGTACAGCGTCGAGGTGTGCAGGACGCCGGAGTCGACCTGGGCGCGGATGGCGTCGGAGATCTCGGCGATGTCGTAGCCGATGGCGTTGGTGAGGATGCCGGCGAAGAAGTCCAGATAGGTGGTTCCGGAGGAATCGGTGACCCGCCTCCCCTGCGCTCGCACGATCTCCAGGGGCTCGTCGTAGTACAGGGCCAGCCAGTTCGGCAGGACCGCCCGGTGCCGGGCCAGCAGCTCCGATTCGCTCATGCCCGCCAGTCTCGGTGGCCGTCGCGCCCGGCCACCACACACAACATGTACCCAATGGCCGGATCGGCCGTACAGTCTGCTTTCTGGCGAGGAGGTGGCGCTTGTACCCGACGGTCGCGGACGTCCTGGCCCTGCCGGTGCTGCGGCACGGCCGCCCGAAGGTGGTCGCGGGCGGGCAGCGGCTGGACACCCGGGTGCGGTGGGTGCACGTCGCCGAGGTCGCCGACATCGGGCACCTGCTCAAGGGCGGGGAACTGGTCCTGACGACCGGGATCGCGCTGCCGGACGACGCCGCGCAGCTGGCGAAGTACGTGGACGGGCTCGCCGAGGCCGGGGCCGCGGGACTGGTGGTCGAGCTGGTCCGGCACTGGAGCGACGAGCTGCCCCGCGCCCTGGTCGACGCCGCCGCGCGGCACGAGCTGCCGCTGATCACCCTGTCCCGCGAGACGCGCTACGTCGCGGTCACCGAGGCGGTGAACGGGCTGATCGTGGACGCCCAGGTCGCCGAGCTGCGTGCCGCCGAGCACGTGCACCAGGTGTTCACGCAGCTCACCGTCGCCGGCGCGGAACCGGCCGAGGTGCTGCGCGAGGTCGCGCGCATGACCGAGTCGCCGGTCGTGCTGGAAACCCTGGCGCACGAGGTGCTCGCCTACGACTCCGCGGGCAGTGATCCGGCCGAGCTGCTGACCGGCTGGCCGGCCCGCTCCCGCACCGTGCACCTGGGCGAGCGCACCGGCTACCACGCCGACGCGGGCTGGCTGGTCACCGTCGTCGGCGCGCGCGGGCACGACTGGGGACGGCTGGTGATCGTGTGCGACGACCCGCCGCCGGACCGGCACGTCGTGGTCGCCGAGCGGGCGGCATCGGCGCTCGCGGTGCACCGGCTGGTTGCCCGCGAGGCGGACAGCCTGGAGCGGCAGGCGCACCGGGCGGTGCTCGCCGAGCTGATGACCTCGCCCGCCCCGTCCACCGAACTGCTGGCCCGCGCGGCCGCGCTGGGCTCGCCGTTGTCCGGGCGGCTGGTGGGCGTCGCGGTCCGGCCGCGGATGACCGCGTCGCAGCGCCAGGCGGCGTCCGCGCCGACCGTGCTGCGGGACCTCGCCGAGACGGTCTCGCTGGCCACGCGCCGGGCGAAGGTGTCCGCGCTCGTCGCGGTCGTCGACGACGTCAGCGTGCGCACGCTGCTGTCGCTGTCGCCGCAGGCCAACGTCGACGCGGTGCTGAGCCGGCTGTCCGCGGAGCTGCGGGCGCGGCCCACGTCGGTGCCGGTTGTGCTCGCCGTCGGCACCGTGGTCGAGACCGCCGCCCACGCCCGCCGCAGCCTGGTCGAGGCCGCGCACGTCGCCGCGGCGGTGCTGCGCTCGGACACCGACCGCGAGGTGCACTGCCTGCGGGACGTCCGGTTGCGCGGGCTGCTGCACCTGCTCGCCGACGACGAGCGGGTCCGCGCGTTCGCCGAGCGCGAGCTGGGCCCGCTGCTGTCCCGGGACGCGGCGTCGGGCACCCGGCTGGTCCAGGCCCTGCGGCACTACTGCGAACACGGCGGAAACAAGTCGGCGGCGGCCGCGGCGGCGCACACCTCCCGCACCGCCTACTACCAGCAGCTCGCGCGCATCGAGCAGGTCCTGGGCGTGCCGCTGGAGGACCCTGAATCGATGCTGTCGCTCTACCTCGCGCTGCTGGCCCATGATCTGTCCGACGATCACCCGAACCGGTAACACAGTTTCCCCGCGGTCCAGCCGATAGCCCCGATATGCCTCTTTCCGCCCTACTCCCCGCCGCGGCGTCGGTCCTGGCCCTGGCCGCGCCGCCGGCCCAGACGCCCGCGGCCAGCCTCATGCTCTCCCTGCAGGACGGCGCCGGCCGGGTCGTCACCGTGAGCCTGGACTGCCACCCGCCCGGCGGCAGCCACCCCCGCAAGGCCAAGGCCTGCACGACGCTGACCACTGTGGACGGTGACATCGACCGCATCCCCGGTGAGGCGACGGTGTGCCCGATGATCTACAGCCCGGTCGCCGCCACCGCCAAGGGCCACTGGCGCGGCAAGCCGGTGGTCTACACCCACACCTACGGCAACAAGTGCGCCGCGGCCGCGGAGTCCGCCGGGGTCTTCGAATTCTGAATCCGTGTTTCGCTCAGATTGACCGGCTGTCACGAGCGGCTTGCACGTCCGGGTGATGCACCGGCCCGCGCCGGGCGCAATCGACACTATGCGTTCCGACGCGGGCAACGGTGAACACTCTGACAGTGCCTCCCCCGCGCCGGGGACGAGCACGATTCCGCAATGGAACCCACCTCGCAGATCACGCGACCCGACGGCCGGGTGGATCTCAGCGACACCGCGCCGATCCGTGGTAGCCGGTTCTACAACGACGAGCTCGCTCCGGTTCCGGTGGAAAAGCGCACCTGGAGCACCTACAACTATTTCGCCCTGTGGATGGGAATGGCGCACAACATTCCCAGCTACGCGCTCGCCGCCTCGTTGATCGCGCTGGGGATGAACTGGCTCCAGGCACTGATCACGATCACCCTGGGCAACCTGATCGTGCTGATCCCGATGCTGCTCAACAGCCACGCCGGCACCAAGTACGGCATCCCTTTCCCGGTGTTCGCCCGCGCCTTCTACGGGATCCGGGGCGCGAACCTGGCGGCGCTGCCGCGGGCGTTCATCGCGTGCGGCTGGTTCGGCATCCAGACCTGGGTCGGCGGCGAGGCGATCTACATCCTGGTCGGCAAGCTGACCGGGTCCGGGTGGCGCAACGCGGCCGAGGTGGGCGGCCAGCCGTGGACGCTGTGGCTGTCGTTCGGCGTCTTCTGGGTGGTCCAGATGCTGATCATCTGGCGCGGGATGGAGGCGGTGCGGCGGTTCGAGAACTGGACCGCGCCGCTGGTGTCGGTCGGGTTCCTGATCCTGCTCGCGTACGTCCTCATCAAGGCCGGTGGCCTGGGCCCGATCCTGTCCGAGCCGGCGAAGCTGGGCTGGGGCACCGAATTCTGGACGATCTTCGCGCCGTCGCTGATGGCGATGATCGCGTTCTGGTCGACGCTGTCGCTGAACATGCCGGACTTCACCCGCTTCGGCGGCAGCCAGCGCACGCAGGCCCGCGGCCAGGTGCTCGGCCTGCCGACCACGATGACGTTCATCGCGATCGTGGCGATCCTGACCACCTCGGGCGGCCAGGTGCTCTACGGTGAGGCGATCTGGGACCCGGCGCAGCTGGCCGACCGGTTCTCCAGCCCGGCGCTGGTGGTGGTCGCGCTGATCGCGCTGGTGCTCGCCACGATCTCGGCCAACCTCGCGGCGAACGTGGTCAGCCCGTCCTACGACTTCTCCAACGCCTTCCCCAAGCGGATCACCTTCGCCGTCGGCGGGCTGATCACCGGCGTGATCGGCGTGGTGATCATGCCGTGGAAGCTCTACTCCGACCCCGACATCTACATCTTCGCCTGGCTGGGCTTCTACGGCGGTGTGCTCGGCGCGGTCGCCGGGGTGCTGGTGGCCGGCTACTGGGTGGTCAAGCGCACCAACCTGGACCTGGCCGGGCTCTACGCCGAGGGCGGCCGGTACTGGTTCCGCGCCGGCTGGAACTGGCGCGCGCTGGTCGCCACCGCCGTGGGCGGGCTGCTCGCGGTCGGCGGCGCCTACACCGCGCCCGGTTCTCAGGGCCCGTTCCCCGCCGACGGGTTGATCCCGTTCCTCAAACCCCTCTACGACTACAGCTGGGTCGCCGGTCTCGTCGGCGCCTTCGTCGTCTACCTCGCGCTGTCGTGGGCGCACCGTCAACCGAAGGAGGAAACCCGTGAGCAGTCTGGTCCGAGCCGCGTTGGTACAGCAGCGGTGGACGGGTGACAAGGACTCGATGATCGCCGGCGCCGTCGAGGCGATCGGCACGGCCGCCTCACAGGGCGCGCAGGTGGTGTGCCTGCAGGAGCTGTTCTACGGCCCGTACTTCTGCCAGGTGCAGGACGCCGACTACTACTCCTACACCGAGGGCATCCCGGACGGTCCGACGACCAAGCTGCTGCAGGAGGTCGCCGAGCGGCACGGCATCGTCATCGTCGCGCCGATGTACGAGGAGGAGCAGGCCGGCGTCTACTACAACACCGCCGCGGTGATCGACGCCGACGGCAGGTACCTGGGCAAGTACCGGAAGAACCACATCCCGCAGGTCAAGGGGTTCTGGGAGAAGTTCTACTTCCGGCCCGGCAACACCGGCTACCCGGTGTTCGACACCGCGGTCGGCCGGATCGGCGTCTACATCTGCTACGACCGGCACTTCCCGGAGGGCTGGCGCGCGCTCGGCCTGGCGGGGGCGAAGATCGTGTTCAACCCGTCGGCGACCAGCCGCGGCCTGTCGCAGTACCTGTGGCGCCTGGAGCAGCCCGCGGCGGCCGTGGCGAACGAGTACTACGTCGGCGCGATCAACCGGGTCGGCGTGGAACCGCTGGGCGACAACGACTTCTACGGTCAGACCTACTTCGTCGACCCGCGCGGCGAGCTGGTCGGCGACGCCGCCTCCGACACCGAGGACGAGGTCGTGGTGCGGGACCTGGACATGGACAAGCTGTCCGAGGTGCGCAACCTGTGGCAGTTCTACCGCGACCGCCGCCCGGACTCCTACGACCCGCTCGTGGCGCCCTGAGGGAGAACGCATGCGCACGCTGATCAAGGGCGGCACGGTGCTGTCCACCACCGGGGCGAGCCGCGCGGACGTGCTCGTCGAGGGCGAGACGATCGCCGCGGTCGCCGCGCCCGGGCTGTTCGGCACGGCCGACGAGGTGATCGACGCGACCGGGAAGTACGTGATGCCCGGCGGGATCGACGCCCACACGCACATGGAGATGCCGTTCGGCGGCACGTTCTCGCACGACACCTTCGAAACCGGGACGATCGCGGCCGCCTGGGGCGGCACCACCACGATCATCGATTTCGCGGTGCAGCCCAAGGGATCGACGCTCCAGCCGACGCTGGACAAGTGGCACGAGAAGGCCGGCGGCAACTGCGCCGTCGACTACGGCTTCCACATGATCCTGTCCGACGTCAACGACACGACGCTGAAGGAGATGCAGACCTGCATCGACGCCGGAGTGTCCAGCTTCAAGATGTTCATGGCCTACCCGGGCGTGTTCTACTCCACCGACGGCGAGATCCTGCGCGCGATGCAGCAGGCGACCGAGACCGGCGCCACGATCATGATGCACGCGGAGAACGGCATCGCGATCGACCAGCTGGTCGCGCAGGCGCTCGCCGAGGGCAAGGGCGATCCGGTGCAGCACGGGCTGACCCGGCCGCCGGAGCTGGAGGGCGAGGCGACCTCGCGGGCGATCCGGCTCGCACAGGTGACCGGTGCGCCGCTCTACATCGTGCACCTGTCGGCGTCGCAAGCGCTTGCGGCCGTCGCGGAAGCCCGCAACACCGGGCAGAACGTGTTCGCCGAGACCTGCCCCCAGTACCTCTACCTGTCCATCGAGGACCTCGCCAAGCCGGGCTTCGAGGGCGCGAAGTACGTGGCATCCCCGCCACTGCGGGAGAAGTGGCACCAGGGCGACCTGTGGCGCGGGCTGCGCACGAACGACCTGAGCGTGGTGTCGACCGACCACTGCCCGTTCTGCTTCAAGGACCAGAAGGAGCTCGGCCGGGGGGACTTCTCGAAGATCCCCAACGGGATGCCGGGGGTCGAGCACCGGATGGACCTGTTGCACCAGGGTGTGGTGGCCGGCGAGATTTCGCTGGGCCGGTGGGTCGAGGCGTGCTCGACCACCCCGGCGCGCATGTTCGGCCTGTACCCGCGCAAGGGCGTGATCGCGCCCGGCTCGGACGCCGACATCGTGGTCTACGACCCGGCGGCGAAGCAGACGCTGTCCGCCGAGACCCACCACATGAACGTGGACTACTCGGCGTACGAAGGCTTCGAGATCACCGGCAAGGTCGAGACGGTGCTCTCCCGCGGCAGGGTGATCGTGTCGCCGTCCGGGTTCTCCGGCAGCGCCGGGCACGGGAAGTTCCTGTCCCGGGACCTGTGCCAGTACCTGAACTAGGGAGCCGTCATGGACTTCGGTGTGGTGCTGCAGACGGATCCGCCCGCGCGCGAGGTGATCCGGCTGATGAAGGCCGCGGAGGACTGCGGGTTCGGCTACGGCTGGACGTTCGACTCCGTGGTGCTGTGGCAGGAGCCGTTCGTCATCTACTCGCAGATCCTGGCCGCCACCTCGGCGATGACGGTCGGCCCGATGGTGACCAGCCCGGGCACCCGGGACTGGTCGGTGCTCGCGTCGTTGTTCGCCACGCTCAACGACATGTTCGGCAACCGCACGGTGTGCGGGATCGGGCGCGGCGACTCGGCGCACCGGGTGATCGGCAAGCGTCCGTCCACATTGGCCACGGTCCGGGACGCGATGCACGCGGTCAAGGAGCTGGCCGAGGGCCGGGAGGTCGTGCTCGGCGACACCCCGGTGCGCATCCCGTGGGTGCGTGGCGGGCGGCTGGAGATGTGGATGGCCGGCTACGGGCCGAAGGCGCTGCGGCTGGCCGGTGAACAGGCCGACGGGTTCATCCTGCAGTGCGCCGACCCGGCGATCGCGGCGTGGACCATCGGCTCGGTCCGGGAGGCGGCGCGGGCGGCGGGACGGGACCCGGCCGGCATCACGATCTGCGTCGCGGCGCCCGCCTACGTCGGGGACGACCTGCCGCACCAGCGGGACCAGCTGCGGTGGTTCGGCGGGATGGTCGGCAACCACGTCGCCGACCTGGTCGCCCGCTACGGCGAATCCGGGCCGGTGCCGCACGAGCTGACCGACTACATCCGCGAGCGGCAGGGCTACGACTACGCCCACCACGGCAAGGCGGGCAACCCGTCGACCGACTTCGTCCCGGACGAGATCGTCGACCGGTTCTGCCTGACCGGGCCCGCGGGGGCGCACGTGGCGCGGTTGCAGGAACTGGCCGCGCTGGGAGTCGACCAGTTCGCCGTGTACCTGATGCACGACCAGCGCGAACAGACCCTGCACGCCTACGGCGAGGAGATCATCGGCAAGCTGGGATGACCACCCGCCGGGTGGCGGGCAACACCCGCCACCCGGCGCGTCCCGCCCGGGTGACGATGGTGGTCACACCGTCGTGACTCCAGGAGGCCCGATGACCACCAGCACCCCGTACGGCCCGCCGCCCGCGTTCGACCCCGAAGCCGCCGCCATGCTCGCCGTCATCGCCGAGGAGGTCCCGCCCACGGTCACGGCGGACATGATCCCCGCGCTGCGCGCGGCCAGGAGCGCGCGCCTGCCGTCCGACGCGGAGCTGAGCCGGGACGGGCGGCTGGAACTGGTGGACCGGCGGGTGTCGGACGAGGTGTCCGTGCTGGTCGCCCGGCCGGCGGACCTGGGAACGACGGCCCCGGGGATCTACTGGATCCACGGCGGCGGCATGGTCGTGGGCACCAACCGGGTCGGGATCGAGGAGCCGCTGGACTGGGCCCTCGAACTGGGGCTCGTCGTGGTGTCGGTGGAGTACCGGCTCGCGCCCGAGCACCCGCACCCGGTGCCGGTCGAGGACTGCTACGCCGGGCTGCGGTGGACCTCAGAGCACGCCGGGGAACTGGGCATCGACCCGGCGCGGCTGATCGTGGCCGGCGGCAGCGCGGGCGGTGGCCTGGGCGCCGCGGTCGCCTTGATGGCCCGGGACCGCGGCGGACCGCGGCTGGCGGGTCAGCTGCTGATCGCGCCCATGCTCGACGACCGCAACGAGACCCCGTCCACCCACCAGATGAAGGGGCTCGGCGTGTGGGACCGCACGTCGAACGAGACCGGCTGGACGGCCCTGCTGGGTGAGGCGCGGGGCGGCCCGGACGTCTCCCCCTACGCCGCCCCCGCGCGGGCCACGGACCTCTCCGGGCTGCCGCCGGCGTTCATCGACGTCGGCTCGGCCGAGTCGTTCCGCGACGAGGACGTCGACTACGCCCGGCGCATCTGGCTCGCCGGCGGCTCGGCGGAGCTGCACGTGTGGCCGGGCGGCTACCACGGGTTCGACGCGTTCGCGCCGCAGGCCGCACTCTCCCAGGAGGCCCGGGCCACCCGGCTCCGGTGGCTGCGCCGCATGCTCGCGGAGTGACACCATGGTCGCGTGAGAGAGCTGGCAGGGCGGCTGGCCGCACTCGACCCGGAGGCGGGCGCCGCGGTCAAGGTGATCGCCTACTTCGACCGCCTCGTGGACGGGCACGCCGGGCTGGAGGCGCTGGTCCGCGGGGCGGCGACACTCGCGTCCTGCCCCGCCCGCCTGGACGTGCCCGGGCACCGCGTGCGGGTGACCGCGGACGGACGGCGGTCGGCCCCCGGCGGTGAGATCGACCCGGAGTGGCCCGGCGTGGGCGGGGTGTGGCTGGAACGACCGGGCCAGGCCTCCGCGGTGGACGCGATGATCCTGGAACGCGCCGCCGCCGCGGTCCGCCTCGTGCTGGACCGGAACCGCGTGCCCGAGCCGGTCGAGATCGTGCTGGACGAGACGGCCTCGCCGGAGGCGCGGCGGAAGGCGGCGCGGCGGCTGGGCCTGTCGTCGACCGCGCGCGCCGTCGCCTACGCCGACGGGACCACGGGCGTGGTGATCACCGCGCCCGCCGGTGCCCGCGCGGGCATCGGTCCCCTGGTGCCGGTGCTGGACCTGCCCGCGTCGCTGGCCGCGGCCCGGACGGCGTTGCGGTTCACCGCCGAGGGCACCCCGGAGGACCCCGGCCCGCGCGTGGTGCGGTTCGACGAACTGGGCGGGCTGGCGGTGCTCGCCGAGGCCGTCGGACCGGGCAGCGAACCGGTGCCGGACGTGCGCGCGCTGGAACGCGCAGCCGCGTGCGCGCCGTGGATGCTCGCCACGCTCGACGCCGTCGCCACCAGCGCGAGCCTGCGCGCGGCCGCTGCCGCGCTCACCGTGCACCACTCGACGCTGCAGGACCGGCTGGCTCACGCGAAGACCGTGCTGGGCTGGTCGGTGCACGAGCCGTGCGGGCGCCTGCGGTTGCAGCTCGCGCTGGCGCTGCGGCGGCTGCACCGTCAGACGACCGCCTGATACACCAGCTGCCGCAGGTACTGCCGGATCGGGTGGGTGTTCGACGGCAGCAGCTGCGTGAAGAACAGCGCCGTGATCTCCTCGGCCGGATCGACCCAGAACGCCGTGCTCGCCGCGCCGCCCCACGCGTATTCGCCCTTGCTGGACAGGGTTTTCGCCTTCACCGGGTCCGCCAGGACGGAGAACCCGAGCCCGAACCCGAAACCGTCGAACGGCATTTCGGCGAACAGCGGCCGGCCGTAGGCCTCCAGGTCCACGCCGCCGGGCAGGTGGTTGCTCGCCATGAGGCCGACCGTGCGCGGGCCGAGCAGCCGGACGCCGTCGAGTTCGCCGCGGCCCAGCAGGAACTGGGTGAACCGGTGGTAGTCGGCCGCGGTGGACACCAGCCCGCCACCGCCGGACAGGCAGGCGGGTTTCGCCAGGCCGCTCCGGCCGAAGGCGTCGTTGCGGACCGCCTTGCGCGTGCTGGGATCCGGCACGTACAGCGCGGCGAACTTCTCGGTGGAGTCGGTGGCGAAGCCGGTGCTGCCCATGCCCAGCGGCTCGAACACCCGCCGCGCGAAGAACTCGTCGAGCGGTTGCCCGGACACCACTTCGATCAACCGGCCGAGAACGTCGGTGGCCACGGAGTAGTTCCACTCCGCGCCCGGCTGGAAGGCCAGCGGCAGCTCGGCCCACCGCCGCGTGCACTCGGCGAGGTCGGCGCCGGGCGGGGTACCCCACTCGAAGCCGTGCGCGCGGTAGATCGCGTCGACCGGATGCGCGTGGTGGAAGCCGTAGGTGAGCCCGGCGGTGTGGGTGAGCAGGTGCCACACGCGGATCGGCTCGGTGGCCGGTTCGGTGACCGGTTTGAGCGCCGAGCCCTTGACGTACACGCGCGGCTCGGCGAACTCCGGCAGCCACCGCGCGATCGGGTCGGTGAGCTCGAAGGCGCCCTCCTCGTACAGGATCATCGCGGCGACGGAGGTGACCGGCTTGGTCATCGAGAAGATGCGCCAGCGCGTGTCCACCTCCACCGGAAGGCCCGCTTCGACGTCCCGGTGCCCGCGCCGCGCGACGTAGGCGATCTTGCCGCGCCTGCTGACCACGGCGAGCCATCCGGGCAGCAGCCCGTCGTCGACGTACCGGGCGAAGTGCGCCTCGATCCGGTCCAGCCGCCGCGGGTCGAACCCCACCTCGGCGGGGTCGGTGTCCACCTTCAGCTCCATCGCCATGATCTCGTTCTACTCCAGCCGGGCTTGACAGACCAGATCCACGGCTGACATCGTTTAGTTATGCGCATAACTGGCCAGGGCCGGCCACGCCGGGTCTCGCAGGCGGACATCGCGCGCCGCGCCGGGGTCACCCAGGCGGCGGTATCGCTGATCCTGCGCGACAAGGCGACGACGATCCCGGAGGAGACCCGGCGGCGGGTGCTCGACATCGCCCGGGAGATGGGCTACCGCGCCGATCCGCTCGCGCGTCGCCTGGCGAAGGGGCGCAGCCAGCTGCTCGGGATCTTCACCTACGAGCGTGTGTTCGGCACCGCGCAACGCAGCCTCTACCACCCGTTCCTGCTGGGCATCGAGGAAGCCGCCGAGGAGTCCGGGAACGACCTGCTGCTGTTCACCAGCGCCGCGATGTCCGGGCCGGTGCGCAGCATCTACGCCGGCGGTGAGAACAAGCTGCGCCTGGTGGACGGCGCCGTGCTGCTCGGGCGGGACGAGATCCCCGCCGACCTGGAGCAGCTGGTCGCCGAGCAGTACCCGTTCGTCTTCATCGGGCGGCGGTTCCTCGACGACGGGCGCGAGGTGCCCAACGTGTCGCCGGACTACCGGGGCGCGGGGCGCGTGCTGGCCGGCCGGATCGCCGCGCTCGGCCACCGCGAGGTCCGGTACGTGGGCGCCAATTCCGGTCTGCCCGCCACCGCCGACCGGCTCGCCGGGCTGCGCGACAGCGATCTCGTGGTGTCGTCGTCCTTCCCCAAGCTCGACGAGATCTCCCCCGCGTTCGTGCGGGAACTGCGCGAGAGCGGGGTCACCGCCGTCGTCGCCGAGAACACCGGCTACGCCGAGGCGGTGCGCAACGTGGCCCCCGGCCTGCCGATCGCCGTGGCCGGGATCTCCGAGGAGAGCGCGGACGAGCACTGGTCCGGCTACGGCATTCCCGGCCGCCTGGTCGGCCGCCGCGCGCTGGAGCAGCTGCTGGCCGCGGTGGCGGGCGGCGGCGACGCGATCAGCACCGTCGAGTGCCCCCAGCACGAGGGGACCACGCTCACCCGCGCCTGAGACTGACGACCCCAACGGAGAGGTTGCATGAGAAAGCGATGGGGGCGCCTGTTCGCCGTCTCCGCGGTCGCGCTGACCGCGGCCTGCGGGATCGGCGACCGCGCCGGCGCCGACACGGTCACCATGACCGTCTGGACGTCCAACCAGGAACAGCTGGGCCTGCTCAACCGGCTCGCCGGGGAATTCTCGGCCCAGCACGGCGGCACGCCGGTGCGGATCCAGACCGTGCCGCAGGCCGATTACACGACGAAGGTGTCCGTCCGGCTCGCCGGTGGTGACCCACCGGACCTCGGCTGGCTCGGCGCGCCGGACGCGGTCGGCATGGCCGCCACCGAGGTGCTCGCCGACGTCGGGCCCGCCCTGCGCGCGGACCCCGCGTACCGGCTGGGCGACTTCGTGCCGAGCGCCTTCACGAACTGGCAGGACGGGGACGCCGTGTACGGGGTGCCGTTCTCGACCAGTCCGTTCTTCGTCGTCTACAACCGGGACTTCTTCGCCCGGGCCGGTCTGCCGGATCCCGCGGAGCTGGCCGCGCGCGGCGAGTGGACGTGGGACCGGCTGGCCGGTCTCGCGCGCGAGTTGCAGTCGACGTTGCCGAGCGGGAGCTATGTGTTCCAGAGCAACGAAGGCAGCCTGTACGGGCCGCTGCCGGTGTCGTGGCCGACGCTGGACCCGCTGCTGCGGGCCTACGGCGCGCGCTTCGCTTCCGGGGATGAGTGCACAATGGACTCATCGGAAGCCGCGCGGGCAATCGGAACTTTGCACCGCATGGCGTTCGCCGACGGCACCGCGGTGCCGCCCGGTGCGCAGGCGGACTTCTACGCCGGCAACGCGGCGCTGACGATCACCCAGCTCTCCCGGTTGTCGCAGCTGAAGGGCGCGAAGTTCCAGTACGGTTTCGCGCCGCTGCCCGCCGGCCCCGGCGGGCAGCCGCAGGTGACCGGGCAGGCCGGGCTCGTGGTGTTCCAGCAGGCGCCGCACCGCGACCTGGCGATCGAGTTCCTGAAGTTCCTCACCAGCGAACGCTCGATGCGCGAGCTGGCCCGGTTCTTCCCGCCCCCGCGCCAGTCCGTGCTCGCCGACGCCACGCAGGTGTACGCCGGGACCGCGCTGCCGCCGGACGCGGTCGCGAACATCCTGGTGCCGGGCATCACCGAGGGGCAGGCGTTCCAGTACCCGCGCACCTGGCCGGAGATCAAGACCGCGGCGCAGCCGGTGTTCGACGAGCTGTGGTCGCCCGGTGCGAACGTGCCGGAGGCACTGTCCGAACTGTGCGGCGAAGTCGGCCCGTTGCTGCGCGAGAAGAGTTAGGGGGACGTCGTGGTCGCACGGCGCCGCGTCCGCGAGACGCTGACCGGTTACCTGCTCATCACCCCGCAGATGATCGGGTTCATCCTGTTCGTGCTGGTTCCGCTGGTGTCCATCGTGGCCCTGTCGTTCAGCCACACGGACCTGCGTGCCGGCGTGTCGAAGCCCGCGGGGTGGGCGAACTACCGCGAGCTGTTCACCGAGGACGCCACGTTCTGGCATTCGCTGGCGGTCACCGGGGTGTTCGCGCTCGGGCTCGTGGTGATCAACGTCGGGTTGTCGCTCGGGCTCGCGCTCGTGCTCTACCGGCGCCCGCCGGGGGCCGAGGTGTTCCTCACGCTCGCCTTCCTGTCCGTGATCACCTCGCAGGCGGCGTGGGCGCTGGTGTGGCGGTTCCTGTTGCAGGGCAAGGGTGGCGGGGTCAACGAGTTCCTGTCGGTGTTCGGGATCACCGGGCCCAACTGGCTGTTCGAGGCCCAGCCGTCGCTGGCGGCGGTGACCGTGGTGGCGGCGTTGAAGACGGTCGGGCTCAAGGCGGTGATCTTCCTCGCCGCGCTGCGCAACATGCCGTCGGAGACCCTGGAGGCCGCGCGGCTGGACGGCGCCAGCGAGTGGCGGGTGACCCGGCACATCGTGCTGCCGCTGATCGCGCCGACGACGCTGGTGGTCGTGCTGATCACGTTCATCGGGTCGTTCCAGGTGTTCGACTACATCCAGCTGATGACGCACGGCGGGCCGGCGCACGCGACGTCGGTGCTCGCCTACTACCTGTACGAGCAGGCGTTCCAGCTGTTCCGGACCGGGTACGCGAGCGCGATCGCCGTCGTCCTCTTCGGACTGACGCTGCTCCTGGTGGCGGCGCAGTGGTGGGCGCGGAGGAAGTGGGTGCACAGTGAGTAGGACCGTCAGCCGCGTGCTCCGGTACGCGTTTCTCGTGGTGTTGTCGGTGCCGCTGGTGTTCCCGTTCCTGTGGATGATCGCCAGCGCGCTGAAGCTGCCCGGCGACGTGCTCGCGTCCCCGCCGCAGCTCATCCCCCGCGACGTCACGCTGGACAACATCCGGGACGTCTTCGCGTTCCAGCCGTTCACGCGGCAGATCTACAACAGCCTCTACATCGCGGTGCTGGTCGCGCTGTTCACGTGCGCCCTGTCGCTGCTGTCCGGCTACGCGTTCGCGCGGCTGCGCTTCCCCGGGCGCAACGTGATCTTCTTCCTGTTCCTGAGCGCGCTGATGCTGCCGGTCGAGGTCACGCTGATCCCGAACTTCACGCTGATGAAGGACCTCGGGCTGGCCGACACGCACGTGCCGCTGCTGGCGCTGCCGGTGTTCGGCGCGACCGGGGTCACCGGGATCTTCCTGATGCGCCAGTTCATCCAGTCGATCCCGGTCGAGCTGGAGGAGGCGGCGATGATCGACGGCATGGGCCGGGTGCGGATCCTCCTGAGCCTGATCCTGCCGCTGACCCGCCCGATGCTCGGCACGATCGGCATCATCGCGTTCCTGTACAGCTGGAACTCGTTCCTGGAGCCGCTGGTGTTCGTCAACCGCAGCGAGCTGTACACGGTGCCGCTCGCGCTGACCGCGCTCACCGACACCAGCGGCAACCCGTTGTGGGGTCCGCAGATGGCGGCCACGGCGATTTCGACCGTGCCGCTGGTGATCGCCTACCTGGTGGCGCGGCGGCAGATCACCGAGAGCCTCGCCCAGACGGGCGTGAAGTGAGAGGGAGGGCGATGGGTTCCGACTGCGAGGTGCTGGTGGTCGGTGGCGGTTGCGGCGGGGTGGCCGCGGCGCTGTCCGCGGCGATGCTCGGCCGCCGGGTGGTGCTGACCGAGACGACCGGGCGGCTCGGCGGTCAGCTGACCGCGCAGGCCGTGCCGCCGGACGAGAACGCGTGGGTCGAGACGTTCGGCAGCACCCAGTCGTACCGGCTGATGCGGTCCCGGGTGCGTGACCGGTACCGCGCGGACCCCCGGCTGAGCGCGGAGGCGCGGGCGGTGCGCGAGCTGAACCCGGGCGAGGGCTGGGTGAGCGTGTTGTGCGCCGAGCCGGTGGTCGTCGGCGAGGTGCTCGACGAGCTGCTGGCACCGCTGGTGCGGGCGGGCAACCTGGAGATCCGGTACCACCACACGCCGGTCGGCGCGGCGACGACGGGCGACCGGGTGGACGCGGTGGAGTTCGCGTCGCCGGAGGGTGCGGTGTCGGTGAGCGCGTCGTACGTGATCGACGCGACCGAAGAGGGCGATGTCCTGCCGCTGGCGGGGTGCGAGCACGTGCTCGGCTCGGAGAGCGCGGACGAGACGGGTGAGCCGCACGCGCTGGACGGGCCGGCCGATCCGTTGGACCAGCAGGCGCTGACGTGGTGCGCGGCGCTGGAGTGGGACCCGGACGGCTCGCACGTCGTGCCGCGGCCCGCCGACTACGACTTCTGGCGGAGTTACCGGGCGCCGTTCTGGCCGGGACCGCAGCTGGGCTGGACGACGCAGGAACCGGAGACGGGCGAGCCGCTGAGCCGGCCGTTGTTCGGCGAGGGGCAGGACCTGTGGCGGTTCCGGCGGATCCGGAGTGGACGGTTGTGGGACCCGCCGCGGCCCGATGTGACGCTGGTGAACTGGCCGCAGATCGATTACTGGCTGGCGCCGGTGACCGGGGTGGCGCCGGAGGAGCGTGCCACGCGGCTGGCGCAGGCGCGGTCGCTGACGTTGTCCTTCGTGCACTGGTTGCAGACCGAGGCGGGGTATCCGGGCCTGCGGCTGGCCGGGGAGCCGCTGGGCACGCCGGATGGGCTGGCGCTGGCGCCGTACGTGCGGGAGAGCCGCCGGATCCGGGCCGAGTTCACGGTGCTGGAGCAGCACGTCGGGGTGGCGGCGCGCGCGGGGATCGGGCAGGCCGAGCAGTTCGCCGACAGCATCGGGGTGGGCTGCTACCGGATCGACCTGCACCCGAGCACCGGCGGCCGGGGGTACCTGGACATCGCCTGCCACCCGTTCCAGATCCCGCTCGGCGCGCTGTTGCCGGTGCGGCTGGAGAACCTGCTGGCCGGTGGCAAGTGTCTCGGGGTGACCCACGTGACCAACGGCTGCTACCGGCTGCACCCGGTGGAGTGGAACACCGGCGAGGCGGCGGGAGCACTGGCGGCGTTCGCGCTGGAGCGAGGTGTCCCCGCTCGGGCGGTGCGTGCGAAGCCCGGTCTGCTGGCGGATTTCCAGGCGCGGCTGGGGAAGCTCGGCGTGCCCCTGGAGTGGCCGGAAGCGGTGCGCGGCGTGGTGCGGTAGGGGTGCGGTAGGGGTGCGGAAAATCTGTCTTTCGGTAGATGTGCGGCGGGTTTTCGCGCTCCTAGACTGATCAGCAGACCGCAACCACAATGGACAGAAGGCACACCATGGGGAACCTCCGTTGGCTCCAACCGCCCACTCAGTGGACCGGCGACACCACGAAAACCCGCCCGGCACCGCACCGACCACCCGCCAGGGCGAGCGCCCGCCGGCCAGGGAACCCGGCGGGCGATCTCCTCCAGCGGGGCGCCGCCGACGTCGCGACCGACGGCATGCAGAAACCCCTGACGCAGGGCGCATTCGCACGCGACCATCGCCCCCGGCCACCGCCTGCACCGACGACTTCCCCGCCCACGGACAGGTGTCCACCGAGTGCGGCGAACGATCACGGTGCCGCTGCTCAGTCCCAGGTGACCGGGAGCCGGCGCACGCCGTAGATGGTCTCGTCGTGCCGCAACGGCACCTCCTCCGGCGGGACGGCCAGGCGCAGCGTCGGGAAGCGGGTGACCAGCGCCGGGATCGCGACCCGCATCTCGACACGCGCGAGCTGCTGTCCCAGGCACTGGTGGATGCCGTGGCCGAACGCGAGGTGCCCGGCGGCGTGGCGGCGCAGGTCGAGGGTGTCGGGATCGGGGAACCGCTCCGGGTCGCGGTTGGCGGCGTGCGCGGCGATGGTCACGGACTCGCCCGCCTTGATCACCTGACCGTCCAGTTCGACGTCCTCCAGGGCCGCTCGCACTCCCGTGTGGGCGATGGTCAGGTAGCGCAGCAGCTCTTCGACCGCGCTGTCCACGAGGCCCGGATCGTCTCGGAGCGCGGCGAGCTGGGCGGGGTGGCTCAGCAGGGCGAAGGTGCCCAGCGCGATCATGTTGGCGGTGGTGTCCAGACCGGCGCCCAGCAGGAACGCGCCGATGCCGGACAGCTCCTCGTCGGTGAGATCGCTCGTGGTCAGGTCGCCGAGCACGTCGTCGGTGGACTCGGCGCGTTTGGCCCGCACCAGTTCGCGCAGGTAGTCCTGGAGTGCCGCGTGGGCGGCGTACTGCTCCTCGGGCGTGGTTTTCGGGTCCATCTGCCCGGCGACCTGACGCTGGAAGAACTCGCGGTCGGCGTAGGGCACGCCGAGCAGCTCGCAGATCATCACGGCCGGCACGGGATGCGCGTACGCCTGGACCAGGTCCACCGACGGCCCGTGCTGGGCCATGGCGTCGAGGTGCTCCGCGGCGACTTCTTCGACCCGCTCGGTGAGCTGGCGCATCCGGCGGACGGTGAACTTCCCGGCGAGCAGTTTGCGGTAGCGGGTGTGTTCGGGCGCGTCGATGCCGGTGAGGTCGCCGACGGGGGCCGGCGGCACGTCGGCGGGTATGCCCGGGAGCGGGAAGTGCATGAGCTCGTAGCGGGAGGTGAACCGGGAGTCGCCCAGTACGGTGCGGGCCTGGGCGTGCCCGGTGACCAGCCAGCCGCGGTGCCCGTCCGGGTACTCCATGCGCACGAGTGGTTGCCGTGCCCGGATTTCGCCCAGTTCCGCCGGCGGATCGAAGGGGCAGCCCGCCGGACGTGCGGTGGGCATCGAGGTGAGTTCGTCCTGTCGCATGGCCAGAGCCTGCGGGCGAGCGGTTTCACCACGACTTCAAAACGGTTTCGGCGACGCCGCTCACATCCCGTCAGACGGGCGCCCCCACGCCACGGACGAGGCGAGGCCGGGCGGCCTCCGGCGCCGCAACCAGGGCTGCTCGCCGGCCGTCTCGCGCGATGGCCGCCGCAGTAGCGGGTGCACGCCCGGGGGCAACCAGCCAGACGACCCGTCGAACCGCCCGCCGCCCGCCTCGCGCGGTCGGCGCCGGAGTAACGGGTGCACGCCCCAGATGAACCAGTCGGGCAGCCCGAAACCGACACGCCACTCGCCAACCCTCGCGGGGCCGCCGCAGTAGCGGCTGCACGCCCGAGGCAACCAGCCAGATGACCCCAAACCCGCACGCCACTCGCCGGCCGTGCCGCGTGGTGGTCGCCGCGGTAGCGGCTGCACACCCCAGATGAACCAAGGCAGCCGTCAACCCGCGCTTCACTCGCCGCTCCTCTCGCGCGATGGCCGTCGCAGTAGGAAGTGCACGCCCGAGACGGATCAGCCAGGCGACCCTGAACCCGCACGCCAGTCGCCGACCGCCTCCGCCCTCCCGCGATGGCCGCCGCAGTAGCGGGTGCGCGCCCCAGATGACCCCCGCGCCGCCGCCCGGGCCGGCCGCCTGTGAACCAGCGGCGACCGGCCACCCCCGGGCAGGACCGGCACCCCCGAGCAGAGCCAGCCACCCTGGGCAGAGCCAGCCACCCTGGGCAGAGCCAGCCACCCTGGGCAGAACCGGCACCCCCCGAGCAGAACCAGCCACCCCGCGCCAGTCTCTTATCGACATCACCGAGCCCACGAGA
>NZ_PQHW01000046.1 GCF_003385215.1 Amycolatopsis thermalba | reverse complement strand
GCGGGGGGTGGGCTCCGGGAGTTCCACCGGGTCGCCGGTCTTCGACGCCGCGGCTGGGCGTGGGCCGACCCAGCCGACCGTCAGCCGCGTCTCCCCCTTCAGGAAGCGGTGCGCCCGCACACCGCCGGTCGCGCGGCCCTTCGCCGGGTACTCGGCGAACGGCGTCATCTTCACGCTCGCCCCCGTGGCCGTCACCACCATCGGGTCGCCGTGCTCCGCGTCGTCCGTCCGGATCGCCCCGAAGAACACCACCTCGGCGTCACCGGCGAGCTTGATGCCCGCCATGCCGCCGCCCTTCAACCCCTGCGGCCGCACCAGCGAAGCCGGGAACCGCAGCAGCGACGCGTCCGAGGACAGGAACGCGAACGTCTCCTCGCCGTCGGCCAGCCACACCGCGCCGACCACCTCGTCGCCGTCCTTCAACCCGATGATCTCGAACTCGTCCGAGCGCACCGGCCAGTCCGGCGCCACCACCTTCACCACGCCCTGCCGCGTGCCGAGCGCGAGCCCCGGCGACCCGGCGGCCTGCTCACCCAGCGGCGCGATCCCGATGACCTTCTCGCCCTTGTCCAGCGGCACCAGCTCGCGCGCGGCCATCCCACCGCGCAGCGACACCGTGCCGCTCTGCTCCGGCAGCACCGGCAACGGCAGCACGTCCGTCTTGAAGGCGCGGCCCCGGCTGGTGACCAGCAGGACCTGGCCGCGCGCCGTCGAGTGCACCATCGCCGCGACCGCGTCGTGCTTCACCCGGCCGTTGCGGCGGCGGCCCTCCGGCGCCTCCTCCGACTCCGCCGCCGTGCGCGCCACCAGCCCGGTGGCGGACAGGATCACCTGGCACGGGTCGTCGGCGACCTCCAGCGGACCGGCCGGCTTCGACGCGGCCAGCACCTCCTTGAGGTCACCGTCGATCAGCGCGGTGCGCCGCTCGGTCTTGAAGTCCCTGGCGATCTTGGCCAGCTCGGCCGAGACGACCTTCTTCAGTTCCTTGTCGTCCTCGAGGATCCTGGTCAGCTCGGCGATCTCGGCGCGTAGCTTCTCCTGCTCGTCCTCGAGTTCGAGCTTGTCGTACTTGGTGAGCCGGCGCAGCGGCGTGTCCAGGATGTAGGTGGCCTGGATCTCGGACAGCTTGAACCGCTTCATCAGGCCGTCCTTGGCCTGCGCGGCGTCGTCGCTGTTGCGGATCAGCCGGATCACCTTGTCGATGTCCAGCAGCGCGATCAGCAGACCCTCGACCAGGTGCAGCCGTTCCTCGCGCTTGCGGCGGCGGTACTTCGTGCGCCGCGTGACCACCTCGTAGCGGTGGTCCAGGAACACCTCGAGCAGCTGCTTGAGCCCCAGCGTCTGCGGCTGGCCGTCGACGAGCACGAGGTTGTTGATGCCGAACGACTGCTCCAGCGGCGTGAGCCGGTACAGGTCGGCCAGCAGCGGCTGCGGGTTGACGCCCACCTTGCACTCGATGACCAGCCGCGTGCCGTTCTCGCGGTCGGTGAGGTCCTTGACGTCGGCGATCCCGGTGAGCCGCTTGGACTTGTTGACCTCCTCGGTGATCTTCTCGATCACCTTCTCCGGCCCGACGCCGTAGGGCAGCTCGGTGACCGTGATCGCCTGGCGGCCGCGGCTGCCGGGCAGCGGGCCGATCTCGACCTTGGCGCGCATGCGGACCACGCCGCGGCCGGTCTCGTACGCCTTGCGCACCTCGTCCAGGCCCAGCAGCATCCCGCCGGTCGGCAGGTCGGGGCCCGGCACGAACTCCATCAGCTTGTCCAGCGTCGCGGCCGGGTGGTTGATCAACCACCGCGCGGCCGCGATGACCTCGCCCATGTTGTGCGGGATCATGTTGGTCGCCATCCCGACCGCGATGCCCGACGTGCCGTTGACCAGCAGGTTCGGGTACGCGGCGGGCAGCACCGACGGCTCCATCAGCGAACCGTCGTAGTTCGGCCGGAAGTCGACCGTCTCCTCACCCAGCTCACCGACGAGCAGCATCGCCTCGGGCGACATGCGGGCCTCGGTGTACCGGGACGCGGCCGGGCCGTCGTCCGGCGAACCGAAGTTGCCGTGCCCGTCGATGAGCGGCGCGTTCATCGAGAAGTCCTGCGCCAGGCGGACCATCGCGTCGTAGATCGCCGTGTCGCCGTGCGGGTGGTAGCGGCCCATCACGTCGCCGACCACGCGCGAGGACTTCACGTACGCGTGGCTGGGCCGGTAGCCGGCCTCGTTCATGGCGAACAGGATCCGGCGGTGCACCGGCTTCAGGCCGTCCCGCGCGTCGGGCAGCGCCCGGGAGTGGATGACCGAGTAGGCGTACTCCAGGTAGGAGTCCTCGATCTCGGTCTTGACCGGGTTCTCGAAGACCTGCGCGCCCGCCTGGTCGAACGCGGCCGGATCGACCCGGGTCACGGCGGTTTTGGATCGGCGTGCCATTGCTGTTGTCTCCTCGGGAAAACTCAGACGTCGATCGCTTCGCGGTCCACGCGGGCGGCGGATTCGACGAGCCAGTTGCGGCGGGGTTCGACCTTCTCCCCCATCAGCAGTTCGAGCGCGGCCTCCGCGGCCTCGGCGTCGTCCAGGGTGATGCGCCGCACCGAGCGGGTCGCCGGGTTCATCGTGGTCTCCCACAGCTCGTCGGCGTCCATCTCGCCCAGGCCCTTGAACCGCGGGACCGGCTTGACGATCTGCTTGCCGGCGGCCTCCAGCTCGGCGACCTTCTGCTCCATCTCGCGCTGGGTGAAGGTGAAGATGGTCTCCGGGTTGCGGCCCTTCGTGACGATCTTGTGCAGCGGCGGCATCGCGGCGAACAACCTGCCGTCCTCGATCACCGGGCGCATGTACTTGGCGAACAACGTGATCAGCAGCGTGCGGATGTGCGAGCCGTCGACGTCGGCGTCGGCCATCAGGATGACCCGGCCGTAGCGCATCGCGGACAGGTCGAAGGTGCGCCCGGTGCCGGCGCCGAGCACCTGCACGATCGAGGCGATCTCGGCGTTCTTCAACGTGTCACCGAGCGAGGCCTTCTGCACGTTGAGGATCTTGCCGCGCAACGGCAGCAGCGCCTGGTACTCCGACACCCGCGCCATCCGGGCCGATCCGAGCGCGCTGTCACCCTCGACGAGGAACAGCTCGCTGCGCGAGATGCCGGTGGTGCGGCAGTCGACGAGCTTCGGCGGCATCGCCGCGCCCTCCAGCGCGGTCTTGCGGCGCGCCGCGTCCTTCTGCTGCTTCTGCGTCAGCCGCACGCGCGCGGCGTCGACGATCTTCTGCAGCACAACCTTGGCCTCGGCCTTGGTCTTGCGGTTCTCGGTCCACTCCTTGAGGTGCCGCTCGACGACACCCTGCACCACGCGCGTGATGCCGGACGTGGACAGCTCGTCCTTGGTCTGCGAGGTGAACTGCGGCTCCGGGATGCGCACGTGGATGACCGCCGTCATGCCCTCGAGCACGTCGTCGAGCGTGGGCAGGTCCTCCTTGGCCTTGAGCAGGCCGCGGGTGCGGGAAATGGCTTCCTGCAACGACTTCGTGGCGCCGCGGTCGAAGCCGCGGCGGTGCGTGCCGCCGTGCACGTTGCGGATCGTGTTGGTGAAGCACTCGACCGTGCGCTCGTACCCGGTGCCCCACCGCAGCGCGATCTCGACCTCGGCGTGACGCTCCACATTGGACCGCATGACGCCGTTGGCATCGGCCGCGTTCTCCTTGTACGCGCCCTCGCCCCGGATGATCAGCGTGCCGGACACCGGTTTCTCGTCCGACGGCGCGAGGAACTCCACCATGTCGGCCAGGCCGTGGGGGAAGTGGAAGGTCTCCTCGCTGATCGACCCCTCGGTGGCGGTGCGCAGCACGTACGTCACGCCCGGCACGAGGAACGCCGTGTTGCACAGCTTCGTGCGCACCTGCTCGACGTCGAGCTCCGCGCCCTTTTCGAAGTACCGCGCGTCGTGCCAGTAGCGGATCGACGTGCCGGTGCGCTCGCCGCGCTTCATCTTGCCCGTGATGCGCAACCCGGGCTGCGGCGTGAACTTCGCCTTCGGGCCCGGCCCGTCGAAGACGCCCGGCGTGCCGTGCGCGAACGACATCTCGTGCACCTTGCCGCCGTTGCGGACCGTCACGTCGAAGCGGTGCGACAGCGCGTTGACCGCCGAGGCGCCGACACCGTGCAGGCCACCCGAGGTCTTGTAGCCGGAACCGCCGAACTTGCCGCCCGCGTGCAGCCGGGTGAGCACCAGCTCGACGCCGGACAGACCGGACTTGGCGTGCACACCGGTCGGGATGCCGCGGCCGTCGTCGTCGACCTGGACGCTGCCGTCGGCGTGCAGCGTGACGACGACCTTCGTGGCGTGACCTGCGACACCCTCGTCGGTCGAGTTGTCGACGATCTCGGTGAACAGGTGGTTGATGCCGCGGCTGTCGGTCGACCCGATGTACATGCCGGGGCGCTTCCGGACCGCTTCCAGGCCTTCCAGGTGGGTAAGGTCGTCGGCCCCGTAGAGAGGCTCAGCAGAAGCAGTCACAGGTTCTTCTCTCCCAGTAGCGATTGGGGTGGGGCGGCACCTCGGCGCCGCGCTTGTGCAGGGTAACGGAGGGCACCGACAATCCCGGGGATTGTGGCCTACTGCCGCCGTGCGGCGTGGATCGCGCCGACGAGCATGTCGAGCTCGGTGTCGAAGACCTCGTCGGCGGTGGCGGCGCGCAGGTGCGGTACCAGTGCTTTCAGTGTAGGCGCTGCCGAGCCGGCCTGTGCTGCTTCGAAGATGCGGGCGTTGCGTTCCGGCGTCGTGGGGTCGCCGTGCACCTCGCGGTGCGCGCGGCCCAGCACGACGTCCAGGAAGACCAGGTAGAAGCGCGCCTGGGCGGGTTCGTCGAGGCCGGCGGCGGCGAGGATCTCCGCGATGGTCTCGGCCAGCCGCAGCCCGCCGGGGCCGTGGTTGCTGCGGGTCATGATCAGTTCGGCGAAGCCGGGGTAGGCGCGCAGTTCGCGGCGCATGCCGTGAGCGAGCGCACGCAGCCGGTCCGGCCACGGGCCGTCGCCGGCTTCCGCGGGGCGGACGTGGTCGGCGGCGATGGCGTCGGCGACCAGGCCGAGCAGCGCCTCCTTGTCGGGCACATGGCGGTAGAGCGCCATGCGGGACGCGCCCACCTCGGCGGCGAGGCGCCGGATGGTCAGCGCGCCGAGCCCCTCGCGGCGGGCGAGGGCGACCGCCGCCACGACGATCTGCTCCCGCTCCAGGCTTCCCCACGCTCGACGTTCGCTGGACACGCCCGCACCGTACTGCGCCGCGCGCGGAACGTGCTTGCGGACAGTGTCCGCAAGTGGGTACGGTTGGTGGCCGAGCGAGTGGACGTGTGGTGGCGGTGCGTGTGGGCCGCTCGTGGCCGTGCGAGAGGGCCAGTGGTGGCGGCGTGAGTGGGCCAGTGGTGGGTGTGCCGCGCGAGTGGACCAGTCATGGCCGCGCGAGAGGGCCAGTGGTGGCCGTGTGAGTGGGCATCTCATGGCAGCCCGAAAGGGCCTGTCGTGAGCGGACGAGCGGGCCGGTTCGTGGGGGCATGAGTGGGCCGGTGGTGGTCGCGTGAGTGGGCCAGTGGTGGCGGCGCGAGTGGGCCAGTGGTGCGTGTGCCGCGCGAGTGGACCAGTCATGGCCGTGCGAGAGGGCCAGTGGTGGCCATGCGAGCGGGCATCTCATGGCAGCCCGAAAGGGCCTGCCATGGCCGCGCGGGCGGGCATCTCAACGCGGCCCGAGAGAGGCTGTCGTGGGCAGACGAGTGGGCCAGTCATCGGTGCATGAGTGGACCAGTGGTGGTCGCGTGAGTGGGCCAGTGGTGGCCGTGCGAGTGGATCGGTCATGGCCGTGCGCGAGGGCCAGTGGTGGCCGTGCCGCGCGAGTGGACCAGTCATGGCCGCGCGCGAGGGCCAGTGGTGGCCGTGCCGCGCGAGTGGACCAGTCATGGCCGCGCGAGAGGGCCAGTGGTGGCCGTGCCGCGCGAGTGGACCAGTCATGGCCGCGCGAGAGGGCCAGTGGTGGCCGTGCGAGAGAGCATGTCATGGCGGCCCGAGAGGTCCTGTCGTGCGCGGACGAGTGGGCGGTTCGTGGGTGCACGAGTGGGCCAGTGGTGGCGGCGTGAGTGGGCCAGTGGTAGCGGTGCCGCACGAGTGGACCGCTCGTGGCCGCGCGAGTGGGCCTGCCGTGGCCATGCGAGCGGGCATCTCATGGCAGCCCGAAAGGGCCTCTCGTGAGCGGACGAGTGGGCCAGTCATGGGCGCATGCGTGGACCAGTGGCGGCCACCCGAGTGGGCCAGCGGTAGCTGTGCCACACGAGTGCCCCAACTCGTCCACTCAAGACCATTGTGGACACTGGGGAGGACCTGTCACATGCGGCGTTTCGTGCTGCCCGCCGTGCTGCTGGCCGCCTTCGTGGCGAGCACGGCCCAGACCATCGTCATCGCGGTGTTGCCCGCGATCGCCCGGGAGAACCACGTCCCGGCGAGCGCCGTCACCTGGGCGCTCACCGCGTTCATGCTCGCGGCCGCGGTGGCCAATCCGGTCGCGGGCAGGCTCGGCGACCTGTTCGGGTACCGGCGGGTGCTGCTGACCTGCCTCGGTGTCTTCGCCGCCGGGACGGTCGTCTGCGCGGTGAGCCGCTCGTTCCCGCTGCTGCTCGCCGGGCGCGCGGTCTCGGGGGTGTCGGCCGGGGTGTTCCCGGTCGCGTTCGGCCTGGTCCGGCAGACCGTCGAGCAGCCGCGGCGGCCGCAGACCATCGCGGCGCTGTCGGCGATGTTCGGCCTCGGCGGCTCGGCCGGGATGGTGGTCGCCGGCCCGGTGCGGGACGCGTGGGGCACAGCGTGGCTGTTCTGGCCGCTGCTCGCGCTCGCCCTGGTCGCGGTGGTGCTGGGCGCGCTGACGCCGCGGGACGCCGCGACGGGCGGCGGGCGCATGGACGTCACCGGCGCGGTCCTGCTGGCCGGCGCGCTGGCATGCCTGCTGCTGGCGATCAGCGAGTCCCGCGTCTGGCCTCTGGCCGTCGTGGTGCCGCTGGCCGCCGCGGCGCTCGCGTTGTTCGCCGCGTTCACCGTGGCGGAACTGCGGATCGCCCAGCCGCTGGTGGCGGTGCGGCTGCTGCGCCGTCGCACGGTGGCGACGGTGAACGGCGTCACGGCGGTCATCGCGGCGGCCATGTTCGGCGCGGTCACGATGCTGCCCCGGCTCGTGCAGGACCCGGCGGTGTTCGGGAAGTCGGCGACCGCGGCCGGCCTGGTCCTGGTGCCGATGGCGGTCGTGATGCTGGTCGCGACCCCGCTCGCGCCGCGGCTCGGCGGGCGGACGGCCGTGCGGCTCGGCGCCGGGCTGGCGGTGGCGGCGCTGGCGCTGCTGGCCTGCGTGCACGACGCGCTGTGGTCGGTGTACGTGGCGAACGTGCTGGTGGGCGCGGGATACGGGCTGTGTTTCGCGGCGCTGGGGAACCTCGTGGTGGACGCCGTCGAGCCGCGGCACACCGGCATGGCGACCGGGGTGAACACGATCGCGCGGACGGCCGGGGGCGCGGTCGGGGCGCAACTGGCCGCGGCGCTGGCCTATCCGACCGGCTTCGTGCTGTTCGCGCTGGTCGCCGCACTGGCGGTGGTGGCGGCCCGCGCGGTCGCCCCTCGCTACAGTGCTGACCGATGAGACGCAAGCCGCCCCCGTCCCCGTTGCCGCCGCGTGACGGGGTGAACGCGGCACGCATCCGGACCCCGCCGGACGGCCCGTGGGACACCATCCGCGACTACCTGGTGCGGAAGCTGACCAAGCTGGACCCGGCGGTGATCGACGCGATGCTCACCGAGGGCGCGATCGTCGGCGTCGACGGGCCGATCGACGCCCGGACACCGTTCACCCCCAGCACGTTCCTGTGGTTCCACCGCGACCGCGGCGACGAGGTGCCGGTGCCGTTCGAGCTGACCGTGCTGCACGAGGACGACGTGCTGCTGGTGGTCGACAAGCCGCACTTCCTGGCGACCACCCCGCGTGGCGGGCACGTGCGGGAGACCGCGCTGGTGCGCCTGCGGCACACGCGGGACCTGCCGGACCTCTCCCCCGCGCACCGGCTGGACCGGCTGACGGCGGGCGTGCTGATGTTCGTCAAGACCGCGGCGCACCGCAGCGCGTACCAGAACCTGTTCCGGGATCGCCTGGTGCACAAGGAATACGAGGCCATCGCGCGGTACGACCCGGACCTGGTGCTGCCGCGCACGGTGGAGAGCCGGATCGTGAAGAAGCGCGGCGTGCTGACCGCGCGGGAGCTGCCCGGCCCGGTGAACGCGCGGACGCACGTGGAGCTGCTCGGACACCGCGACGGGCTGGGCCGCTACCGGCTGGTGCCGGAGACCGGCCGCACGCACCAGCTGCGGGTGCACCTGAACTCCCTGGGCATCCCGATCCTGGGCGATCCGCTCTACCCGGAGGTGCGGGAGGTGCCGCCCGGCGACTTCCGCCGCCCGCTGCAGCTGCTGGCGAAGGTGCTCGCGTTCACCGATCCGCTGACCGGCGCCAAGCACCGCTTCGAAAGCTCACTCCGGTTGAGCGCCTGGGATTGACCGTCCACACCGGACCGTGATCGCACGGGCCTTCCGGAACTGACTGTTCCGCGCACCGCCGCGGCCGCGACGTACCTCCCGGTCGATCTCGCCCGAGACCGGCTCGACGCCACCCTGACCGCCCTGGGACGGCTCGCGCCGGGCAGCGAGCTCGTCGCCGGCTACCTGCTTCCCGCCCACCTGCGGGACGACGCGGGCAACGCCTACGTCGACGCGGTCGGCGCGATGACAACGGAGCAGGGCGAGCCCCGCGTCGTGCGGGCCGTTCTCACCGCTCGCTCGGCGGGGCCAGCTCGATCTGCCGGTCCAGCGTCGCGCGGAACACGTCGTGCGCCGCGTCGCCGGGGCCGGCCGTTTCGACGACCACCACGCGGTCGTAGAGCACGTACGCCGCGCCGAAGCGGGCCAGCGGCGCGCCGACCGGCGTCCCGTACACCGTGACGCCCTCCAGCGACAGATCGCGGTCCGCGACCAGCCCCTGCAGCTCCACCCCCGCGCCGTAGGCCCGCACCGCGGCCCGCGGGTCGCCGGTCACCAGCGCGTACAACCCGATCGTCACCTCGGCCCGCACGGCCGTCTTGCGCACCCCGTCACGCATCCCGGCCGTGGTCAGCACGTCGACCATCGGCTGCGGCAGCGACACCGTGCTGCGCAGCGCGGCGAGCGCGAACGGCCCGCTCGGCCCGGGCGTGCCGGGCGGTTCGACGAGGGCCAGCGCGCTGTGCGCGGGCGCCGGTTTCGCGTCCGGCGCGTCGGCGGGGCCGGCGTTGCGGGTGAGGAGGTAACCAGTGGCGGACACGGCGAGACCGAGCATCAGCACCACGATGATCGCGATCCCGAGCGTCAGCTCCCGGCGCTGCCGGCGGACGTCACTGGACACCGTCAGTAATTCCCTCCCCGCCGCAGGTTACCGGGCATCAGTATCACCCACGGCCGCAGTACCGGTAGCCTTCCGGCTCATGGCGGGACCTCGGGGGATCGACTGGACCGGTGAGCGCTGCGTGCCCTGGACCGACGACATCCAGGTGATCTACGAGCACTACCACCGCTACGCCCTCGCCGCCCGCTACGCCTTCGGCCGCCGCGTGCTCGACCTCGCCAGCGGCGAGGGGTACGGCAGCGCGCTCCTGGCCACCCACGCCGCCGAGGTGGTGGGCGTCGACATCGACGAAGCCACCGTGGAACACGCCCGCGCGCGCTACGGCGGCCGGCCCAACCTGCGGTTCACCACCGGTTCGATGACCGACCCAGACCTGCTCGCCGACGCCGGGCGGTTCGACGTCATCACCTGTTTCGAGGCGCTCGAACACGTCGCGGAGCAGGACGAGCTGATGGCACTGGTGCGCGCCCGGCTCGCCCCCGGCGGCGTCTTCTTCACCAGCACCCCGGACGTGCTGGTCTACACGCACGAGCACGGCAACGAGAACCCCTTCCACGTCAAGGAGTTGACCGAACCGCAGTTCCGCGCGCTGCTCGGCGCGTCGTTCCGGCACGTGACGGTGCTGCGGCAGAACGTGGCGGTCGGCTCGGTGCTGACCGGCGACCGCGAGCACGGCCCGGTGCTGTCCCAGCAGCTACGCCGCACGGGCGAGGACAGCTGGTCGGTCGGCACCGGCGCGCCCCACACCTACCTCGTCGGCATCGCCTCCGACAACCCGGTTGAGGTGCCGGCCGCCGCGACGATGCTCGACCCGCAGCTCACGTTGCTCGGCGCCGCCGCCGAGCGTGCCGCCGCACCGCTGCGCGCCGAGATCGAGCGGCTCACCAGCGACGACGGCGGCCCCAAGTACCGCAAGGTCATCGAGCGGTACCGGCCGCGGCGGCGCGCCACCGAAGGCCCGGTCACGGTGTCGACCAGCGACGACCCGCTGGTCAGCATCGTCGTCCCGGTGCACGGCCAGTGGAGCTACACCCGCCGCTGCCTGCAGGCGATCGAGGACAGCGGCACGCGCGTCCCGTTCGAGGTCGTGGTGGTCGACGACGCCTCGCCCGACGATTCGGCCGAGCAGCTCGCCGCGTGCCCCGGCGTCCGGCTCGTGCGCACCCCGGAGAACCTGGGGTTCCTGCGCGCGGTGAACCTCGGCGCCGCGCAGGCCCGCGGTGAGCTGCTGGTGCTGCTCAACAACGACACCGAGGTCCGGCCCGGCTGGCTGGACGCGCTCACCGAGGTCGTCCGCGGCGACGAGCGGATCGGCCTGGCCGGGGCGAAACTGGTCTACCCGGACGGCAGGCTGCAGGAGTGCGGCGGCATCGTGTTCGCCGGCGGCAGCGCCGCCAACTACGGCCACGGCGACAACCCCGACGACCTGCGCTACCAGGCCGTTCGCGACGTCGACTACTGCTCCGGCGCGGCGATCCTGGTGCGCCGGGACCTGTGGGAACGCCTCGGCGGGTTCGACGAGCGCTACTCCCCCGCCTACTACGAGGACACCGACCTGGCCTTCGCCGTCCGCGCCGCGGGATACCGCACCGTGGTGGTGCCGGACGCGGTCGTCGTCCACCACGAGGGCGTCTCGCACGGCACCGACGTGACGCAGGGGGTCAAGCGGTTCCAGGAGATCAACCACCGGGTCTTCGCGGAGAAGTGGGTGGACGCGCTCAGCGGGCAGGCCGATCCGGGCACCCCGCTGTGGATCGCCCGCCAGCGCGTGCCGGGACGGACCCAGCGCGACGGCGATCTGGTGCTGGTCGCCGACGTCACCGTGCCCACGCCGGACCGCGACTCCGGCTCGGTGCGGCTGCGGTGCCTGCTGGACGAGCTGGTCGCGCTCGGCCACCGCGTGGTGTTCTGCCCGATGGGCCCGCCGTCCGACCCCGCCTACCTGGACCAGCTGCACCGCGCCGGGATCACCGTGCTCGCCGACGACGGCCTGCGGGAGCAGTTCCTGCACGAGGCGGGCAAGCACATCCGGCTGGCGCTGCTGTCCCGGCCGACCGTGGCCTGGCACCTGGCCGACCGGCTGCGGATCTGCGCGCCCCAGGCGCGGATCGTGTTCGACACCGTCGACCTGCACTTCGTGCGCCTGTCCCGGGAGGCCGAGCTGGTCGAGCGGCTGGGCGGCGCGCCGGAGACCTCGGCGATGCTGCACCAGCGCGCGAAGCTCTACCGCGAGCTGGAACTGGCGCTGGTGCGGGCCTGCGACCGCACGCTCGTGGTGTCCGAGGCCGAACGGGACCTGCTGGCCGGCCTCGCGCCGGGCGCGCCGGTCAGCGTGCTGTCCAATGTGCACAGTCCGGGGCCGGAGGCGAGCCCGGACGGGCGGCCCGGCGTGCTGTTCGTCGGCAGCTTCGAGCACCCGCCCAACCGCGACGCGGCCTACTGGCTGGCCGGGGAGATCTGGCCGCTGGTGCGCCGCCAGGTGCCGGACGCCGTGCTGGACGTCGTCGGGCACGACCCGACGAACGAGCTGCGCGTGCTGGACGGCCACGGCGTGAAGTTCCGCGGCTGGGTCCCCGGCCTCGCCGCGCTCTACGACACCGCCCGGTTGTCGGTCGCGCCGCTGCGGTTCGGCGCCGGGGTCAAGGGCAAGGTCGGCGAGAGCCTGGCCGCGGGCGTCCCGGTGGTCGGCACGACGCTGGCGTTCGAGGGCATGCGGCTGCGCGACGGCGCGGAGGTCCTCGTCGGGGACAAGGCCGAGGAGATCGCCGCCGGAATCGTGTCGCTGCTGACCGATGACGCGCTCTGGCTCCGGCTGTCCCGGGCCGGGCAGGCCGCGGTGGCCGCGCAGTTCGGGCCGGACGTCGCGCGCGCCGCGCTGACCGAGTTGCTGGGCTGACGTGGTGCCGGCCGACAACGCCGCGGAGCGCACGCAGGAGATCCGCCCCGCGAAGTACGCCAAGGCCGAGACCGGGTTCGCGTGGCTGCGGCTCATCGGCGCGAGCATGGTCGTCGTCGAGCACTCGTTCCCGCTCGTCGACCCGCAGCGGCTGACGATCCTGCCGGCGAGCTGGGACCTGTCCCCCGGTTACTTCGCGCTCATGGGTTTCTTCGCGATGAGCGGGTTCCAGATCACCGACAGCTGGACGCGCGACGCGTCGTGGTGGCGCTACGTCGCCAAGCGGGTGCTGCGGATCTGGCCCCCGCTGCTCGTCGTCGTCATGGTCACCGCGTTCGTGATCGGCCCACTGGTCACCGTGCTCGACGCCGCCGAGTACTGGACGGACACGGCGACCTGGGGTTACGTGGTGCACAACGCGGCGCTGTACCCGTTGCAGCACCTGCTTCCCGGCGTGTTCGCGGAAAACCCGTACCCGTGGTCGGCCAATGGGTCACTGTGGACGCTGCCGATGGAGACCACCGGCTACGCGCTGGTCCTCGTCGCGGGACTGACCGGTCTGCTCAGCCGTGCCCGCGTCGGCCTGTTCGCGCTGCTGGCCGGGATCATCGTGCTGGACGCCTTCCTCGGCGCCACCCACACGTTCCAGGGTCGCGGCGGGTCACTGCTGTCGGTGCCGGTGGGCGCGATGGTCGCGTTCGGGGTCGCGTTCGTCATCGGCATGGTGATGCACCGTTACCACGGCACGATCCCGCTGTCGCGGGCCGCCGCGTACGCGGGCGTGGCCGTGTACCTGGTGGTCAACTTCGTGCCCGTCCTGCAGCCGGCCGCGCGGTTCGTGTTGCCGTTCGCCGCCGGGTACGGCGCCATCGTGTGGGCGCACCACTGGCCGCGCCGCCTGGCCCGGTACGACAAGTGGGTGTACGGCAGCTACGGTATGTACATCTGGGCGATGCCGGTGCAGCAACTCATCGTGTTCGCCGGGGTGCGCAACTCCTACCTGCTGATGGCGCTGGCGCTGCCGCTGGCGTACGCGTGCGGGCTGTTGTCCTGGCTGTTCGTGGAAATCCCGACGCAACGGCTGCGCGTTTACTTGCGCCCTCAACCGAAATCTCGTCGTAACGTTCGTTCGCGCGATTCCGTCTCCGGAAGGGGGGCCCATCGTCGTGAAAGGACGGGCGTATGAAGACATCCCGAATCCTGCTGACGGCCGCCACCGCGATGGCGGTGACACTGGTACCGCTGAACGCGCAGGCCGGCGGCACGGTGTCCACAGTGGCCGAAGGCCTGAACAGCCCGCGCGGGCTCGCGTTCTCCCCGGACGGGGCCCTGTACGTCGCGGAAGCCGGCCGCGGGGGCGCCGGTCCGTGCATGGCGGGTCCGGAGGGTGACGAGGTCTGCTACGGCGAGTCGGGTGCGGTGACCCGGATCCACCGCGGGCAGCAGAACCGCGTCCTGACCGGGCTGCCGTCGATCGCCGCACGCGACGGTTCCGGCGCGATCGGCCCGTCGGACGTCTCGTTCCTGGGCAAGGGCAACATGTACGTCACCGTGGGCCTGGGGGCCGACCCCGCGGTGCGCACGAACCTGCCGCCGAAGGGGCAGCAGTACCTGGGGTGGTTGCTGCGCAACGGCAAACCGGTCGCCGACATCGCCGGTTACGAGGCGACCGCCAACCCCGACGGCGGCGAGCCGGACAGCAACCCGAACTCGGTCCTCGCCCTGCCCGGCGGTCGCGTGGTGGTCGACGCCGGCGGCAACTCCCTGCTCTGGGTCCCGGAGAAGGGCCGGATCCTGACCATCGCGACGTTCCCCGAACGGATGGTCGACGCGCCACCGTTCCTCGGCCTGCCACCCGGCACGAAGATCCCGATGCAGTCCGTGCCGACCTCGGTCGCGCTAGGGCCGGACGGTGCGCTCTACGTCGGTGAACTGACCGGCTTCCCGTTCCCGAAGGGCGCGGCGCGGGTGTACCGGGTGGCGCCGGGCAAGGCGCCGCAGGTGTACGCGGAGGGCTTTACCAACATCATCGACATCGGTTTCTCGCACGGGAAGCTGTACGTGCTGGAGATCGCGCACAACGGCCTGCTCAGCGGCGACCCGGCGGGCGCGTTGATCCAGGTCGGCCGCAACGGCGCGCAGCACATCGTGACGCAAGAGCTGACGATGCCCGGTGGCCTGGCGCTGCGCGACGGCAAGGCGTACGTGTCGAACTGCGCCGCGTGCCCGAACCCGCCGAGCGGGCCCGGCAGCGGCAGCGTGGTGCGGGTCGGTTTGTGACCCCGGCAGGCCGGCCGCCCGCGACGGGCGGCCGGCCCCCGGACTCACCGCTTCAACACGCTGCGGATGGCGTCGCGGGCTCGGTCCATGAGGGCGGCCGGCGGGCCGAGCAGCATGTTCTTCGCGGCGCTTTCCGTTCCCGGGTGCGGGCGGGTCGGGGCCACCGCCTCGGCCGCCCGCACCGTGTCGGCCATCGCTTCCAGCCGCTTGGCGTCGTAGGCCTGGCGCAGCAGCGGGAACTCCAGCCGCTCCTCGTGCTCGGCGTGGGCCAGCACGTCGTCCCGGAGCTGGATCAGCAGGGTGTCGAAGCCCTCCGCGTCCGGACCCATGTCGTCCAACGTGGACAGCAGTTCCTTGGCGCGGTGCTCCTCGCCCACGCGGGCCTCGACGATCGGTTCGCCGCCCTCCTGGCGCCGCACCTCGGGGTGGACCAGTTCCTCCTCCGCGGTCTCGTGCACCGACAGCAGCCGCACGAGCTCGCGGAACGCGTCCCTGCGTTCGTCCCCCTTGGCTCGTTCGACCACGCCGAACAACCGGCGGATCTCCTGGTGCTGGTCCTCCAGCAACGCGATGACGTCCTTCTTGTCCGTCGACACGGTGACCTCCTTCGCTTCGCCGGGAGGGCTACCCGCGGGGGCCGGAGTTCACTCGCTCAGTGACGAACGCGGACCACCACCTTGCCCACCTGCGCGTTCGATTCGAGGTGCGCGTGGGCCTCGACGATGTCGGCCAGGTCGTCGAACACGCGGTCCACGGCCGGGCGCAGGGTGCCGATGCGCAGGCCGGCGTTGATGAAGTGCTCCGACCGGCGCCGCCGTTCGGGGTTGCGGGTGACGTAGCTGCCGTTGCCGTAGCCGAACACGGTGACCTGCCGGTCCCAGTTCATCGGCAGCGGCGTGGGTGCACCGCCCATCCAGCCGTAGACGACCAGCAGCCCGCCCACCGCGGTGGCCTCGACCAGGTCCACCACGCCGGGGCCGCCGACCGGGTCGATGGTCAGGGTCGCGCCCGCGCCGCCGGTCAGCTCCCGCACCTCCTTGACCAGGTCCGTCGAGTCGAGCGTGACGACGTGCGCGGCGCCGGCCGCGAGCAGCTGGTCACGCTTGGCGCCGGTGCGGGTGACGGCGATCGGCACCGCGCCGAGGTGGTTGGCGATCTGGATCGCGGCGATGCCGACGCCGCTGGAGGCGGCGGTGATCAGCACGGTGTCCCCGGGCCGCAGGCCGCCGCGCTCGACCAGCGCGCCGTAGGCGGTCTGGTGGGTCAGCCAGACCGACGCGCCGGTGACCTCGTCCACCGCGCGGCGGACCAGGCTCGACACGGGCACCACGACCCGGTCGCCGTACACGCCGTACTGCCGCATCGAGAACGACGCGATGGTGCTGATCTCGGTGCCCTCGGGGAAGCCCTCGACCCCCGTTTCGACCACACCGGCCGCCTCGTAGCCGATCGGCGAGCCGGGCAGGATCGTCTGCTCGTAGTAGGTGCCCGCGCGGAACAGCGCCTCGGCCCGGTTGAGTCCGATCGCGTCCACCCGGATGCGCACCTCGCCCGGGCCGGGCTCGGGCACCGGCCGGTCCTCGATCCGCAGCACCTCGGGACCCCCGATCCGGTCGAACAGAACTGCTCTTGCCATACTGAACTCCGTTTCTTAACTACACGCTGTGTAGTAACACTACGGCGAATAGTAGGCCGACGCCGTACAGTGTCAAGGTGGGCGAAGCGACGACGAGCCGCCGGGAACGGCTGCGGGCGGAGACGGCACGCGAGATCAAGACGATCGCGCTGGAGCTGATGGCCAAGGGCGGCCCCGACGCGATCTCACTGCGCGCGATCGCCCGCGAAATGGGCATGACGGCCGGCGCGATCTACGGCTACTACCCCACCCGCGACGACCTGATCACCACGCTGATCTCCGACGTCTACACCTCGTTCGTCGACACCGCCGAGGCCGCGCGCGACGCCGTGCCCGCGGACGACCCGGCCGGGCGGATCCTGGCGTGGGGCCGCGCCCTGCGCGAGTGGGCCCTGGCCAACCCCGAGGGCTTCCGGCTCATCTACGGCGACCCGGTGCCCGGCTACCGCGCCCCGGAAGGCGGCGCCGCGGCGGACGCGGAACGCCGGGCGTGCGCGCTGCTGACCGAGCTGGTCGCCGGGGCCTGGCCGACGGTCCAGGCCCCGGACGACGACTTCACCTGGGAGGACTTCGGCCCCGCCCTGGTCCAGCACATGCGCGAGGAGTTCCCCGGCCTGCCGCCCGGCGTGCTCGCGCTGTCCCTGCGGACCTGGGGGCGGATGCACGGCCTCATCTCCCTTGAGGTCTACGGCCACCTCGGGCCGCAGGTCACCGACCCGGCGAAGCTGTACGAGTCGGAGTTGCGGGCGCTGCTGCGCTCGCTGGGCCTGCGACCCGACGGCCGCCCTTGATCCACCGCAGGGAACCGGGCTTGCGCGCCTCGCGGCGGATCTTCAGCACCCCGAGCTTGCAGGCCAGCTCCTTGTAGGCCGCGCCGAGGCGGCCGCCGACCTGGAAGTTCAGCGCGGTGTCGTCCTTGCGCGCGAACTGCCGCACGGCCGCGTGCCGACCGAGGCTGACGCACGACCCCACCAACGCGACGTCCAGCACCGGCGGTTCGGTCCCGGCGATGCGGCTCAGCACGGTGTCGGCGGCCTGCGCCCCGAGCGGCGCGGCGGCCTGGCAGCTCATCCGCAACGGCAGGCCCGACGGCGCGGCGGCGTCGCCGGCCGCGACGATCCGGTCGTCGTCGAGGCTGGTCAGCGTCTCGTCGGTGAGCAGACGGCCGAGGTCGTCGGTGCGCAGCCCGCTCGCGGCCGCCAGCTCCGGAACGGCGAAACCCGCGGTCCAGACGGTCAGCGCGCTCGCGCGCACCGTGCCGTCGGTGTAGGCGACCGCGTCCGGCCGGACCTCGGCGACCTCGACGGTCTCCAGCACGGTGACCCCGTGCCGGGCGAGCCACTTGGCGATGTACCGGCGGCTCCCGGCGCCCAGCGACGGCGCGAGGGTGCCGCCGCACACCAGGGTGACCCGGCGTCCCCGCTCGGCCAGTTCGGCGGCCGTCTCGATACCGGTCAGCCCGCCGCCGACCACCGTGATCGGCGCATCGGCACGCAGCTGGTCCAGCTCGCCGCGCACCCGCTGTGCCGATTCGAGTTCGGCGAGCGGGACGGCGAACTCGGCCGCGCCCGGCACCGACGGCACCGCCGCGGTGCTGCCGACCGCGTAGATCACGTAGTCGTAGTCCAGCTCGCGGCCCGAGGCCAGCTCCACCGTGCGGGCGCCGGTGTCGATGCGGGTGGCGGTGTCGACCACGAGGTGGACGCCGTCGTCCAGCATCGAGTCGTAGTCCACCGCGGCCTCGCCGGTGCCGGCGACGAACTGGTGCAGCCGGATGCGGTCGACGAACGCCGGACGGGGGTTGACCAGCGTCACGTCGACGTCGTCGCGCATCCGCAGGCGGGAACCGACCACCCACCGCCGCGAAACGTCAGGCCTGACGTTCCGCCCCGCTGTCCGGTCGGACCGGTGGAGACGGACGCGACCGAGGAGCCGAGCACACATGACCGAACCGGACGACGGCCTGACCGCGATCATGAGCGAGCGGCGTCAGCTGATCAACCTGGCGTACCGGCTCCTGGGGTCCCTGGCGGAGGCCGAGGACGTGGTCCAGGAGACCTGCGCGCGCTGGTACGCGATGTCCCGCGAGGATCAGGAGGCCATCGTCTCCCCCGGCGCGTGGCTGACCAAGGTCGCCGGCCGCCTCTGCCTCAACGTGCTGTCCTCGGCCCGCGCCCGGCGCGAGACCTACGTGGGCGAGTGGGTTCCCGAACCGGTGCCGGACAGTTCCGAGTGGCGGCCCGCCGATCCCGCCGACCGGGTCACGCTCGACGAGTCGGTCAGCATGGCCTTCCTCGTCGTGCTCGATGCGATGACCCCGGCCGAGCGCGTGGCGTTCATCCTGCACGACGTCTTCCGCTACTCCTTCGCCGAAATCGCCGAGATCGTCGGCCGCACCCCGGCCGCGTGCCGCCAGCTGGCCTCCTCGGCCCGCCGCCGCGTGCGCGACGCGCAGGCCCCCGCCACGCCGGTGTCCCGGCAGGCGCAGATCGTCCAGGACTTCAAGCAGGCGTGGGAAGCCCGGGACATCGAGGCCCTCCTCGGCCTGCTGGCCCCCGACGTGACGGCGATCAGCGACGGCGGCGGTCTGGTCAGCACGGTCCTGCGCCCGGTCGAAGGCGCCGAGCGGATCCTGCGCTCGCTGATCCGCCTGGAGCAGCGGTTCCGCGCGCACACGCTCCTGGAGCGCACGGTCAACGGCCGGCCCGGCCTGGTCGCCCAGCAGGACGGCGTCACCGTGTCGGTGTACGCGTTCGAGATCGCGGACGAGAAGATCCGGCGCATCTGGGCGGTGCTCAACCCGGAGAAGCTCCGCGCGTGGAGTTGACCACGGGTCGACTTGACGCGCCGGTCACCGCACCCGCGCGCCCGCCAGCCACACCCCCGCCGGGCGCGCCAACGTCGTGATGTCCCTCAACGGGTCGCCGTCCACCAACAGCAGATCCGCGTCGAAACCCGGCCGGATGCGGCCCTTACGTGCCAAACCCGCCACCTCCGCCGCCAGCGACGTCGCCGACGCCAGCGCTGCCTCCGCCGGGATTCCGCCGTCCACCAGCCACTCCACGGACGCCGCGAGCATGCCGTGCGGCTTGCCCGGCGAAATACCCGAGTCGCCGCCGGACACGATTCGCACCCCGGCCTCGGCCATCCGCACCACCTGGCCGATCCGGTCGCGGATCGTCGAGCCCGTCCGCTCCAGGAACTCCTTCAGCGCGGGCGGCGGGGTCATCTCGCCGATCGCGCCGAGCGTCGGGCACACCGTGATCCCGCGCGCGGCGATCGCGGCGGCCAGCTCGTCGCTCATCCGGATGCCCGCGGGTGTCAGGCAGCTGCAGTGCTCGATCCCGTCCACGCCCGCGGCCACCGCCTGCTCCACCGACGGCGTGCCGTGCGCGTGCGCGGTCACCGGCAGCCCGGCCGCGTGGGCCTCCTCGACGACCAGCCGCAGCTCGGCGAGCGTGAACTGGCAGGCCAGGATGTCGGTACCCGGCGTCATGCCGCCGCCGCTGGCCATGACCTTCACGACGTCCACCCCGCGCTCGGCCCGCTCCGCCACGGCCGCACGCAGTTCGTCGGCGCCGCTCGCCTCACCGCCCATGTTCCAGCAGTGCCCGCCGCGGCTGGTGATCGGCGGCCCCGCCGCGACGATCGTCGGCAGGGCTCGGCGGCCGCGCCAGCGCAGCGTCGCGTACCGGCGATCGCCCAGATCCCGCACGCTGGTCACCCCGGCGGCCAGCTGGACCCGCAGCGCACGCTCGATCACGTCGTCCAGCTCGTCCTCGGTGTAGCCCGCGAGGCGGTCGAGCGCGCCGGAACCGCCGTCGCCACAGAGGTGGGTGTGCATGTCGATCAGCCCGGGCAGCAGCGTGCCGGGCGAGCCGACGACCGGCAGGTCCGGCACCGGCCCGCCGACCCGTTCGATCATCCCGTCGCGGACGAGCACCGGCAGGTCGTGGTGCGCGCGTTCGCCGTCGAAGACCTGGGCCGCGCGGATCACGAAGGCGTTCACCACCGGGGAATCGCCTCCCGCGGCCGGGTCGTGACAAGATCGCCTCGGTCCACACGACGGAGTGTGCCGGAAGGACAGTCATGAAGCGCTCGCTGCTCGCCCTGCTGGTCCTCGTGGGCTCGGTCCTGGCGCCCGCCGACGCCGCCGCCGCGGACGGCCCGCCGCTGCGGGTGCCCGAGGCCACGCTGGACGCGGCGGTCGGGTGTACCGGTGATGTCGACGGGTCCGGCCACAACCCGATCCTGCTGGTGGCCGGGACGACGCTGACGCCGGAGGTCTTCGCCTGGAACTACGCCCCGGCGCTGACCGCCTTGGGCCGGCCGTTCTGCACGGTCGCCTTGCCGGACAACGGGATGGCCGACATCCAGGTCGCCGCCGAGTACGTGGTGCACGCGATCCGCACGGTCAGCGCCGCCGCCGGGCGGGACGTGGACATCGTGGGGCACAGCCAGGGCGGCATGATCCCGCGCTGGGCGCTGAAGTACTGGCCGGACACGCGCTCGCGGGTGGGCGACGTGATCGGGCTGGCGCCGTCCAACCACGGGACCGTGGTGGCGCACGCGGTGTGCCTGCCGGGGTGCGCGCCCGCGTTCTGGCAGCAGCGGTCGGGTTCGGCGTTCCTGACCGCGCTGAACAGCGGCGCGGAGACCTGGGCCGGCATCGACTACACGAACGTCTACACGATCCTGGACGAGGTGGTCGCGCCGAACCTCGACGACTACGGCAGCTCGTCGCTGCACACCGGGCGGGGCCGGATCAGCAACGTCGGTCTGCAGGAGGTGTGCCCCGCGCACGTGGCCGACCACCTCACGACCGGCACCACCGACGGGGTGGCGTTCGCGCTGGTGGTGGACGCGCTCACGCACGACGGCCCGGCCGACCCGGCGCGCCTGCCCGCGGACGTCTGCACGCGCCTGCTGATGCCCGGCGTGGACCCGGCGTTCCTCGCCGTGCACGAAGCCCGCATGGCGACGGTGGTGGCGACGCAGGTCGCGCTGTACCCGCACGTTCCGGCGGAGCCCCCGCTGGCGGAGTACGCCCGCTGACACCGCGGGCAGGACGGAGGACGTGGTGCTCATCGCCCGTCGCTCGTTCGAGCTCCTGGAGCCGATCTGCCTACTTCGCCGAGGAGTGCCGCCAGGAGATGGCCGCGCTCGGCCACCGCACCTACTGGGACGGCTACTTCGCCGGCCGCGCCGCGCCGCTGGGGCGGGTGCCGGCGGAGGTCGTGCACGCGGCCTTCTACAGCTTCGCCGAGGGGGAAGCCGCGCGGCACATCCCGGGCGTGTGGGAGACGGCCTCGCCCGAGGCGTCTCTCGCTGCGCGGGAGCGGGGCAGCGCGGCCTCCCTGCGGCGGATCCTCGGTGACGAGCCGGCCGGCTCCCCGGGCCTGGTGCGCGCCGCCGACCTGACCACCAAGGCCGCGACGAGCGCGCCGACCGCGGGCCGGGTGATGTACGCCGGGATGCGCACCCTCCCGGTGCCGGGCGATCCGGTCGCCCGGCTGTGGCATTCCGCGACCATGCTGCGCGAGCACCGCGGGGACGGGCACATCGCCGCGCTCCTCGGCGCGGGCATCGGTGGCACGGAGGCCCACGTGCTTCGCGCGGTGGACATGGGCATTCACCCGCCGGAGTCGTTCGGGCGCATCCACCACCTGCCGAAGGCGCGGCTGGCCGCGGTCATGGCCGGCTTGCGCGAGCGCGGGCTCCTCGACGCCGACGGCCGGTTCACCGACGCCGGCCGCGAGACCAAGGAACGCATCGAGGCCCTCACCGACGAACTCGCCGCCCCGCCGTACGACGCCCTGTCCTTCGCCGACCTCGACGAGCTGATCGCCGAACTCGAACCGATCACCGCGAGGCTGGTGGCCGCCGGATCGCGGTGACGGGCCGTCAAGCACCGAGGGTGTCGATCTCGGTGGACAGGATCGCGGCCTGCTCGTCGAGCGAGCGGTCGTCGGGCTCCTCGCCCACCCGCTGCCGCAGCGCCTCGCGCTCGATGACGGTCAGCGCGCCCTCGTGGCGGGGCAGCTCTTCGGCCGGCAGCACCGCGAGGCTGCCTTCCTGCATGACCAGCCGCGCGCCGTTCCCGGCCCGCAGCAGCGCCTTCAGATCGCCCGCGGTCACCTTCATCAGGCCTCCCTTCGTCGGCCCCCGGCTACCCGCTCCGGCGCCCCGTCAAGCGTGTGCACCCGCAGCGCCAGCTGGATCTCCAGCGCCCGCCCCGGCTCGTGCCAGTCGCCGCCGAGCAGGGTGGCCACCCGGTCCAGGCGCTGCACCACCGTGTTGACGTGCACGTGCAGCGTCTCCTTCGCCCGGGTCAGGTTGCCACCGGCGGCGAAGTACGCCCGCAGCGTCCCGGTCAGGTCCGTGCCGCGCCGCTCGTCGTAGTCGAGCACCGGGCCGATCGTGCGCCGCACGAACCCGGTGAGGTCGCCGCGGTCGCCGAGCAGCACGCCGAGGAACCCGAGCCCGGCGGCCGAGGCGCCCTCGCCGGAGCGGCCCAGCGCCAGCAACGCCCGCAGGCACCGGATCGCCTCCGCGTGCGCCGCCGCGATCGCCGCCGGTCCACGGGCCGGGCCGGCCGCGCCGATCGTCACCGGCGTGTCCGTCGTGGCGGTCAGCGCCGCCGCGATCCGGGAGGCCACCGCGTCCGGCTCGCCACGGACCAGCAGCACGACCTCCTCCGCGTGGATGCCCGCCAGCGTCGCGTGCCGGGCCGCGGCCACCGCCAGCCGGGCGCGCGACACCGATTCGGCGTGCGCGACCAGGACCGCGTGCGGTTCGGTGAGGTCCACGCCCAGCCGTTCGGCCCGCGCGAGCAACGCACCCGGGTTGCGGTCCGGCGCGGTGAGCAGGTCGGTCAGCAGCTCACCGCGCACCTCCTCCTCGGCCTTGGCGACCGACCGGCGCAGCAGCAGCAACAGCGCGGTCACCACGGCCGCCCGCTCGAACAGCCGCCGGTCCGCGTCGAGCAACGCCTCCCGCCCGGCCAGGACGATGCTGCCGAGCAGCTCCGGCCCGGCCTGCACCGCGCACACCAGCGACCCGGCGCTGGCCACCGACCTCCCGGTGCTCCGCGACACCGCGACCACGTCCGGATCCGGTGCGGGCGGGGCGGTTCCGGCGTGCGCCAGCTCCTCGCCTGCCGCGTCGAACAGCCCGATCGAGCCGTGCAGGACGTCGGCCACCGCGGCGGCCACCTCCGGCACGTCGCCGCCGCGCAGGACCAGGTCCATCAGCCGGTCGTGCGCCTCCTCGGCGCGGTGCATCGCCGCGGAGTGCGAGCTGATCTCGTCCAGCAGCCGGGCGTTGTCCAGCGCGATCACCGCGTGGTCGGCCAGCGAGGACAGCAACGCGACCTCGTCCGGGGTGAAGTCGCGCGGCGTGCGGTCGGAGGCGTAGAGCACCCCGATCACCGTGCCGCCCAGCGACAGCGGGACGCCGAGGATCGCGGCCAGGCCCTCGTCCCGGACCGCGTCGTCGATCGGCGTGGTGTGCAGGAACCGCTCGTCGCGGAAGTAGTCCGGCGTCGCGTACGGACGCGCGCTCTGCGCCACCAGTCCGCCGAGCCCTTCGCCCATGCCCAGGATGACCTCCTTGAACAGGGGCGACACGCATCCGTCGGTGACACGCATGTAGGTGCGCCCGGCGGTTTCGTCGTTGAGGCTCAAGTAGGAGACGTCCGCGCCGAGCAGCGTGCGAGCCCGCCGCACGATCGACCGCAGCACGGCGTCCGGATCGCGCAGGCGGGCCAGGTCGCTGGCCGTGTCGAACAACGCGGTCAGCTCGGCCTCGCGGCGGCGGTGCGCGGTGAGGGTGGCGTGGATGCGCAGCGCCAGCTCGGTGGCCTTGGGGTGCGCGGCGCCGGCGTGCGCCAGCTGCTCGCTGCTCGCCCCGCCGGCGAGCAGGTCGAGCAGCCGGAGCACGTCGTCGTCCACGACCGTCATGGTCTCATCGCGCGACCGGTTCCGCGGCAGCCGCGGGCTCCTCGTCGTGCAGGGAGGTGCCCGCGGTCTCCTTCGCGCTGGTCACCGCGATCACGGTGATCACGCACATCGCGACCACGTACAGCGAGACCGCCAGCGTGCCGCCGAACTCCCTGAACAGCGCGACCGCGACGATCGGCGCCAGCGCACCGGCGGCGATCGAGGACAGCTGCCCGCCGATGGACAGGCCGGTGTAGCGGACGCGGGTCGGGAACTGCTCGGCGAAGAACGCCGCCTGCGGGCCGTACATCGCGCCGTGCAGCACCAGGCCGACCGTCGCGGCGAGCACGATCATCCCGGCCGAGCGGGTGTCCATCAGCGCGAAGAACGCGAACGCCCAGCCGGCCATCGCGACCGCGCCGAACAGGTACACCGGGCGGCGGCCGATCCGGTCCGACAGCGCGCCCCACAACGGGATCGTCAGGAAGTGGATCGCCGAGCCGATGAGCACCGCGTTGAGACCGGTGGACTTGCTCAGCCCGAGCGGGCCGGTGACGTAGACCAGGATGAACGCGGTCAGCACGTAGTAGGACACGTTCTCGGCCATGCGCGCGCCGATGGTGATGAGCACCCGCCGCCACGCGCCGCGGAAGACCTCGACCGCGGGGGCGCGGTGCTGCTCGCCGCGCTGACGGGCCTTTTCCTGCGCGGCCAGGAACACCGGCGACTCGGTGACGGTGAGCCGGATCCACAGGCCGATGATCACCAGCACACCGGAGAGCAGGAACGGGATGCGCCAGCCCCACGAGGTGAACGCGGCGTCGGACTGCACCGCGGCGAGGATCGCGAGCACCGCGGTGGCCAGCAGGTTCCCGCCGGGCGCGCCGCACTGCGGCCAGGACGCCCAGAACCCGCGGCGGCGGTCGTCGCCGTGCTCGGACACGATGAGCACCGCGCCGCCCCACTCGCCGCCCAGCGCGAAGCCTTGGACCAGCCGCAACGCCGTGAGCAGCAGCGGCGCGGCCACGCCGACCGCCGCGTAGGTCGGCAGCAGGCCCATCGCGCACGTCGAGCCGCCCATCAGCAGCAGGCTGAACACCAGCAGCTTCTTCCGGCCGACGCGGTCGCCGAAGTGGCCGAACACCAGACCGCCGAGCGGCCGGGCGAGGAAGCCGATCGCGTAGGTGGCGAACGACAGCAGCGTGCCGGTCAGCGGATCGCTGCCGGGGAAGAACAGCTTGTTGAAGACCAGTGCCGCGGCCGATCCGTAGAGGAAGAAGTCGTACCACTCGATCGTCGTGCCGATGAGGCTCGCGCCGACGACTTTCGCGATCGAGCGGTTCTCGCTGCGGGGCATGGGCAACACTCCTTTGTGCCGTGGCGGAAACGTCAGGCGGCGGTCCAGCCGCCGTCGAGGGGCAGGGAAATCCCGGTGATGTGCCCGGACGAGGGGCCGCACAGCCAGCGCACGGCGTCGGCGACCTCGGCCGGGTCGATGAGCCGTTTGATCGCGGCGCGCCGCAGCAGGACCTCGCCCAGGACCTCGTCCTCCGGGCGTCCGTGCGCGGCGGCCTGGTCGGCGATCTGGTCGCGCACCAGCTGGGTGTCGACGTAACCCGGGCTGACGCAGTTGCTGGTCACCCCGTGCGGCGCGCCTTCCAGGGCGACCACTTTGGACAGTCCTTCGAGCGCGTGCTTGGCCGACACGTAGGCGGACTTGAACGCGCTCGCACGCAGGCCGTGCACGCTGGAAAGGTTGACGATCCGGCCCCAGTGCTGCGCGTACATGTGGGGCAGCACCCGGCGGATCAGCAGGAACGGCGCGGTGACCATGACCGCGTGCATCCGGGTGAACACCTCGGGCGGGAACTCGGTCAGCGGCGCGACGTGCTGGAAACCGGCGTTGTTGACGAGGATGTCGACGTCGGCGGGCAGGGTGCCGATGCCGGCGGGGTCGGCGAGGTCCGCGGTGTGCGCGCAGCCGCCGGTCTCGTCGGCGACGCGCGCGGCCGCCGCGGAGTCGATGTCCACCACGTGCACCTTCGCCCCGGCCCCGGCCAGGGCGTGCGCGCAGGCGCGTCCGATCCCGCTGCCGGCGCCGGTCACCAGCGCGACCCGGCCATCCCAGTAGCCACTCATGGCGACAGACGGTAAGCGGCCGGGAGCGCGAAGCCTATGTGCGTGATCGCCACAAGTTCCCGGCAGCCTGTGGTGGGCGGCGCCACCCGGAATAGGTGACCTCGGGTGCGTGTTGCACCCCGCATGGCGACGGTAACGCTGACCAAGGACAACTTCGAAGAGGTCGTCAACTCCGACGGCATGGTGCTCGTCGACTTCTGGGCGGCCTGGTGCGGGCCGTGCCGGATGTTCGCGCCCGTGTTCGAGGGTGCGGCCGACCGGCACGACGACATCGTGTTCGGCAAGGTCGACACCGAGGACCAGACCGAGCTGGCGCAGGCGTTCGGCATCCGGTCGATCCCGACGCTGATGGCGGTGCGCGACGGTGTGGTGCTCTACGCCGAGCCGGGCGCGCTGCCCGAACAGAGCCTGGAGGAGCTGATCGGCAAGCTGCGCGAGGTCGACATGGACCAGGTGCGCGCGGAGATCGCGAAGCAGCAGCAGGCCGAATGACGGTTTGCCGGTGGTCACCGGCGAGCCGATGATGGGGGTATGACGCCCCGGGGGTTCGACGCGGTCGCCGACGAGCTGTACGCGCTGCCCCGGGACGAGTTCACCGCGGTCCGCACCGAGCGGGCCAAGGAGGCGAAGGCCCGCCAGCCGGACCTCGCGAAGCGCATCAACCAGCTGCGCAAGCCGACCGTCGCCGCGTGGCTGGTCAACCAGGTCAGCCGCCGGCACCCGGACGAGATCGGGCAGCTCGCCGACCTCGGCGCGCGGCTGCGGACCGCCCACCAGAAGCTGGCGGGCGACGAGTTGCGCACGTTGTCCCGGCAGCGCAACGAGCTGATCCGCCGGTTGAGCGGACGCGCGGGCGGCGTCGCCGGTGAGGCCGGGGTGCCCTACAGCGACGTGGCGATGCGTCAGGTCGAGGACACGTTCGAGGCCGCGGTGTCCGATCCGGACGCGGCCGCGGAAGTGGCGGCGGGGCGGCTTCCCGCGGCGTTGTCACCGTCCTCTTCGGAGGATTGGCTCGCCGCCGCGCTGGCCGCGTCGCCGAAGCGCAAGGCGGCGCCACCGCCGCCGGTGAAGAAGAAGCCGTCGAAGCGGGACCCGGAGGCCGAACGCCGCCAAGCCGCGCTCGAGGAAGCCCGCGTGAAGGCCGCGGAGGCGGAGGCCGCCCGCGACGAGGCGCAGCAGGCGCTGGACGAGGTGAGCGCCCGGGCGGAGAAGGCGGCGGCGCGGGTCGCCGAACTGCGCGCGCAGTTGGACGACGCCACCCGTGAAGAGCGCGCGGTGCGCAAGGAACTCACCGCCGCCCGCAAGGCCGCGACCGCCGCGGACAAGGCCGCCGACGACGCGCGGCGGCAGGTCGCCGAGATGGAGTCGTTCGGCAAACGTCGACGCTAGCCGGGCCGTTGACCCGCGTGCCAGACTGGCCGCGACCGGACGGTGGTGAACGCCGATGACATCGCAGCAGCGCACCAAGGCCACGGCCGCGGGCGTCTACGACTGGTACCTCAACGGGCACCACCACCTGCCGTGCGACGCCGAGGTGGCGATCGCCGCGCAGAAGGTGTTCCCACTGGCCGGGCAGGTCGCCCGGTACAACCGCGAGTTCCTGCGGCGGGCCGTGCGGTGGATGATCCAGCAGGGGATCCGCCAGTTCCTGGACATCGGGTCGGGCTACCCCACCGCCGGGAACGTGCACGAGATCGCGCAGGGGTACGCGTCCGGCACCCGCGTGGTCTACGTCGACCTGGACCCGGACACCGTGCGGGTCAGCAACGAGCTGCTCGCCGACGACCCGGACGCGATCTGCCTGCACGGCGACGCGCGGGAGCCGGAGGACATCTTCGCGCGTGCGACGCCGCTGGACTTCGCCGAGCCGGTGGGGCTGCTGCTGGTGTCCGTGCTGCCCTTCGTCCCGGGCGACGTGGCCCCGCTGGTGCGGCGCTACGTCGAGCGGCTCGCGCCGGGCAGCTACCTCGGCCTCACGCACATCACGTTCACCGAGGACGAGCAGGCCCGCCGGCGCCAGTCCGAGGTGACGCAGACCTACAACGCGAACGTGCAGCAGAACGTGACGACGCGCTCGCCCGACGAGGTGCTGGCGCTGTTCGACGGGACCGAGCTGGTGCCGCCGGGCCTGGTGCTCGCCACGCACTGGAACGCACCACGCGGCTACCGCCCGGCCCCGGACGACCAGGCGAGCGCCGTCCTGCTCGGCGGCGTGGGCCGGGTTCTCTAGGAAACCGGATCGCTCAGCCCCGCGAGTCCCACACTCCCGTCGGCGAGTCCCACACTCCCGCCCGCGAGTCCCACACTGGCGTCAGCGAGTCCCACACTCCCGTCGGCGAGTTCCGCACTCCTGCCCGCGAGTCCCCCACTCCCGTCGCCCGCGCCGCTACGCCAGCGGCTCGGCGCGGGCGGTCCACCTGCCCTCGGTCCGGGTGATGCGCACCGGGTGGTCGAAGCACTTGCTGATGTGGTCCGTGGTCACCACCTCGTCCGCCGGGCCGGACGCCAGGCACTGGCCCTCCCGCAGCAGGAGCGCGTGCGTGGTGCTCACGGGCAGCTCCTCCAGGTGGTGGGTGACCAGCACGGTCGCCAGCGCGGGGTGCTCCCGCCGCAGCGCGTCCACACTGGACAGCAGCTGCTCGCGCGCCGCCACGTCCAGGCCCGTCGCCGGCTCGTCGAGCAGCAGCAGCCGCGGTGCGGGCATCAGCGCGCGGGCGATCAGCGCCCGGCCGCGCTCGCCCTGGGACAGCGTCGGCCAGCGGGCGTCGCGCTGACCGCTCAGCCCGAGCATCCGGATCAGGCGCTCGGCGCGCTCCCGCTCCGCCCCCGTCGGCTGCCAGCGCGGCACCAGCTCGGTCGTGTTCGTCAGCCCGGTCAGCACCACCTCGAACACCGTCAACGGCGAGGTCAGCGGGTGCCGCGGGTTGATGTGCCCGAGGAACGACCGCAGCCTGCGCATGTCCACCCGCCCCAGCCGGTGCCCGAGCACGTCGACCGTTCCGCGCGTCGGGTGCGTGACCGCCCCGAGCAGCCCGAGCAGCGTGCTCTTGCCTGCCCCGTTCGCGCCGAGCAGCGCCCAGTGCTCGCCCTCGCGGACCGTCAGCGAGATCGACCGGAGCAGGTACCGGCCGTCGCGGACGAGATCGACATCGCTCACCTGCAACACGGGCGTCATGGCCCGCACGCTACCAACTCCTCAGACGTCTGAGGAAAACGGACATCCGATAACCTTCCGGAATGGATCGGGTCGAGACGCGAGAACTCGCCTACTTCGTCGCCGTCGCGGAGGCGCTGCACTTCGGCCGCGCGGCGGAAGGGCTGGGACTGGCCCAGCCGGCTCTGTCGAAAGCCGTGCGGTCGCTGGAACGGCGGCTGGAGGTGACCCTGTTCGAGCGCACGAGCAGGCGCGTGGAACTCACCCCGGCCGGCGAGGTGCTGCTCGACGAGGCCCGGAAAGCGCTTGCCGCGGTCGCCGCGGCGGCCCGGCGCACCCAGCGCGCCGGCCGCGGCGTGCCCTACCTCGCCCTGGCCGCCAAACCCGGTGGCGACGCCGGCCTGCTGCCCCGGATCCTGCGCCGCTACGAGAGCGATCCGGCCGCGGTGCCGGTCGAACTCGTCACCGCGCACGAGGACCGCGTGTCGCTGCTGCGCGACGGCCGCGCCGACCTCGCGCTGCTGCACACGCCCTTCGACGACGCGGCCGGCCTGGAGACGGCGGAACTGCGCGCCGAGCCGCGGGCGGCCCTGCTGCCGCCGGACCACCGCCTGGCGCAGCGGGCGATCCTGCAGCTGTCCGACCTGCGCGGGGAGCCCGTCGGACGCTGGGCCGGCTACCCGGACTTCGGTGGCGTCGAGGTCACGGATCTGGCGAAGCTGCTGCGCGTGACCTCCCGCGGCCGGGCCATCGCGCTGCTGCCGCGGTCGGTGCTGGACACGCTGGACCACAACCTGGTCACCGTCCCGGTCGTGGACGCCGCCCCCGCGCGGTTGCTCCTCGCCTGGCCGCAGGGCACCAGCTCCCCCGCGGTCGCGGCGCTGGCGCGGGCGGCGGGGGAGGTGGCCGCGGACTACCGCTCGGTGAACAGGTCGGACAGGTCCTTGCGGCCGGTCGGGATGGCGGAGCGGCCACGCGGGCGCTGACCCGGCCAGCCCAGGGCGAGCGCGTGGTGCGCGCGCCACGGGTGCCCGTGCCCGGTGAGCGCGGCGGCTTCGACGGCGTTGATCTCGGGGTACAGCGAGACCGGGCAACTGCCGAGACCGGCGAAGTGCGCCGCGACGACGAGCGTCTGGCACACCCGGCCGAGGTCGAACTCGGTGTCGTGGCCGGCTTCGGAGTCGGACAGCAGGACCAGCGCGACCGGGGCGGTCGCCAGCGGCAGCGCGTACTGCCCGAGTCGGGCCAGCGCGCGGCGCAGGTCCGGGTCGGTGACCGAGACGAACCGCCAGGGCTGGCGGTTGCGGGCGGATCCGGTCCAGCGCGCGGCGTCGACCAGGTCCGCCACGAGGCGCCGCGGCACGGGACGCTCGGCGAACACGCGGGTGGCGCGGATGGCGGCGAGCGTGCGGAGCGGATCGTCCATGCCGGGAGCGTCCCACGCGTCCGGCGAAAGGGACCTTCGGCCCTGGATCCGGGGCGGGCGAATCGGGCACTGTGGGGACAGACCCCGAGGTGCCCGGGCACTACGAGGTCGAGGCCCTACGGTCCCGCGACGGCGGCTCCGAAGGCCGCAACCGCCGAGTGGAAACCGGTCCTGGTTCACCTCCCCGTCGGCGAACCAGGCCGGAACTGTGTGCACACGCGTGAAGGGCCCTTCGCGAAGCAGCGAAGGGCCCTTCAGCGTTGGCACGTCAGGGAATGACCACCCCGGCGTCCCCGGCAGCCAGGCGTGCCGCGCGGTTCGCCGCGGCCAGCTCCTCCGCCGTCGTCCGCGGCGGGACACCGTCGGCCAGCCAGGCGGCCAGCAACAGCGCCACCTTGGAGCGCATCTCGGTCCGCAGCCGGTGGAACGAGTCGACCGGGTCGGCGCCCACCTGGCCCAGCAGCAGCCACCACGCCCACGCGGCGGCACCCGCGTTCGCCACGAAGTCCGGGATCACCGGGATCCCGCGTGCGGCGAGCATGGCCTCGGCCTCGGCGGTGGTCGCCGCGTTGGCCGCCTCCACCACGACCTTCGCCGCGACGTCCGGAACGTTGTCCGGCGTCAGCGCGTAGGAGATCGCCGCCGGGACGAAGATGTCCGCCTCGACCCCGACCACCGCGTCCCGCGGCAACTGCCGGATCCGCGCGGGCAGCCGCGACCGGTCCACCTCGCCGAACCCGTCCCGCAGCTCCAGCAGCGCCGGGACGTCCAGCCCGGCCGGGTCGTACAGCGTCCCGGCCGCGTCGGCGACCGCGACCACCCGCATGCCCGCCTCGTGCAGGTACCAGGCCGCGCCGCCGCCCATGGTGCCGATGCCCTGGATCGCCACGGTGGTCGCGGCCGGCTCCCAGCCCCACGCGCTCGCCGCGCCCAGGCACGCCTGCGCGACGCCGTAACCGCCGACCACGTCACCGAGCAGCAAACCTCCCGGCACCGGGGCGTTCAGCCCGGCGTGCACGCGGCGCAGGGTGCGCGCCGGATCGGGTGAGCGGCGGATGGCCGCGTGGTAGGACTGCTCCAGGCCGAGCCGCTCGAAGACCTCGTCGATGAGGTGCTGCGGCACCCCGAGGTCCTCGGCGGTCACCCAGTGCGCGTCCAGCCACGGGCGCATCGCCTGGCAGAACCGCTCCAGCACCCCGACGGCCCCCGGGTCCTTCGGGTCGAAGTCGATCCCGCCCTTCGCCCCGCCCACCGGCAGGTCGAAGGTCGCGGTCTTGGCGGCCATGCCGCGGGCCAGGTCCTCGACCTCGGACAGCGTGCAGCCGGCGCGCATCCGGGTGCCGCCCGTGGCCAGGCCGGAGACCAGCGTGTGCACCACGAGGTAGCCGTGGGTGCCGGTGACCGGGTCGGTCCAGGTCAGCCGCAGCATCGGCTCCTGCGTGCGCGGGAGGGTCCGCTCACCGGCGAGCCCCCGCGGGTCCTGCATCGTGGTCAACTGTCCCCTCCAAGCCTGTCGCCGATTCCGGGCGCAGCACAGCGCACCTCCGCCACCGCGTGGTGGCTTCGGTCGCCGGTCCGAGTGGAATCGGGAGATCCATTCCCGCTGACACCAGGGTGCGGCAGTGGTCCCGCACACGTCCAGTTAGGGATCATGCACGGTTCCGTTCACGTTCCCTGCACAGCAGGTGATCCTTACCTACCCTGAGCCCATGGAGCTTTCGCTGCACCGGTTGCGGATGCTTCGGGAGCTGCACCGCCGCGGCACCGTCACGGCGGCCGCGGCGGCCCTGCACTACACGGCTTCGGCCGTCTCGCAGCAGCTCGCGCAGCTGGAACGGGACGTCGGGGCCAAGCTGTTCGAGCGGCTCGGCAGGCGCGTCCAGCTGACCGAGCTGGGCGTGGTGCTGGCCGAGCACGCCGAGGAGATCCTCAAGTCCGTCGAACGGGCGACGATGGCGCTGGAGGAGGCCCAGGAGGGCGTCACCGCGCGGTTGACGGCGGGGGTGTGGGCGTCGGTGGCGTCCGGGTTGCTGCCGTTCGCGTTGTCCGCACTGGCGAAGGAGCACCCGGGGATCGAGGTGCGCACCAAGGAGCTGGCGCCGGAGGAGACGGCGGGGGCGGTGCGGGACGGCGCGCTGGACTTCTCGTTCGTCATCGACTACTCCGACTACCCGATGCCCTGGGACCCGGCGCTGACGCGGGTGGTGATCGCGGTGGAGCGGCTGCACGCGGCGGTCCCGCGCGGAGCGGTGCCGGCGAACACGGTGAGCCTGACGGAGCTGGCCGAGCACCCGTGGATCCTGGCCGGGCCGCGCTCGCACTTCGGCCGCGCGGTGCGGCTGGCGTGCCAGCGGTACGGGTTCGAGCCGAAGATCAACCACGAGGTCGGCGAGCAGGCGACCGCGCTGGCGATGGTGGCGGCCGGGCTGGGGGTGACGCTGGTGTCGGACCTGGGCCTGTCGCTGCGGCCGCCCGGGCTGGACATCGTGGCGCTGACGGAGCCACCGATGCGCACGGTGTCCATCGCGCACCGCACGGCTTCCGCGCGGCCCTCGCTGCAGCTGGTGATCGACGCGGTCCGCGCGGCGGCCGCCGAGCAGGGGCTGGGGGCGGCCGCGCCGCTACCGTGAAAGGGCTTTCCCGCCTGCCCCGCCCGTCAGCCGGCCAGCGCCTCGTCGCACGTCGGGTAGAGCGGGAACTCCTCGACCAGGCCCACGACCTCCATCGCGCGCACCACCACCGGGTCCGCGGCCGCGAGCCGGATCGGCAGGTCGTCCCCCGCGGCCTGCCGCACGGCGACCAGCGAGGCCATGCCCGCCGAACCCAGGAACGTCACGCCGGTCAGGTCGAGCACCAGCAACGCCGGGTGCTCACGCAGGGCCCGGCTCGCCGCGTCGTCCAGCCGGGGTGTGGTCAGGAGGTCGAGTTCGCCGCTGACCTGGACCACGACGGCCTCGCCACGGCGTTCGACGGCCACCGCCACCCCGTCGACGGGGTGGCCGGCCGGGTCGCCCGGGTTCAGTGGATCGGGTGCCTGCACGCACCCATCCTCCACTGCCGCGCGCCGGGGCGAAACTCCTCCTTCGCCGGACACGCCGCCGCGGGTCAGGCACGCACCTCCGGCAGCCACCGCTGCAGGCATTCGAGCAGTTCGTGCGCGTCGACCGGTTTCGTCAGGTAGTCGCTGGCCCCGGACGCGAGCGCCTTCTCCCGGTCGCCCTGCATGGCCTTCGCGGTGACGGCGATGATCGGCATGTCGGCGAACCGCGGGATCTCCCGGATCGCCGCGGTGGCCGCGTACCCGTCCATCTCCGGCATCATCACGTCCATCAGGACCAGCTCGATGTCGTCCTCGGCGAGCAGCGCGTCGATGCCCTTGCGCCCGTTCACCGCGTGCCGCACGTCCAGCCCGTAGCTCTCCAGCGCACCCCGCAGCGCGAACACGTTGCGCGGGTCGTCCTCCACGATCAGCACCTTGTGCCCGCGCAACGGCTCGTGCACGGACCGGTCGCTCCCGGACCGGGACAGCGACGGCAACGGCGAGCGCGGCTGGGTCAGCGGGATGACGTCGTCGGGCCCGTCGGCGGACAGGTGCAGCGCGATCCGTTCCCGCAGCTCGTCGAGCGAGGGCAGCAGCTCCAGCGGCTGCATCGCCGCGCGGGTCTGCACCAGGGCCTCCTGGTCCGGGGTCAGCTTGCGGGACGGGTGCGCGAGCACCGGCACCGAACGCAGGTCCGGGTGGTCGGCCAGCGCGTCCAGCACGGCGAACGCCCCGCCCTCGGGCAGGCTGATGTCCAGCACGACGCAGTGGTGCGGGCGGCTGAGCAGCACGTTCGTCGCCTGCTCGGCCGTGCTCACGGTGGCGACCGTGACCGTGCCGTGGGTGTCGGCGAGGTCGGCGGCGGCGCTGCTCGCCAGCAGCGACAGCAGACCGGTGCCCGCCGACTCGACGACCAGCACCTGCCGCTTGCCGTGCGTCTCGCGGGAGGTCTCGGGCTCCGGCTCGGCCAGCACGGTCTCGGTCGCCGCGGCCGGGGGCACGCGGTCGGCCGGGAGCCTGCCCAGCGGCAGGAACAGCGTGAACGTGCTGCCCTCGCCGAGTTCGCTCTCCGCGCGGATCTCGCCGCCGAGCCGGTAGACGACCTCGTTGCTGATCGACAGCCCGAGCCCGGTGCCGCCGTAGCGGCGGCTGGTGGTGCCGTCGGCCTGCTGGAACGCGGCGAAGATCGCGCTCAGGTTCTCCTTCGCGATGCCGATCCCGGTGTCGGTGACCGCGAACGCGACCACCGGGCCCCTCCTACCGGGCGGCAGCTCCTCCTCGCGGGCCATCCGCACCCGCAGCTCGACCCGCCCGTGGTCGGTGAACTTGACCGCGTTGGACAGCAGGTTCCGCAGCACCTGCCGCAGCCGCTGCTGGTCGGTCACCAGCTCGCGCGGCACGTCCGGATCGGCGGTGACGGCGAACGTCAGCCCCTTCTCCGCGGTCAGCGGCTGGAAGGTCGCCTCGACGTAGTCCAGCAGCTGGTTCAGCGCGAACGGCTCCGGGTGGATGTCCATCCGCCCGGCCTCCACTTTGGACAGGTCGAGGATGTCGTTGATCATCTGCAGCAGGTCGGACCCGGCCGAGTGGATCACCTCGGCGTACTCCACCTGCTTCGCGGTGAGGTTGCGGCTGGGGTTCTGCGCGAGCAGCTTCGCCAGGATCAGCAGGCTGTTCAGCGGCGTGCGCAGCTCGTGGGACATGTTGGCGAGGAACTCGGACTTGTACTTCGAGGCGAGCGCGAGCTGTTCGGCGCGCTCCTCGATCTCCCGCCGGGCCTGCTCGATCTCGGTGTTCTTCACCTCGATGTCGCGGTTCTGGCGGGCCAGCAGCGCCGCCTTCTCGGCCAGCTCGGCGTTCGAGCGCTGCAGTTCCTCCTGCTGCACCCGCAGTTCGGCAGCCAGCCGCTGGGATTCCTCCAGCAGCGAGTCGGTGCGCGAACTCGCCACGATCGTGTTGACGTTGACACCGATCGTCTCACCCAGCTGGTCCAGCAGGTCACGCTGCGCCTGCGTGAATCGCTCGAACGAGGCCAGCTCGATCACCCCGAGGGTGCGGTCCTCGAACAGGATCGGCAGCACGACCAGGTTGACCGGCGGCGCCTCGCCCAGGCTGGAGGAGATCCGCACGTACCCCGGCGGGGTCTGGTCGACGACGATCGGCCGCCGGGTGCGCGCCGCCTGCCCGATCAGCGTCTGCCCCAGCTCGACCTCGTGCCGCAGCTCCTCGGTGGAGTGCGCGCCGTAGCTGGCGATCAGCCGCAGCCTGGTGCTGCCGTTCTGCCCGCTGGCCAGGAAGAACGTGCCCTGCTGCGCGCCGACCAGCGGCACCAGCTCGTCCAGCACCTGCTCGGCGACCGTGGCCAGGTCGCGGTGGCCCTGCATCAGGCCGGCGATGCGGGCCAGGTTGGTCTTGAGCCAGTCCTGTTCCTGGTTGGCGTGCGTGGTCTCGCGCAGCGACCGCACCATCGAGTTGATGTTGTCCTTGAGCTCGGCGACCTCGCCCTGCGCCTCGACCGAGATCGACCGGGTCAGGTCGCCGGTGGCGACGGCGCTGGCCACCTCGGCGATCGCGCGCACCTGCCGGGTGAGGTTCCCGGCCAGCTCGTTGACGTTCTCGGTGAGCCGCTTCCAGGTGCCGGACACGCCCTCGACCTCGGCCTGGCCGCCCAGCCGTCCCTCGCTGCCCACCTCACGGGCCACACGGGTGACTTCCGCGGCGAACGAGCCGAGGGTGTCGACCATCGTGTTGATCGTCGTCTTCAGCTCCAGGATCTCGCCGCGCGCGTCCACGTCGATCTTCTTGGTCAGGTCGCCGTCCGCGACGGCCGTGGTCACCTGGGCGATGTTGCGCACCTGGTTGGTCAGGTTGTTCGCCATCGAGTTGACGTTGTCGGTGAGGTCCTTCCACGTGCCGGCGACGTTGGGCACGCGGGCCTGGCCGCCGAGGATGCCCTCCGTGCCCACCTCGCGGGCCACGCGCGTGACCTCGTCGGCGAACGCGCCCAGCGTGTCGACCATCGTGTTGATCGTGTCGGCCAGCGCGGCGACCTCGCCCTTGGCCTCCACGGTGATCTTCTTCGACAGGTCGCCCTGCGCCACCGAGCTGGCCACCTGCGCGATCGAGCGCACCTGGCTGGTCAGGTTCGACGCCATGCCGTTGACGTTGTCGGTCAGGTCCTTCCAGGTGCCGGACACGCCGCGGACGTTGGCCTGGCCGCCCAGGTTGCCGTGCGTGCCCACCTCGCGGGCCACGCGCGTGACCTCGTCCGCGAACGCCGACAGCTGGTCGACCATCGTGTTGATGGTCTCCTTCAGCTCCAGGATCTCGCCGCGCGCGTCGACGCGGATCTTCTGCGTCAGGTCGCCCTTCGCGACCGACGTGGTGACGTCGGCGATCGAGCGCACCTGGTCGGTCAGGTTGGCGGCCATGACGTTCACCGATTCGGTGAGCGCCTTCCAGGTCCCGGACACGCCCTTGACGTCCGCCTGACCGCCGAGACGGCCCTCGGTGCCGACCTCGCGCGCCACGCGGGTGACCTCGTCGGCGAACGCGGAGAGCTGGTCGACCATCGTGTTGATGGTGTTCTTCAGTTCCAGGATCTCGCCACGCGCGTCGACGGTGATCTTCTGCGACAGGTCACCGTCGGCGACCGCGGTGGCCACGGACGCGATCGAGCGCACCTGATCGGTGAGGTTGCCCGCCATGAAGTTCACCGAATCGGTGAGCGCCCGCCACGTTCCGCCGACACCGGGCACCTGCGCCTGACCGCCAAGCCGGCCGTCGGTGCCCACCTCGCGCGCCACGCGCGTCACCTCGTCGGCGAACGACGAGAGCTGATCCACCATCGTGTTGATGGTGTTCTTCAGCTCCAGGATCTCGCCACGCGCGTCGACCATGATCTTCTGCGACAGGTCACCGCGAGCCACGGCCGTGGTCACCTGAGCGATGTTGCGCACCTGATCGGTGAGGTTCCCGGCCATGAAGTTCACCGAAGTGGTGAGGTTCTTCCAGGTGCCGGACACCCCGGGCACCTCCGCCTGACCGCCGAGGATCCCTTCGGTGCCCACCTCGCGCGCCACGCGCGTCACCTCGTCGGCGAACGAGGACAGCTGGTCCACCATCGTGTTGATGGTTTCCTTCAGCTCCAGGATCTCGCCCTTGACGTCCACCGTGATCTTCTGCGACAGGTCGCCCTTCGCGACCGCGGTCGCCACCTGCGCGATGTCCCGCACCTGAGCGGTCAGGTTGCCCGCCATCGCGTTCACCGAATCGGTGAGATCCGCCCAGGTCCCGGACACCCCCGGAACCCGCGCCTGGCCCCCGAGCTTGCCCTCGGTGCCCACCTCGGTCGCCACCCGGGTCACCTCCGAGGTGAACACGGACAACTGGTCGACCATGCCGTTGAAGACCGCGGCGATCTCGTCCATCAGCTCGTCGCCGACCTGCGGCAGCCGGGTGCCGAAATCCCCGTCCCGCACCGCGGTGAGCCCCGCCAGCAGTTGCTGCAACCGGGGATCGGCCAGCTCACGCTCGCTGCTTCGGCCCGCGTCCCGCTTGGCCTGGGCAGCCCGGCTCTCCGCCATCAGCGCACTCCGATTTCGTGAGGCCTTACCGATCGCCCTTGCGAACAATCGCTGCAGAAGAGGAATCTACTGGTAGCGCGGGTCGTATCCCAGCGCCACTTCTCTAGACTCGTTCCGTCCGCCCACCGACCGAGGGGCTCGAGGTGACGGCCCAGTACCCGCCGCAGACCGCCGGCCTCGACCCGCGGGTCGCGAGGCTGGCCGCCGTCGTGGACTGCCAGCAGCAGGAGATCGAGCGGCTGCGGGCGGAACGGGACGGCGGGCTGCTCGTCCCGCTCGCCGAAGGCATCCTCGTCGAACGGCTCGGCTACTCCCCCGGTGAGGCCGCCACGCACCTCGCCGACCACGGCGTGCTGACCGGGACTTCCGTGGCGGAGCTGGCCGCGGACCTGGTCGCGGGCGCGGTGCGGCCGCCGCGGTCCCCGGTCGCCGTGGCCGGCGCCGCGCCCGACTTCGCGCGGCTGCCCGGCGGGGAGGCGGAGAGTTCCGCCCTGCTGGAGGAGGTCCGGCGCACCGCCGGCGCCGTCGCCGTCGCGTTGTGGCAGGTGCAGCCGGACGGCGCGCTGGGGCTCGTCGCGCACACCGGGCTGAACCTGCTGGAGGCCAGCCGCTGGCGGCACCTCCCGGTGCTGATGGACTGCCTGCCGCAACGGGCGGCGCGGGAACGGCGGCCGCACTGGATCCCGGAAGTGGAACTCGCTCCCGCGGTGCCGCTGCTGGCGGACGGTCATCGCGGGGCGCGGGCGGTGGTCCCGGTGACCACCTCGCGCAGCATCGCCGGTGTCGTGGAGTTCGTCTGGACCGCGCCGCTGCGGGAGTTCCCGCCGGAGCAGAAACGGCGCCTGGCCGCGCTGGCCGCGTTGTGCGGGCGGGAAATCATGCTCAGCACGCAGCCGGCCGGGGCGCTGCCGTCGACGGTGGGCCTGCTGGACTCCGGCCTGTTCGCCCGGCCGCGGACGGACGAGTCCGGCCAGGTGACCGACTTCGAGATCGCCCAGGTGGGCGAGGACTTCGCGGACCCGCACGGGCGGCGGCCGGCGGACCTGGTCGGGCGCGGGCTCACCCGGACGTACCCGCTGCTGTGCGCCTACGGGCTGGCCGACCGCGCGGTGGAGGTGCTGACCACCGGGGCGTCCGCGCAGCTCGGGCCGGTCCCGCTGGTCGCGCGCACCGGCGGCGCGGCCACCCCGGCGATGGTGGACGTGCGGATCACCCGCTTCCTGGACGGGGTGCGGATCGCGCTGACCCTCGGGCACGACGACCACCGGCTGGCGCAGCTGCTGCACAACCTGCAGCACATCGCGCGGCTGGGCAGCTGGGAGCACAGCGTGCTCACCGGCGAGATGGCGTGGACCGAGCAGACCTTCGAGCTGTTCGGGCTGCCCGCGTCGGCGGGGCCGGTCACGTGGGACGGGCTGTGCACCTACGTCCACCCCGAGGACCTGCCGATCCTGGAGGCGTTCCAGACCACGCTGCTGGCGCGGCAGGAGGCCGCGACCGTGTTCCGGCTGATCCGGCCGGACGGCACACACCGGCAGATCCGCGCGCACGGCGAGCCGGTGCTGTCGGAGGGCGGTGAGCTGGTCGCGGTGCGCGGGATCTACCAGGACCTGTCGGCGCAGTACCAGAGCCAGGTGGCGCTGAGCGCGACGCGGGACCGGCTGGCCGACACCGAGCACGAGGCCCAGCAGCAGAACCGGATCGCGCGGGAGCTGCAGCAGGTGATCCTGCCGTCGGCGGCGCGGCCGGTGGAGATGGACGGCCTCGAGGTCGCGGTCCGGTACCGGCCGGCGGCGCAGGAGCACAAGGTCGGCGGCGACTGGTACGACGCGACGGTGCTGCCGGACGGGCGGATCCTGCTCGTCATCGGCGACGTGGCCGGGCACGGGATCGGCGCGGCGACCGGGATGATCGCGTTGCGCAACGCGCTGCGCGGGCTGGCCGTGACCGGGGCCGGCCCGGGGCAGCTGCTGGGCTGGCTGAACACGACGACGTTCACGGTGAACCGCGGCGTCACCGGGACCGCGTTGTGCGGGCTGTACGACCCGGAAAGCCGGACGCTGACGTGGGCGCGCGCCGGGCACCTGCCGCCGATGCTGGTGCGCGACGGGGTGGCCGAGCAGCTGCCGCTGCCGCGCGGGATCCTGCTGGGCGCGCGGCCGGGTGCCCGGTTCGAGGAGCGCGTGCTGCGGTTGCGGCCCGCGGACACGCTGGTCCTGTTCACCGACGGGCTGATCGAGCGGCGCGGGGTGCTGCTGGACGACAGCCTGGACCGGCTGGCCGCCGCCGCGTGCCACGCCGGGACGGACGTGGAGCGGATCAGCGACCAGCTCCTGGCCGAGGCGTCCTCCGACACCGAGGACGATTCGTGCCTGATCGTGATCCGGGTGTCCGAGCCGGTCACATCGGCGTGACAGGATCCGTCAGGGGAGTATGACCGAGAACGAGTGGCTGGCCGAACGGTTCGAGGCGCACCGGGCGCACCTGCGGGCGGTGGCGTACCGGATGCTGGGCTCGCTGACCGAGGCCGAGGACGCGGTGCAGGAAGCGTGGCTGAAGCTGAGCCGCAGCGACGCCGGTGAGGTGCGCAACCTGGGCGGCTGGCTGACGACCGTGGTGGGCCGGGTGTGCCTGGACATGCTGCGCTCGCGGAATTCGCGCCGCGAGGAGTACCCGGAGCGCCTGCCGGACCCGATCATCGCCCCGGAGGACGGCGCGCACCCCGAGCACCAGGCGCTGATCGCCGATTCGGTCGGGCTGGCGCTGCTCGTCGTGCTGGACACGCTCGACCCGGCGGAGCGGCTGGCGTTCGTGCTGCACGACATGTTCGCGCTGCCGTTCGACGAGATCGCCCCGATCGTGGACCGGACGCCCGCGGCGGCCCGTCAGCTGGCCAGCCGCGCCCGGCGGCGGATCCAGGGCAGCCCGACCGTGCCGGACGGGGACGTGACCCGGCAGCGCGAGGTGGTGGACGCGTTCTTCGCCGCGGCGCGGGACGGGAACTTCGCCGCGCTGGTCAGCGTGCTGGACCCGGACGTGGTACTGCGGGCCGAGGCGGCCTCGCTGCCGGCCGGGGCGTCCCGCCTGGTGCACGGCGCCGAGGCGGTGGCCGGTCAGGCGCTCACCTTCCGGCAGTCCGGCGAGGGCGGGCAGGCGATCCCGGTGCTGGTCAACGGCGTCGCGGGCCGCCTCATCCTGCGCGACGGCCGGCCCTGGACGCTCTTCGCGTTCACGGTGGTGAACAACCTCATCGCGGCGATCGACATCATCAGCGACCCCGAGCGCCTGGCGGAGCTGAGCTACTGAGCCAGCAGCTCCGACGCTGCATCCGGAGACCTGGCATGCGCTTTGCCAGGTCTCCGGTCAGCGTATTTCAGACCACGGCCACTTCCCGCTGGTCAGCCACTGTCTCGCCGCTCGACCAGCTCCTTCCAGACCTGGAGTCCCGTTGGTCGCATGCCGTTCGAGAACAACGAGTAGCGCCTTGATTTGCTCGTAGCTCTCCGGCACGGTGTCACGCTTGAGCAGCTCACCGAGAGTGCTTCGCCGGTCCACCTCTCGCATCTCGATCGCCAGTGCGCGCAGCGTCAGGTGCGCTAGCTTCTTGAGCGCCCGCAAGTAGTCCGTGTACTCCGCTTCGCTCGTCAGCGGTTTCGCGTGCCTCGCGCCCTATCGCGATTGACGCCCCCGGTGGCAGCGCCTCTGCGCGACGACCGGCCACTTCCCAGCAGCGCCGGACGTAGCGTTGAAACTCACGTGCGCAGCCAGCCGTTTTCATGACGTCGCGGTAGGGGTCCCAGGCCAACGAGGTGTACCTTGAGGTGTCACAAGTCTGCTTGCCGACGACACCCGGGACTTCCGCCAGCTCCAACGCCAGCGCCCACCTGTCAATCTCCGCGAGTTGTTCCATCGCCTGCTGGAGCCGCAGGAGTTCGATCGGGCGCTGAAAGCCGAGCGTTGCGGACTTCACGTCCACGACGACCACCCCGGCCCGCGGAGCGACGGCCAGACGCGGAAATCCTGCCAAGTACCCGCGTTGGGGAGGCGCCCCAGGACGACACCGACGACCACAACGGTCGCGACGAGGGCCTTTTCCACGGATGCGCCGAGCAGCGTCAGCGCCAGCATGAGTGCACCAGCCTCGAAGAGGGCCGCGAGGTCGGCGAGCACAGTGCCGCAACACTGAACGCGAGGTCCAACCATGCAGGTAGGTGAGCTCGGTGGACGCACTCGCCGGCTCCCGCCCTGTCCGGAAGTGGCCCGCGGCAGTTGTCTTCCCCGTTGCGTCGGAGGTGAATGCTCTTTGCGCACAGCCACTGGCGGTGCACACATGGCGGGAGACTCGAACTCAGGTTGGGCCCGGGTGAGCATCGACGCCTGTGGACGCCCGGCCGGATTCCGTTGCAGCAGGAGTCCGGCCGGGTGCCAGTCCCGTGGCCGGCTCCGGCTCACTCAGCAACTCCACCACCTCGTCCACCGGCCAATGGCCCGCTGCCCCGCGCAGGCCGCACAGGTACTCGGCCACGCGGGGCACCGGCCAGCCGTGCGCCTCCCGCAACCCCTCCCCCAGCATCCGCAGGTACACCGCGGACGGCGGGTTCCACGGCACCTCGTCGGCCGCCCACGGGGCCGTGAACGTCAGCGCCGGGAACCCCTCCAGATCGCCCACGTACAGCAACGTCTCGTACCGTCCCGGCCCCAGCACGTCGCGCCCGGTGGACAGCACCGTCGACAGGTCCAGGTCACCCTCGGGCGCCCGGTACATCTCCTGCGCCGCCAGGTCGGAAAACTGCCCCAGCGTCAGCAGATACGCCCGCCCGGCCGCCATCCCCGGCAGCGCCGGGTCGTAGAACGCGCGCCCGCCGCCCCAGGTCGCGGATTCCGTCGCGAAGTACACCCCGCCGGGCATCGAATGCGCCACCACCCGTTCCGGCGGACGCGGGTCGCGGCACCCGGGACACGACCGCCGCCCGCCGGGCGGGGTGCCGCCCTCCAGGTAGTACCGCAACCGCCCGGCGTGCAGGTTCGACCCGTAACCCACGTACCACACCGACCCGGCCACAGCCCGATTCTGGCGAAATTCTTCCTACCCCGCAGGGTGTTGTCGCAGGCAGCGCAGGTCTGCGAGGATGGTCCGCCTCGCGATGGAGGGAGACCCGGACATGGCTTCGCTGCTCAATCCGTACATCAGTTTCGCCGGCGACGCCCGGGAGGCGATGGAGTTCTACCGGCAGGTCTTCGGCGGCGAGCTGAACCTGAGCACCTTCGGCGAACTGGGCGGCATGGAGGGCGCCGACGCGGACAAGGTCATGCACGCCCACCTCGAGACCGAGCGCGGCTTCACGCTCATGGCCTCCGACACCCCGCCCGGCACGGAGCACCAGCCCGGCACCAACGTGGCGATCAGCCTGAGCGGTGACGACGCCGCCGAGCTGCGCGGCTACTGGGACAAGCTCTCCGACGGCGGCACCGTCACCGTCCCGCTGGAGAAGCAGATGTGGGGCGACGAGTTCGGCGCCTGCGTGGACCGGTTCGGCAGCTCGTGGATGGTCAACATCGCCGGAACTTGATGATCGGGAGGCCACCGCCGGGTTACCGTGCGGTATGACCTCTCTCGATCACCGGACGCCGGTCCTCGTCGGCGTCGGCCAGGCGTCCGAGCGCATCGACGATCCCGGCTACCGCGGGCTGTCCGCGGTCGAACTCGCGGCCGCGGCGGCCCGGGACGCCCTCGCCGACACCGGCGCCGACCCGGGTGCGGTCGCGAAGGCCGTCGACACCGTCGCCGGCATCCGGCAGTTCGAGATCTCCACGCCGATCTCCCACTCCCCGCTGGGCCGGTCGGACAACTTCCCGCGCTCGGTCGCGAACCGGATCGGCGCCGCGCCCGCCCGCGCCGTCCTGGAGGTCACCGGCGGCCAGTCGCCCCAGCACCTGGTCACCGAGCTGGCCGGGACGATCGCCGCGGGCGGGGCCGAGGTCGCGCTCATCACGGGCGCGGAGGCCATCTCCACGGTCCGGCACCTCCAGCAGGCCGACGACAAGCCGGACTTCACCGAGCACGTCGACGGCGACCTGGAGGACCGCGGGTTCGGGCTGAAGGGCCTGGCCAACCGGCAGATGCTGGCGCACGGCCTGATCGAGCCGACCAGCCAGTACGCGCTGTTCGACAACGCCCGCCGCGCGCGGCTCGGCCTGTCCCGCGAGGCGTACGCGCTGGCGATGGGCGAGCTGTTCGCGCCGTTCACCAAGGTCGCCGCCGCGAACCCGCACGCCGCCGCGCCGGTCGAGCGCGACGCGCGCGAGCTGGCGACGCCGTCCGAACGCAACCGCCCGATCGCCGACCCCTACACCCGCTTCCTGGTCGCCCGCGAGCAGGTCAACCAGGGCGCCGCGGTGCTGATGATGTCCGTGGGCGCCGCGCGCCGGCTCGGGGTGCCCGAGGAGAAGTGGGTCTTCCTGCACGGCCACGCCGATCTGGAGGAACAGCCGCTGCTGGAGCGCGAGGACCTCAGCGGCTCCCCCGCCGCGGTGCTGGCGGTGCGGCACGCGCTGGAGGTCGCCGGCATCGGCGTCGGTGACCTGGCCACGCTCGACCTCTACAGCTGCTTCCCGATCGCCGTGTTCGCCGTGTGTGACGGGCTCGGCCTCGCCCCGGACGACCCGCGCGGCCTCACCGTCACCGGCGGCCTGCCGTTCTTCGGCGGCCCGGGCAACAACTACTCGACCCACGCGATCGCCGAGACCGTCGTGCGCCTGCGCGCGCGGCCGGGCGCGTTCGGCTCGGTCGGCGCCAACGGCGGCATGCTGTCCAAGTACTCCGCCGGTGTCTACTCGACCACGCCCGCGCCGTGGCGACCGAGCCGCAGCGCGGAACTGCAGGCCGAGCTGGACGCCCGCCCGGCCGTGCCGACCACGGTGCACCCGGACGGCTGGGCGACGCTGGAGACCTACACCGTCCAGCACGCCACTGGCACCGCCGTGGTGGTCGGGCGGCTCGACGACGGCCGACGCTTCCTCGCCTCCACCAAGGACGAGGAGACGATCGGCCGCCTGCTGGAGGGCGAACCGATCGGCGGCAAGATCCACGTGCGCTCGTTCGGGTTCGGCAACCGCGTGACGCTGACGGCCGAGCGGATGGACGAGCTGTTCCCGCCGCGCGCACCCGGTTTCCGCGACGACTACGAGCACGTGCTGGTCCGCCGCGACGGGCACCTGCTGGAGGTCACCATCAACCGCCCGGACTCGCGCAACAGCCTGCACCCGCCGGCCAACGCCGAGCTGGCGGAGGTGTTCGACGCCTACTTCGCCGACCCGGACCTGTGGGTCGCGATCATCACCGGCGCCGGTGACAAGGCGTTCTCCGCGGGCAACGACCTGGTGTACTCGGCCAGCGGCAAGCCGATGTGGGTGCCCAAGACCGGGTTCGGCGGGCTGACCAGCCGCGAGTCCCTGCCCAAGCCGGTGATCGCGGCGGTCAACGGGTTCGCGCTCGGCGGCGGCTGCGAGATCGCCCTCGCCTGCCACCTCGTGGTCGCCGACGAGAGCGCGCAGTTCGGCCTGCCCGAGGTCCGGGTCGGCCTGGTCGCCGCCGCGGGTGGCCTGGTGCGGCTGCCGCGCGCGGTGCCGCCGAAGGTCGCCAACGACGTGATCCTCACCGGACGGCGCCTGTCCGCCGCGGAGGCCGAGTCCTACGGCCTGGTCAGCCGGGTCGCCCCGGCCGGGCAGGCGCTGACGGTCGCGCGGGAGGTGGCCGCCGCGATCCTCGAGGGTTCGCCGACCGCGGTGCGGACTTCGCTGCGGATCATGGCGGAGGCGGACGCGATCGCGGACACCGTCGAAGCCGTCCGGTATCCCTCACCCGCGCTCGACGAACTCCTCGTCAGCCAGGACGCGTTCGAGGGACCGGCGGCCTTCGCGCAGAAACGGAAGCCGGTCTGGCGGAATCGCTGATTCCCGGCGTACCACCACGTTCAGGGGTCGTTCGACCCGGGGAAAAGCCGGTCCCGCACTTTCCGCCACCCGCCTCCCGGCACAGACTGAATACGGATTTCCGCATTCCGGAAACCGTTTCGGGAATTGCTTTCGGGAGGCGAGGTGGCGGTGCCGGCTGATCCCGCCCTGGTCCGGATCGCGGGCCTGCCCGCGGCGCTGCCCGCCGCGCTCGGCACGCCCGATCTGACCGAACGGATGCGTCACCTGATCCGCGCCGAGACCGCCTACCGCGTGTGCGCCGCGGAGGTCGCCGGACGCATCGGCGAGGAGCTGGTCCCGGCCCTGCCGCGGGATCTGCGGCGGCAGGCGCTCGACGTCCGGCGGCGGCTGCACCGCGGCGAGTTCGTCCGGCCCGGGGACCTGGATTTCCGGCCGCTGGCCCGGATCGCCGAATGGGGCGCCGCGCTGGCCGCCGAAACCGCCGCGCTGCGCGACGCCGTCGAGCAGACCGAACGGATGCACCACGGCCTGGTGTGGGACCTCATCGCCGGTGATCCCGCGGCGGCCCGGGTGATCACCGCCACCGCCCCCGGCGTCGTCGAGGACATCCGCGCCCGGCTCGCCGCGGGCGAGCCGTGGACGAGCAAACCCCTGCGCAAACGCGCCGACCACCTGCTGCGGCTGCTGTTCCGGGCCGCGTTCGAGACCACCTCGCGCGGCTGGCTGGCGCACGTCGCGCTCGCCGGGACCGGCCCCGGACCGCTGACCGTCGGCGACCACGCGGTGCACCGGCTCACCAACATCCACCAGGACCGCCGCAGGCTGACCGCCGCCCCGGTGCTGCCGGAGGCGTGGCTGAGCCTGACCCCGCTGCGGTGGACCGAAGGCGACCGGCTGTGCTGGCACGTCGCCGGCCGCGACGGGCCGGGCGAGGTCCGGCGGACCCCGGTGGTGGACGCGTTGTGCCGGGTGCTGGGCTCGCGGGCGATGCGCACCCGGGAGGTGGTCACGCTGCTCTCCCCGGACGCGCGGCGCAAGCCGGTGCTGCGCGAGTTCTTGCGGCACCTGGCGCAGCTGGGGCTCGTACAGGTGTCGTCCGCGCCCACCGGACAGCTGCACCGCTGGCGGGTCACGGCCGAGCCCGGGCCCGGGGCCACCGACGTCTACCGCCGCGCGCACGGCGGCGTCCCGGTGCCGTCGCGGCTGCCCGAGCTGATCGCGCACGCGGGACGCCTCGCCGCGGTGCTCGGTGACCGCCGGTCGCACCCCGCGCTCGGGCTCGTCGGGCCCGAGCCGCGGCCGGTGTCCGAGATCGTCGCGCGGGCGCTGGACTCCGCCGAGCCGTTCCGGCCCGGCTCGGCGTGGCCGGAACCGCGGCCGCGCACGATCTACCAGCGGCTGTGCGAGTGGATGGCCCGGCACGCCGACGAAAGCGAGATCGAACTCGGCCCCGCCGTGCTGGACTACCTGGGCGCACCACCGGCGCGGCCCGCGCCGTGGCCGGTGGACTGCCTGCTCCGCCCGCTGCCGGCGGGCCGGGCCGTGCTGGAGGGCGTCACCCCGGCGGGCGTGGTGGACGCGCGGTTCGCCGCCGCGTTGCAGGGCCTGCACGGCGCGGTGCCCCAGGTGAGCGCCTACCGCGCGTTCCTGACCGAGACGGCGGCCCGGTGCGGCGCCGAGCCCGTCGAGATCCTCGTGCCGCCGCAGGGCAGCCGGGACGCCAACGCGGTGCGCCGCCCACGCTACACGCGGAGCTGGACCGGCGACGCCGATCCGGCGACCTATGTGGACGATCCCGCCGGGATGCGCCGCTACCTGCCGCTGGGCGAGATCACGCTGCGCCGCGACGCGCGCGGGGTGATCGCCGAGGACCGCGCGGGCCGGGTGCTGTGGCCGGTCCACCACGCGACGCGACGGCCACCGCCGCCGTGGGACGTGGTGGTCTCGCTGCTCACCGCCGCGTCCCCGGTCCGGCGGCTCACGGTGCCGCGCGCGTTCGGCGATCCGCGCGCGGCCTTCCCCGGCCGCACCCGCACCCCGCGCCTGCTGCTGGACCCGGACCTGGTGATCGCGCCGGCGACCGTGTTCGCCGGCCGCGACCTGCTGCCGGAGCCGGGCGGGGACCGGTTCGCACGGCTCCGGGCGCTGGCGAACCTGCGGCTGGCGACCGGCGCGCCGCGGTGGGTGTTCGCCCGGCACGGGCACCGGTCCCGGCCGGTCGACCTGGACAGCGTCGCCACGCTGCGGGTGTTCGACCGCCTGCTGGCGGATCCGGCCGTCGACGGCCTGGTGCTGGAGGAGATGCTGCCCGCGCCCGAGGACCTGACGGTGTCCGATGTGGACGGACAATGCTACGCGGCGCAGGCCCTGGTGCGGCTGCCGATGGACACCTCACCGTGCCGCCTGGCCGAGGAGGTCACCACGGCCTGGCAGCGAATCACCACGCGACGCACCCGGCGCGAGACCACCACGGTCGGTGGGTGATCCCGACAGCGAGCTGTAGGGAGCATTGGGCGTTGTTGACGGTAGAGGAAGGCAGCACCCTGACGCGTTGCCGAATGCCGAAGTTGGCCTGGCTGGACCGTCCAGCGCGAGATCGCCGAACGGCTGATCGGCCTGATCGAGGCCGCCCTGCCCGGCGCCGGTGCCGTGTGGCACGGGCACCCGGTGTGGAGCCTCGGCCCGGGAGCCCGCGCCGCGGCCGGCAGGGCAGGCGACACGCGCAGCGGCACCCACTCACCCGAGCCCGCCCCTTCCGGGCGGCACAGCCCACCACGCCGCCCGGACAAACCAGCGCCCCCCATCCCCCCGCCGGCCCGCGCAACACGGGTCGTGGC
>NZ_PQHW01000045.1 GCF_003385215.1 Amycolatopsis thermalba | reverse complement strand
TCAGGACGGCGCCCACCAGGGTCACCACCCCGGCCCCCACGAGGGCACCGCCCAGCCCCGCCCCGGTCTGGACGTCCGCTCCCAGCACCGCCACCCCGAGCACCGCCCCGGTCTGCCGGGTCGTGCGGCTGATCCCGGACGCCAGCCCGCCCTCCCGCGGGCTCACCGCCTGGATCGCGGCCCCGGTCAGCGGCGACATGGCCAGGGCGAACCCGACGCCCACCATCGCCAGCCGCCACCACACGTTGCCGTAGCCGGTGCCCGCGTCCACGAACCCCAGCACCAGCAGGCCCAGCCCGGCCAGCACCAGGCCGCTGGTGACCACCACCCGGAAGCCGTACCGCGCGGCGAGCCGGCCGGCGAACGGGCTCACCACCACCATGCCGAGCGTCGCGGGCAGCGTCCGCAGCCCGGCCACCAGGATCGAGCTGCCCTGGACGTGCACGAAGAACTGGGAGAAGAAGAAGGACGAGCCCATCAGCGCGAAACCCACCACGACCATCGCCGTGTTCGACACCGTGAACAGCCGTTCCCGGAACAGCCGCAACGGCAGCATCGGCGCCGCGCGGCGAGCTTCCACGGCGACGAACCCGGCGAGCACCACCACCGCGACCGCGAAGCTGCCCAGGATCACCGGCGAGGTCCAGCCACGCGACCCGCCCTCGATCAGGCCGTAGGTCAGCGCGCCGACGCCCACGACCGACAGGACCGTGCCCGGCACGTCGATCGCCGGCGCCTCCGGGTTGCGGGACTCGCCCAGGACCCGCATGCCGACCACCAGCAGGACCGCGCCGACGGGCACGTTCACCAGGAAGATCGCCGGCCAGGAGAAGGCCTCGACCAGGATGCCGCCTGCCAGCGGTCCCGCGGCCAGGCCGATCCCGCTGAACCCGGCCCACAACCCGATCGCCCGGACCCGCTCGGCCGGAACCGGGTACGCGGCGCTGAGCAGGGCCAGCGACGCGGGGCTCAGCGCCGCGGCCCCGACGCCCTGCAGCACCCGCCCGGCGATCAGCCAGCCGATCGACGGCGCGAGGGCGCACACCACCGACGCGACCGTGAACACCGCCACACCGGCCAGGAACACGCGCTTGCGGCCGAACCGGTCGGCGAAGACCCCGCCGGACAGCAACAGCATGGCCACCAGCAGCACGTAGGCGTCCACGATCCACTGCAGCCCGCTGAGCCCGACGTGCAGGCGCTCCTGCATGTCGGGCAGCGCGGCCCCGACGATGGTGCTGTCCAGCAGCACCATGAACTGGCCGAGGCAGGCCAGCGCGAGCAACGCCGCCCGGCTCACGGCGGGAGTCTCGATCTTCGTCATGCCGCCGACGATAGTTCGATAATCCCGAACTGTCGAACAGTTTGCTAGACTCGGGCCATGCGATCGCTACCCCAGCCCGCACGCGAGTCGCTGACGCTCGCGCAGGTGCTGCACGCGCTGGGCGATCCAGTGCGCCTGAAGCTGGCGCTGCGCGCCTCCGGGGACCCCGAATCGACGTGCGCGGTGCTCGCCGACGGCCTGGACGTGCCGATGTCGACGCTGACCAACCACTGGCGGATCCTGCGGGAGGCGGGGGTGATCTCGATGACCGTGGACGGCAGGCACCGGCGGGTCCGGGTCCGCGCGGACGACCTGGGCGAACGCTTCCCCGGCCTGCTCGGCCCGATCCTGCGCCTGGCCGCGGACGAGTAGGTACGGTCACGGGCATGGACGCGGTGGTTTTCGACCTCGACGGGGTGCTCGTCGACTCCGAGCAGACCTGGGACGAGGTGCGCCGGGCGGTCGTCGCCGAGTACGGCGGCAGCTGGACCGCCACGGCCACCCGCGCCATGCAGGGGATGAGCACCCCGGAATGGGCGCGCTACCTGGTCGAACACCTCGGCGCGCGGCTCACGCCGGAGCGGATCGCCGAGGTCGTGATCGACGCGATGGCCCACCGCTACGCGGGCGGTCCGCCGGTGCTGCCCGGGGCCGCCGACGCCGTGCGCGCGGTCGGCGAGCGGTACCCGGTGGCCATCGCCAGCTCGTCACCACCGGTGCTGATCGAGGCGTTCCTGACGGCCACCGACCTGACCGGGCTGGTCGAGGTCGCGATCTCCAGCGAGCAGGTCGCCGCGGGCAAGCCGGCCCCGGACGTCTACCTCGAAGCCGCCCGCCGGCTGGGCGTCGACCCCGCGAAGTGCGCCGCGGTCGAGGACACCACCAACGGGCTCAAGTCCGCGCTGGCCGCGGGGATGACCGTCTACGCCGTGCCCAACCCGCACTTCCCGCCGGATCCCGCCGTGCTGGAGCGGGTGCACCGGGTCCTGGACACCGTCGCCGACCTGCCCGCCGCGCTCCAGGCGTGAAGGAAGGGCCCGGTCCAGGACCGGGCCCTTCCTCGCGGAGAACTCAGCGCTCGATCTCGCCCGCGATGAACTTCTCCACCGAGTCGCGCGCGGTCGAGTCGTCGTACTGCACCGGCGGCGACTTCATGAAGTAGGACGAAGCCGACAGCAGCGGGCCGCCGACGCCGCGGTCCAGGGCGATCTTCGCGGCGCGCACCGCGTCGATGATGATGCCGGCCGAGTTCGGCGAGTCCCACACCTCGAGCTTGTACTCCAGGTTCAGCGGCACGTCACCGAAGGCGCGTCCCTCCAGCCGGACGTAGGCCCACTTGCGGTCCTCCAGCCACTGCACGTAGTCCGACGGGCCCACGTGCACGTTGGCCTTGCCCAGGTCGCGGTCGATCTGCGAGGTGACCGCCTGGGTCTTGGAGACCTTCTTGGACTCCAGGCGCTCCAGCTCCTTCATGTTCTTGAAGTCCATGTTGCCGCCCACGTTCAGCTGCATGGTGCGGTCGAGCTGGACCCCGCGGTCCTCGAACAGCTTCGCCAGCACGCGGTGCGTGATGGTGGCGCCGACCTGGGACTTGATGTCGTCACCGACGATCGGGACACCGGCGTCGGTGAACTTCTGCGCCCACGCCGGGTCCGAGGCGATGAACACCGGGATCGCGTTGACGAAGGCCACGCCGGCGTCGATGGCGCACTGCGCGTAGAACTTCTGGGCCTGCTCCGATCCGACCGGCAGGTAGGAGACCAGCACGTCGGCCCGGGCCTCGCGCAGCGCGGCGACGACGTCCACCGGCTCCTCGTCGGACTCCTCGATGGTCTCCTGGTAGAAGCGGCCGAGGCCGTCCATGGTCGGGCCGCGGAGAACCGGCACACCGAGCGGCGGCACGTCGGTGATCTTGATGGTGTTGTTCTCGCTGGCGAGGATCGCGGACGACAGGTCCTGGCCGACCTTCTTGGCGTCGACGTCGAACGCGGCCACGAAGTCCACGTCACCGACGTGGTACTGGCCGAACCGCACGTGCATCAGGCCGGGCACCCGCGAGGCCGGGTCGGCGTCGCGGTAGTAGTGCACCCCCTGCACCAGCGACGCCGCACAGTTTCCGACGCCAACGATGGCCACTCGTACGCGGCCGCTGTTGTCGCCCATGCCGGTTTCTCCTTCGTTCAGTGATGTCTTGCCGATTTCGGATGCGGTCTCAGCTCTGAAGCCCGCGGTTTTGCTCGTCCTGCTCGTGCGCGATCAGTTCGTTCAGCCAGCGCACCTCGCGCTCGCTGCTCTCCAGCCCGAGGCGGTGCAGCTCACGCGTGTAGCGGTCGATCTTCTCCTCGGCACGAGCGAGCGCCGCCCGTAGCCCTTCACGGCGTTCCTCGACCCGGCGGCGCCGGCCCTCCAGGATCCGCATCCTGACATCAGCCGGTGTCCGGGAGAAGAAGGCCAGGTGGACCCCGAACCCTTCGTCCTCCCAGGTCTGGGGCCCGGCGTCGGCGAGCAGCTTCGCGAAGTGCTCTTTCCCCTCCGCTGTGAGCTTGTACACCGTCCGAGCCCGCCGGCCCCAGCCCTTGACGGGCTCGCCGGCTCCTCCGACGTCACTGTCGGCCTCTTCGATGAACCCCGCCCGCTGCAGCCGGCGCAGGGTCGGATACAGCGAACCGTACGAGAAGGTGCGGAACATGCCGAGCGTGTCGTGCAGCCGTTTGCGCAGCACGTAGCCGTGCATCGGTGCCTCGTGCAGCAGCCCCAGGATGGCGAACTCCAGCACGGTGCACCCCCTTTCGAGGACTTCCACGACACTCCGGCAACCTAACGCCCGATTATATCGGGCCGATACATCGAAGTGGTGCAGCCAACACCGATGATCACCCGATGCGACCCGAAACACACCCCTGAAGTTCACCAGAGCGTTATGGAACGTTCGGCGTGTCGCGCGCGTGGTCTACATCGTTAGGCCGCACAGCTCATGGCGCACACACGGCGGCCACGTACTCTGTCACCGTGCAGAACCAGCGACAGGTGGTGGACTACGCCCTGCAGCGCCGCGCGCTGCTGGCCGGCGTCCGCGCCGGTCGTGTCGGCACGCGCGACGTCTGCGACGCCGATCCGTACCTGCTCAGGGCTGCCCGGTTCCACGGCGAACCGAGCGGGGCCCCCTGCCCGCTGTGCGGGCAGGACGGCCTGACGAACGTGTCCTGGGTGTTCGGTGAACAGCTCAGGCACGTCTCCGGCTCGGCCAGGACACCGGCGGAACTGGCCCGCCTGGCCAACCTGGTGGGGGAGTTCAACGTCCATGTGGTGGAGGTGTGCCGGGCGTGCCGCTGGAACCATCTGGTGCGTTCGTACGTCTCGGGCAACGGAACCCCGCACGGCCCGTCCCGGAGGACGGCTGGGCAGTGAGGGGACGTAGCGCAGCGCTGGCACTCGATCACAGAACGGCGCCCGGTGTACCGCCGGTCTGGGAGGCTCACTCGTGAACGACCACCGCAATCGCTCCTGGCCCGGTCAGGAGCCCGATGAACCCCGTCGTGCCCAGTGGCCGCGCGAGGGCGGCCCGGCCTGGCCGAACGGTGACGAACCGCCACGACGTCCCGCGCCTCCCCAGCGCCCGCAGGCCCGCGGCCCGCAGGGTCCCCAGGGCCCCCAGTGGCCCGGCGAGGGCGGTGGCCCGGGCTGGCCGGGTGGTCAGGACCCGGACGCCCCCCGTGGTCCCCGCCGCGTCCCGCCCGCGGGCAACCGCATGCCTCCGCCGCCGCAGCGCCGTCCCGGGCCGCCGCCCGGAGCGCCCGGTCCGCAGAACCCCGCCGACCGGCCGATGCGCGGCCGCTACCGCCCGCCCGCCGGTCCGGCCGCCGCCGGCCGCGGTGCCGGTGCCGCCGCCGGCCGCCGCCCCGGCATGGGTGACTCCGAGCCGGGGCTGCTCACCCACGCCGAGCTGCGCGCCAGCGGGTACGACGACTACGACGACTACGTCGACGAGCCCCTGAACGACTCCGGCCCCGAGGACGACGCGCCCGAGGAGACCGGGAAGGGGAAGAAGGGCAAGGCGGCCCTGACGCCGAAGCAGCGCAAGAAGCGGCGCTGGAAGATCATCCGGCGCACCCTGTACGCCTTCTTCGGGGTGTTCGTCGTGCTGCCGGCGATCGCATTCACGATCGCCTACTTCCTGGTGGACGTGCCGACGCCGGAGGAGGTCCTGGCCCAGCAGGCCCAGGTGGTGACCTACTACTACAGCGACGGCTCGGTCATGGGCAAGGAGATCCCGGACAGCGGGAACCGCCAGGTCCTCAAGCCGGGCCAGATCCCGGACACCGTCAAGCACGCCGTGTACGCGGCCGAGGACGCGACCTTCGAGACCAACAACGGTTTCGACGTGATGGGCATCCTGGGCGCCGTCTACAACAACCTGACCGGCGGCTCCGGCGGTGGTTCGACCATCTCCCAGCAGTACATCAAGAAGGCCACCGAGAACGAGGCGCCCACGCTCACCCGCAAGGCGACCGAGCTGGTCAAGTCGTTCAAGATGAACCAGACGCAGTCCAAAGAGGACATCATCACGGCCTACCTGAACATCGTCTACTTCGGACGTGGCGCCTACGGCATCGAAGCCGCCTCGCACGCGTACTTCAACAAGACCGCGGCGCAGCTGACCCAGTCCGAGGCGGCGCTGCTGGCCGGTCTGATCCAGGGCCCCGGCAAGTCGGAGAACGCCGAGTACACGACGTGGCGCTGGAACTACGTCATGGACCAGATGGTCAAGTACAACTGGCTGTCGGACACCGACCGCAAGTCCGCCCAGTACCCGACGCCGCTGCCGAAGGACCAGACCAAGCCACAGGCGATCACCGGCAACAACGCGTTCATCCAGGCGCAGGTCGAAGCCGAACTGGAGGCCGCGGGCTACTCCAAGGAGAAGACCCAGGCCAACGGCTACAACGTCTACACGACGATCGACCCGAACGCGCAGCGCCTGGCGGAGAAGGCCGTCAACGACGTGATGCAGGGGCAGCCGCCCGAGCTGAAGAAGGCGCTCGTCGCCGTGGATCCGAAGACCCGCGGTGTGGTCGCCTACTACGGCGGCCCCAACGACAAGACCGACTACATCGACTGGGCGAACACCGCACGGAACCCGGGGTCGTCGTTCAAGACGTTCGACCTGGTCGCGTTCCTCAAGATGGGCAAGGGGCTCGGCGAAACGTTCGACGGCAGCACGCACCGGCAGTTCGGCGTGCTGCCCAACGGCAACCCGCGCTACATCAACAACGCGGGCGCGTCCAACAGCTGTTCGAAGGAGTGCACGGTCGCGGAAGCGACGATGCGGTCGACCAACACGGTGTTCTTCGACATGGTCGCCAACGTGACCGGACCACAGGCGGTGGCCGACGCGGCCAAGGAGGCGGGGGTCACCTCGCTCAAGGCCGTCGACAACAACATCGCGCTCGGCGGTGGCTCGACCATGGCTTCGCCGCTGGACATGGCGGCCGGGTACGCGACCATCGCCGACAACGGCACCTACCTGGACCGGCACTTCGTGCAGAAGGTGACCACGCCCGGCGGGGACGTGGTGTACCAGCCGTCGAGCAACCCGAAGCCGGCCTTCGCCGAGGGTGACGCGAACAAGAGCAAGCAGATCGCGGGCAACGTGACCAACGCGCTCAAGCCGGTCATCCAGTTCTCGAAGCTCAGCTGCCCCAGCGGCCACGAGTGCGCCGGCAAGACCGGTACCCAGCAGTACGACGCCAGCGCCGGCAACGGCTCCGGGTCGGAGAAGGACAACTCGCAGGTGTGGATGGTCGGCTACACGCCGTCGATCTCCGCCGCGTCCTGGGTCGGTAGTGACAAGAACACGCCGCTGCGGGACAAGAACGGCGACGCGGTCTCCTCGACCGGGCTGCCTGCCAAGATGTGGCAGCAGTTCATGAACGACTACCTCAAGGGCAAGCCGAGCGAGAAGTTCCCGACCGTCTCGCCGATCGGCAAGAGCGCGACCGCCGGTGACGACGCGTCGTCCTCGACGAAGCCGACGAGCAGCAGGTCGAGCACGTCGTCCCCGACCACGCCGCCGTCGACCCCGCCGTCGACGCCGACCCACACCCCGGAGTCCACGGAACCGACGACGAGCAAGTCCCGGCAAACGCCGACCTTCACCATCCCGGGTGGTGGTGGCGACGACTTCGGGCCGACCACCACCCGCGACAGAGGCTGATCCCCGGCTCACGACGCGGGCCGTAACATCGCGCGGGTGTCCAGCCCGACCGACGAGACCACCTCGGCCGAACCCGCGCCGGCGTCACTCGACGCCGGTCAGCGGGTCGCGCCGTCCTGGACCGAGCCGCTGGTCGCGGCCGCGAGCAGACCGATCGGCGGTCCGCTCGGCGAGCACGCGGCGGTCGGGCGGCACTGGTTCTGGACACCCCAGCGGGTCGGGCTGGCCCTGGCCACGCTGGCGCTGGTGCTGTGCTGGTTCGGCAAGGCCAGCTGCATCCAGCAGTACGTCGACGACAGCGGGCAGACCCAGCTGGACTGGCGGTCCGGGCGCCCGTACGTGGCGATGTGCTACTCCGACGTCGTCCCGCTGTTCAGCGCCGAGCGGCTGGACCAGCCCGGCACGTTCCCGTACAAGACGAGCTGGATCGACGACGCCGGCACGCCGAACGCGCACGTCCGGTACATGGAGTACCCGGTGCTGACCGGGCTGTTCCAGTGGGCGAACGCGAAACTCGCGCAGGGCTGGAAGGCGATCGCCGACACCGGCTGGCTGCCCGGCGCGCTGCCGGTGGCGATCTACTTCAACATCACCGCGTTCTGGCTCGCGCTCGCCTGGCTGGTCACGGTGTGGGCGGTGGGCCGCACCGCGAACCGCCGAACGTGGGACGCGTGCCTCGCCGCGATCTCACCGCTGGTGCTGGTGCACGCGTTCACCAACTTCGACGCGCTGGCCACCGCGTTCGCCGCGACCGGTCTGCTCGCCTGGGCGCGGCGGAAACCGGTGGTGGCCGGGCTGCTGATCGGGCTCGGCGCGGCGGCGAAGCTGTACCCGTTGTTCCTGCTCGGGCCCCTGCTCGTGCTGTGCGTGCGGGCCGGGAAGCTGCGGCCGTGGGCGGTCACCGCGGGCACGGCGGTGGGCACCTGGCTGGCGGTCAACCTGCCGATCGCGCTCACGCTGAACGCGGGCTGGCAGGAGTTCTTCCGGCTCAACGCGCAACGCGGGATGGACCCGGACTCGATCTACAACGTGATCTCGTACTTCACCGGCTGGGCCGGCTTCGACGGGCCGCTCGCCGCCGGGCAGACGCCGACCTGGCTGAACGTCGTCAGCGGGGGGCTGTTCCTGGCCTGCTGCGCCGGGATCGCCTACGTCGGGCTGTCCGCGCCGGTGCGGCCGCGGCTGGCGCAGCTGTGCTTCCTGGTGGTGGCCGCGTTCCTGCTGACCAACAAGGTGTGGAGCCCGCAGTACTCGCTGTGGCTGGTGCCGCTCGCGGTGCTGGCGATCCCGCGGTGGCGGCTGCTGCTGGGCTGGATGCTGCTGGACGCGCTGGTGTGGGTGCCGCGGATGTTCTACTACCTGGGCACCGACCACAAGGGGCTGCCGCCGGACTGGTTCCTCGGGTTCGTCACGCTGCGGGACCTGGCCGTGATCGGGCTGTGCGTGCTGGTGGTGCGGGAGATCTACCGCCCGGCGGAAGACGCGGTACGCACGGCAGGCGACGACGACCCGGCCGGCGGAGTGCTCGACCGGGCCCGCGACGTGGTGGTGCTGAAGCGCCGCCGCGCCCGGCACGCGGTCTGAACGGCGAAACCAGCCACGGCCAACAACCACCCGTGTTCCCCCTCCAGCACGGCCGCCGCCGCGGGGGTCAGCCCAGCTTCTCCCGCAGGTAGGCGATGTCCTCGGCCTGTCCGTCGGCCGGGGTTTCGACCACCACGGGCGCTCCGGCGGCCGCCGCGACGGCCACCAGCGCCTCCGGGTCGATCGTGCCGCCGCCGTGCACCACGTTCGCGTGCTGGTCGCGTGCGGAGCCGAACTCGTCGCGCGAGTTGTTCAGGTGCACCAGGTCGATGCGGCCGGTGATGGCCATGACCTTGTCCACCACGTCGTCCAGCTCCCAGCCCGCGGCGAACGCGTGGCAGGTGTCCAGGCAGAACCCGGCGCCGAACTCGGCCACCTCGTCCCACAGCCGCGCCAGCACGTCCATCTCCCGCGCCATCGCGCCGTCGCCGCCCGCGGTGTTCTCGATCAGGATCGGCACCGCGAAACCGCCGTCGGCCGCCTGCCGTTCGAACAACTTGCGCCAGTTGGCCAAGCCCTCCGCGATGTCGTCGCCCTTGCCGATGTGACCGCCGTGCACGACCAGGCCCTTCGCGCCGACCTCCGCCGCGGCGGCCGCGTGCTGGGTGACGAGCTTGCGCGACGGGATCCGGATGCGGTTGTTCAGCGACGCGACGTTGATGATGTAGGGGGAGTGGATGAACACCTCCACCCCGGCCGCTTCGATGTCCGCCCGCGGCGGCTGCGCGACGGGTTTCTTCCAGCCCTTCGGGTCGGCCAGGAAGAACTGCACCACGTCGGCCGAGCGCTCCTTGGCCGCGGTCAGCGGGTCGTCGTCACGGACGTGCGCACCGATCTGCATGAGGCCACGCTACCGGCGGAATCCAGTCGGTTCTCCCCAACCGCACCGACGCTATGAAGTACCGTGAGCGCGGTCCGTGACACACCTGAGTGCTGGGGGACGCATGGGGAAGACCGCGCGCCGCGCCGGAGTGGCCGGGTTCGTGCTGACGCTGTCGGCCACGCTGGCCGCGCCGGGCGCGTTCGCCGAGGAAGCCGACCCCGCGCTGGCCGGCAGCTGTGACGCCACCCTGCGCGACGAGCCGGGCCAGGCACTCACCCTCGACGCGGGCGCCCCGCTCGACCAGCCCGGCGTGCTCACCGTCGGCACCGGCAGCGGCTCCGCGCCCACCGGCCCGGACCAGCGCGACCCGCTGCTGCCGCTGCCGGTGGCCGACCTGGCGAAGGCGCTGGACGTGGGCGACGCGCCGGTCGTCGGCGACGTGGCGACCGAGCAGCTCTGCCCCGGCGTGCAGGGCACGGTGAACACGCTGTCCGCGGCCACCCAGAGCCTCGTCTCCGGTCGGCCGCTCGTCCCGCCGTCCACCGGCGACCCAGCTCCGGACGACCCAGCTCCGGACGATCCGGCGCCGGAGGAACCCGCCCCCGGCGGACCGCAGCCCGGCGAGGAGACCCCGGCGCCCGGAACTCCCGTCGCCCCCGCTCCCGGCGCGACCGGCGGGATCGTGCCGGCCTCGTTCGTCACCGGTGGGTTCCTCATCGGTTCCGGGGGCGTCCCGCTGACGCCGCCGCTGTCCGCCCTGATCCGGCCCGGGGTCGTCCCGCCGGCCGCGCCCGGGCTCGTCCCACCGACTGGGACGGAACCGCCGGTGGTCACGCAGAACTCCGGGACCGCCGAGGCCATGCCGTCGCCGACCGCGCCGGCCCGGTTGCCGCTGATCATCGCGGTGTTCGCGCTCGCGATCGTGGCCGCCGCGCTCACCCGGGCCTGGATGCGCCGCGCCTGACGGCTACTTTCCGCCGTGCGGGCGTCACGCACCTGCTCTAGCTTCGTTGAACCAGTAGCGACGCGCTGGAGGACGAACATGCAGGGTCGGACACGCAGGACCGCCGCGGCGGGCGCCGCCGCCTTCGTACTGGCCGGATCGGCCGCGCTCGCCCTCCCCGCGACCGCGAGCGCGGAAACCCACACGGCCCAGTGCGGCGACACGGTCACGGCCAAACCGGGCGACGTCATCAAGACCCCGCTCGGCCTGAAGACCGTCACCGACGGGCTCACCTCGATCGTCGGCGGCCTGCTCGGCGGGCTGTGCCAGATCACCGTCAAGGTCGTGGACACGGTCGTCGAGCCGCTGCCGGTCGTCGGCGCCCCCGCCGCGAGCGCGGTCAACGGCGCCGTCGCGGGCACCACGAACGGCCTGACCAGCACGGTCGACCAGGCGGGCCGGGCGCTCGGCGGGGGTGGCGCGAGCCGGCCGCAGCCGCAGAACCCGCCGGGCACCGGCGGCCACCCGCAGACCCCGCCGGGCGGCACGCCCGGCCGCACCGAGGGCGTCGCGCCCGCCGCGATCCCCGGCTCGACCAGCCCCGTCCTGGCCGGCGACCCGTCGACGTTCAACCTCCTGCCGTTCGGGTCGGGCAGCGCCTACGCGCCGATGCGCAACTACGCCGGGCTGCCGTTCGCGGTGTCCGCGCTGTGGGCGCCCTCGCCGGGGCTGAAGTACGGCGGGCAGATCCCCGGGTACGCGCCGCAGTACGGCGCGCTCGGCCAGCCCGCGCAGTCCGGCGAGCCGGTGCAGAACGCGGGCCAGGCCGAGGCGCTCCCGGGCGGCTCGGGCGGTGGTGGCAACGTCGCGCTACCGATGCTCATCGCCGTCGTCGCTCTGTCGGGTGTCAGCGCCGGTCTCGTACGCGCGTGGGTTCTACGGGGAGCTACCGCTTAGTATCCTTTGGGTCCGCTCGTCGTTGATCCCTTCCGGGGACACACGCCTGCGATCACTGGAGGACCGCGCTCGTGCGCAACACCAGCCTGATGAAGACCACCCGTAGAGCGCTGACCGTCGCCGCCGTCGCCGCGGCCATCGCCGGCGGCTCGCTCCTGACGGCGGGGACCGCGTCGGCGAGCACCGTGCTGTCGCAGGCGTGCACCGGCACCGTGATCGGCGCCCTCAGCGACAGCGTCGCCGTGCAGGGCAAGGACCTCGCGGGCGTGGTCAAGGCCGGCGCGCAGGAGCAGGAGTGGTTCCTGCACCTCAACGGCGTGGACCCGCAGAAGATCGCGGACACGGTCAGCAAGGCCGGCGCGATCACCGTCGGGCAGATCCCGGCGAACGCGGCCAGCGGCACGATCGGCGGTGACGCCATCGCCACCGCCGTCGCGACCACGCTGAAGAACGCGGGCGACCCGTACGCCGTCGGCCTCGGCATCGGCGCCGACCAGCAGAAGAAGACCCTCGACTCGATCTCCAACAAGGTCGCCGGCAACTGCGGGCTGACCACCTACGCGAACAACTACACCCAGCCCGGCCTCCCCGCCACGCAGCAGCCCGGCGGGGCCACGCCCGCGCCCGGAACCTCGCCGACCGCGACCAGCCCGGGCATCGCGGGCACCGGTTCGGCCACCGCCCCGCCGCGCAACTACGGCAACATCCCGGCCGCCGTCCCCGGTGTGGCCGGCGTCGCGGTGCCGCCGAGCGCGCTCTACCCGTCCTCCGCCACGCTGCCCGACCAGGCGCTGCCGCAGGTCGGCGTGCTGGGCGGCCAGTCCACCTCGGCAGGCGGCCAGGCCGACGTCCGCAACGCGGGCAACGCCAGCGCGATCGGCGGTGAACCGGCCGCGGGCAACGTCCAGCTGCCGATGCTGCTGGCGGTCGTCGCGCTGGCCGGCGTGAGCGCCGCGCTGGTCCGGACCTGGGTGCTGCGCAAACTGTCGTAGCCGCCCCGTAGACTCAACCTCGGCAAACCCTCCTGCCACGGAAAGCCCGTGGCCGTGAAGCCCACAGGAGGTGAGTGGTTGTGTCGCGCCATTACGAGGTAATGGTCATCCTCGACCCCACGCTCGACGAGCGTAAGGTCGCCCCGACCCTGGACACCTTCCTCAACGTCATCCGCACGTCCGGCGGAAGCGTGGAGAAGGTCGACGTGTGGGGCCGTCGCCGGCTCTCCTACGAGATCAAGAAGCACGCCGAGGGCATCTACGCCGTGCTCGACCTCAACAGCGAGCCCGACGCGGTGAAGGAGCTGGACCGGCAGCTGTCGCTGCAGGAGACCGTGCTCCGCACCAAGGTCGTCCGCAAGCCGGTCCCGCGCAAGGCCGCCAAGGCCGCGGCGAAGGCCTGAGGCGAATAGCCCATGGCTGGAGACACCGTCATCACCGTGGTCGGCAACCTGACGTCCGACCCCGAACTGCGGTTCACCCCGTCCGGCGCCGCCGTCGCCAACTTCACCGTCGCGTCCACGCCGCGCACCTTCGACCGCCAGACCGGCGAGTGGAAGGACGGCGAGGCGCTGTTCCTGCGCTGCAACATCTGGCGGCAGGCGGCGGAGAACGTCGCGGAGAGCCTGACGCGCGGTGCCCGCGTGGTCGTGCAGGGCCGCCTCAAGCAGCGGTCGTTCGAGACCAAGGAAGGCGAGAAGCGGACCGTCGTCGAGCTCGAGGTCGACGAGATCGGTCCCTCGCTGCGCTACGCCACCGCCAAGGTGAACAAGGTCAGCCGCGGCAGCGGCGGCGGTGGCGGCGGCTACGGCGGGAACAGCGGCGGTGGTGCCCCCGCCGACGACCCGTGGGGTTCCGCCCCGCCGGCAGGCGACAGCGGCGGTTTCGCCGACGAGCCTCCCTTCTGACCAACCACTCGTACTGAATTCCCAGGAGCATCACCGTGGCCAAGCCACCCATCCGCAAGCCCAAGAAGAAGGTCTGTGTGTTCTGCAAGGCCGAGCAGAAGGGCCACCCGGAACTCATCGACTACAAGGACACCAACCTGCTGCGGAAGTACATCTCCGACCGCGGCAAGATCCGTGCCCGCCGGGTGACCGGCAACTGCAGCCAGCACCAGCGCGACATCGCCACCGCGGTCAAGAACTCCCGCGAGATGGCGCTGCTGCCCTACACCTCGACCGCGCGCTGAGGAGGGACCACATCATGGCGAAGATCATCCTCACCACTGACGTGGCGAACCTCGGCGGCCCCGGCGACATCGTCGAGGTCAAGGACGGTTACGCGCGCAACTTCCTGCTGCCCCGCGGCTACGCCATCCAGGCCACCAAGGGCGCCGAGAAGAACGTGCAGACCATCCGCCGCGCGCAGGAGTCCCGCCGCATCCGCGACCTCGACCACGCTCGGGAGATCAAGGCCGCGCTGGAGGGTCTCGGCACCGTCGAGCTGACCGCCAAGGCCGCCGCGGGCTCGAAGAAGCTGTTCGGTTCGGTCACCACCGCCGACATCGCGAACGCGATCAAGGCGGCCGGCGGCCCGCTGCTCGACAAGCGCGTCCTGGAGACCGACGGGCACATCAAGACCGTCGGCAAGCACGCGGTGAACGCCCGCCTGCACCCCGACGTGCAGGCCTCGGTCCGCCTCGAGGTGAAGGCCGGCCAGTAGGTCGTCACGCAGTACCAACCGGGCAGGTTTCCGCAGCTCGCGGGGCCTGCCCGGTTTTTCCTGTTCGGCCGCGGGAACCGGGTGCGCTGCGCTAGCATCCAAGCGGGCGATCAATGCCGAGGCGAGAACGTAGGGGGTTCCTGGCCATGACCGGTGAGAAGCCGACCGACAGGCTCACGGAGGTACCGCCACCAGCACCGATCCAGGTGGGTGGCAACGGCAGCCCCGGCGGGTACCAGTTCTCCCCGGACGAGGTGCGCGGCGTGATCAGCAAGTGGAAAGAGCTGCTGACCGACCTGCAGACGGACCTGTCGAACGCGAACACGATCGCCGAGGTCCGGCCGCCGGGACAGGAGTTCGCCAGCGGCGACTTCATCAACCGCGCCGCCAAGGTCTCCGGCGAGACCCTGCAGCTGCAGCACCAGCGAATGGTCGACTACGTCAAGAACTACATCGACGCCCTGGAGAAAGCGGCCGGGATCGTCGAGGAGCACGAGGACGAGGTCCACCGCAGCGTCGGAGGGTACCGGGCGGTCTGAGCATGAAACGCACCACTTGGCTCGCCGCCGCGCTGGTCGCAGCCGGCCTGCTGACCGGTTGCTCGCAAGGCGGCAGCACCGACGCGGCTCAGACGCCCACCGCCCCGCCGGTCGACCCGGCGCTGCGCGTGCCGTCGCCGCTGCCGTCGGGCACGCTGGTGAGCGACCCCTGCTCGGCGCTCTCGCCGGCCCAGGTCACCGAGATCGGGCTGGTCAGCCCGGGGGAGCCGTACCCGAGCCCGTCCGGACAGGGCTGCCGGTGGCAGTCGCAGGCGTACGACGCCAACAAGATCTTCATCGCCCCGCTCGGCAACCAGCAGACCGGGCTCACCGGTGTCTACGCCAACCGCGCGCAGGACAAGTACTTCGAGCCGGTCACGATCGACGGCTACCCCGCGGTCTTCGCCGCCAACGCCGACCTGCGCAGCCGCGGGACCTGCGCGTTGTGGGTCGGGGTCACCGACCAGCTCGTCGTGAACGTCAACTCGAGCATCCTGGACGGTCCGAACGTGACCGATCCGTGTCCCATCGTCGAGAAGGTCGCCGTCGCGATGGTGCAGCACCTGAAGGGGGCCGCGTGATGCACGTCCAGATCAGATTCGGCAGCAGGAGGGGTTGAGCCATGGTTGACGACTACACGGCGGGGCGCGTCGCATCGGGCGCGGCCGTCGGTGCGGCGATCGGGTCGGTCGTCCCGGGTGTCGGCACGGCGGTGGGGGCCGTCGGTGGCGCGATCGTCGGCGGTCTCGTCGGCCTGGCGAGCACGCCCGAGGCCGAGCACCACGAGGCGAACATCGGTGGCCGCACGATCGACGCGCGCAAGATCTGGGAGCAGATCAGCCCGGGTGACGCGTCTTCGCTCGTGGCCGGCGCCAACGCGGCGAAGAGCCTCAAGAGCGTGCACGAGGAACGCGGACGGCTCATCCAGCAGATCAACGACCTGATGGACAACGCCTGGAAGGGCATGGCCTCGGGTCAGGCGCAGGCGGGCGCGCACCCGCTGGGCATCTGGCTGCAGGACTCGGCCACCAACCTGGGCAAGAGCCACACCTACCTCAACGACCAGGCCAGCGCGTTCGACACGATCAAGTCCAAGGTCCAGGAAGTGCCAGCCCAGCCGCCGGATGGCAACTTCCTCGACGGCATCAACCCGATGTCCGACGTCGACGAGCAGATCGAGCAGTACAACCAGCGCGGCAAGGCGAACGTCGACGCGTTCAACAACTACTACCAGGCCAGCATGACCAACGCGGGCGGGATGCCGCAGTACACCGCCTGGCAGGGCAACGTGTTCTCCAACGGCGGGTTGCCGGGCGGGATGCCGGGCGGCACCGGCGGCGCCGGGAACATGCCCAGCGCGTCCGGCATGCCCGGTGACTTCAAGCCGGCCAGCACCGGCAACCTGCCGCAGTTCAGCGCCACCGATCCGTCGGCCAACCTGCCGAAGGCGCCTACCGGCCCCGGCTACACGCCGGGCACCGGGTCGGGCCCGTACAACCCGGCCTTCGACGCGACCACCGCGGCGGGCTACACGCCGACCTCCACCAGCGGGTTCGGGCCCGGTAGCGGGGGCGGGTCCGGCGCGGGCGGTGGCGCCGGCGCCGGCGCGGGTGGTGGCGGTGTGGGCGCCGCCGGGTTCGGCGCCGGGTTCGGTCCGGGCGCGGGGATCGGTACGGGCGCGACGGCGGGCACGGGTGCCGGGGCCGGCGGTGCGGGCGCCGGTGGCGCGGGCGGACGGCCCGGTCGCGGTGCGGGCCGCGCCGGCATGGCCGGGGCGCCGGGCATGGGCGGCCGCGGTGGTCACGCCAACGGCGAGGACGACGAAGAGCACGAGAACAAGTACATGGTGGGTGACGACCCGAACGAGCTGTTCGGCACCGACGAGCTGACGGCTCCGCCCGTCATCGGCGAATGAGGCCCGGGACGATGCCGGTGAGCCGGCCGCTGACGATCACCACCCCGACGCTGCTCAACCTGCTGCAGCGCCGGGGTGCGGAGCCGCACAACACGCTGTCGCCCACCGCGACCTGGTACGACGAGACCGCCCAGCGGATCATCGACCAGCAGGTCAACGCGGTGCTGACGCACCACGGCCTGATGGGGCCGCGGGGCATGGACCGCGAGTTCGCCGCGATGATCGAGTCGATCGCGCGGCCGAACGTGGAGTTCTACGGCTGGTTCGAGGGCACGTTCCCGGACGACGCGCCGCAGAACTTCACGGTCCTCGCCGGCAGCGGCGCCGGTGGCGGGTTCGTCCTGGCCCGCCACATCAAGGAGGACGTGGTGGTGATGCGGCCGCAGCGGCCGGACCAGCTGCTCCCGGCATTCGTGGACCAGATCCCGCGGGTGCCGCCCGGCGGCAGCAGCCCGCTGGTGGCGCCGAAGAGCGAGGTCTACGGCGGTGGCCGTCGGCCCTCGGGCGAGGACATGTCGATCATGCGTGGTGGTGGCGGCCGCTCCGTCGCCGATCCGGGCAAGGAGATCAAGCGCATCCTCGAGGGGCCGCGGGTGGCGGCCGGCAGCCTGTACGCGGCCGCGCGCACCCGGGCGGGCACGCGCAGGCGGTGCGACCGCGCGCTGAACTTCGTCGACACGCCCGACGGCCGCTGGCTGCTGGAGGAGCGGCCGGGCACGGGTGAGTCGCTGATCGTGCTCACTCCCGGTACGCCCCAGGCGATCGGTGAACGACTACACAACGCGATGCGCGCGCTGGGCTGATCAGTGCACCGGACCCCCCACTCGGCCGAGTGGGGGGTCTTCTACTGTCCGTAGGCTTGATCCACAGGCCGACGCCAGCGCGAGGCCGCGACACGCCGAAGATCGGGTGCGCGGCGACACGCCGAAGTTTTTTCAGTGAAGTTCTCCACAGGTTACCCACAGGGTTTGAACTGCGGTTTTCCTGCCGGTCAGATGAGTTGCCCCCAGCTTGTCCACAGGGGAAGGCGTACCTGTGACTGGTTCGGCCCGCTCCTCCACAAGCTGTCCACAGAACGGTCCCCAAGCAGGTTTGCACTGGTCCGTCCGAGCGATCTACGGTTCCCGCCGGAGTAGTCGCACACAGTGGCCGGAAGACACGGTCCCACCGGTGCGGCGGGTCCCACGCTCCGGCCGGAGATCCGGCATAATCGAACTGGTGTTCGCTGTCTGGGAGGTATCCGCGCGGTGGCGCTGACTGACGACCGTGGTCCGGCTTATCCGTCCGATCCCGGTCCCGAGGACCCGGGGCCGCGGTACGGCGAGTTCGACCGTCAGCCGCCCCAGGACATCCCGGCCGAGCAGTCCGTGCTGGGCGGCATGCTGCTGTCCAAGGACGCCATCGCCGACGTCGTCGAGGTGCTCTCGCCCAACGACTTCTACCTGCCCAAGCACCAGGCGGTCTACGACTGCATCCTCGACCTCTACGCGCGCGGTGAACCGGCCGACCCGATCACCGTCTCCGCGGAACTGGAACGACGCGGCGAACTCGCGCGCGTGGGCGGCGCGCCCTACCTGCACACGCTGATCGCGACCGTGCCCACCGCCGCGAACGCCGGCTACTACGCGCAGATCGTCGGGGAGAAGGCCATCCTGCGGCGGCTGGTCGAGGCCGGCACGCGGATCGTGCAGTACGGCTACGGCGCCGCGAACGACGGCGGCGACATCAACGAGGTCGTCGACCGCGCGCAGGCCGCCATCTACGACGTCACCGAGCGCCGCACCAGCGAGGACTACGTGGCGCTGGAGGAACTGCTCCAGCCCACCATGGACGAGATCGACGCGATCGCCTCGCGCGGTGGGGTGTCGCAGGGTGTGCCGACCGGCTTCGCCGACCTCGACGAGGTGACCAACGGCCTGCACCCCGGGCAGATGGTCATCGTCGCGGCACGGCCAGGTGTCGGCAAGTCGACCCTGGGGCTGGACTTCGCGCGGTCGTGCTCCATCAAGCACGGCATGAGCAGCGTCATCTTCTCCCTGGAGATGAGCCGCATCGAGATCGTGATGCGCATGCTGTCCGCGGAGGCCCGGATCCGGCTCGCGGACATGCGCAGCGGCCGCATGTCCGACGACGACTGGACGCGGCTGGCGCGGCGGATGAGCGAGATCAGCGAGGCGCCGCTGTTCATCGACGACTCGCCGAACATGACGATGATGGAGATCCGCGCCAAGGCCCGGCGGCTCAAGCAGCGCAACGACCTGAAGCTCGTCGTGGTCGACTACATGCAGCTGATGACCTCCGGCAAGCGCGTCGAGTCGCGGCAGCAGGAGGTCTCGGAGTTCTCCCGTCAGCTCAAGCTGCTGGCCAAGGAGCTCGAGGTGCCGGTGGTCGCGATCAGCCAGCTGAACCGCGGCCCGGAACAGCGGACCGACAAGCGCCCGATGCTGTCCGACCTGCGTGAGTCCGGCTCGCTGGAGCAGGACGCGGACATGGTCATCCTGATCAACCGCCCGGACGCGTGGGAGCGGGACGACCCGCGCGCCGGCGAGGCGGACCTGATCCTGGCGAAGCACCGCGCGGGTCCGACCAGCACGATCGTCGTCGCGCACCAGCTGCACTACAGCCGGTTCGCGGACCTCGCCCAAGGCTGATGCCCGGGTATGCAGGGTCTCAAATCTGACTTCATTTTTTCACCGGTGGTTTCATCTCGGTTTCATTTATGAAGTCTGTTTGAGACTGGGCTGTCTGGATGGTGTCTGCGCCTCGCCTACAGCTACTCGGTCTATGGGAACGGTGATGGCGGGTACGACAGGGCCGGAAGCATTTCGGGTTTCGGGAGTGTTCGGTCGCGGATGCGGAGAAGCTGACCGAGTGGCTGGCAATAGGCTCAGCAGACCCGACATCGGTTAGGAGGCTCGGATATTGCGGCGTACGGCGTCGAGGTAGTCGGTGATGGCCTGGTGGTTCTTGGTGAGGCATTCGATTTTTTCGGCCATGCGATCGCGTTCGCGTTCGAGCGTTGCGACCATGTCTGGCGTGACGTAGGGCATGTGGATCGTGCGGGGGGTGTTCAGGCAGGGCAGGATCTGCTTGATGATCCGTGTGGGCAGCCCTGCGTCGAGCAGGCCTCGTACCTGGAGAACCCGGTCAACGACGTACTCCTCATAGTCCCGGTATCCGTTGGGCAGTCGATCTGACGCGATCAGTCCCTGCTCCTCGTAGTAGCGCAGCAACCTCATCGAAGTCCGGGTGCGCGTCGACAGCTCACCGATCCGCATATCCCTCTCCTCGCCCTCTGTGGCTGGCGTTCTGTGACTCGGCAGACACCGAGTTTGACCTTCACACTAATGTCACCCATCGACGATAGGGCTATGACGCGACCAGATACGCTGCCACCTCGCTCGAGAACGAACGCCCGGCTCCCGCTGGCGGGTCTTCTGGCCTTGGCCACCACCGGGTTCATCACGCTCCTCACCGAGACGATGCCCGCCGGGGTGCTTCCCGGGATGAGCCGAGACCTGGGTGTGAGCGAGAGCACTGCCGGGCAGAGCGTCACCGTCTTCGCGATCGGGGCGATCCTCGCCGCGATCCCGCTCACCAAGGCGACGATCGGCTGGCCGCGCCGACACTTGCTGCTGTTGGCGATCGCAGGACTCGCGATCGCCAACACCGTCACCGCGCTCTCCGAGAGCTTCGCACTTACGCTAGCCGCCCGGTGCCTCGGCGGCATCGTCGGCGGGTTGCTCTGGGCGCTGTTGGCCGGGTACGCGGTACGGATGGTTCCCTCACATCAGCGCGGCAAGGCAATGGCGATCGCGATGGGGGGCGCAATCGTTGCCCTGTCCGTCGGAGTTCCTGCTGCGGCGTTTCTGGCCAAGCTCGTCGAGTGGCGATACGCGTTCGGGATCATGACCGTCCTCACGCTCGCGTTGATCGTGTGGGTCATCGCGGCGGTGCCGAGCTTCCCCGGACAGCCCAAGGGCTCACGGCTCCCGCTCACCCGTACCATTCGCATTCCCGGCGTAGCGCCCGTGCTCTTCGTGACCCTCACGTTCGTGCTCGCCCACAGCATCCTCTACACCTACATCGCGCCGTTCCTCACACCGCTCGGCATGGCAGGTCAAGTCGACGCCGTGCTGCTCACCTTCGGCCTGGTGTCGCTGGTGAGCATCTGGATCGCCGGAGCGCTCGTCCATCGGCACCTGCGCCTCCTCATGATCCTCGCGTGTGCGCTCTTCGCGACATGCACGCTGCTGCTCGGCATCTTCTCCGGCGTGCCTTCGCTCGTCTACGCCAGCGCGGCGCTCTGGGGGCTCGCGTTCGGCGGCACCTCCACCCTGTTGCAGACCGCAGTCGCCGAAGCAGCAGGCGACGCCGGCGATGTCGCCCAAGCACTCCTCACCACCGGATGGAACGTCGGAATCGCCGGTGGTGGCATCATCGGAGGCCTCGTCCTCAGCGGATCGGATGCATCCTGGCTGAGTTGGGTCGCGCTCGCACTGCTCGTCCCTGCACTCGCCACTGTGCTCACGGCACGCAAACACGGGTTCACCAAGGGAGAACTCGGCAGCCGCTGAACCACCGCTGCCCGCGACCCGAGAAAGGCCACGGCTTTGAGACTGTCCTTCAGGACCCTGCGGTGAGAGAACGAGCAAAACCGCAGGTCGCTAAAGATCGACATGTCATCGGCGACGGGACCCTACACGGGTACTTCACCGCCCGGGACGGCGTGGAACTGGCCTACCGGGAGGTCGGTGCCGGGCGTCCGCTCGTGTTGATCCACGGCTTCTTCTCCACCTCGCGGGTCAACTGGGTCACCTACGGCCACGCCGAGCACCTCGCGGGGCTGGGCTTCCGCGTGATCATGCCGGACCTGCGCGGCCACGGGGAGAGCGGGAAGCCGCACGATCCGGCCGCCTACCCGCCGGACGTGCTCGCCGACGACGGGTTCGACCTGGTCGAGCACCTCGGGCTCACCGACTACGACCTGGGCGGCTACTCGCTCGGCGGGCGGACGACCATCCGAATGCTGGTGCGCGGCGCCCGGCCCCGCCGGGCGGTGGTGGCCGGGATGGGGTTGCACGGAATCGAGCACACCGGCGGCGGCAACGCGCACTTCCGCAGGGTGCTGACCGGCCTGGGCACGTTCGAGCGCGGCACGCCGGAGTGGCGGGCGGAGGCGTTCTTCCGGCAGATCGGCGGCGACCGCGACGCACTGCTGCACGTCCTGGACACCTCGATCGACACGCCCCGCACCGTGCTGGAGCACCTGGACGTGCCGACGCTCGTGGTCGCCGGGATCGAGGACCCGCACCACCAGACCGCCCGCAACCTCGCCGAGGTGCTGCCGCACGGCCGGTACGTCAGCGTGCCGGGCAACCACCTCAGCGCGGTCGCGCGCCCCGAACTCGGCCACGCGATCGGCGAGTTCCTCACCTCGTAAGCCGAGCAGCTCCGGCCGCTCAGGGCCTCACCCTCCCGTCGCCGCGCGGATGCGTTCGGCGAGTTCGCGGGACCGCTCGACGAGTTCCGGCGGGCCTTCGATGGTGTACGGCACGCCGACCATCGGCAAGGTCATCGCCAGCCACTCCCACGAGTCCACCGGCGTGACGAACCGGCAGCTGTGCTCGTCGAGGGGCTCCAGCGTGCCGGCTTCGGTCATCAGCCGTTCGGCGACCACCGGCGCCGGCGCGTCGAACCGGACGACACCGCGGTGCCTGCTGAGCGGGAAGTTCGCGCTGGACTGCACGAAGCTCACCGGGTCCGGCGGCAGCGGTCGCGGGACGAACGTCGTCCCGGGCACGGTCACGCCGGTGATCCGGTCGATCCGGAAGGTGCGCCAGTCCCGCCGGTCGACGTCCCAGGCCAGCAGGTACCACCGCTTGCCCAGCAGCACCTGGCGGTACGGCTCGACCCGGCGTTCGCCGCGCTCCCCGGTCCGCGTCGTGTAGCCGAACCGCACGTCCTGGCGGGCGTGGGCGGCCGTGGCGAGCTGCTGGAGCACCCGCAGGTCGAGCAGGCCCGCCGCCCGCGACACCGCCTCCGTCGAGGCCAGCACCGCCGCGATCCGGTACCGCAACCGCGACGGCAGCACCTGTTCCAGCTTCCGCAGCGCGCCGTCGGCCGCACCCGTGGCACCGTCGACCTGGGCCAGTGCGGCGAACCGCAGACCGACGACCGTGGCCACCGCCTCCTCGTCGGTCAGCAGCAGCGGCGGCATCGCGCGGCCGGCCACCAGCTGGTAGCGGCCGCCGGAGCCGGATACCGACGACACCGGGAAGCCCAGCTCACGCAACCGTTCGATGTCCCGGCGCAGGGTGCGTGGGGAGACGCCCAACCGGGTCGTCAGATCCGCGCCGCTCCAGGTGCGGCCGGTCTGCAGCAACGACAGCAGCTCCAGCATCCGCGCGCTCGGTCCGTGCACGAATCGATGGTGGCAGGAATCGCGGCCGGAATGTGGCCGCGATCGTTCCTAGCGTCGGGCGCATGACAGAACTACGGGTCGTGGGTGCCCGGGAGCACAACCTCCGGGACGTCACCGTCACCCTGCCGAAGCACGCGTTCACGGTGGTCACCGGGGTGTCCGGATCGGGCAAGTCCTCGCTGGTGTCCGACACCATCGCGGCCGAGTCCCAGCGGCAGCTCAACGAAACGTTCACCACCTTCGTGCGCAACCGGCTGCCCCGCTACGGCCAGCCCGACGTCGACGCGATCGAGAACCTGTCGGCCGCGATCGTGGTGGACCAGAAACGCCTCGGCGGTGGCCCGCGCTCGACGGTCGGCACGGTCACCGACATCTACTCGCTGATGCGGTTGCTGTGGTCGCGGGCCGGACGGCCGTTCGCCGGGTACTCGAACGCGTTCTCCTTCAACGACCCGCAGGGGATGTGCCCGCGCTGCACCGGCCTGGGCACCGCCCGGACGATCGTGGTCGACGAGCTCATCGACCGCGGCCGCTCGCTGAACGAGGGCGCGATCCGGTTCCCCACCTTCCAGCCCGGCGGCTGGATGTGGCGCACCTTCGCCGACTCCGGCCGGTTCGACCTGGACAAGCCGCTCGCCGAGTACTCGACGGCGGAGTGGGACGCGTTCCTGCACGGCTCACCGGACCACGAAGGCCTGTTGCCGCGGTTCGAACGCATCTGGCTGCCGAAGGACGCCGACGCGCTGAAGGGCCGCACCCGCGAGGCGTTCGAGCGGGTGGTGACCGAGGAGACCTGCCCGAAGTGCCACGGCGCGCGGCTGGCCCCCGAGGCGCTGGCGTCCACAGTGGCCGGACGTTCGATCGCCGACTGCGCGGCGATGGAGGCCGAGGACCTGCTGGCCTTCGTGCGCACGCTGACCGAACCGGAGCCGGTGGTCGCGGGACTGGTCGCGCAGCTGGAGCGGCTCGTGTCGATCGGTCTCGGTTACCTCACGATGGACCGGCCGACCTCGACCCTGTCCGGCGGTGAATCGCAGCGCGTGAAGATGGTGCGGCACCTCGGCAGCAGCCTCACCGACATGCTCTACGTCTTCGACGAGCCGAGTGTCGGCCTGCACCCGGACGACGTGACGCAGCTGGTCGCCCTGCTCAAGAGCCTGCGGGACAAGGGGAACACCGTGCTGGTGGTGGAGCACGACCCGGACGTGATCGCCGCGGCCGACCACGTCATCGACCTGGGCCCCGGCGCCGGGCAGGACGGCGGCCGGGTGGTCTACCAGGGCGCGGTCGCCGGGCTGGCGGACACCCCGACCGGCCGCTACCTGCGGCACCGCCCGCGGATCAAGGAAAACCCGCGGCGGGCCGAACGCTTCCTGGAGATCCGCGGCGCCACGCGGCACAACCTGCGCGAAGTCGACGCGGACATCCCGCTCGGTGTGCTGACCGTCGTCACCGGTGTGGCCGGATCCGGCAAGAGCACGCTGGTGCACGGGTTCGTCCCGGACGCGGTGTCGGTCGACCAGAGCCCGATCCGCGGGTCGCGCCGGTCCAGCCCGGCGACCTTCACCGGGATCCTCGACGGCATCCGGCAACGCTTCGCCACGGCGAACGGGGTGAGCCCCTCGCTGTTCAGCGCCAACTCGGCGGGGGCGTGCCCGCGCTGCCACGGCCTCGGCGTGATCTACACCGACCTGGCCTTCCTCGACCCGATGGTCTCGACGTGCGAGGAGTGCCAGGGACGCCGCTTCGTCGCGGACGTCCTGCGGTACACCTACCGGGGTCGCACGATCAGCGACGTGCTCGACCTCAGCGCGCGGGACGCGCGGACGGTGTTCCCCGACGAGCCGATGCTGGACCGGCTGGTCGAGGCCGGACTGGGATACCTGTCGCTGGGCCAGCCGCTGAACACGTTGTCCGGCGGGGAACGGCAACGCCTGAAGCTGGCCGTCGAGCTCGCCCGCCCCGGCCGGATCTACGTCTTCGACGAACCCACGACCGGACTGCACCCCTCCGACGTCGCCGGACTGGTCGACCTGTTCGACCGGCTGGTGGCGGGCGGCTCGACCGTCGTGGTCATCGAGCACAACCTCGACGTGATCGCCAGGGCGGACTGGATCATCGACCTGGGTCCGGGGCCGGGCAGGCACGGCGGGCGGGTGCTGTTCCAGGGGCCACCCGCGGAGCTGGCCCGTCAGCCGCGGTCGAAGACCGGGCGGCACCTGGCCCGGCTGTCAGGGGACCGCTAGGCCGGCCCGCCGGAGCGCCTCTTCCACGCGCAGCCGCTCCACGTCGCGTTCCACGCCTTCCGGCAGCTCGTCCAGCCAGTGCCGCAGGCCGAGCGCCGCGCAAGCCTGGACCAGCAACGCGTCGTACGCCTGGTGGGTGGCGCGGCGGCGCAGCATCGGCGCGTCCGGGGCCAGGTCCGCCAGGCACCGGTGCACGCGGCGCAGGTCCGCGGCGAGCTGCTCGATCGGCGGGCCGGCCGGCGCCGGTTCCGTGCGGCGCCGGAGGGCGGCGACCACCGCGGGGGTCTTGCTCGCGAGCCAGAACAGCACCGGGGGCGTGGCACACACGACCAGGTAGATCGCCACGTTGACCACCATGGTTCAGGATAGGCGCCCGCCGTCCGCGCCGCGCCAGTCTGTACCGGTTCCGCGCCCGGGAATACCCCGCGACCCCGGTGCGTCGGGTACCGTAGTAGTTGAACTTTCAAACATGGAGGCTGCGATGAGTGCGACTCCCGTGCTCTACCTGAGCCACGGCGCGCCGCCGCTCGCCGATGACGCGCTGTGGACCCGCCAGCTGGCCGACTGGTCGGCGAACCTGCCCAAGCCCACGGCGATCCTCGTCGTCTCGGCGCACTGGGAGGAGGCGCCGGTGACCGTCGGCGCGACCACGACGGTTCCGCTGGTCTACGACTTCTGGGGCTTCCCCGACCACTACTACACCGTCACCTACCCGGCACCCGGCGCGCCCGACCTGGCCGCGAAGGTGCGCAAGCTCCTGACCGGCCCGGGCACCGAGGTGCACGAGGCGCCCGACCGCGGCCTCGACCACGGGGCCTACGTGCCGCTCGTCGAGATGTACCCGGACGCGGACGTGCCGGTGCTGCAGATGTCCATGCCCACGCTGGACCCGCGGAAGCTGTTCGAGCTGGGCCGCAAGCTGCGGCCGCTGCGGGACGAGGGCGTGCTGATCATCGGCAGCGGGTTCTTCACGCACAACCTCTCCGCGATGGGCGTCGGCGTGGACGGCACCCCGCCGCGGTGGTCCGCCGAGTTCGACCAGTGGGGCGCGGAAACGCTGCGGGCCAACGACATCGACGCGTTGCTCGACTTCCGCCACAAGGCGCCCGCCGCGACGCTCGCGCACCCGCGCATCGAGCACTTCGCGCCGCTGTTCGTCAGCCTCGGCGCCGGTTCCGCGGACGCCGAGCCGGAGACCGTCATCGACGGCTACTGGTACGGCCTGGCGAAACGGTCCGTGCAGATCGGCTGACCCGCACGCGAAAAACGGACCCGGGAGCACACGCTCCCGGGCCCGCTTCACGTCAGGGCATCAGCCCTTGATGTTGATCCCCTTGCCGCTGACCAGGTCGCTGACCTGCTCGAAGACGGCGGTCGGGTTGGAGTCCAGCTGCGCGATGGCCGGGACGTCGCCGGTGGGCAGCACGCCCTCGACGCTCGTCGGCAGCTCGGGCAGCTCGGGCAGGCCCGCACCCGGCAGCTCGGCCGGCAGCGCGGAGCGCTCCGCGCGGGCGGGCAGCGCCGGCAGCTTCGGCAGGGCGGTGGCGCCCATCTCCGGCATCGTGATCGGCAGGTCGATCTGCGGCTCCTGGCCGGCGACCGAGATGTCCGTCGCGTTGCGCACCGTCGTGCTGGTGACCGCGATCAGGCCCAGCGGGATGTCGTAGACCTGGGCGACGACGCCGACCGGAACCTGCTTGGTGATCCCGGACAGGGCCTTGGCCGGGCCGGACGTGGTGTCCGTGCCGCCCACGGTGCCGACCGTGGTGTTGTCGGCGAACGCGTGCGCGACACCGCCCAGCGAGACGGCGTTGCCGAACACCTGCGCCACGGCCGCGGCCGGGACGTCGAAGATGTCGCCGGACAGCGCGCCACCCTCGCCCGAGGTGGTGATGTCGCCACCCGAGTTGGCCTCGGTGCTGTTCACACCGGCCGCGTGCGCGACACCGACCAGGCTCGCGGCGTTGCCGAAGACCTGGGCCACCGGCAGCAGCTGGGCCGCGACCACGTTGCCGGCGATCGAGCCGCCCTCACCGTTGGTCTCGGCGTCGCCGCCCGCGGTCGACACGACGTCGTTGGACGCGACGCCCTTGACCACGCCGCCCCACACCGCGGCGTCACCGAAGACGGTGGCCACGGCGCCGACCGGCGCCTCGACGATGTTGCCCGCGATCGAGCCACCCTCACCGGTAGTGGACAGGTCGCCACCCGCGGTCGAGTCGGTCACGTTCTCCGACTCGCCGAAGCCGTTGCCGATCCACGCCCCGCCGATGCCGTGCACCTGCGCGGGCAGCGACACCGGCGCCGCGCCGATGTTGCCGGACAGGAAGCCGCCCTTACCGGTCGCGTGGCCGATGCCACCCGCCGTCGAGGTGGTGTCGGTGGTGGCCGCGCCGGAGCCCTGGCCGATCCACGCGCCACCGATGCCGAACGCCTGCACCGGCGCCGAAACCGGCACCTGGACCAGGTTCGCGCTGGCCGCGGCGTTGTCGTCCTGGGTGTTGCCGCCGCCACCGGAGGTCACGGTCTTGGTCTCGGACGCCTCCCCGGCGCCCTGACCGATCCACGACCCGCCGACACCGAAGACCTCGGCGGGCAGGGCCACCGGGGTCTGCACGACGTTGCCCGAGCCGGTGGAGTCGTTGCCCTGGCTGCCGTTATACCCGCCGGCCTTGACGTCCTTGGTCTCGGTCGCGCTGCCCGAGGCGTTGCCGATCCACGAGCCGCCGACGCCGAACACCTCGACGGTGCCCGCGGGCGGGGCGGACACGGTGTTGCCGCCGAGGAACGAGCCGTTGCCGGTGGTGTAGGTGCCCGAGCCGGCCTCGGCCTCGACGTCGTTGTCGCAGCCGCTGGCGTGCGCGTTGCCGATCCAGGTCCCGCCGACGCAGAACGCCTCGACCGGGAGCGCGACGGGCGCGTCGGCGATGTTGCCGGAACCGGCCGCGTCCTCACCGCTGGTGCTGGTGAAGCCACCGGCCTGCGCGTCGCTGCCGAGGTCCACGCCGCCGCCCTGGCGGTCCGCGCCGCCGCCGACGAGCGAGTTTCCGATCCAGGCCGCGGCGTTGCCCGCGACGGTCGCCGGAACCGCGGGCTGCGGCTGCGCGACGTTGCCCGCCAGGAACGAGTCGTCCCCGTCGGTCTGGATGTAGGTCGGGATGTCGTTCATGCCCGGCTTGGTGTCGCCGGCCTCGGCCTCGGTCTCGTAGGCGCCGGACGGGACGTCGGCGTCGCCACCCCAGGAGACGGCGTTGCCGGACACCTTGGCGGGCAGCGCCACCGGGATCCCGGCGACGTTACCGGTGCCCGCACCCTTCGAACCGTGCGTCTCGATCGAGCCGCCGGACTCCGCCTCGCTGGAGCCTTCGAAGTCGGTCTCGGCGTGGCCGAGGAACCAGCCCAGGGCGTTGCCCGACACCTGCAGCGGCGTCGCGCCCTGCGGGGCGACGACGTTGCCGGACAGGCCGCCGTTGGTGCCGTCGGTGACGATGTCACCGGTGGTCGACGCCTCCTGCGTCGCGCTGCCCGAGGTGTGGCCGCTGCCGACCAGGCCGAGCGCGTTGCCCGAGATCTGGATGGGTGCGGCCCAGTCCAGCGCGACGACGTTGCCGGCGAAACCGCCGTGCGAACCGTCGGTGTTGATGTCCGAGTCGTGCTCGTAGGTCTGCGTCGCGTCGGACTCGACCGCCGCGTCGCCCAGCACGCCGAGGGCGTTGCCGCTGATCAGGATCGGCACGGCGATGTTGCCCGAGACCTTGTTGCCGTGGAACGGGTCACCGTTGTCCTGCACCGAGGGGGTGGCGTCCTGCGCCACGGTGGCGCGCTGCGAACCGGGGTGGGTCGCCTGGCCGACGCGCTGCGCCGCACCGCTGGCGGCGTCGGTGGCCTTGGCGATGACGCCGTTGGCGGCGCCCATGGCCGGGGCGGCGGGCTTCAGCGCGCCGGTCTTGGTGACCGGGGCGGCCGCCTTGTTCACCGCGCCGGTGACCGGCTTGGTGCTGATCTCCTTGTCGACCTCAGGGAGGTCGACCTGCTTGCCCAGGGTGCCCAGGGCGTTGTCCTGGACCTTCACCGGGACGCTCAGGTTGACGTCCAGCGGACCGGCAGGACTGTCCGGGTTGACGTTCTCGTCGGCAGATGCGATGCCGGTACCCAGCATCAGCAAGCCACCCGTGACCAGCGCGGTCTGAATTCCGCGCTTTGCCCAGGTCTGCATCGAGGGTTTCTCCTTTTCTTCGGGTTCCCTTGCGGGGCTTGAAGTCGGTGCACTGACAGAGCACCGGGGATCGCGGGCATGGGTGAGGAAGCCCGCGAGGGCTGGAAAAAGCGGGGTGCTCTGGCTGTGCGCGCGACGCCGGTCCGAAGAAGGGGCACGGCGAACAGGGCGGCGCTTCGAGCTACCCCGCGCGAAAATCAGTCAGGAGTGACACCGGGCTGCTCGCCCGGCTGAACCGGCGTGTGCCGGGAAACGATGCGGACGGCACTGCGGTCGTCCACACCACGCACGGCCGGGCCGCCGGCGGGAACGCCGAACAGCAGGCCGTCGATGTGACCACCGGTGACAGCGCCACCGGGGGCGAACGGAACACCCGCGGGTGCGAGCGGTCCGCGCAGCGGCGAGTACGGGAACTGGTCCCGCTGGTCGCCGGAGGAACGGTCGGTGCCGCGGTCGTGCGGACCGACCTTGGACACCACGCCGTGCGGGACGTCCGGCACCGCCTTCGCGACCGGACCCATCACGGGCGCGGCTGCGGGGGCGGGCAGGACGTCGGCCGCGGGGAGCGCGGCCGACTGCTCGGCGTCGTCGAAGCCACGCAGGCCCGGCAACTTGATCAGGCTCTTACCGCCCGGGTGCAGGAAACCCCACACCTTGTTGCCGAACTCGGCGACCGCGGGCGGCGGGGTCAGCGCCTGGCCGATCACCTGCGGCGCGTCCTGCGGCTTGCGGCTGATGTGCTCGGCGGTGCCGAGGGTGCGCTCGACCGGACGCAGCACCGCGTCGCGGGTGAACGAGTGGACCGTCTGACGCAGGTCCGCCGCGGCGGCCTCGCCACGGGCCGGGTCCGCCGGGCCGCCGGCCATGCCGTACTTCAGCGCGGTGGCGGTGGCGTTGCCGACCAGGTCGGAGACGCCCCAGGTGAGGTCGTCGGTCGCGGTGACCACGCGGTCGGTGACCGGGGTCGCCTCGTCCCCGCTGGTGCGGGTGTCCGCCGGTGCGGGGGCGAGCTGGGTGGCGGAGGCGGTGGCGTCGCCGATCAGCCAGGCGGCCGTGGTGCCCAGGACGGCACCGGCGATCACGAGCAGGGCGCGGACGAGCCAGCGCACGGCCGAAGCCGTACCCCGTCCCATGGCCGCGTTCGCCTGCAACACCGTCTCCTGTCGAAGAAGTTGATCGCGATTTCCCGGTCGAGCCGTGTCCGAAACGTGCTCGCATTGATGCGGTAATCGCTTGCGCTGTCGAGATAACCAAAACTCGGGGGGCCCTCGCACCCTCGACACGACTTGATCGCACGATCGTGTGAAGAACACCGGGTGTGGCCGGACATCACGGGACGTGATCGGACCGGCCACACCCGCGGGGCGCCCAGAACGCGAGGGATCCTGGGCGCCCCAAGGGAAATCAGCCCAGCGCGCCCTGGACGATCGACGGGATCGCACCCGCCCAGGCGGAGCTGGCGAGACCCGCGGCACCGGCACCGGCCAGCGCGCCGGACTCGTTCCACGCGTTCACGTAGTCCGCACCCGTCGGGTGCGACGGCACCACGACGGGGGCGGTCAGTTCGTCCGCCGACGCGGTTCCACCGGCGAAGGCGAAAGCGCCGAGGGCGATGGCGAGAGCGGCGGCGCCACGCATCAGGGTCCTGCTCATGATCTGCACTCCTTCGTTGTGGGCGTTCGGTTCCGGTGAAAGCGCTATCCGAGCGCGCCCTGGACGATCGACGGGATCGCACCCGCCCAGGCGGAGCTGGCGAGACCCGCGGCACCCGCACCCGCCAACGCGCCGGACTCGTTCCACGCATTGACGTAGTCCGCGCCCGTCGGGTCGGACGGGACGACCACCGGCGCGGTCAGCCCGCTGTCCTCCCGGCCGCTGACCGAACCCGCCGCCCCCTGCACGATCGACGGGATCGCACCCGCCCAGGCGGAGCTGACCAGACCCGCGGCACCGGCGCCGAAGCACGCCCCGGACTGGTTCCACGCGTTCACGTAATCGGCGCCCGTCGGGTGCGAAGGCACCTGCGCGGGGCAGGTCAGACCGGACGGTTCCGCGCCGGTCGCCGCCGACGCCGTCCCACCGGAGACACCCATCGCGAGCAGGCCGGCCCCCACCAGCACCGCCGCGGCCGTCGTCTTGCGGAATTTGCTGAACATCGTCAGTGCACTCCTTTTCAATCGACCGGAAGTTCCACGCACTCCCGTCGCAACTGACGTTAAACGTCGAATGGAAGAATGCGCCAGATCGATTACCCGGAAGTGTGAAGAAAGCGCTTTCGGGCAGCACACAGAGCCGCTCCACTGCTAGTCAGAGCGGCTGTTCAGGGCACAAAGGGAAACGGTTGGAAAAGTCGTGCGGACGTGCCGGGAAATCGATCGGGAAACTTTCGGACGCGTTCCGCCCGGAGGAATCCGCGGTCGGCGGAATGGGATTCCGCGACCACGGCGAACGGCATCGGCGGCGGCGCCGGGCGCAGCGGGCAGACGCCGGCCGCGTCCGTGGCGTGCACCGGAGCCGCGCAGGCGCCGTGCACCGGTGCCGCCGGTTCGGGCGCGCCCGGTCCGGGTTCGACCGGTTTGGGTTCGACCGGTTTGGGCTCAGCGGGTTCGGGCTGCACCGGGGCGGGTTCCGACGCGGGGAGCGGCGCCGGTGAGGTGACCTTCGGCGGAACCGGTGGCGGCTCCGGCACTCGCGGCAGCACCGGAGCGGCCCGGCGATCGGGCACAGCCGGCGGCGGCTTCGGCGCGCTCGCCCGGGTGGTTCCGGCGGCCCGCGGCCGCACCGGTTCCGCGAACACCGGCGTGGTGCCGGTCACCGAAGCGACGATCCGGTCGGTTCGCAGCGGCGGCGCGATGATCCCGGTCACCTGCCGCACGACGTCGTGCACCGGCTCGGTCGTCCCACCGACCAGGCCGAGCAAGGGGGACAGCGGATCCGGCACCGCCTCGTCCGCCGACGCCGACGACGCGACGAGCCAGGACACCAGGGTGACCGCGAACGCCCCGGCGATGCCGAGCAGTACGCGCACCAGGATGTTCCCGGCCGTGGTCCGTCGCGTCATGGAGAAGCTGCCACTCCTCTCATCGCGCTGGGTGGTCAGCGCGATCACGCAGCGTCGATCTTGGTCGAAGATTGACATACCGTCGGAACTTGCGCTGACTCGATGACGGCACTTGCGCCTGATCGTGTGACGCTGCGCCCGCGGCCGCGGCTTCCGCGCGTTGCGCTGCCGTATTCGTCCCGCTCGATAGGGTGGATCCGTGACTGAGCCGCAGCCTCCGAAATACGGATTCCTCAGCGACGACTCGGTCGTCCCGCGCGGGCTCCGGGTCAGCGCCGCATTCAGCTGGCGGTTGCTCGTGGTGGCCGCGGCCGCCTACCTCATCCTGCGGCTGCTCGCCTTCCTGTCGGTCGTGGTGATCCCGGTCGCGATCGCGCTGCTGCTCGCGGCCCTGCTCGCCCCGGCGGTGGCACGGCTGGTGCAGGTCCGGGTGCCGCGGGGGCTGGCGACCGCGATCGTGCTGATCGGCGGGCTCGCGGTCCTGGGCGGGATGCTGGCGTTCGTCGTCATCAACATCACCGATGGCCTGCCCGCGCTGACCAGCCAGGTCAACAACAGCCTCAACCAGATCCGGGACTGGCTGATCAACGACCTGCACCTCAAGCAGGAGCAGATCCAGCAGTTCCTGGACAACTCGATCAGCTTCCTGCAGGACAACCAGGCGGCGTTCACCAACAGCGCGCTCACCACGGCGACCACGGTCGGCGAGATCCTCACCGGCTTCGTGCTGACGCTGTTCGTCCTGATCTTCTTCCTCGCCGGCGGCGACAAGATCTGGAGCTGGGTGACGCTGGGCATCCCGCAGCGGGTCCGGCGCCGCGTGGACGTCGCGGGCCGGCGCGGGTTCGCCTCGCTGGTCGCGTTCGTCCGCGCCACCGCGGCGGTCGCCGTGGTGGACGCGGTCGGCGTCGGCATCGGGCTGGCGATCCTCGGCGTCCCGCTCGCGATCCCGCTGTCCACGCTGGTGTTCATCGGCGCGTTCATCCCGATCTTCGGCGCGGTGATCACCGGTGCGGTCGCGGTGCTGGTCGCGCTGGTCACCAAGGGTTTCGTCACCGCGCTGATCGTGCTGGCCATCATCATCGCGGTGATGCAGCTGGAGAGCCACATCCTGCAGCCGCTGCTGCTCGGCCGCGCGGTCAAGCTGCACCCGCTGGCCGTCGTGCTCGGCATCGCCGCCGGCCTGATCGTCTACGGCATCCCGGGCGCGCTGCTTGCGGTGCCGCTGATGTCGATCGTCAACGCCGGTGTGCGCTCGCTGCTGCACGAGGTCGACCCGGACCCGGCCGAGGTCGACGTCCTGCACGACATCGAGGCCGTGCCCAACGCCGATCCCGCCGAGGCGGACGAGGAGCCCGGCGACCCAGGCAAGTCGTGAGCCGCCGGTTCGGGCCCACCGCGCGCGAACCGGCCACCCCGCTGTGGTGGGGCACGATCGGCCTGCGCGTGCTCACGCTGCTGTTCGCGGTCGGCGCGGTGATCGTGCACAACGACGGCTACCAGCGTCCGTGGCTGGCCTGGACCGTGCTCGGCGGGATGACACTGTGGACGGTCGCGACCGCCCTGGTCTACGCGCGGGAGGCGCTGCGGTGGCGGTGGCGGTGGTTCGTCTTCGCCGACGTGCTGGTCACCTGCGCCCTGATGCTGACCTCGCCGTGGATCCTGACCGACGAGCAGAACGCGGCGGTGGCCCCGCTGATCACGACCGTGTGGGTGGCCGGTGCGCCGGTCGCGGCGGGCACCCGCTTCGGCGGGGTGGGCGGGGTCGCCGCCGGCCTGGTGATCGCGGCCGCGACGGGGATCGCGCGGCAGGGGTTCACCCTCGACGTGGCGCGGGACGGTGTGCTGCTGGTCGCGAGCGGGCTGCTGATCGGCATGAGCGCGTCGACCGCGCGCAAGTCGGCGGCCGTGCTCGCCGAGGCGCTGCGCACCGAGGTCGCCAACGCCGAGCGGGAACGGCTGGCGCGCGACATCCACGACAGCGTCCTGCAGGTGCTGGCGCGCGTCCGGCGGCGCGGCGCCGAACTGGGCGGGGAGGCGGCCGAGCTCGCCGAACTGGCCGGGGAGCAGGAGATCGCGCTGCGCGCCCTGGTCACCACCGGGCCGCGGCGGCACAGCACCGGCGAGACCGATCTGCGGGCCGCGCTGCAGCTGCTCGGATCGTCGAAGGTCCAGGTCGCGGCGCCGGCGGGGGAGGTGAACCTGCCGTCCCGGACGACCGCGGAGCTGGTCGCCGTGGTCCGCGAGGCCCTGTCCAACGTCGACAAGCACGCCGGTCCGGCGGCCAAGGCGTGGGTGTTGCTGGAGGACGTCGGCGGTGAGGTCGTGGTGACCGTGCGGGACGACGGCCCGGGCATCCCCGCGGGACGGCTCGCGGACGCGGAGAGTGAGGGCCGGATGGGGGTTGTTCACTCGATACGGGGACGCGTGACCGAACTCGGTGGCACGATCTCCCTGGAGACCGCGCCAGGGCAGGGGACCGAATGGGAGATCCGGGTGCCGAGGACATGATCAGCGTGATGGTCGTCGACGACCACCCGATCTGGCGGGACGGCGTGGCACGCGACCTGACCGAGAACGGGTTCGACGTGCGGGCGACCGCGCCGGACGCCGCCGCCGCGGTGCGCATCGCGACCGCGGTGCGGCCGGACGTCGTGCTGATGGACATGAACCTGGGCAACACCTCCGGGGTCGACGCGACGCGGGAGATCACCACGTCGCTGCCGGACACCCGGGTGCTGGTGTTGTCGGCCAGCGGTGAGCACAGCGACGTGCTGGAGGCGGTCAAGGCCGGGGCGTCCGGGTACCTGGTGAAGTCGGCGTCGGTGCCGGAGCTGGTCGAGGCGGTGCGGCGGACCGCGGAGGGCGACCCGGTGTTCACGCCCGGGCTGGCCGGCCTGGTGCTGGGCGAGTACCGGCGGATGGCGGCCGCGCCGGCGGGCGGGGTGGCGCCGCCGCGGCTGACCGAGCGGGAGACCGACGTCCTGCGGCTGGTCGCGAAGGGTCTGACGGCGCGGCAGATCGCCGAGCGGCTGGTGTTGTCGCACCGGACGGTGGAGAACCACGTGCAGTCGACGCTGCGGAAGCTGCAGCTGCACAACCGGGTGGAGCTGGCGCGCTACGCGATCGAGCACGGGCTCGACAAAGACTAGGGATTTTCCCGGATCTCGTCCCGGGGTCGCCGGTCGTAGCGTGGTGGCATGGGCGAGGAGACCGGGACCAAGCCGATGAGCCCGCGCGACCTGCGGGTGTCGGACGCGGAGCGCGAGTACGTCGTGGAGGTGCTGCAGAAGGCGATCGGCCGCGGCATGATCGACCTCGACGAGTTCACCGAGCGGACCGACAAGGCGTTGGCGGCGCGCACACGGGGTGAGCTGAACGCGGTGCTCGCGGACCTGCCCGGGCTGGTGCACCCGGAGGTGTACCCGGCCGCGCCGGCGGTGTCGTTCTCGCCGGACCAGCGGCTGGAGCTGAACGCGAAGTACTCGGCGCTGGTGCGCAACGGCCGGTGGCTGGTGCCGCCGGAGGTGGTGGTGCGCAACCGGTACGGCTCGACGAAGCTCGATTTCAGCGACGCGCAGGTGGCGAGCCCGGTGGTGCGGGTCGAGCTGGACTGCAAGTGGGGCTCGGTCGAGGTGATCATCCCAGACCACGCGGCGGTCGACCTGAACGCGATCACCGAGATCAAGTACGGCTCCCTCCAGGACAAGACGGGTTCCGACGGCAGGCCCGGCAACCCGCGGCTGGTGTTCGCCGGCCGGCTGCACGGAGGCTCACTGGTGATCCGCCACCCGCGGCGGGGGTTCTTCGGCCATTAGGGGCGCGGCTGGGGAGCACCGCAGGCTGTGCGGGCGCGGGAAGGCTACGGCGCGCGCAAACGCCGCAGGGCGGCAGCGGGGGCGCAGGTGCGGGCGGGGCCACGGCCCTGCAGGCGGAGCGGGAGGCGCGCAAGCGCCGCAGCGCTGCGCGCGGGACGCGGGAGGCGCCCGCAGCGGCGGCGCAACCGCGTGGACGGGCTGCACCTGCGGCAGCGAGGCGCTCTTGCCGACAGAGGCAGGGCCGCAGCGGGGGCACCACAACTCACCCTCGGGGCGATGCGCTAGCGCCGCTCCGACGACAGGCACGCAAACCGCCGATGATCCCGGGCCGGAGCTTGGCTGGCCGGAGCTCCCTTGGCCAGTCCTCCGCGGCAGCGAGGCGCTTTTGCCGACAGGGGCAGGGCCGCAGCGGGGCACCACAACTCACCCTCGGGGGCGGTGTGCGGGCGCTGCTCCAGCGACAGGCGCGCGAACTCCGGCCGTGGGTTGCCTGCGCCGGGCACCCTTGATAGCCCTTCGCCGCCGCCGGAGCTGGCCCTCGGTGGATGCCCGGTCAGCCCCGTGCGGCGGTGCGTGCCTCGGCGGGAGTCGGGGCCGCCAGGGCGGCCTCCGCGGCCCGCTGGCAGTCCGCCAGACCCACCTGCGCCAGGCTGGCCCCCACCGTGCGGATCGCGCTCGCGTTCATCGACAGGCTCGTCATTCCCAGGCCCGTCAGCACGCGCGCCAGCAGAGGGTCCGCCGCCGCCTCGCCGCAGACGCCCGCTGGTTTGCCGCTCGCTCGCGCGGCCTTGCCGACCAGCGCGATCAGCCGCAGCAGCGCCGGTTGCCACGGGTCGTTCAAGCCCGCCACCGCCCCCAGCTGCCGGTCCGCGGCGAACGTGTACTGCGCCAGGTCGTTCGTGCCCACCGAGACGAAGTCGACCGCCGCCAGGATCTCCTCCGCCGCCAGCGCCGCCGCCGGGACCTCGATCATCACCCCGGCCCGCGTGATTCCCGCGGCCCGCACGCGTTCGGCGAACCACGCCGCCTCCGCCGCGGTCGCCACCATCGGCGCCATCACCGACACCTCGGCGCCCGAATCCGCCGCCGCGCCCGCGATCGCCTCCAGCTGCCGGTCCAGCACGTCCGGCCGGTCGAACGCCACGCGCACGCCCCGCACGCCCAGCGCCGGGTTCGGTTCCGCCTCCGGGGACAGGAACGCGAGCGGCTTGTCCGCGCCCGCGTCCAGCGTCCGCACCACCACCGGCTTCCCCGCGAACGGCGCCAGCACCGCGGCGTACGCGGCCCGCTGCTCGTCGACCGACGGCTCGGCCGGGGCGTCCAGGTAGCAGAACTCCGTGCGGAACAGGCCCACACCCTCGGCCCCCGCCTCCGCCGCGGCGGTCGCGTCCGCGGGTGAGCCGACGTTGCCGAGCACCTTGACCCGGTGGTCGTCCGCCGTCGCGCCGACCCCGTTCCACTCCGCCGCGCCCTCGCGCACCGCCGCCAGCACCGGCGCGTCCGCCGCGACGACCTCGACCACGCCGGTATCGCCGTCCACCAGCAGCGCCTCCGCCCGCAGACCGAGCACCCCGCGCACGGCCACCACCGCCGGGATCCCGAGCGACCGGGCCAGGATCGCGGTGTGGCTGGTCGGCCCGCCCTCCTCGGTCACCAGCGCCAGCACCCGCGCCGGGTCGAGGCCCGCCGTGTCGGCCGGTGCCAGGTCCCGCGCGACGAGCACGCTCGGACCGGCCAGGTCCGGCACCCCGGGCGGCGCCACGCCCTGCAGCTCGGCGATCACGCGGTCCCGGATGTCCTCGACGTCGCGGACCCGCTCGGCCATGTACCCACCGGCCGCGGCAAGCGCTTTCGCGAAGCCGTTCGCCGCCTCGTAGACCGCCCGCGCGGCCGGCTTGCCCTCCGCGACGACCAGCCGTTCCGCCTCGCTGACCAGCGCCGGGTCACCGGCCATCGCCGCGGTGGTCAGCAGGATCGTGGCGGCGTCGCCGGTCGCCTGGCCGGCAAGCGCTTCCAGCCGCGCGGCAACCGCCTGCGCGGCCGGCGCGATCCGCGCGGCCTCGGCCTGCGGATCGGACGGGCTGGGCCCGCTCGCGGGCGCGGCGGCGGGTTCGGCCACGGCGACGACCGGACCGCTCGCGCGACCCGGGCTCACCGGCACCCCGGACAGCCTCGTTTCCGACATGGTCTAGACCATACCCTCTCCGGATCCGTACCGGACCAGCGTTTCACGAACCCGCGACTTCCGCAGCCGTCGGGTAGGAGGGCTGCGCGCCGGGCCGGGTGACCGAGATCGCCGCGACCTGCGCCGCCCGCCGCGCCGCCGTCTCCAGGTGCTTGCCCTCCGCGATCGCCGCGGCCAGCGCACCGGTGAACCCGTCGCCCGCGCCGGTGGTGTCCACGGGCGTCACCTTCGGCGCGGCGACCTCGGTGGTCCCGTCGCCGGTGATCACCAGCGCCCCGCGCGCGCCCAGCGTCACGACCGCCGCGGACGGCCCCAGGTCGAGCAGCCGCTCCGGCGGCACCCCGTCACCGAGCAGCCACGCGGCCTCGTGCTCGTTGACCAGCAGCACGTCGAGCGCGGCCAGGGTCGCCGGGCTCACCGCGGCGACCGGGGACAGGTTGAGCAGGCTGCACACGCCCTGCTCGGCGGCGACCGCGACCGTCCGTTCGACCGTCGCGAGCGGGATCTCCATCGACGCGACCACCACCTTCGCCCCGTCCAGCGCGCTGTCCACCACGGACGGTTCGAGCGCGGTGTTCGCGCCGGGGGAGACCAGGATCGAGTTCTCGCCGTCCGGCGTCACGGTGATGTAGGCGATGCCGGTCGGCCGCGCCACCCGCCGCACCAGATCGGTGCGGACACCGGCGTCCCGCAGCGAATCGAGCAGCAGATCCCCGTAGGAGTCCTCGCCGACCGCACCGAGCAGGGCGACCTCGGCGCCGAGCCGGGCCGCCGCGACCGCGGTGTTCGCCCCCTTGCCGCCCGGGGAGACCACCGTGTCGCCGCCCAGCACGGTCTCGCCGGGCCCGGGCCGGCGCTCGGCGGGGACCACGAGATCAGCGTTGGCGGAGCCGACCACCAGAACGTCGCAAGCCATCCGGGCATTCTTTCCTATGCAAACGTGAAGATTCTTGTAACTTCTGGGGCGAATGGTGCGACACTAAGGTGAGCGTCCGCGACGTTCACCCGATTGGGGCAATCTCGACATCGGGGCGTCCCACCAGGGTTCACGCGGGCTCTCACTTGGCGTCCGGCACCGGTTGCGCCACCGGAGGCCGGGCATCGGGTCGCTGGTACCGATCGCGTAGCCCCCCGAGCGATCGGTACCGGCGGCGCCCGATTCCGCCGGAAATGCGCGCTCACCTTCTAGAATGCCGGAATGGACAAGCCGACCCGACGGGGTCGCGAGCGCGCGGCGACCGATCAGGACATCCGCCGGACCGCACGCAAGCTCCTCGTCGAGCGCGGACCGGAAGCCGTGACGTTGCGGGCCATCGCCCGTGAACTCGGCATCACCGCCCCCGCCCTCTACCGGTACTACGGCTCACGTGACGACCTCGTCGAACACCTGCGCCTCGACGTCGTCGCGGACCTGGCCGCCGAACTCACCGAGGAGATCTCCGGCCTGCCCGACGACGGCGCGGTGCAGCTCTTCGCGATCTGCCGCGGCTTCCGGCGCTGGGCGCTCACGCACACCAAGGAGTTCACGCTGGTGTTCGCGTCGCCGACCGGCGAGGTCGGTTCGGCGGCCGGCAGCGTGGCGACCCTGAACCGGGCCAACGAGCCGTTCGGCCGGATCTTCCTCACCGCCGCCGGGCACCTGCTGGCCAACTTCCAGCTGGAGATCCCGCCGACCGAGGCGGTGCCCGTCGAGCTGCACGACGACCTGACCGCGTTTCAGGACGACCTGCTCGCGGTCCTGCGCGAATCGGGCGTCGACTTCCCGCCGGAGAAGCTCGACCTGGGCACCACGTACGTGATGATCCAGTTCTGGGCGCGCCTCTACGGGCACGTGACGCTCGAGGTGTTCGGCAACTACCCGATCCCGATGTCCAAGCCGGACGCCGTGTTCGACGCGCTGCTGGCCGACCTCGCCCGCGAGATCGGCCTCGACGCCTCCTAGAGCACCACGTTGACCAGGCGGCCCGGGACGACGATGACCTTGCGCGGGGTGCCGCCGCCCAGCAGCGCCACGATCTTCTCGTCGGCCAGGGCGGCGGCCTCGACGGCCTCCTTGGCCGCGTCCGCGGGCACCTGGATCCGCGCGCGGATCTTGCCGTTGACCTGGATCGGGTACTCCACGGTGTCCTCGGCCAGGAACTTCTCGTCGGCGACCGGGAACGGGCCGTGCGCCAGCGAGCCCTCGTGGCCCAGCCGGTGCCACAGCTCCTCGGCGATGTGCGGGCACAGCGGCGCCAGCATCAGCACCAGCGGCTCGACCAGCTCGCGCGGCGTCGACTCGGCGGCGCCGTAGACCTTGGTCAGGTGGTTGTTGTACTCGATCAGCTTCGCGCCGGCGGTGTTGAACCGCAGACCCGAGTAGTCGTCGCGGACACCGGCGATGGTCTTGTGCAGGATCCGGCGGTCGTCATCCGTCGGCTCGGCCGCCGACACCCGCGGCTCACCGGTCTGCTCGGACACCACCAGGCGCCACACGCGCTGCAGGAACCGGTGCGCGCCGACGACGTCCTTCGTCGCCCACGGCCGGGAGTCGGCCAGCGGGCCCATCGACATCTCGTAGAACCGGAAGGTGTCGGCCCCGTAGTCCGCCGCCATCTGGTCGGGCGTGACCACGTTCTTCAGGCTCTTGCCCATCTTCCCGTACTCTTGCCTGACTTCCTTGCCCTGGTGGAAGAACTTGCCGTCGGACTCCTCCACCTCCTCGGCCGGGACGTAGAAGCCGCGCTCGTCGGTGTAGGCGTAGGCCTGGATGTAGCCCTGGTTGAACAGCCGCCGGTACGGCTCCTCGGCGCTGACGTACCCCAGGTCGAACAGCACCTTCTGCCAGAACCGCGCGTACAGCAGGTGCAGCACCGCGTGCTCGACGCCACCGACGTACAGGTCGACGCCGCCCGGGTCGTTCACGCCGTGCTCGGCCGGGCGTGGGCCCATCCAGTACTGCTCGTTGCCCGGGTCGACGAACCGCTCGGCGTTGTCCGGGTCGACGTAGCGCAGCTGGTACCAGCACGAGCCGGCCCAGTTGGGCATGGTGTTCGTGTCGCGGCGGTAGGTCTTCTTGCCGTCACCCAGGTCCAGCTCGACCTCGACCCAGTCGCTCGCGCGGGACAGCGGCGGCGACGGCTCGCTGTCGGCGTCCTCCGGGTCGAAGGTGCGCGGCGAGTAGTCGTCCACCTCGGGCAGCTCGACCGGCAGCAGGTGCTCCGGGATCGCGTGCGCCCGGCCGTCCTCGTCGTACACGATCGGGAACGGCTCGCCCCAGTACCGCTGCCGCGAGAACAGCCAGTCGCGCAGCTTGTACTGCACGGTGCCGGCGCCGTGGCCGTTCTCCTCCAGCCAGGCGATCATCGTCTTCTTGGCGTCGTCGACGTTCAGGCCGTCCAGGCTGAGTCCGTTTTCCTGGCGCGAGTTGATCGCGACGCCGTCACCGGTGAACGCCTTGCCGTCGAAGCCCTCGCTCGGCTGGACCGTGCGGACGATCTCCAGCCCGAACTTCTCCGCGAAGTCCCAGTCGCGCTGGTCCTGCGCCGGCACCGCCATGATCGCGCCGGTGCCGTAGCCCATCAGCACGTAGTCCGCGATGAAGACCGGGATCTCCTTGCCGTTGGCGGGGTTCACCGCGTACGAGCCGACGAAGACGCCCGTCTTGTCCTTGCTCTCCTGGCGGTCCAGTTCGGACTTCCGCGACGCGGCGCGGCGATAGGCGGCGACCGCCTCGGCCGGGGTGGCGGCGCCACCGGTCCAGCGCTCGTCCACATCGGACGGCCACGCGTCCGTGGTCAGCTCGTCGACCAGCGGGTGCTCCGGCGCCAGCACCATGTAGGTGGCGCCGAACAGGGTGTCCGGCCGGGTGGTGAAGACCTCGATCTCGTGCTCACCGGCGGCGAAGTTCACACGCGCACCGTGCGACCGGCCGATCCAGTTGCGCTGCATCGACTTGACCTTCTCCGGCCACTCCAGCCGGTCCAGGTCGTCGACCAGGCGGTCGGCGTAGGCGGTGATGCGCATCATCCACTGGCGCAGGTTGCGTCGGAACACCGGGAAGTTGCCGCGCTCGCTGCGGCCGTCCGGCGTGACCTCCTCGTTGGACAGCACCGTGCCCAGCCCGGGGCACCAGTTCACCGGCGCCTCGGAGATGTAGGCCAGCCGGTGCTCGTCCAGGATCACCAGCTGCTCGGCACGGGTCAGCTCGCTCCATGCCCGGCCGTCCGGAGAAGGCACAGCGCGGCGCCCTTCCGCGTACTCGGCCTCCAGCTCGACGATCGGCCGGGCCTTGCCCTGCTTCTCGTCGTACCAGGAGTCGTAGATCTTCAGGAAGATCCACTGGGTCCACTTGTAGTACTCCGGATCGATCGTGGCGATCCGGCGGCGCTCGTCGTGGCCCAGGCCCAGCCTGCGGATCTGCCGCAGGTAGGTCTCCATGTTCTGCTCGGTGGTCTTGCGCGGGTGCTGCCCGGTCTGCACCGCGTACTGCTCGGCGGGCAGGCCGAACGCGTCGAAGCCCATGGTGTGCAGGACGTTGCGCCCGATCATGCGGTGGTAGCGGGCGTACACGTCAGTCGCGATGAAGCCCAGCGGGTGCCCCACGTGCAGGCCGGCCCCCGACGGGTAGGGGAACATGTCCTGCACGAAGAGCTTGTCCGAGGGAACGCTGGAGTCGGTCGCCAGCGAGCCGGCCGGGTTCGGTGCGTGGAAGGTGCCGTGATCGGCCCAGTAGTTCTGCCAGCGCAGCTCGACCCGACCGGCCAGGTCGGCGTTGTACCGGTGGCCGGGCGTTTCCTCGATTGCTTCACTCACCCAACCATGGTAAGCGGCCCGGCCCACCCGGCTATCGGCGCACCGCGAATGCGATGACCTGCGTGATCTGGTTCGCCGAGAAGTTGTCGTCGCTCACCAGCACCAGGGTCCGCTCGCCGCTGGGCAGGCGCGGCCCCCAGGTCATGCCCTCGACGTTGTCGACCTTGGACAGCGGGTGGTCCGCCAGGTCGAGCAGCAGCTTCTTGCGGACCGGCTTGACCTTCGCGTCCGACAGCGAAGCCGTGTGCAGGACGTCGGTCGCGCCGTGGGTGTCGATCTCGTAGATCCGCACCTTGTTGCCGACGCCGGAGACGAACGCGCGCTCCATCACGAGGTAGCGCGACGGGTCGAGCGGGTCGGCGGCCAGGATCGAGGAGACGCCGGTGCTGCCGCCCGCGCCCGGCGCGAACACCGGCTCCTGCGGGTAGGCGTACTGGGCGAGGATCGTGCCGCCGCGGGTCTGCACGGTGATCCGGGACAGCGCGCCCTGCTCGGCCGTGGCCACCGGGCCGTCCTGCAGCAGCGGGCCCTCCAGCGCGCTGACCACCAGCGTGCCGCCCGCGGCGAAGGTCAGGCCCTCGAGCACCAGGTTCTGCCGCGGACCCGAGTCCGGCAGCATCCGCTCGTTGTCCGGGATCGGCAGGTCGCGCACGTGGTCGCCGTCCCGCTGCGCCACCCGGATCGACGGGTCGGCCAGCACGGTCGCGGTGCGGTCGCCCTCCTGGCTCCAGAAGTAGTCGCCGGTCCACGGGTCCGCGCGCAGCTCCTCGGGGTCCACGCCCTGCGCCGGGTAGGTGGTGCCGTCGGCGCGGCGCAGCGGGTGCGTGGCGGTGAAGGTCACCGGGCCGACGCCGGATTTGGTGACGTCGAACCGCGCGGTGTAGAAGCGGGCCGGCTGCAGCGCCGACCGGTCGTCGCTGAGGAACACGTACTGGCCGGTGCGCGGGTCGTAGTCGATGCTCGACAGCCCGCCGACAGTCGTCCCGTCGAACGCGAGCACGTTCGGCACGTGCTGCTCGCCGAGGAAACGGACCGGGGACGGGGCGGCCTCGGCGGGGACCGCGGTCAGGAGGAGGCAGCCGGCGATGGCGCCGGTGAGGAGTCTGGAGGACATGGCGTGCAGCACATCGGATGCGGGTGTCCAGCAGGTAGCGCGCAGATCACGCCTATCCTCGTGAGCGTGCTGGTAGTCGCGCTCATTCCTCTGGTGCTCGGTGTCGTCGTCGGCTGGGGTGGCCTGCTCGGCTGGCGGGAGAAGCTGCCGCGCGACCGCGGCGCCGGCGTGCGCACCGCCGCGACGCTGCGTTCCGACGAAGCCTTCCGGCTGGCGAACCGGGTCGCCGGGCTGCCCACGATGGTGGCCGGGGTGGTCGGGATCGTCGCCGGGATCGCCGGTCTGCTCATGCCGGGCACCGCGGGCGTGCTGATCGCCACCGCGATCGGCCTGGTCGGCATGTTCGCGCTGGTCGCCGGTGGTGGCGCGCTGGGTCACCGGGCCGCGGCGACCGTGCCGCCGCCCGCGCCCGCCGTGCCGGCCGGTTGCTCGGGCTGCGCGTGCGGCGGGTGTGCCGTGCAGGCATGACAGCGGCGCGAAGCGCCTCCGTGGGGGGTGGTGGTCGGGCGAGGGGCTGGCCCTAGTTCCGCTGCAGGTCGCCGGGGTGGGTGGCCAGCAACGCCGTCGGCACGCCCTGACGGCGCAGCACCTGACCCCACAGATCACGCTCCGGCGTGGCCAGCACGTCGCTGGGCAGCGCCGGGACGATCAGCCAGTCACCGCGGTCGATCTCGCCGTCCAGCTGACCGGAGTCCCAGCCCGCGTAGCCCGCGAACACCCGCAGCCCGCGCACCTTCGGCACCAGCGCGTCCGGATCGGCGTCCAGGTCCACCAGCGCCACCGGGCCGCGCACGCCGATCAGCCCGGGCACGCCGGACGCGGTCTCCCCGGCCCGCAACGCGGCCAGGCACAACGCGGTCTTCTTCTCCACCGGGCCGCCGACGAACACCGACTGCGGTTCCACCACGTGCCGCCCCCAGCTGGGCAGCACGTCGTCGACCGGCACGTCGCTCGGGCGGTTCAGGACGACCCCGAGCGTTCCCTCCTCCCGGTGGTCGATGATGAACACCACCGTGCGGCGGAAGTTGGGATCGAACATCGTAGGAGCGGCGACCAGGAGCGATCCCGGTTCAACCTCGGCGTCCGCTGGCACGCCCCCATGATCCCACTCCCGCAAAACCGGGCCACGGCGCCGGGAACAAGGGGCGGCCCCCACCCGTTGGACTGGGTGGCCGGCGCACTCCGTGTCCCCCGGGCTCACTGAAGAAAAGCCTTTGTGGAATACCGTTCGGCAGGAGCCACACTGCGCAATGCCGCCGAGAGGCGACCAAGTGCGCCGGCCTCGAAATCCTCCCCTCCTTCCCCGCGTTTCGGCACCGTAGGCTGGTGAGCCGTGACAGCGAGTGCACAGCCCGTCCGGAAGGTCCCGCCGCGCGCGTTCTTCGCGATGGCGGGCTTCCGGACGCTGCTGTTCACCCGCTTCGCCGCCCAGTTCTCCGACGGCGTGTTCCGCGCCGGACTGGCCGGGGCGGTGCTGTTCAACCCCGAGCGCGGCGCCGACCCGCTGACCATCGCCGGCGGGTTCGCCGTCCTGCTGCTGCCGTACTCGTTCATCGGGCCGTTCGCCGGCGCGCTGCTGGACCGGTGGGACCGGCGCCGCGTGCTGATCGTGGCCAACCTGCTGCGCGGCACGGCGATCGTCGCGACGGCGGTCGTCGTCGGGCTCGGGTTCGCCGGGCTCGAACTGTTCGTGCTCGCGTTGATCGTCGAAGGCATCTCCCGGTTCGTCGGGTCCGGGCTGTCCGCGTCGCTGCCGCACGTCGTACCGCCGGGCACGCTGGTCACGGCCAACGCGCTGGCCACCACGCTCGGCTCGCTGGTCGCGGTCCTCGGCGGCGGTGTGGCGATCGGCGTGCGGGCGCTGATCGGCGCCGGGAACAGCGGGTCCGGCTGGACCACGGCCGTCGCGATGCTCGGCACGCTGGTCTCGGCCGCGATCGCCCGCCGGTTCGCCCGTGGCGCGCTGGGGCCGGACACGGTCGACGAGCCCAGTGACGCTTTTCTGGCCGTGGCCCGCGGCCTGGTCGATGGGGCCAAGGCCGCGCTGGGCGCGCCCAGCGTCGTCGCCGGGTTCGTCGCGCTGCTCGCGCACCGGGCGTCCTACGGCATCTCGCTGCTGATCACCGTGTTGCTGCTGCGGTTCAGCTTCACCGACCACGGGCTGCTCAGGGCCGGGCTGCCCGGGCTGGGGCAGCTGGCCGCGATGGCCGGCGCCGGGATCCTGTTCGCCGGTTTCCTCACCCCGCGGCTGGTGCGCGGCCTCGGCCGCCGCCGCGCGATCCCGGGAGCGCTGGTGATCGCCGCGGTCGCGCAGGCCGGGCTCGGCCTGCCGATGCAGCTGCCGACCGTGCTGGTCGCGTCGTTCGTGATCACCGCGGCCGGTCAGGTGGTGAAGCTGTGCGTGGACTCCTCGATCCAGCACGACGTGCGCGACGAGGCCCGCGGACGGGTGTTCTCGTTGTACGACACGCTGTTCAACATCACCCAGGTGATCGCCGTCTCACTCGCCGCCACGATCGTGCCGCTGAGCGGGCGGTCGGTGCCGCTGCTGCTCGTCGCCACCGCGTTGTACCTGCTCGGCGCGGCCGGATACCTGGTGATCGCCCGGCGCACGCGTACCGAGTGACGGAATTTGCCCGATTACGCCGACCGGACGAAGGCGGCCCACTAGAGTGGCCCGGGTGAGCACCCCGGGGGACGACCGCGCGCAGAAGGAAGCCCGCAACGCGGCGATGCGTGAGACCGTCGACCAGTTGATGGACAAGTTCCAGCAGCAGACCGCGCAGTTGCGGGAGGCGCAACAGGCCGCGTCAGCGCTGACCGCGGAACTGTCCTCGCCGGACGGTCTGGTCAAGGTCACCATCGACGCCCAGGGCACGCTCGCCGACCTCAAGCTCGCCCCGACCACGTTCGACCGCACCCGGCCGGAGGCGCTCGCGCGCACGATCAGCGATCTGGTGCGCCGCGGGATGCTGGAGGTCAAGCAGCAGCAGGCCGAGCTGTTCCGGCCGCTGACCGCTGACCTGCCGGACCTGTCCGAGTTCATCGAGGGCGCGCCGTCGCTGTCCGGGCTGATGCCGGACATCCCGGACTTCCTCGAACCCGAACCGGAGCCCGCGCCCGCGCCGGACCCGGAGTCGCAGTCGATCATGCGCCGGGACGTGCCGGCTCCGCCGCCCGCACCGAAACCGGTGGCGCGTCGCCCGCGTCCAACCACCGACGACGACGAGATGCCCGACACCTGGATGACGCGGGGTGACCGATGACCGGACCTGGTACCGGCCACGACATGGACCCGGACACGGTCCGGACCGGCGCGGGGAAGTTCCCGCCAGCCGGCGACGCGCTCAAGGCGGCCGGCGACGCGCTCAAGGCCGCGCTCGACGCGCAGGGCGCCTGCTGGGGCAATGACGAGTCCGGCCAGGCGTTCGCCAAGGACTACGAGCCGGCGGCGAAGAACTGCGTCGCGGCCTTCGGCAACCTCGACAAGGCTCTGAAGGACGTCGCGAAGGCCGTCAAGAAGGCCGCGGACGCCACCGAGGGCACACACAAGGACGCCGAGAAGGCCGTGCGGAACGCCGCGGGTCAGGTCTAGCCATGGGGATGGAGTTCCCCGAGGACGTCAAGTGGCTGCTGCCCATCGTCGTGGGCGAGCACTGGCCGGAGGGCGACGAGGACAAGCTGCGCGAGGTCCGCGACGCCTGGCTGGCGGCGCGGGACGCGCTCGGGCCCGTCGTCGACAAGGCCAACGGGGCCGCCTCGGAGGTGCTGAGCACCTGGACCGGCCAGCCGGCGGTCGAGTTCCAGAAGATGTGGGACAAGTTCGTCACCGGCGACGAGGCGTACTTCGTCAACCTGACCAAGGCGTGCGAGGCGCTGGCGAAGTCGGCGGACTCGACGGCGCTCGACGTCGAGTACACGAAGTACATGATCATCGCGTCGCTGATCATCCTGGCGATCCAGATCGCCGCCATGATCGCGGCCGCGGTGGTGACGTTCGGCGGGTCGACCGCGGGCATCGTGCCGGCGCAGATGGCCACGCGGATGACCGTGCAGATGGTCTTCCGGCAGCTCGTGCAGAAGATGCTGCAGGAGGGCTTCCGCAAGGTCGCGCTGCAGTTGCTGAAGCACCTGGCCAAGCAGGTCGCGATGAACGTCGCGATGAACCTGGCGCTGGACGTGGGTATCCAGGGCGTGCAGGTCGCCAAGGGTGACCGCAAGCTCGAGGACTGGGACTTCGACAAGACGGCCGGTGCGCTGGCCAGCGGTGTGGCGGGCGGTGTCGCCGGGGCGGCCGGGCACGCCATTCCGAAGGGTGCGACCAAGGGGTTGCAGGACAGCGTCGCGGGGCAGATCGCGGACCGGGCGGTGCGCGAGGGTGCGCGCGGCGCGGTCGAAGGCGTCGCCACGACGGTCGGGCAGGCCGCGCTGACCGGTGACCTCGGCAACCTGAAGATGCAGGACCTGGCGATGGGCGCGTCGGCGGGTGCCGTGGACCGCGCGACCGGGGGCGCCAAGGACCAGATCAACGAGATCAAGAACTTCAACGCCGACGTGCGGGCGGGGAACATCAAGGTCGACGGGTCGCCGGTGGATTCGGGTTCGTCGGATTCCGGTGGGTCGTCGAGTGGGTCGTCGTCGGATTCGGGCGGTTCGTCGCGCTCGGATTCCGGTTCTTCGTCGGGTGGTTCGTCTTCGGGTGGTTCGTCAGCAGCCCGTGAGCCGGCGATGGCGGGCGCGTCGTCATCCCACTCGGACGGTGCGTCCGGCTCGGTCTCGAACGCGATCGCGAACGACCGGGTGAGCGGCCAGTCCGCCGTCGTGGCGGACCGCCCGGCCCCCGGAACAACGGACGCGCCACGGTCCACTTCGGACGGCTCCGGACAGCAGGGCCAGTCCGCTCCGACTGCGCCACCGACCGCGACGCCGAACCAGGCCGGCGGCCCACCAGCCGGAACGGCCGGCGTCTCTTCGGCCGGTTCGGCGGCAGGCTCGGCGGGTTCGGCCGGTTCCTCTGCAGGCTCCGCCGGTTCTTCGGCCGGTTCGGCTGGTTCCTCGGCAGGCTCCTCGGCAGGTTCCGCAGGTTCTTCGGCAGGCTCCGCCGGTTCCTCTGCAGGCTCCGCCGGTTCTTCGGCCGGTTCGGCTGGTTCCTCGGCAGGCTCCGCCGGTTCTTCGGCGGGCTCGGCTGGTTCTTCGGCAGGCTCCGCCGGTTCTTCGGCGGGCTCGGCTGGTTCTTCGGCAGGATCCGCGGCCTCGTCAGCAGGCTCAGCCAGCTCGTCGGCCGGTTCGGCCGGCTCCGCAGGTTCCTCGGCCGGCTCCGCAGGTTCCTCGGCCGGCTCGGCTGGATCCTCCGCGGGTTCGGCCGCAAGCGCGGCCGGCTCCTCGGCGAGCTCCGTCGGTTCCTCGGCAAGCTCCGCGGGTTCGGCCGGATCCCCGGCGAGTTCGCCGCTCGGCTCGAGTGGTGGCGCGTCCGCGGCTTCAGCTGGGACGGCGCGGGGTTCGGCCGGGGCGTCGGACGGCGCTCCGGTGAGCGGCGCGGACCGGATGCCGGTCCCGGCCGGCGCGGGTCCGGTGCAGCCGGGCAGCGGTTACGGGCCCATCGACCCGCCACCGACGCGTCCGGACGGCGTGACCGCCGCCGGCTACACCCCCGGCGGCTTCGGTCCGACCGGCGGCGCCCCCCAGCAGGGCGATCGAGGACCCCAGCAGCAGTCGCCGCAGTCGCAGATGCCTCCCGCCGCGCCGATGCAGGGTTACCCCGGCGGCGCGCCACAGGGCTACGGGCCGGGCGGACAGCCACCCCGCGCCCCCCAGTACGGCCCGCCGCAAGGCGGCCCCTTCCAGGGCGGCCCGGCGCAGCCACCCCAGGGCGGCCCCGCCCAGGGCGCCCCGT
>NZ_PQHW01000044.1 GCF_003385215.1 Amycolatopsis thermalba | reverse complement strand
GGCTCGGAGACAGCAGTCATAGCTCCAGGGTACGGGCCGCCCGGCACCCGCACCCCGCCCCCACCGGGCACCACCCACCCGATTCGTGTGCATCCCGTCACGTCGCCACGCCGCGCCGGTTGGGCTGAACCGCCAAGGTGCGGCACGCTGTACCCATGAAGCCACTCCCGCTTCCCCTCCGCGTCGCGGCGGGCCTGGCCGTGACCGCCGCCGAACGCGCCCGCGACCTGCCCAAAACCCTGCTCGGGCTGCCGGTCACGGTGATCTCCGGCGTGCTCCAGTTCTCCATGCGCATGCAGCAGCAGATCACCGAGCTGGCCATCCGCGGTGACGACGCCCTCGCCTCGCTGCGCCCCGTCGAGGACACCCCGAGCTGGGCCACCTTCGACGAGGACCTCCCCACCGACCAGCCGGCCGGCCAGTCCGCCGAGTCCGGCCAGCCGCGCACCGACCTCAACGGCCACCGCGCGGACGCGGTGCTCACCGACGTCGGCGACAGCCCCTGGGAACAGGAGGAACGCGCCCTGGGCGAAGAGCACGCCGAAGGCGAGTTCGACAGCCCGGCCGGCACCGCCGACGGCCCCCTCGGCCTGGCCAACTACGACGAGCTCACCCTGCCGCAGCTGCGCGCCCGCCTGCGCCGCTTCTCCCTCGCGGAGCTCGAGGAGCTGCTGGAGTACGAGCGCGCCCACGCCAACCGGGCGCAGTTCGTCGGCATGCTGGCCCGCCGCATCACCAACGTGCAGCGCGCCAACGCCGCCGGGGACGCCGAGGCGGAGTGAGCGCCGAACCCACCACCGCGGAGAACCCGTGGCCGGTGCGCACGGTCGCGCGCAAGATCGCCGAGTGGATCAACCGGCTCGGCTCGGTCTGGGTCGAGGGCCAGGTCACCCAGATCAACGCCCGCCCCGGCACGCAGACCGCGTTCCTCACCCTGCGCGACCCGGCCGCCGACGTCTCCATGACCGTCACCTGCCCGACCGGCCTGCTGCGTGGCATCGAACCGCCGCTGCGGGACGGCGCGAGCGTGGTCGTCCACGCCAAACCGACGTTCTACCTGGGCCGCGGCACCATCTCGCTGCGCGCCACCGAGATCCGCGCCGTCGGCATCGGTGAGCTGCTCGCCCGCATCGAACGGCTGCGCCGCCTGCTCGCCGCCGAGGGCCTGTTCGCCAAGGAACGCAAGCGCCGCCTGCCGTTCCTGCCCAAGGGCATCGGCCTGATCACCGGCCGCGCGTCCGCCGCCGAACGGGACGTGCTGGTCAACGCGCACAACCGATGGCCCGCCGCGCCGTTCCAGGTGGTCAACACCGCGGTGCAGGGCGTGCAGGCGGTGCCGCAGATCGTCAAGGCGCTGCAGATGCTCGACGCCGACCCGTCCGTCGAGGTCATCGTCATCGCGCGCGGCGGCGGCAGCGTCGAGGACCTGCTGCCGTTCTCCGACGAGACCCTGTGCCGCGCGGTCGCCGCCGCCCGGACGCCGGTGGTCAGCGCGATCGGGCACGAACCCGACACCCCGCTGCTGGACCACGTCGCCGACGTGCGCTGCTCGACCCCGACCGACGCCGGCAAGCGCGTCGTGCCGGACGTGAAGGAGGAGGCCGAGCGCGTCCGGCAGATGCGCGACCGGGCCCGCCGCGCGCTGCACGGCTGGGTGGACACCCAGTGCCGCCTGCTCGACCAGCTGCGCAGCCGCCCGGTGCTGGCCGACCCGCTGGGCCCGATCAACCGCCGCGCCGACGAGATCGAGCTGCACCGGGAACGCGGCCGGCGCGCGGTGCTCAACCTGGTCTCGCACGAGCAGGCCGCCATCGCGGGCGCGCGGGGCAAGCTGACCGCGCTCGGACCGGCGGCGACGCTCGAACGCGGGTACGCGGTCGTGCAATACCGCGACGACGCAGGCAACCTCCAGGTGCTCCGGCACATCTCTGAAGTAGCGGAGGGAACTCCGCTGCGCGTGCGCATCGTCGACGGAGCCGTGCACGCGGTCGCGCGATCCACCGAACCAGGAGAGTAGGAAGTGCTGCGTTCCGCTCGAGCGACGTTCCTCCCGCTCACCACCGACGCCGCGGCGCGGGCCGGCGCACAGGCCGTCCTCGACCGGGCCGGCGCCGCCGAGGCCGCGGCCGGCGCCTGCTGGGCGTCGCTGCTGGCCGGGTGCGCCGTGCCCGGCCGCTGGGACCTGGACACCCGCCTGCGGCAGCTGTCGGAAGCGACCTCGGCGTACGTCGGTGTGCGGTGGTGGTTCAACGAGGGCGCGCCGCACCGCAGGCGGGTCGCGCAGGCGCAGGGGTCCATCGAGCTGGCGATCACCGAGGGTGACGGCCAGGAGTTCGCCACCGCCTTCGCCGGTTACGACCACGCGATGGCGAGCGCGGTAGTGTGCGCTCGTCGACCCGCGAGGAGCACAACCCGGTGACCGAAGAACTCGGCTATGAACAGGCCCGCGACCAGCTCATCGAGGTCGTCCGCGAGCTGGAGGCGGGCGGCCTGTCCCTGGAACAGTCGCTCGCGCTGTGGGAGAAGGGCGAGCACCTCGCCAAGCTGTGCGAGCGTCACCTGGACGGGGCCCGCGAGCGCATCGAGGACGCGCTGAAGTCCGTCGAGGACGCAAACAGCGACGAAGGGTGACATTCGCCATCACGACGCTGCCCTGCGAGCCCGCGCGAGTCTGAGAGAATCGTTACCCGCGCCAGCACGACCCTGGAGGGCAGCAATGACCAGCGGCACCCCGTCCCCGAGCACGACGAGACGCAAGGAAGCGCCGGATCGCAACCTCGCGATGGAGCTGGTGCGCGTCACCGAGGCCGCCGCGATGGCGGCCGGCCGCTGGGTCGGCAAGGGCGACAAGAACGCCGGCGACGGTGCGGCCGTCGACGCGATGCGGCAGCTGATCTCGACCGTGTCGATGCGCGGTGTCGTCGTCATCGGCGAGGGCGAGAAGGACGAAGCCCCGATGCTCTACAACGGCGAAGAGGTGGGCAACGGGGACGGCCCGGCCTGCGACGTCGCGGTGGACCCGATCGACGGCACGACCCTGATGTCGAAGGGCATGCCGAACGCGCTGGCGGTCCTCGCGGTCGCCGAGCGCGGCGCGATGTTCGACCCGTCGGCGGTCTTCTACATGGAGAAGCTGGCCGTGGGCCCGGAGGCCGCGGGTGTGGTGGACCTGTCCGCACCGATCGCGGAGAACATCCGCCGGGTCGCGAAGGCCAAGCACACCGAGGTCTCGGACGTGACGGTCTGCATCCTGGACCGGCCGCGGCACGAGAAGCTGGTCAAGGAGGTCCGCGAGGCGGGCGCCCGGATCCGGTTCATCTCCGACGGTGACGTGGCGGGCGCGATCGCCGCGGCCCGCCCGACCACCGGTGTCGACATGCTGCTCGGCATCGGCGGCACGCCGGAGGGCATCATCACCGCCTGCGCGATGAAGTGCCTGGGCGGCGAGCTGCAGGGCCGGTTGTGGCCGAAGGACGACGCCGAGCGTGAGAAGGCCATCGGCGCCGGGCACGACCTCGACCGGGTGCTCACCACCGACGACCTGGTGCGCGGCGACAACGTGTTCTTCTGCGCGACCGGCGTGACCGACGGTGACCTGCTGCGTGGCGTGCACTACCGCTCCGGCGGCGCGACGACCCAGTCGATCGTGATGCGGTCCAAGTCCGGCACGGTGCGGCTGATCGACGGCTACCACCGCCTGACCAAGCTCCGCGCGTACTCCTCCGTCGACTTCGACGGCGTCCTGACCGAGGCCCCCGACGACGACGTGGTGCCACCGCTGCCGTGAAACGTCTCCTGCTGATGGCCGCCGCCTGCCTGCTCGCCCTCGGTGGGGTCGCGGGCTCGGCGGCGGCCCGGCCGGACCTGGTCGGCGGGGTGTCCGCCGACCAGCCCTACTCGTTCGTCGCGTCGCTGCAGACGACCGCGGGCCGGCACTTCTGCGGCGCGTCGCTGATCGCGCCGCAGTGGCTGCTGACCGCGGCGCACTGCGTCCAGGACCAGCCCGCGAACACCTTCACCGCCCGGATCGGCAGCAACGACCGGACGCAGGGCGGTGAGGTCGCGCAGCCGGACCGGGTGATCACGCACCCGAGCTTCAACCCGTACGGGCCGGGCGGCGACATCGCCCTGGTCCACCTGGCGAGCCCGGTGCAGGCCACGCCGGTCGGGCTCGGCACCTCGACGTCGGTCGGCACGTCGGTGCGGCTGCTGGGCTGGGGCCAGCTGTGCCCGACACCGGGTTGCGGCTCCGCGCCCGTCGACCTGCAGCAACTGGACACGACCCTGGTCGACGCGGCCCGCTGCGCCGCCATCGACCCGCTCACCGAGCTGTGCACCGACTCGCCCGGCGGCAAGGCGGGCGCCTGCTACGGCGACTCGGGCGGGCCGGAGCTGGTCCGCGCCGGTGACCGGTGGCTGCTGCTGGGCCTGACCAGCCGCTCCGGCAACAACGATCCGGCGTGCACGACGGCGCCGTCGATCTACACCTCGGCCGTGGCCCACGCGAAGTGGATCACCGAGCAGACCGCGCCACCACCGCCGCCCATCCCGGCACCGGCACCCACCCCGGCGCCGACCCCCACGCCGAGCCCGAGACCGACGCCCACGCCGGCACCCACACCGAGCCCGACGCCGACGCCACCGCCGCCCGCCTGACCTCACAGATTGCTGGAGTGCCCGGGGAACAGGTGCGCCTCGGGGTCCAGGGTGACGGCGATGTTGTTGATCGCGGTCGCGGCCTCGCCGAACCCGGTCGCGATGAGCTTCACCTTGCCCGGGTACGCGGCGACGTCCCCGGCCGCGAACACCCGCTCCACGCCGGTCGCCATCGTCGAGTCGACCCGGATGGCGCGCTGGTGGATGTCCAGTCCCCAGTTCTCGATCGGCCCGAGGTCGGCGGTGAACCCGAGCGCGGCCACCACCGCCTGGGCCGGCAGCCGGATCGGCTCCTCGTCCTTGACCCGCACCTCGACCTCGGCGAGCGCGCCGTCCGGCCCCTCCCGCAGGGCCGTGACCTCGGCGTCGGTGATGATCCGCACCCCCAGCTCACGGGCCTGCGTGACGATCGACTCGGCGGCGCGGAACTTGGCCCGCCGGTGCACCAGCGTCACGCTGGCGGCCAGCGGGTGCAGCGCCAGCACCCAGTCGAACGCCGAGTCCCCGCCGCCGACGACCACGACGTCCTGCCCCGCGTGCGCGTCCAGCGAGGGCACGAAGTGGACCATGCCGCGGCCGAGCCAGCCGTCCCCGGCGGGCAGCGGGCGCGGGGTGAACTCGCCGATCCCGGCGGTGATCAGCACCGCGCGGGCGTGCACGACCTCACCGCCGTCGAGCACCACGTCCAGCCCGTCGTTCCCGCGGCGCAGCTCCTCGGCCTTGCGCCCGAGCAGGTAGTGCGGCTGCCACGGCGCAGCCTGCTCGACCAGCCCCTTGACCAGGTCCCGGCCGCGCACCGCGGGGAACCCGCCGACGTCGTAGATCAGCTTCTCCGGGTACATCGCGGTGACCTGACCGCCGGCTTCGGGCAGCGAGTCGACGACCGCCATCGACAGCCCGCGGAACCCGGCGTAGTACGCGGCGAACAGACCGGTCGGGCCCGCCCCCACGATCAGCACGTCCACTGACAGATCCATGGATCGACCGCCCTTTCGCCGTGATCCACCTCACCTCCGATCTAACCATTCCGGGTGCGCAAACACACGGAGCGAGCGCCCGGCGGACGGGCCAGACTCGGGTTATGGCTGAACAGGAATACCGGATCGAACACGACACGATGGGCGAGGTGAAGGTGCCCGTCGACGCGCTGTACCGGGCCCAGACCCAGCGCGCCGTCGAGAACTTCCCGATCTCCGGCCGGGGCCTCGAGCGCGCCCAGATCCGTGCGCTCGGCCTGCTCAAGGCCGCCGCGGCGCGGGTCAACGCCCGGTTCGGCGTGCTGGAGGGCGACCTGGCGAACGCGATCGCCGCGGCCGCCGACGGGGTGGCCGAGGGCAGGCACGACGCGCACTTCCCCATCGACGTCTTCCAGACCGGGTCCGGCACGTCGTCGAACATGAACGCCAACGAGGTCATCGCGACACTGGCGAGCCGGGCCCTGGGCGGTGACGTGCACCCGAACGACCACGTCAACGCCTCGCAGTCGTCGAACGACACGTTCCCGACGACGATCCACATCGCCGCCACCGAGGCCGTGCTGACCGACGTGATCCCGGCGTTGCAGCACCTCGCCGAGACCATCGAGGGCCGCGCGCAGGAATGGCAGGACATCGTCAAGTCCGGCCGCACGCACCTGATGGACGCCGTGCCGATCACGCTGGGCCAGGAGGCCGGGGCGTGGGCGGCGCAGGTCCGCTTCGGCATCGAGCGGCTGGAGTCCGGGCTGGGACGACTGGGTGAGCTGCCGATCGGCGGCACCGCGGTCGGGTCCGGCCTGAACGCGCCGGAGGGCTTCGGCGCGGCGGTGGCCGAGGAGCTGGCGAAGGTCACCGGGCTGCCGCTGACCGAGGCCCGCAACCACTTCGAGGCGCAGGCCAGCCAGGACAGCGTGGTCGAGACCTCCGGCCACCTGCGCACGGTCGCGGTGTCGCTGGCCAAGATCGCCAACGACCTGCGGTGGCTGGGCTCGGGCCCGCGCACCGGGCTGGCCGAGCTCCAGCTGCCGGACCTGCAGCCGGGGTCGTCGATCATGCCGGGCAAGGTCAACCCGGTCATCCCGGAGGCGACGCTGCAGGTGGTCGCGCAGGTGATCGGCAACGACGCGGCGGTGGCCTACGCCGGTTCCCAGGGGAACTTCCAGCTCAACGTGAACCTGCCGGTCATCGCGCGCAACGTGCTGGAATCGGCGCGGCTGCTGGCCGCGGTGTCGCGCCTGCTGGCCGACAAGGTGATCGCCGGGATCACGGTCAACGAGGAGCGCACCAAGGCCTACGCCGAAGGCAGCCCGTCGATCGTGACGCCGCTCAACAAGTACATCGGTTACGAGGAGGCGGCCGCGGTCGCGAAGCAGGCGCTCAAGGAGCTGAAGACGATCCGCGAGGTCGTCATCGAGCGCGGCTACCTCGAGCAGGGCAAGCTCACCGAGGCCCAGCTCGACGAGGCCCTCGACGTGCTCCGGATGGCGCGCGGCGGCAAGTGAGCGGTGGCGGCCACCCGGGCGCCGGGTGGCCGCCACGGCCGGTCAGCGGCGGCGCAGGGACTTGTCCGCGAGCGCGGGCGGGGTGTAGTCGGGGTCGACCGCGTTGAGGTCGACGCCCGGCGGGACGATCTCGTCGATCCGGTCCAGCACGTCGTCGTCCAGCACCAGGTCCGCGCCGGCCAGCAGGTCGGCGAGCCGCTCCGGCGTGCGCGGGCCGATGATCGCCGAGGTGACCGCCGGGTGCGAGCGCACGAACGCGAGCGCCAGGTGCGTCAGCGGGCGGCCCAGGTCGGCGGCGACCTTCTTCAGCTCGTTGGTCGCCGCCAGCTTCGCCGCGTTGCCGGGCAGGGCCGGGTCGAACTTGTGGTTCTGCAACGCCACCCGGCCGGCCTGCAGGTCCACATCGGACGCGGTCGAGTACCGCCCGGACAGCCAGCCCGACGACAGCGGGCCCCAGGTCAGCACGCCCATGCCGTAGCGCTGCGCGGTCGGCAGGACGTGTGCCTCGATGCCCCGGTTGAGGATCGAGTACGGCGGCTGCTCGGTGCGGAACCGCACGTGCCCGCGCCGCTCGGCCACCCACTGCGCCTCGACGATCTGCTCGGCCGGGAAGACCGACGAGCCGATCGCGCGCACCTTGCCGGCCCGCACGAAGTCCGACAGGGCGGACAGGGTCTCGTCGATGTCGGTGGTGTGGTCGGGGCGGTGCACCTGGTAGAGGTCGACGTGGTCGACGCCCAGCCGCCGCAGGCTGGCGTCCAGCGCCTTGGTCAGCCAGCGCCGCGAGTTGCTGCCGGAGCCGCCGAGGCCGTAGAAGTGCCCCTTGGTCGCCAGCACGACGTCGTCGCGGCGCCCCTTGAGCGCCTTGCCGACGATCACCTCGCTCTCGCCGTCGGAGTAGATGTCGGCGGTGTCGACGAAGTTGATGCCCGCGTCGAGCGCGGTGTGGATCATCCGGACCGATTCGTCGTGGTCGCGGTTGCCCCACGCGCCGAACATCATCGCGCCCAGCGTGTACTCGCTGACCTCGATGCCGGTGCCGCCGAGAATCCGTCGTCGCATTTCGAGTTCCTCCCTCGTGGTGCCTGTGCCGACCACGTTCCCGCCGGTGGGAGGTCCGGACCAGGCAACGCTCGACCTGGGTCTGGCAGTACCAGGCAACGCGGTCGCCGCATCCGGATACTGGAGGCATGGACGGAGCTGAACTGGGGGCGTTCCTCAAGGCGCGCCGCGCGGCGCTGGACCCGCGCGACCTCGGCCTGCCGCAGGGTGTGACGCGGCGGCGCGTCGCCGGGCTGCGCCGGGAGGAACTGGCGCAGCTGGCCGGGATCAGCGTCGACTACCTGACCCGTCTGGAGCAGGGCCGCGCGCGGAACGTGTCGGAGGAGGTGCTCGATTCGCTCGCCCGGGCGTTGCGGCTCAACCCGGACGAGTGCACCTACCTGCACAACCTCGCGACGCAGCGGCGCAAGCGGAACGGACGATGCCCGGTGCAGCAGGTGCGCCCGGCCCTGCAGCAACTGCTGGACGCCATGTCGGTGCCCGCCTTCGTCTTCGGCCGCTACCTCGACGTGCTGGCCTGGAACCCGCTGGGCGGCGCGATCGCGTTCGACTTCGGGTCGTTGCCGCCGGAGGACCGCAACCTGCCGAAGCTGTTCTTCCTCAACGAGGCCGAAGCTCGCACCCTGCACCCCGAGTTCGACCAGGTCTGCGAGGAGGTGGTGGCGAACCTGCGGGCCGAGGCGGGCCGGTGCCCGGACGATCCCCGGCTGGCCCAGCTGATCGGTGAGCTGTCGCTGCGCAGCGACCCGTTCCGCCGCCTGTGGGCGAGCCACCACGTGCGGGACAAGGCCCACGGCCACAAGCGCATCCACAACCCGCTGGTCGGGGAACTGCACCTGCGGTACGAGACGCTGCGCCTGCCCGACGAACCGGACCAGGCGATCGTGACCTACACGGCGGAGCCCGGCTCGGAGTCGGAGCGGGCGCTGGGCCTGCTGGCCAGCTGGGTCGCCACGGACGACATCGATCAGGCGACGTTGCGCCGCGCCGCCGGCGGCTGATACTCGCGCGACCGGTCGGCGGGCTCGGCGAGTTCCCGGCCGGTTTCGTCGAGGCTGGTCCGGTCCACCGGCTCGGCGCCCGCCCGGTTGCCGGGCCACGGCCACCGGCCCTCGCGCCGCGCGACCAGCACCGCGCAGACCACGCCGAACAGCAGCGGCAGGTGGCTGGCCAGCCGTTCCCAGCCGACCCGGCCGCCGAGCACGTCGAACAGGGACAACCCGGCCAGCACGGCGGCGAAGCTGAGCAGGACCGGCAGCTGGCTGCGCGCCTGGCGCGGCTTGGCGGCCGCCCACAGCAGGGCGATCGCGATGGCGAAGTTGAACGCCGCGGCCTCGTGCTCGACGTGCGAACCGGGCTGGACGACCATCCCGTCGCCCATCCGCTGCGGCACGAACAGCAGCGACACCACAATGGACAGCTGGGCGACCGCGGTGATCACCAGCGCCCACCGCGGCCAGTCGTGCCGGGCCGGCCGGGCGGGCGCGTGGTCGAGCACGCGCCCGGCCACGTCCGGCGACGCCGCGGCCGGTTCCAGGCGCACCAGCCGCGTCACCGCCGCCGCCTCGTCCTGCCAGGCCAGGCAGGCCGCGCAGCGCGTCACGTGCTCGTCCAGCGCAGCCGGATCCACCCCCGGGTCCTCACCGTCGAGGGTGGCCGAGATCGCCTCGCGCGCGGTCGCACAGTCCATGTCTGCCAGGTCGTCCTGTCCCGCGGGATAGTTCCCGCACCCCTTCGACCGCGGGGACCGGTTGGCCATAAGGTCATCGGCCAGGGCCCGCACTGGGAGGAACGCGCAATGGACGACGACGAGATCACCCGGCACGCCTTCCTGGCGGCACGCGGGGATCGGGCGGCCGCCGAGCGTTTCGTGTCCGCGACCCAGCGCCAGCTGCACCGGCTGCTGACCTACCTGTCCGACCCCGGTGTGGCCGAGGACCTGGTGCAGGAGACCTATCTGCGGGCCTTCGCCGCGCTGCCGTCGTTCGCCGGCCGCTCGCCCGCCCGGATGTGGCTGCTGTCCATCGCCAAGCGCGTCGCGGCCGACCACCTGCGCACGACCCGCCGCCGCCCGCGGACCAGCCAGGTCGAGGACTGGGTGGCGACCGCCGAGCAGAGCGGGGCCCGGACGCCCGACCACGGCCGGCTCGTCGTGCTGCGCGAGCTGATCGCCGAGCTGGAGCCCGAGCGCCGGGAGGCGTTCGTGCTCACGCAGGTGATCGGGCTGTCCTACGCGGACGCGGCGGAGGTGTGCGACTGCGCGGTCGGCACCATCCGGTCCCGCGTGTTCCGCGCCCGCGAGGACCTGACCAGCGCACTCAACTCGAACGGGCGAGCGGCGTCACTCGGCTGAGCTCCAGCGGTGCTCGACGCGGGCGAGCCGCCAGTAGGCGATGGCGGCCACCCACACGACGACGAACAACCCGACGACGATGTAGCCGACGTTGTCCAGCTCGATGTCGGCGATCCAGTCGATCAGCGCGCCGGACCAGCCCAGGTCGTCCCTGGCCACGCCGACCAGTTCGATCGTGCCGATGACCAGCGCCACCGCGACGGACAGGCCGGTGATCGTGAGGTTGTAGTAGATCTTGCGGACCGGGTTGGCGAAGGCCCAGTCGTAGGCGAAGTTCATGAACGTGCCGTCGAGCGTGTCGAACAGGCTCATCCCGGCCGCGAACAGCAGCGGCAGGCACAGGATCGCGTACCAGGGCAGGCCGGCCGCGGCGCCGGACCCGGCGAGCGCCAGCAGGAGCACCTCGGTGGCGGTGTCGAACCCGACGCCGAACAGCAGCCCGACCAGGTACATCTGGCCGGGGCGGCGGATCGAGCGGGTGAGGCGGCCGAGGAAGCGGTTGACGAACCCGCGCGAGTCGAGCCGGGCCTCCAGCTCGGCCTCGTCGAAGCGGCCGCGACGCAGCTCGCGCCACACCTTCCAGATCCCGATCAGCGCGACCAGGTTGAGGATGCCGATCAGGTACAGGAACCCGCCGGACGCGCCGGTGGAGATGAGGCCGAGCACCCGGTGCGCGGACGAGCCGTCCTCGGTCCAGCTCAGGATGCCCTTCGCGCCGATCGCGACGAGCACCGCCAGCACGACGACCACGGTGGAATGCCCGAGGGCGAACCAGAACCCGACGGAGAGCGGGCGTTGGCCCTCGGCCATGAGCTTGCGGGTGGTGTTGTCGATCGCGGCGATGTGGTCGGCGTCGAACGCGTGCCGCATGCCGAGCGTGTAGGCCGTGAGCCCCAGCCCGAAGCCGAACACCTGCGTGCCGACGGCGTAGTGCCCGGGCACCACGAGCAACGCGAGGATCCCGAAGGCGACCGCGTGCAACACGACGATCGCCAGCAGCAACAGGCCCGTGCGATAGGTGTCCTGCCTGCGCCCGGACAGGGTGGGTGAAGTCCCCATGGAGACCGCCTTCCAGCACCTCGTGGATGGTCCAATCGGTGCCGTGGCCGGTCTCCTGGCTTCGGATCGACATCCGCGGCCCGCCTTCCCGGACTCGCGTCCAGTGGCTGTCCCGGGCCGGGACTTCCCGTTCACAGTGGCGAGGGCCGCGCCGGTTTCACACCGGACTTCCCGAGCACCACGGCTCGCCCACGGTACGGTTCGGCCGCGCGGCGGAGCAAGAGCCATCCCAGTGACCGGGGCCCTACCGCTGGGGACGGGGAATGTGCTGGGTGTCGGCGACCCTGCCCGGCTCTCCGGGCTGTCCGCTCAGCTCCCGGTCGCCTCCTCGATCAGCGACTTCGCGACCCGCTTCGCCGTCGCCACGGCCGTCGGCGTCACGTCGAGCGACGCGGCCACCGTCGCCCCCTCGACGAGGATCAGCAACGCCTCCGCCAGCCGCGCGGGGTTGCGCACCCCCGCCTCCGCCGCGATGTCCCGCAGGTAGCCCAGCAACCACCGTTTCGACGCCGCGATCACCTGGCGCCCCGGGTGGTCCGCCTCCGGCAGCTCGGCGTGCGCGTTGACGAACGCGCAGCCCCGCGTGTTCTCGGTCGCGAGCCAGTCCGCGAGCGCGTCGAACACCGCCAGCAGCCGGCGAGCAGGCGTCGACCGGCGGCCGGCGAACGAGTGGACCCGCTCGCGCCACCGCACGTCCCGGCGCCACAGGTAGAGCGCGACCAGCTCGGCCTTCGAACCGAACCGGTCGTACAGGGTCTTCTTGGTCACCCCGGCCTCGGCGGCGATCGTGTCCACGCCCACCGCGTGGATCCCGTTGTCGTAGAACAGCTTCCCGGCGACCGTGAGGATCCGTTCGGCGGCCGGGGTCAGCGGCTTGTCCGTCTCCACGACTTGACAGTACACCGACCGGTATAGCTACGGTAGCTATACCGACCTGTATACCGAAGGAGGCCGCATGCGGGGGAACGTCGTCGCCGGAACCGGTTTCGTCCTGTTCTGGAGCTCCGGTTTCGTGGGCGCGACGCTGGGCGCCCACTCCGGCGGCGCGGTGGCGCTCCTGGCCTGGCGGTTCCTCGCCGCGGGCCTGCTGCTGGGCGCGTGGTGGATCATCCGCCGCCGCTCGATGCGGCCCCGCGACGCCGCGATCCAGGCCGGTCTCGGCGTGCTCTCCCAGGGCGCCTACCTGTACGGCGTGTACGCGGCGGCGGATCTCGGCGTGGCTGCCGGGACGTCGGCGTTGATCGCCGCGCTGCAACCGATCGTCGCGGTGGTGCTCAGCCAGTTCGTGCTGGGCGAACGCGCCGGGGCGCTGCGGTGGGCCGGGTTGGTCGTCGGGCTGGCCGGGGTGCCGCTGGTGGTGAGCGACGACCTGTCCGGCCGCCCGGGCACCCCGCCGCTGGCCTACGCGCTGCCGTTCCTGTCGATGCTCGCCCTGGTCGCCGCCACCCTGATCGAACGCAAGACGGCGTCCGCCGTGCCGCTCTGGGACGGCCTCGTGGTGCAGTGCGTGACCAGTGCGGTCCTGTTCACCGGCATCGCGGCGCTCACCGGAGACCTGACTCCACCGGCGGATCCGGACTTCTGGGTCGCGGTCGGGTGGGTCGTCGTGTTCTCCACGTTCGGGGGATACGGCTGCTACTGGCTCGTCCTGCGTCGTAGCTCGGTGACGACGGTGTCGAGCCTGCTGTACCTCACACCACCTACGACGATGGTGCTCGCCTGGCTCATGTTCGGCGATTCGATCACCCTGCGTGGTCTGCTCGGGCTCGTCGTCTGCCTGGGCGCGGTCGCCGTGGTCCTGCGTCCCCGGAAATTGTCGGTGGGGCGAGAGATGATGTCCGCATGCTCCTCGCCGACGTCGTCACAGCCTCCGCCTCGCTAGCGGCCACCCGCTCGCGCAAGGCGAAGGTCGCGACGCTGGCAGACCTGCTCAACCGCGCGGACGAGCGGGAACTGCCCGCCGTCGTGGCCTTCCTGACCGGCCGGCCCACCCAGGGCCGGATCGGCACGGGCTGGCGCACGCTGGCCGAGCTGGGCGCGAGCCCGGCCGACGAACCGAATCTGACAGTGGCCGAGGTCGACGCCGCCCTCGGCGAAGTGGGTGCCGCTTCGGGCAGCGGGTCGGCCAGGCGCCGGTCCGGCCTGCTGACCGGGCTGTTCACCCGGGCCACCGAAGCCGAACAGCAGTTCCTCTTCCGCCTGCTCACCGGCGAGCTGCGGCAGGGAGCGCTGGAAGGCGTGATGCTCGACGCGATCGCGGCGGCGGCGAACGTGCCCGCCGAAGCGGTCCGGCGCGCGTTCATGCTGTCCGGGCGGCTGCCGGTCACCGCGCTGGCCGCGGTCACCGGCGGCGAGGCCGCGCTCGGCGGCTTCGGGCTCGAGCTGGGGCGTCCGCTTCGGCCGATGCTGGCGTCCCCGGCGGAATCGCTCGACGAGGCGGTGCGCGAGCACCCGTCCGCCATCGTCGAGTACAAAATGGACGGAGCGCGGATACAGGTGCACCGCGACGGCGACGAGGTGCACGTCTACACGCGAACGCTGCGCGAGATCACCCAGCACGTGGGCGAGCTGGTGTCTCTGGTGCGAGCACTGCCCTGCCGGTCGGTGGTGCTCGACGGCGAGACGCTCGCGCTGACCGACGACGGCAGGCCACGGCCGTTCCAGGAGACGATGAGCCGGTTCGGCAGCACGCGCGAGGAGCAGGTGCGCGCGTTGCTGCTGCGACCGTACTTCTTCGACTGCCTGCACCTGGACGGTACGGACCTGCTGGACAAGCCGTTGCGGGAGCGCAACGAGGCGCTGCGCCGGGTGGCCGGCGAGCACCTCATCCCGGGGCGGAGCGAACCGCCGGATCCGAGCGCGATCCTCGCGGCGGCCCTCGACGCCGGGCACGAGGGCGTCATGGTGAAAGCGCTCGACTCGCCGTACGCGGCGGGGCGGCGGGGGCGGGCGTGGCTGAAGGTGAAGCCGGTGCACACGCTCGACCTCGTCGTCCTCGCCGCGGAGTGGGGCCACGGCCGCCGCACGGGGTACCTGTCGAACCTGCACCTCGGCGCACGCGACCCGGACGGCGGCCCGCCGATCATGGTGGGCAAGACGTTCAAGGGGCTCACCGACGAGTTGCTCGCGTGGCAGACCAAGACGTTCCAGGAAATCGAGACGCACCGGGACAAGTGGACGGTCCACGTCCGGCCGGAACTGGTGGTCGAGATCGAACTGGACGGCGCCCAGGTCAGCACCCGCTACCCGGGCGGTGTGGCACTGCGTTTCGCGCGCGTGGTGCGCTACCGCCCGGACAAGGACCCAGCCGACGCGGACACCATCGACGCCGTCCGCGCCACCCTCCGGAGGTGACGCCAGGAATCACGCCGCGACCACGAGCAGCCCCGGCCCAGGGCGGCCTCGTCCTGACACGGAAGCTGCCCGTGCAACCCGGTCAGCGACTTCGACCGGCGAAGCCGTCACGGCGACCGGCGATCACACCCGGCCGAGGAAGATCGGGTTCGTCATCGCGGCCATGGCGCCGAAGTTGAGACCAGCCGACAGGGCGGGAGCACCCGCCGAACCATCAGCAAGGGGGTGACGCACCTCAGCACGCACATAAGCCGACACCGCGGGCGTGGTCAGCCACGTCACGCTGCCACTTCCCGAAGCGGGAAGACTCTGCTGGAACACCTGACCCTCGTCCGTGATCAGGCGCACGGTCCCGTTCGGCACGCCCGACACGTCCAGCCGCACGGCCACCTCGTCCCCGGCGGCCACGGCAAGACGGTCGCCGATGCCGGCGGCCTGCCCGCGCGGTCCGGTCGCGACGAGTGACAGGTCCACACCGGCCGACTCGGCGATCCAGCTCCGCCCGGCCTTGATCCCGTCGAGGATCGCGTCCCGGGTGAGCGCGTCGGCGAGGACGACGGTCTGCGGCAGGCCGATCGTCTGGCCGGGGTTGTGCGCGTCGCTGTTGCCCATCGCGGGCAGCCAGCTTCCCTTGCCGCGCACGGATTCCACCAGGGTGTTGTCCCATTCGGACACGGCGGCGTCGTCGTCCCACGTCCACGGGCCGTTCCACACCTCGACCGCGTCGAAGCCGGCGTAGCCGAACTTGAAGTTGCACCCGACCCACGGGCAGTACGGGTGCGCGGCGACGCAGAGGCCACCGGAACGGTGCACCTCACGCTGGTACTCGGGCAGCTCGCCGTCGCGGGACCGGTACCGCCAGTCGACGAACTGGCCGGGCCGCACGCCGAGCGCGAGCCAGTGTCCGTTGCGGGTGGTCACCTCCTCGCCGAGCATGATCAGCAGGTCGTCGCCGGCGAACTGGCCCCACGCGCCGTGCGACGACGACGTGTTGTGGTCGGTCGAGGTGATGAAGTCCAGCCCGGCCTCGCGCGCACCGGCGGCCACCTCGGACGGCAGGCGCCTGCCGTCGGAGTGGACCGTGTGCAGGTGGCAGTCGCCGCGGTACCACCGGCGGCCGCGCGTGCGGGTGCGCTCGGACGGGTAGTTCGGGCGGTACGGCGCGCCCGCGGGGCCGTAGACGAGGGTCACCTCGACGCGGTAGTTCAGGCCCTGCGGCGCGATCGTGTACGGGCCGAGCACGACGTGCCACGTGCCGGGCGTGATGTCGCCGGGCAGGTAGCCGGGGGTGGCTTCGGTGCGGCTGATCGAGAAGCGGTCGCGGAAGCCGCCGGACCAGCCGCGGAAGCCGTTGCCGCCGAGCGCGGCGCCGCGGTTGTCGAAGATGCCGATGTCGCACGAGTTGCCGGGCGTCCCGCTGGGCACGGCCGGTTTGTCGTAGCTGTAGACCACCGACAACTGGCTCACCCCGGCCGGGACCTCCACCGGCAGGTACACGAAGTCGGCCGTGCCCGGCTCGAACCGCCCGGTCAGCACCTTGGTCTCGGTCCGCCCCTCGGCCGCCTCCGCGAACGTCACCGGCGCGAGCGTCACCGCGCCGGCCACCGACGCCGCCTGCAGGAAACCGCGTCGGGAAACTCCGCAACCCATGCACATGCGGCCATGTCATCAGCGGCGGGTGACCGTCGCGAGCCGCGTGCCGGTACACCGCGTGTCCATAACCTGAACGAACGTCACACTTCCGAGCTTAGGTACGGCTAAGCTAAGTTGCAGAGCGTGAACGAGCTCATGTCACCAACAGTGACCAGGACGACGCCTCGCCGGCTGTTGCTCCTGGTGTTCCTGCTGGTGGCGCTGGTCGTCGCGGTCGCGTTGAGCCTGGTCCTGGGTAGCAACGACCTGGGGCTGGGCACCGCGGTCCGGGTGCTGCTGCACGACGACGGCAGCGAAGCGGCGACGATCGTCCGCGAGGTGCGTCTGCCCCGCACGGCACTCGGCGTGCTCGCCGGTCTGGCGCTGGGCGCCGCCGGGGTCCTCATGCAGGGGCACACGCGCAACCCGCTGGCCGATCCGGGCCTGCTCGGCATCAACGCGGGCGCCGCGCTCGCGGTGGCGCTGGCCGCGCAACTGTTCGGGGTCGTCGATCCCGGTGGCCAGGTGTGGTTCGGGTTCGCCGGGGCGCTCGGCGTGACCGCCGCGGTGTTCGCGATCGGCTCTAGCGGGCGGCAGCTGAGCCCGGTGCCGATGGCGCTGGCCGGTGCGGCCGTGATGGCGCTGCTGTCGACGTTCACGTCGCTGGTGATCCTCAGCGACAACCCGACGCTGGACGTCTACCGCCGGTGGGTGGTGGGTTCGATCAGCGGCCGCGACGCGAGCATCAGCCTGGGGATCCTGCCGTTCGTGGCGGCCGGGCTGGTGCTGGCGATGCTCAACACGCGGGCGCTGAACGCGGTGTCCCTCGGCGAGGACACGGCGCGCGGGCTGGGCCAGTCGGTCGCGGCGAGCCGGCTGGTGGGCCTGGCGGCGGTGACGCTGCTGGCCGGCGCCGCGACGGCCGCCGCCGGGCCGATCGCCGCGCTGGGGCTGATCGTCCCGCACGTGGTGCGCGCCGTGACCGGCCCCGACCACCGGTGGCTGGTCCCGTGCTCCGCCCTGGCGGGCGCGGTGCTGCTGCTGCTCGCCGACGTCGCGGGCCGCCTGATCGCGGGCCCGGCGGAGATCCCGGCGGGCATCATGCTGGCCATCCTCGGCGGCGGCGCGTTCGTGCTGATCGCCCGGCGCACCCGGCTGGTGAGGCTCTGATGGCAACCCTGGCTGCATCGCCTGGTGACACCACCCGCCGGGGCCGCACCGCTGCCTGGGCTCATGCAGCACCCGATTGCGCGGCCGCCGTCGTCCAGTTCTTGGTCGACCGGGCCCGCCCCGGGGTCGCCGGCGTCTCACGCGCGGTGAGGGCCTCGGGCTGTTCCCGCGAAGGCGGGCGCGCATGACCGCCACCCTCGGCGCGCGGTGGAACACCCGCGCGGCCACCGTCTGCCTCGTCGTGCTCGGTGCACTTCTGCTGGTCACCGCGGTGGGTGTGACGATCGGCGAGTACCCCATCGCGCTCGGGCAGCTTCCCGAGCTGCTCACCGGCGGCGGGCACCGGATCGACCGGCACATCCTGTTCGACCTGCGCGTGCCGCGGGCCGTCACCGGGTGCCTCGCCGGCGCGTGCCTCGCCATGGCCGGTGCCCTCACCCAGACCATCTCCCGCAATCCGCTCGCCACCCCGGACATCCTCGGCGTCACCGGCGGCGCCTCCGCCGCCGCGGTGGCGGTGATCGTCTTCGGGGGTGGCGTCTACAGCCTCGCCAGCGGCATCACCACGATCGGCGTGCCCGCGGCCGCGCTCGCCGGTGGTCTCGTCGCCGCCGCGGCGGTCTACGGGTTCTCCTGGCGCCACGGAGTCGACGGCTTCCGGCTCATCCTCGTCGGCATCGGGTGCGGCGCCGTCCTCACGGCACTGACCAGCTGGCTCCTCATCCTCGCCAGCATCAACAGCGCCGCCCAGGCCACGGTCTGGCTCGTCGGCTCGATCAGCGCCGTGAGCTGGGACCAGACCGTCCCGCTGATGATCCTCGCCGCGCTCCTCGTCCCCGCCGCGCTCACCCTGCCCCGCACGCTCGCCGTGACGCAGCTCGGCGACGACGCGGCCGCCGGGCTGGGCGTGCGGATCCAGGCGGTGCGCCTGGGCACCATCGGCGTGGCCGTCGGGCTGACCGCGGCCGCCGTCGCCGCCGCGGGGCCGGTCGGCTTCGTCGCCCTGGTGACCCCGCAGATCATGCTCCGGCTGACCGGCGGCTCGCGCCCGCCGCTAGTCGCGTCCGCGCTCGGCGGCGCCCTGCTCGTCCAGGCGTCCGACCTGCTCGGCCGCACCGCGTTCGGCTGGGAAGTCCCGGTCGGACTGGTCACGGCCGCGGTCGGCGCCCCCTACCTCATCTGGCTCCTCCTCCGACGACGTTGACCCCGAAGAAAGGTGACCCCATGACGACCACCCGCCGGACCTTCCTCACCGGCAGCCTGGCCGTGGCCGCGACCGGCCTCCTCGCCGCGTGCGGTTCGGGCGGCTCGGACCCGGCCGCGAGCGGCGGTGCCTGGTCGTTCACCGACGACCTGGGCACCAGGGTCGACCTCGACGCCCGGCCCACGCGCATCGCCGGCCTCAACGACGCCATCGCGTCCCTGTGGAACTACGGCATCACGCCCGTCGCGTCGTTCGGCTACACCGGCCTGGCCGACGACGTGAACTTCCGCGGCCGCGACCTCAGCCAGGTCAAGGAGGTCGGCCGCACCTACGGCGAGATCGACATCGAGGCGCTCGCCGCCGCCAAGCCGGACCTGATCCTCACCCACGCCTACCCGGTGGACAGCGCGGGCACGATCGACACCACCCAGCCGCTGTACGGGTTCAAGGACCTCACCCAGCAGAAGGCGGTCGCCGAGATCGCGCCGATCATCGCGCTGAAGATGGCCGGCTCGGCGACCAACGTGGTCGACCGGACGGTGGAACTGGTGAAGGCGCTGGGCACCGAGCCCGCCGCCGACGCCGAGCAGGCCTACGAGGCCGCGCGCACCCGGTTCCAGAACGCCACCGCCAAGGGCCTCACGGTGATGGCGATCGCCGCCTACCCGGGCGACGGCGTCTACATCTGCAAGGCCGCCGACGACCCGGCGCTGCGCAGCTACACCGAGCTGGGCCTGACCTACCCCGACCCGGGCGGCGCGAAGTACTACTGGGAGCAGGTGAGCTGGGAGAACATCGGCAAGCACCCGACGGACGTCGTGCTGTACTCGCTGCGCGCCATGGACAAGGACACGCTCCTGCAGCAGGCCACCTTCGCCCGGATGCCCGCGGCCGCGGCCGGGCAGGTGTTCCCGTGGGAGTTCTCGTCCATGGACTACGTGGCGCAGGCCCGCACGCTGAACAACCTGGCGGCGAACCTCGAGGCGGCGCGCAAGGTCGTCTAGATCCGGTCACCCCGGAAGGGATGGACCGGCCGTTGGAGACACACCCCTTCCGGGGCGGATTGACCGCTCCCCGCGCAGCGCGTCAGCTCAGCCGGGGGGTGCGCAACCCCTCCGGCGCCTCCGCGCCCGCCCGTGCCCACGCCACCAGCCCCGCCACGTCAATGCCGTACGGAGGTTCCGCCGCGTACGGCTCGATCGCCGCGGCGGCGCGGGTCAGCAGGGACGACGCGCCCTTCCGGTTGCCCCGCGCGGAGTGCGTCAGCCCGACCGCCAGCTGCGCCAGCCCCTTCCACAACGCACGATCCGGCCCGTCCGAGGACTTCCACGCGTCCTCGAACACCTCGTGCGCGTGGAAGGGCCGTCCGGCGTCCAGCAGGTTCTGCGCCTCCGCAAGCGTTTGCGCCGGGGTGCGCGCGATGCCTTCCGGCTGGCGTTCCACCCCCGGCGACCCGTACGGCAGCGGCCGCCCCAGCCCGTCGCGCGGGCGGGCGTTCCGCGGTTTGCCCTCGGCGTCCCGGTCCCGATCGGCCATGCGCCCGATTGTGCCGTAGTCTGGGGACTCGTGCGTTTTCTCGATGGCCACGGGCCCGCTCACGACCTCACTTACGACGACGTCTTCCTCGTGCCCAACCGCTCGGCCGTGGAATCGCGCTTCGACGTCGACCTGTCCACCGTCGACGGCACCGGCGCGACCATCCCGATCGTCGTCGCCAACATGACCGCCGTCGCGGGGCGGCGGATGGCCGAGACCGTCGCCCGGCGCGGCGGGCTCGTCGTCCTGCCGCAGGACGTCGACCCGGCGGCGGTCGCCGACATCGTCGCCTGGATCAAGAGCCGCCACACCACCTGGGACACCCCGCTGGTCCTCACCGGCGGTGACGCGGTCGCCGACGCCCTCAACCTGATCGGCAAGCGCGCGCACGGCGCCGTCGTCGTGGTCGACGAGCACGGCCGCCCGCACGGGATCGTCGACGAGGCCGCCTGCACGGGCGTCGACCGCTTCGCGCGCGTCACCGAGGTCGCCTACGAACCGCCCGTGACCTGCCCGCTGGACACCCCGTCCCGCGAGGTCTTCGAGCGCCTGCACGCCGCCGGCGCGCAGATCGCGCTGGGTGTCGACGCCGACGGCAAGCTCGCCGGCATCCTCACCCAGACCGCGGCGCTGCGCGCGGACATCTACACCCCGGCCGTGGACGCCCAGCGGCGGCTGCGGGTCGCCGCCGCCGTGGGCATCAACGGCGACGTCGCCGCGAAGGCCGAGTCGCTGCTCGCCGCGGGCATCGACACGCTCGTCGTCGACACCGCGCACGGCCACCAGGAGAAGATGATCGCCGCGCTGAAGGCCGTCCGCTCGGTCTCGCCCGCGGTGCCGGTCGTGGCGGGCAACGTCGTCACCGCCGAGGGCACGCGCGACCTCATCGACGCCGGTGCCGACGTGGTCAAGGTCGGCGTCGGCCCGGGCGCGATGTGCACGACGCGGATGATGACCGGCGTCGGCCGCCCGCAGTTCTCCGCCGTCCTGGAATGCGCGAAGGCCGCCCGCGAGCTGGGCAAGCACGTGTGGGCCGACGGCGGCGTGCGCCACCCCCGCGACGTGGCGCTGGCGCTGGCCGCGGGCGCGTCCGCGGCGATGGTCGGCTCGTGGTTCGCCGGCACCCACGAAAGCCCCGGCGACCTGCGCTACGACGAGCACGGGCGGCCGTACAAGGAGTCGTTCGGCATGGCGAGCAAGCGCGCCGTCGGCGCCCGCACGCGCACCGACAACGTCTTCGAGCGGGCACGCAAGGCCCTGTTCGAGGAGGGCATCTCGTCGTCGCGGATGCTGCTGGACCCGCAGCGCCCCGGCGTCGAGGACCTGATCGACGAGATCTGCTCGGGTGTGCGGTCCGCGTTCACCTACGCCGGCGCGCGGGACATCGAGGACTTCCACCGCCGCGCTGTGCTGGGCATCCAGTCGGCCGCCGGGTTCGCCGAAGGCCGGCCGCTGCCCGCGGGCTGGTGAGGAACGGGGCCGCCGCCCAGCGGAGGCGGCCCCGCCTCGGGAACTACCCGTGGTCCTCCAGCATCTCGGTGACCAGCGCGGCGATCGGCGACCGCTCCGAGCGGGTCAGCGTGACGTGCGCGAAGAGCGGGTGGCCCTTCAGCTTCTCGATCACCGCGGACACGCCGTCGTGGCGTCCGACGCGCAGGTTGTCCCGCTGCGCCACGTCGTGGGTGAGCACCACGCGGGACGCCGTGCCCAGCCGCGACAGCACGGTCAGCAGCACGTTGCGCTCCAGCGACTGCGCCTCGTCCACGATCACGAACGAGTCGTGCAGCGACCGGCCGCGGATGTGAGTCAGCGGCAGGACCTCCAGCATGCCGCGGTCGAACACCTCGTCCAGCACGTCCTGGCTGACCAGGGCGCCGAGCGTGTCGAACACCGCCTGCGCCCACGGCTGCATCTTCTCCGACTCCGACCCCGGCAGGTAGCCCAGGTCCTGGCCGCCGACGGCGTAGACCGGCCGGAACACGACCACCTTCCGGTGCTCGCGGCGCTCCATCACCGACTCCAGCCCGGCGCACAGCGCGAGCGCGGACTTGCCGGTGCCTGCCCGTCCGCCGAGCGAGACGATGCCGATGTCCGGGTCGAGCAGCAGGTCCAGCGCGATCCGCTGCTCCGCGGAGCGGCCGTGCAGGCCGAACGCCTCCTTGTCGCCGCGGACCAGCTTCACCTTCTTGGCCGGGGTCAGCCGGCCCAGCGCGCTGGAGCTGCCGGAACCGGCCACCAGCCGCAGACCGGTGTGGCACGGCGACTCGCCCACCTCGGGCAGCCCGTATTCAGCCAGGTCCACGAGACCGTCGCGGAACAACGCGTCGACCGCTTCCTGCGGGACCTCCACGTCGACCATGCCGGTCCAGCCGGACGGCGCCACCTCCAGCGCGCGGTACTCGTCGGCGGGCAGGCCGACGGCACCGGCCTTGACCCGCAGCGGGATGTCCTTCGTGACCAGGGTGACCGCGTCGCGCTCGACCTTGAGGTTCAGCGCGCAGGCCAGGATCCGGTGGTCGTTGGAGTCGGTGCGGAACCCGGGCGGCAGGACCGTCGGGTCCGAGTGGTTCAGCTCGACGTGCAGGGTGCCGCCGGAGTCGCCGATCGGGATCGGGGCGTCCAGGCGGCCGTGCTTGAGCCGCAGGTCGTCGAGCTGGCGCAGGGATTCCCGCGCGAACCAGCCCAGTTCGGGGTGATGCCGTTTCGCCTCCAGTTCACTGATCACGACCAACGGCAGGACCACGGCGTGCTCGGCGAATCTCGTGATGGCCCACGGGTCGGCCAGCAGAACCGAGGTGTCCAGGACGTAGGTGTGCTGCCCGGGAACGGGACTCGGGGGTTCTGCGGTGCCCTCCGCGGAATTCGATGAGCGGCCGGAGGCCTTACGGGGCGAACGCTGCGTAGTCACGACGGCATCTCCCTCGTGGACGTGGCACCACGCCCACACTCGCTGGGCCGGGCACCACCCTGGCTGGACCGCTCTTCGCTTCCGCTTACGCGTCAGCGCGCAGGGCCACGAGGGCCGGGTGCCGGCCCCCTCGTGGGTATCGCGAACGGCTCACGCGCCGTCTGCTCTACAACCGCCACTACCAGGGCCTCCCGTGATGGTCCGCAAGGTCACGAGCCATCACTTCGGAAGTTACCTGCGTTCGACGCTTCGTGCAGGCAGCCAGGCAGGTGATTCACCAGGTTGTCATCTCACCGTCGGTAGAGAACAAATCAGCGAATCGACACGGAACGTGTTGTCAAGTACCGAAACGGCGGTGCCGCCACGCGTAGTCACGGAGGGCGCGCAGGAAGTCGACCCGGCGGAAGGCGGGCCAGTAGGCCTCCGTGAACCAGAACTCGGAGTGCGCGGACTGCCACAGCAGGAAACCGGACAGCCGCTGCTCGCCGGAGGTGCGGATGATGAGGTCCGGGTCGGGCTGCCCCGAGGTGTAGAGGTGCTCGGAGATGTGGTCGACGTCGAGGATCTTCGCCAGCTCGCGGATCGACGTGCCCTCGTCGGCGTGCTGGAGCAGCAGCTTCTTGACCGCGTCCGCGATCTCCTGCCGCCCGCCGTAGCCGACGGCGACGTTGACCTCCATGCCGGTGCGCTTCTCGGTGCTCGCCGCGGCCGACTGCAGGCGCTTGGCGATCGGCCCGGGCAGCAGGTCCAGCGCGCCGACGACGCGGATGCGCCACGGGTTGCCCGCCTGCGCCAGCTCGTCGACGACGTCGGCGATGATCTCCAGCAGCGGTTCGAGCTCCTCGGTGGCGCGGCTGAGGTTGTCCGTGGACAGCAGCCACATCGTCACGACCTCGACGTCGGCCTCGCGGCACCAGGTGAGGAAGTCGGCGATCTTGCGCGCTCCCGCCCGGTGCCCGTCGGAGACGTCGGTGAAGCCGGCTTCCCGCGCCCACCTGCGGTTGCCGTCCAGCATGATCGCGATGTGCCGCGGATGCTTGCCTGCCGCCTGCTGGATCAGACGGCGGCTGTAAATGCCGTAGACAAGCTTGGACCCGAAGGAGCGAAGACTCACGTCCAACCAATGTACGCAGGGTCGGGAAGCGACGTGGGCCGGGCCACGGTGACTGGCGCGGAACCTACGTCGTCGTAACCTTGTTGGTGTGACCGTTGAGACCGAACCCTTCGTCGACACCCGTCCCCGGCTCCGCGGCCATATCCACTTCTGGACGTTTTTCAGCGCGCTCGCCTGCGTGGCGACGCTGATCGCGTTCGCCGGCGCCACGGTGTCCGGCCTGGCCGCGCTGGCCACGTCGGTGTACGGGCTGACCGTCCTCGGCGTGTTCGGCGTCAGCGCGCTGTACCACCGGCGGATCTGGAGCCCACGCGCCTACCAGTGGATGAAGCGCGCGGACCACTCGATGATCTTCCTGTTCATCGCGGGCACCTACACCCCGTTCACGCTGCTGGCGATGTCGAAGCCCACCGGGTACGTCGTGCTGGGCGTGGTCTGGGGCGGCGCGCTGGCCGGGGTGGCGCTGAAGATGCTGTGGCCGGGCGCGCCGCGCTGGCTCGGCGTGCCGATCTACGTGGCGCTCGGCTGGGTGGCGATCTTCGTGCTGCCCGAGCTGGCCACGCACGCCGGGGTGGCCGCGCTGGTGCTGCTCCTGGTGGGCGGCCTGTTCTACACGGTCGGCGCGGTGTTCTACGCGGTGAAGTGGCCGAACTACTGGCCGGACACCTTCGGCTACCACGAGTTCTTCCACGCGTGCACGGTGCTGGCCGCGGTCTCGCACTACATCGCCGTCTGGCTGGCCCTGTACGCCTGACGCCGCTCGTCGAACGCGGCGAGGAAGGTGCGCACCATCGGCCGGGCCGCCGCACGGCTGACGGCGAACGCCGCCGCGAGCGCGACCACCAGGATCACGCTGCCGAGCCAGACCATCGTGTCGACGGGCAGCGTGTAGGCGCCCACGACCCGCACCGCGGACTCGCCGAGCAGGGCCACGCCCCACACGACCGAGAAGAGCCGCTCCGCCCGCCGGAAGGCCGGCGAGGTCCCCGAAAGCCCTTCCCACACCGCGGTCCTGCCGGGGTCACCCTTGGTGAACAGCGGCCGCAGCACCTCGGTCATCAACGGCTTCCCGATCACCACCGACGCCAGGATCCCGACGCCGAGGATGCTGGTCACCCCGCCGTCCTTGGCCAGCATCAGCCGGGGATCACCGGTCAGCAGGCTCAACAGCAGCCCGGTGGTGTTGACGACCAGCATCAGCACCGCCAGGACGTTGACCCGCCGCTCGCGGGCCAGGCACCACACCGCCCGCACCGTGGGGATCGCGCTGCTCCACGCCAGCGCGGCGATGGTGCTCAGGCCGGCGGCCTGGCTGAGCAGGAAGTAGGCGGCGACGGGAAGCCCGGCGTCGATGATCAGCGGGGCCAGGGCCGAGGTCTTGTTCGTCATGACCCCAGCTTCGCCCCCGCCGGCATCCGGTGATCATGCCGAACATCCGGTCCCGGGCATGACATTTGTCAGCCCAGCAGCCGCCGGAGGTAGTAGTCCACCGTGGCGACCGCGTCGGCCGGGGCGGTCTGCCCCAGCGCCACCTCGACGCCCAGCCCGGCGGCCACCTGGAACAGGACGCGGGCCTCCTGACGCGGGTCGAGGCCGGGCCGCTCGCCGGCCGCCGCCTCGACCAGGCCGGCCAGGAGACCGTACAGTTCGGCGTCACCGGCGGCCATGCCCTCGGCGATCTTCTCGTCGGTGAGGGCGCGGTTGAGGTAGGCGACGCCGAGCAGGATGAACTGCCTGCTCTCCGCGGTGAGGCCGAGCATTTCGGTCAGCACCTCGCGCAGGATCCGCCCGGGATCGGCCAGCGCCGGCAGGCGCGCCCGGACCCGCGCGCTCGTTCGCCAGCTCCAGGGCGAACCCCAGCATGTCGTCCTTCGAGGCGAAGTAGTGCTGCACCCGCCCCATCGAGACGCCGGCTTCCGCGGCGACCTCGCGCAGGCTCACCGCCTCGATCCCGGGTCACGACGCAGCACAACTGGTCTGCCTCGTGGCCGGCATCCAGCTCGGCGCGGTTCCGTTGGTCCAGGCGATCCTCGGCGCGCGGCAGGGCGGGCTCTTCCACTGGCTCGACCTCACCGCCAAGAAGAAGCGGGCCTAACGCAGCATCGCGGGGCGGAGGAACGGTTCCGGCACCGCGAAGCCGTCCACCAGCAGCCGCGCGTGGGGGCGCAGCTCGGCGCACAGGTCGTTCACCGCGGCGACCACGGCCTTCGCCCGCGCCGAGGTCAGCCGGCCGTGCTCCAGGAACCACGCGCGGTCCTCTTCGACGTTCGACAGCACGTACAGGTCGCACACCCGCTCCAGCAGCGCCCGCGCCTCCGCGTCCGCGCACCGGTCGATGGCCGCGACGAACGCCTCCAGCACGATCCGCTCGACGTGCACCCGCGCCGCCCGCAGCACGTGGTCCTGCGCGTCGTTGAAGACCTCGAACGGGTCGGCCTCCGCGGCCCGGCGCAGCCGCCGCGCGCAGCCCTCCAGCACGTGCTGCTCGCGGTCCTCGAACAGCTTCACCTGCCAGCCGCGGTCGAACAGCACATCGTCGTCGTCCCGGCCGGGCGCGGCGTCCACCAGCCGCTCGATCACCTTGCGCGCCGCGGTCCGCTCGATCACCGCGCCGACGAACTGCTCGGCCACGAACCGGGCCGTCGCCAGCGGGCTCAGATCGGCGAAGTGGTCGCGGTAGCTGGTCAGCAGTCCCTTCGCGACCAGCTGCAGCAGCACCGTGTTGTCGCCCTCGAACGTGGTGAACACGTCGGTGTCGGCCTTCAGCGCCGGCAGCAGGTTCTCCGACAGGTATCCCGCGCCACCACAGGCTTCCCGCGCCATCTGGATGCTGCGGGTCGCGTGCCAGGTCGCGATCGCCTTGATCCCGGCGGCGCGCGACTCCAGCTCGCGCTGCGCCCGCTCCTCGGCGTCGGCGGTGCCCTGGATGTCGTGCAGCGCCCGGGTCAGCTCCTCGTGCGCGAAGTGCAGCGCGTAGGTGCGCGCGATCGCAGGCAGCAGTTTCCGTTGGTGCGCGCGGTAATCCAGCAGCAGGGTCTCCCCGGACTCACCGGGACGGCCGAACTGGCGGCGCTTGTCCGCGTACCGGGTCGCGATCGCCAGCGCCCGCTCGGTGGCGTGGATCGCGCCGCCCGCCACGCTGATCCGGCCGCGGATCAACGTGCCCAGCATCGTGAAGAACCGGCGGTTGTCGCTTTCGATCGGGCTCGTGTACGTGCCGTCCTCGGTGACGTCGCCGTAGCGGTTGAGCAGCGCGTCACGCGGCACCCGCACGGAGTGGAACGTCAGGCGCCCGTTGTCGACGCCGTTCAGCCCCGCCTTGCGGCCGTCGTCCCCGATCTCCACACCCGGCATCGGCGCGCCCGACTCGTCCCGGATCGGCACCACGAACGCGTGCACGCCGCGGCTTTCCCCGCCGGTGACGAGCTGCGCGAACACCACCGCCATCCGGCCGTGCCGCGCGGCGTTGCCGATGTAGTCCTTGCGCGCCTGCTCGTCCGGGGTGTCGATGACGAACTCGCGGGTGGCCGGGTCGTAGGTCGCCGTGGTGCGCAGGTTCTGCACGTCCGAGCCGTGCCCGGTCTCGGTCATCGCGAAGCAGCCGAGCAGGTCCAGGTCCATGATCCGGGCCAGGTACCGCTCGTGGTGCGGCGCCGTGCCGAGCAGCTGGATCGCGCCGCCGAACAGGCCCCACTGCACGCCGGACTTCACCATCAGCGACAGATCGCCGTAGCCGAGCATCTCGAACGACACGACCGAACCGCCGATGTCGCCCCCGCCGCCGTACTCGCGGGAGAAGCCGAGCCGGTGCCAGCCGCTCTTGGCCAGCTCGCGCAGGCGCTCCAGCACCCACGCCCGGTACTCCTCGGTGCTCAGGTCGTAGGGCTCGTCCAGGTCGTACCCGGCGAACTGCGCGCGAATCTCCCGGCGCAGCTGGGCCCACTGTCCATCCAGTACCGCGGTCAACGCATCGGGGTTCATGTTCCTACTCTGGCGTAACTTCCGCGGCCCCGCATGACGAGCTCAGCCGAGATCGGGCCCCTCGCGGCGCAGTTCGTCGACCTTCGACATGGCCTCGCGCAGCTCGCCGAGCCAGTCCTCGGCGTGCTGCCCGACGAGCCGGACAGCCCAGGCCAGGGCGTCCGAACGAGACCGCGCGACCCCCGCGTCGACGAGCGTGTCGAGAACCAGCCGCTCGGGCTGGCGCAGGCGGGTCATCACCGGCACCGACTGTGTGGTGAACAACTCTTCGGTGCCGCCCAGCCGGGCGCCCCAGGACACCTTGCGCTGGTACCGGTGCTCGGCCTGGCGCGCGATCTCGATGCGCTGCTCGCGGGTCTCCTCGCGGAACCGGCTGATGCGGCCGGATTCCGCGGCGGCGCGGGCGGCGTCGTCGGCGAACTCGTCGGTCAGCGCCGGGAGTTCGCCGACGACCAGGATCTCCTCGCGGTCGACCGTGATGTCCGGGGCGCCGGTGAACCAGCCGTCCGGCAGCCGTCCGGCGAACCAGCCCGCCGCGTCGTCGGCAGGCGGCACCTCGGCCTGCCCACGGCCCTTCCAGCCTCGTCCCCACTGTGCGTGTGTGCGCATGGTCCTCGCCTCCGCGATTACATGATTACGTTGCAACACACGCTACGCCGGAATCGACGCGTCAGACCCCGTGTTCACTCCCGGCGGACAAGACGGCGACCAGGTCGTCCGGGCTGGTCACGGGCCGGTCGCAGACGTAACCGCGGCAGACGTAGGCGGCCGCCTTGCCCGCCACCAGCGGCCGGTCCGCCGGCAGGCGCACGCCCTCCGCGTCCGGCTCGCCGGCCAGCACGACCGCGCCGCCGTGGGCGCGCCGGGCGGCCACCGAGCGCAACAGGTCGCGCTCGGTCGAGTCCGGCCCGGCGATCGCGACCTGGACCGGCCCGGCCAGCAGCGCCTCGGCCGCGGTGAGCCAGTGCCCGGCGAAACGGGGTGCCTTGGCGATGAGCTGCCCGGCCCGGCGGATCGCCTCCTCGGCGGCGGTCCGGTAGCGGGCCGCGCGGTCCGTCCCGACCAGCACCGAGGCGGTGACCAGCGCGTTCGCCAGCGCGGAGGCGCCGGACGGGCTCGCGTTGTCCGTCGGATCCGCGGGGCGGTGCACGAGGACCTCGGCGTCGTCGGCGGTGTCGTGGTAGGCGCCCGGGGTGTCCGCGACGGCGAAGTTGCCCAGCGCGATGTCCAGCAGGTTCGTCGCCTCGGTGAGCCGGCGCGGGTCCCCGGTCGCCTGGTGCAGGGCCAGCAGGCCCTCGGCCAGGCAGCCGTAGTCCTCCAGCACCCCGGCCGCGTCACCGGCGGTCCCGTCCCGGGAGCTGCGGCGCAGGCGGTTGTCGCGGAGGTGGATCCCGAGCACCGCGGACGCGGCCTGCTGCGCCGCGGACACCCAGTGCGGCTCGTCGAGGGCCACGCCCGCCTCGCACAGCGCGGTGATCGCGAGCCCGTTCCAGGCGGCGATCACCTTGTCGTCCCGGCCCGGCTGCGGCCGCTCGTCACGCGCGGCCAGCAGCGCGGCCCGGACCCGCTCGAAGCGCTCCCGATCGTCCGGATCGCGCAGCAGCCGCAGGACCGAGGTGCCGTGCTCGAATGTGCCCGATTCGGTCACGGAGAACAGTTCCGCGGCCCACGCGCCGTCGTCGTCGCCGAGCACCTCACGCAGCTGCGCGGGCGTCCAGACGTAGGTCAGGCCTTCCTCGCCGAGGGTGTCCGCGTCGAGCGAGGCGGCGAACCCGCCTTCGGCCGTGCGCAGCCGGCCGAGCAGGAATCCGCCGGTCATCCGCGCGACCTCCGCCGCGTACGCCGAACCGGTGCGCCGGGCCAGGTGCGCGTAGACGCGCAGCAGCAAGGCGTTGTCGTACAACATCTTCTCGAAGTGCGGGACGATCCAGGACGCGTCGACCGAGTAGCGGGCGAAGCCGCCGGCGAGCTGGTCGTGGATGCCACCGCGCGCCATCGGCCCGGCGCAGGACTCCACCAAGGACAGCGCGGCGGCGGATCCGGTGCGTTCGTGGTGGCGCAGCAGGAACTCCAGCACCATCGACGGCGGGAACTTCGGCGCGCCACCGAAACCGCCGCGCTCGCGGTCGGCCTCCCCGCTCAGCTTCAGCAAGGCGGCGTCGAGCACGCCCGCGTCGACCGGGGCGGGCGGCAGCGGCCCGAGCTGACCGGCGAGGTGCTCGACGATCTTCCCGGCGCCCTCGCGCAGCTCGTCCCGACGGTCCTGCCAGGCCTGCGCGACGGCGACGAGGAGGTGCTGGAACGACGGCATGCCCGGGCGCGGCTGCGGCGGGTAGTAGGTGCCGCAGTGGAACGGTTCGCCGTCCGGGGTGAGGAAGCAGGTCATCGGCCAGCCGCCCTGGCCGGTCATCGCCTGGGTCGCGGTCATGTAGACCGCGTCGAGGTCCGGACGCTCCTCGCGGTCGACCTTGATGTTGACGAAGTGCTCGTTCATCAGGCGCGCGGTCTCGGCGTCCTCGAAGGACTCGTGGGCCATGACGTGGCACCAGTGGCACGCGGCGTAGCCGATGGAGAGCAGGATCGGCACGTCCCGGCGCCTGGCCTCGGCGAGCGCCTCGGCGCTCCAGGGCCACCAGTCGACCGGGTTCTCGGCGTGCTGCAGCAGGTAGGGGCTGGTCGCGGTGGCGAGTCGGTTGGCCATGACCCCAGGGTGTCACGGTGTCCGCGGCACCACAGTTCCTAGCAGCGCTAGTTGTCTAGCATTGCTAGGATCACGTCATGTCCGCCATCAAGGAGCGCCGTGAACGTGAACGCGCCCAACGCCATCAGTTGATCATCACGGCCGCCCGGGAACTCGCGGAAACCGAAGGCTGGGAGGCGGTGACGACGCGGCGGCTCGCCGAGCGCGTCGAATACAGCCAGCCCGTGCTCTACAGCCACTTCAGCGGCAAGGACGCCATCGTGCGCGCCGTCGCGATCGACGGGTTCGCCGAACTGGCCGCCCACCTGCGCCGCGCCCGGCTGGCCAGCCCCGAGCCACCACAGGCCCTGCACGCGGTGAGCCGCGCCTACCTGGAGTTCGCCACCGAGCGGCCCGCTCTCTACCAGGCCATGTTCGTGATGCCGACGGATGTGAGGTTCGCGCACGCCGAGACGCCGCCCCAGCTGCGCGCCGGCTTCGACGAGTTCGTCCGCTGTTTCCGCCCGGACACCCCCCGGCGCGAACTGTCCGCCGAGGTCGTCTGGAGCGCGCTGCACGGCATCGCGGCGCTGTCGGACAGCGGCCGCATTCCCAGGGACTTCCAGGAGGAGCGGGTCGACCTCCTGGTCAGCCGGCTCGCCGACACTCCGGGCGGATCGGAGCCGGGCCGCTAACTGCTTTCGCTCTGCTGCGGCTGCTTGACCGGTTCGTCAGCCGTCTTCGTGGCCTTCTCCTCCGGCTCGGGGGCGTCGGCGCTCTCGGCCTTCTCCTCCGGGTCGAAGCTGGCCGGCACGCGCTTGAGGTGCTTGGTCATCGAGCGCACCAGCAGGGCGACGGCGATGAGGAACAGCAGGAGGATCAGGAAACCCAGCGGCGAGGACTTGCCGAAGTCCTCGCCCTGGCCGCCGTTGTCGCCGTTGCCCGGCTGCTGCGCGAGGACGAGGGCGGTCGTGGCGACCGGCGCCGTCACCGGCAACAAGAGACTCATGTGTTCACCTTCTCACGGACGCCCGCGAACAGGTCGTCCTCGGGCAGCGTGCTGTCCACCAGCGAGCGGACCAGCTCGTACTCCTCGGTCGGCCACACCCGGCGCTGCATCTCCAGCGGCACGAAGAACCAGCGGCTGTTCGGGTCGATCTGCGTGGCGTGCGCCTTCAGCGCCTCGTCGCGGACCTCGAAGTAGTCGGCGCACTCGATGCGCGTGGTGACCCGCTCCATCACGTCGGGGCGGTCCGGGTCCCACTTGCCCAGCCACTCCGCGTACGGCGACTCCAGGCCGGCCTCGACGAGGGCGTCGTGGAAGGCCTGCATGCGGGCGCGGGAGAAGCCGTGCATGTAGTACAGCTTCAGCGCCTGCCACGGCTCGCCCGCCTCGGGGAACCGGTCCGGCTCGGCCGCGGCGTCGAAGGCCGCCATGGAGACCTCGTGCGTGCGGATGTGGTCGGGGTGCGGGTAGCCGCCGTTCTCGTCGTAGGTCAGCACGACGTGCGGGCGGAACTCGCGCATGACCTTGACCAGCTCGCGCACCGGCTCCTCGAGCGGGGTGAGCGCGAAGCAGCCCTCCGGCAGCGGGGGCAGCGGGGCGCCCTCGGGCAGGCCGGAGTCCACGAAGCCCAGCCAGCGGTGCTGGATGCCGAGGATCTTGGCGGCCTTGGCCATCTCCTCGCGGCGGATGGCGGACATGTTGGCCAGCACCTCGGGGCTGTCCATCGCCGGGTTGAGGATGCTCCCGGCCTCGCCCCCGGTGCAGGTCACGACCATGACCTCGGCGCCCTCGGCGACGTACTTCGCCATCGTGGCCGCGCCCTTGCTCGACTCGTCGTCGGGATGGGCGTGCACCGCCATGAGACGCAGGCGCGATCCCGTTCCGGACATCAGCTCGTCAGAACCCACCATGCGTCCAACGACCCCTTCTGAATCCCTATTCCGCCCCGGAGAGATACTGCGGTTGCCTCCATTGTCCCCGGGGGTACGACAAGTTCGATCGGAGGCCCGGCTTGAGCACCGCCAGCGCCCCGCCGTCGCTGCCGGAAGGCCGCTACGGGCGGCCCCGCAGGCCGGCCCGCCGGTGGCGCGTGTGGGTCTTCACCGGGATCGCGCTGGTCGTGAGCTGCGCCGTCGCGTGGCTCGGGTACGTGAACCTGGGTGCCGCGCCCATCAGTGCGGAACGGGTCACGTTCGAGGAGCTGCCGGGGAACGCGATGACGATCTCACTCAACGTGACGCGCGACGAGCCGGACCGCCCGGGCGTGTGCATCGTGCGGACGCGGGACCTCAGCGGCGCGGAGAGCGGGCGGCGGGAGGTCTACATCCCGCCGGGCGACAGCCGGGTCGACGTGGTGGTCAAGAGCATCGACCGGCCGGTCACCGCCGACGTGTACGGCTGCTCTTACGATGTTCCGGAGTATTTGTCAAGGAGTTAGCGGCCAACGGGGTGAATGACGCGCCGAATGCCCGGTTTCCGCGGTGGGGACCGGCGCTGACCTGCCCTGCCGTGGTACCCTGATCTACCGGCACGGCCCGAACGGGCCGTGTTTTTCCTTTATCCAGCCGCACTCGGTCGAGTGCGGCTGCCGGCATGAACACCCATGTCCGGCAGGCACGACGAGGAGATGGTGGCCGTGAGCGACACCCAGGTGACCTGGCTGACCCAGGAAGCCTACGACAGGCTCAAGCACGAGCTCGACGAGCTGATCGAGAATCGTCCGGTCATCGCTGCGAAGATCAACGCCAGCCGCGAAGAAGGCGACCTCCGGGAGAACGGCGGCTACCACGCCGCCCGTGAGGAGCAGGGCCAGCAGGAAGCCCGCATCCGCCACCTGCAGGAACTCCTGCGGTCGGCGAAGGTCGGCGAGGCCCCCAAGAACGACGGGGTCGCCGAGCCGGGCAAGGTCCTCACCGTGCGTTACGAAGGTGACGACGACGAGGAGAAGTTCCTGCTCGCCACGCGCGAAGAGGGCGCCGAAGGCGAACTCGACGTGTACTCGCCCGAGTCGCCCCTGGGCAAGGCCCTGCTGGGCGCCAAGGAAGGCGAGTCGCGCGAGTACGAGCTGCCCAACGGCAGCACGCAGAAGGTGACGCTGATCAAGGCCGTGCCCTACACCGGCTGAGCCCCCCACACTTCTTTCGGAGCGGCTGCTCCGGGCGGGAGCATCGCCCGGAGCAGCCGCTCCGCTGTGTGGACAGCCGCATGCCACGAGCGCAGAACTCGCGACCGGGAAGGTGGAACTCGCGCCCGCGAACGCGGGACTCGCGAGCCCGAGTGTGGGACTCGCGGTCGCACCGGCGAGTTCCACGTTCAGTGCGGCGAGTTCCACGTTCAGTGCCGCGAGTTCCACGTTCAGTGGCGTGAGTTCTGCGTTCAGTCTCGCGAAGCGTGCGTTCGCGAGACGCAGCCCGGCGCCTCGGAAACCGCGTAGCGTCACAGAACATGAACCCCATCTGCGTGACCTGCGGCATGCAGTACGCCGCCCCGCGCCCGGACTGCCCCATCTGCGAGGACGAGCGCCAGTACGTTCCCCCGGCGGGCCAGCAGTGGACCGACTTCGCCACGCTCCGGAGCGAGCACGAAGCCCTCATCAGGCAAGAGGGCGAAGGCATCACCGGCATCGGCTGCACCCCGAAGTTCGGCATCGGCCAGCGGGCGCTGCTCGTGGAAACACCCGGCGGCAACTTCCTCTGGGACCTCTCCGCCTACCTCGACGACACGATCGCCGACCACATCGCCGCTCGGGGCGGCATCACCGGCATCGCGATCAGCCACCCGCACTACTACACCACCTGCGTCGAGTGGGCCCGCGCCTTCGACGTGCCGGTCTACCTGCACGAGGGCGACCGTGAGTGGATCGGCCGCCCCGACGACCGCATCGAACTGTGGAGCGGGCAGACCAAGCCGGTCGGCGACGGCCTGACCCTGGTCAACCTCGGCGTGCACTTCACCGGCGGCACGGTCCTGCACTGGTCCGGCGGCGAGCGGGGCCGGGGCGCGCTGCTGTCCGGCGACATCGTCCAGGTGATCCCGGACCGCAAGTTCGTCGCGTTCATGTACAGCTACCCGAACCTGATCCCGGAGCGGCCGCCGGTCGTGCGCCGCGCCGCGGAGATCCTCGCCGGGTACCGGTTCGAGGCCGTCTACGGCGCCTGGTGGGACGCCGTCGTGCGGCAGGACGGGTACGACGTCGTGCAGCGCTCGGCCAAGCGCTACCTCGAGTTCGTCTCGTAGGCGAGCCGTTCCAGCAGCGGGCGGACGCGCGGCGGCACCGGCGTCGACAGGGCCAGCGACGTCGAGGTCCGGCGCACGCCCGGCACGTTGACCACGGCGTCGATGACCCGCTGCAGGTCATCGTGGTCACGCGCCACCATCCGGACGAACAGGTCGCCCTGCCCGGTGGTGGCGTGCACCTCGCAGACCTCCTCGATCGCGTCCAGCGCCTCCGACACCGCGGCGCGCCTGCCCTGCGCGATCTCCAGCACCGCGAACGCGGTCAGCCCGTAGCCCATCGCCGCGAGGTTCAGCTCGGGCGGGAAACCGCCGAGGATCCCCTGTTCGGTGAGCCGGTCCAGGCGCGCCTGCACGGTGCCCCGCGCGACCCCGAGCCGGCGCGCGCACTCCAGCACGTTCAGCCGCGGCGAGTCGGTGAGCAGCAGCAACAGCCGGGCGTCGAGCGAGTCCACCGCGTCCTCCTGGTCACATTGCCCGATTTGGTAGATCATCCTGGGTCGACACTGGGCAGATTGTCCAGTGAAACTGGCGGCTGTTGCCCAGGATGCGACGAACTACGCATTCTGCCAGACATGACGAACGCTCTCGACGATGTCGACTACGACCAGTTGCGCCAGCTCGTCGGTTTGGTCGAGCACGATGAGACCGCCGACCCGTTCCCCGTGAAGTCCCTCGATGCCGTCGTGTTCATCGCCGGCAACGCCACCCAGACCGCGTGGTACTACCAGCACGCGTTCGGCATGCGGCTCGTCGCCTACGCCGGCCCGGAGACCGGGCAGCCGGACCACAAGGCGTTCGTGCTGAAGTCGGGCTCCGCGCGGTTCGTCATCACCGGCGGCGTGCGGCCCGATTCGCCGCTGCTGGACCACCACCGCCGCCACGGTGACGGCGTCGTGGACCTGGCCCTCGAAGTGTCCGATGTGGACAAGTGCGTCGCGCACGCGCGGGCCCAGGGCGCCACCATCCTGGAGGAGCCGCACGACGTCTCCGACGAGCACGGCACCGTGCGGCGGGCGGCGATCGCCACCTACGGCGAAACCCGGCACAGCCTCGTCGACCGCTCCCGCTACACCGGCCCGTACCTGCCCGGCTTCCAGGCGCGGGAGACGCCGCGGCGGAAGCGGCTGTTCCAGGCCGTCGACCACTGCGTCGGCAACGTCGAACTGGGCAGGATGGACTACTGGGTGGACTGGTACCACCGCGTCATGGGCTTCACGAACATGGCGGAGTTCGTCGGCGACGACATCGCCACCGAGTACTCGGCGCTGATGAGCAAGGTCGTCGCCAACGGCAACCACCGGGTGAAGTTCCCGCTCAACGAGCCGGCGATCGCGAAGAAGAAGTCGCAGATCGACGAGTACCTGGAGTTCTACGGCGGCGCCGGGTGCCAGCACATCGCGCTGGCCACCAACGACATCGTCGGCACCGTCACCGCGATGCGCGCGGCCGGCGTGGAGTTCCTGGACACCCCGGACTCCTACTACGACGACCCCGAGCTGCGGGCGCGGATCGGCGAGGTACGGGTGCCGATCGAGACGCTGAAGGAGCACCGGATCCTGGTGGACCGCGACGAGGACGGCTACCTGCTGCAGATCTTCACCAAGCCCGTCGGCGACCGGCCCACGGTGTTCTACGAGCTGATCGAGCGGCACGGCTCGCTCGGCTTCGGCAAGGGCAACTTCAAGGCCCTGTTCGAGGCCATCGAGCGCGAGCAGGAGCGCCGCGGCAACCTCTAACCGACGACGGTGAACCCGGCGCGCTGGAGTTCGGCGTGCACCTGCTCGCAGTGGTCGGGGCCGCGGGTCTCCAGGTTGAGCTCGATCTCGACCTCGCCGAGGGCCAGCGCGCCGGAGATCCGCGAGTGCTCGACGTCGATGACGTTCGCGCCCAGGTCCCGCACCCGCGTGAGCACCGACGCCAGCGAGCCGGGCCGGTCCGGCACGCGCAGCCGCAGCGCGAGGTAGCGGCCGCCGGCCGTCATGCCGTGCTGGATGATCTGCAGCAGCAGCAACGGATCCACGTTGCCGCCGGACACCACGGCCACCACCGGCGCCGCGAACTCGCCCGGGTACTGCAGCAGCGCCGCGACCGCCGCCGCGCCCGCCGGCTCCACCACGAGCTTGCGCCGCTCCAGGCACAGCAGCACCGCGCGGGACAGCGACTCCTCCGACACCGTGAGTACGTCGTCGACCTTCGCGGCCACGTGCGCGTAACTCACCGGGCCGGGCTGGCCGACCGCGATCCCGTCGGCCATCGTCTGCATCTCCCGCAGCCGCACCGGTCCCCCGGCCGCGAGCGACGGCGGGAAGGCCGCCGCGTCCTCGGCCTGCACCGCGACGACCCGGATATCCGGCCGGGACGCCTTCACCGCGCACGCCACCCCCGCGACGAGCCCGCCGCCGCCGGTGGGCACCAGCACCGTGGCCGCCTCGGGCACCTGCTCCAGGATTTCCAGCCCGACGGTGCCCTGCCCGGCGATGATGTCCGCGTGGTCGAAGGGGTGGATGAACACCGCCCCGGTCCGCTCCGCGAACGCGATCGCCTCCGCGAGGGACTCCTCCAGGACGTCACCGTGCAGGTGCACGTCCGCGCCGTAGCCGCGAGTCGCGGCCAGCTTGGGCAGCGGCGCGCGGGTGGGCATGAAGACGGTCGACGAGATGCCCAGCAGCGACGCCGCGAGCGCGACACCCTGTGCGTGGTTGCCCGCGCTGGCCGCCACGACGCCGCGGGCGCGTTCCTCCGCCGTCAGGCCGTGCAGGCGCGTGTAGGCGCCACGGATTTTGAACGAGCCGGTGCGCTGCAGGTTCTCGCACTTGAGGTGGACCGCGCCGCCGTGCGCCTTCTCCAGGTCACGCGCGTGCTCCATCGGCGTCACGCGGATGATGCCCTCGAGGAGCTTGCGCGCCTCGCGGATGCGTTCGACGTCCACCAGATCCATATCCCGGATCATGCCACTCCCACCTCACGGGTTTCGGTACCCTGGGAGCCGGTCAGTACGGCGAATCGGGAGTAGCCATGCCAGCGCGCAGCGAAACGGGCGGACGGGTCCGTCGTGCCACGCGTGCGGCCGGTCTGCTGCCGTTGGTCGCGGGCGTCACCTCCGCCCTGGCCCTCACCGGCGCGGCGGTCTACACCGTCGACCGGGCCGGCTGCGGTGATCCGGCCCAGTACATCCGGCACGACAACTACGTCGAGCTGGTCGGCGGGTGCGTGGACGGCTCCGACCTGCCGGGGATCCGCGCCGGCAGCACACCGGCCGACGCCAAGACGGCCGAGCTGAACAACTACCGGCCCTGAGTGGCGGGGAAGCGCCGGAGCGCTCCCCCGCCGCCTCGTCAGCCCAGCGCCGCGCGCAGGTCGTCGCTGAGGTCGCGGACGTCCTCGATGCCCACGGACAGCCGCAGCAGGTCGTCGGGCACCTGGAGCATCGAACCGGCCACGCTCGCGTGGGTCATCTGGCCCGGGTGCTCGATCAGCGACTCGATGCCGCCCAGCGACTCGGCCAGGATGAACAGCTGCGTGCGCGCCGCGGTGTCCAGCGCGGCCTGCCTGCCGCCGGTGTGGCGGAAGGAGATCATGCCGCCGAAGCGGCGCATCTGCTTGGCCGCGATGTCGTGCCCGGCGTGATCGGGCAGGCCCGGGTAGTAGACCTCGGCGACCTTCGGGTGCGCCGACAGCATCTCGGCGATCTGCTCCGCGTTGTCGCAGTGCCGGTCCATGCGCACGGCGAGGGTCTTGAGGCCGCGCAGGGTCAGCCACGCGTCGAACGGGCCGGGCACCGCGCCCGCCGCGTTGCGCAGGAAGAACAGCTGTTCGCGCAGCTCGTCCTCGTTGGTCAGCACCGCGCCGCCGACGACGTCCGAGTGCCCGCCCAGGTACTTGGTGGTCGAGTGCACGACGATGTCGGCGCCGAGGGCCAGCGGCGTCTGCAGGTACGGCGTGGCGAAGGTGTTGTCCACGACGAGGCGGGCGCCGGCCCCGTGGGCGATCTCGGCCAGCACCGCGAGGTCGGCGATGCCGAGCAGCGGGTTGGACGGCGTCTCGCACCAGATCAGCTTGGTTTCCGGGCGGACCGCGGCGCGCACTTCGTCCACGTTCGACAGGTCCGCGACGCCGTATTCGACGCCCCACACCTTCAGCACCTTGTCGATCAGCCGGAAGGTGCCGCCGTAGGCGTCGTTGCCCAGGACCAGGTGGTCGCCCGGCCGCAGCACGGTGCGCAGCACCGCGTCGGTGGCGGCCATGCCGGAGGCGAACGCCAGGCCGTGCCGCGCGCCCTCGAGCGAGGCCAGGGCCTGCTCCAGCGCGGTGCGCGTCGGGTTCGCGGTGCGGGAGTACTCGTAGTCACCCTCGCGGGTGCCCCCGACGCCGTCCTGGGCGTAGGTGGAGGTCTGGTAGATGGGCACGATGACCGCACCTGTCCGCGGGTCAGGCTCCTGACCTGCGTGGATGGCGCGCGTCTCGAAGCCGGAGCGGGAAAGGTCGTGCGTCATTTCCCCAGCCTACGACCAGCCCTGCCGCACCCATCGCGCGGTGGGCGGCAGGCACGCCAGCACCAGGGTGCCGATCGCCGGCACGCACAGCACGCCGAGGTAGACGAGCGGGACGTCGCCGTCGAGGAGGCCGAGGAAGTACACCCCGAACGCGCCGAGCACGAGCACCAGCAGGTACACGACGAGGGCCGCGGCCGCGCCGATGATCGTCGCGACGCGGCCGAACTCCTTGGCCAGCACGAGCCCGACCCCGCCGGTGATGAGGGCGACGGCGAGCAGCAGGTGCGTGGCGAACGTCAGCAGGCTGCGCCCGAGGTCGCCGTCGCCGGCGAGCAGCACCGCGCCACCGGCCACGCCGACCAGGTGGAACAGGCCGCCGAGCAGGGCCAGGACGGCCGCGGTGATGCCGGTGCCGCCGCCGCGGGAGGACGTGGTGGCTTCGGATTGGGACGGAAAGGTCACCACTACCAACTACCAGCCGGGCGGTGCCGCAGGTACCGGAAGGTCCACGGAAGCACCGCGAGCACGAACACGAGCGGCCCGCCGACCACCGCGCCGACCCGCACGAACGCGTCGTCGGACGCGAAGCGGAACATGACCGCGAAGAAGTCCCCGAAGTAGCCGGGGTAGAGCAGGATCGGCTCGCAGATCACCGCGGCGACCGCGAGCAGCCCGCCGGCCAGCAGCAACACCGCGCCGGCGACCGCGCGGAAGAACGTGGTCAGCGCGCCGGCCAGCAGGACCAGCGCGGCCGCCGAGTAGACGGCGAGGACGCCGCGCACCTTGCCGTCCATGCCCGCGAAGCCGTGGTCGACGAAGAACTTCAGCGGCAGGTAGCCCAGCAGGCCGGCCAGCACCAGCCCGACCACGCCGGCGAGGATCGCGGTGGTCCCGTTGGGGCGCGGCTCGTGGCCGTTTCGACTCGTCACAGCGCTCCCGGGGAAATCGGACGTTTTCGGCGCTCACCCTAGCGGCGTTCCCAGCACACGGAAATCAACTGGGAAAAAGACGATGCCCCCGGCGCGGGGCCGGGGGCATCGCCTGCTGAGTTCAGCCGGTCACCACTGCTGCGGCGGTTGACCGGGCTGGCCGTACTGGCCGGGCTGCTGCGGCGGCTGGCCGTACGGACCCGGCTGCTGCTGCCCGTACTGACCGGGCTGGCCGTAGCCGGGCTGCTGCCCGTACTGGCCGGGCTGCCCGTAACCGGGCTGCTGGCCGGGCTGGCCGTACTGGCCGGGCTGCGGGAAGCCACCGCTCTGCGGGTTCGGCCCACCGGGCTGCCCGTACTGCGGCTGACCGGGGTGCTGGCCGAACTGACCGGGCTGCTGCCCCGGCTGCGGGAAACCGCCGCTCTGGGGGCCACCGAAGCCACCGGGACCGCCGAAGCCGCCCGGGCCGCCCTGCTGGCCGGCACCGTCGCCGAGACCGACGAACTGCTTCGCCGCCGGGACCAGGCCGGCGACACCGATCGCCAGCGCCACGATGCCGAAGATCAGTTGCGCGACCGGGATGCCCGGGAGGTCCGAGGCACCCTCCGGCATCGCCGCGAGGATCAGGATGCCGAACAGCAGCATCAGGAAACCGCCGACCGCCGTCAGGATCGGGGCGATCTTCTTCAGCGCCGGGCTGAGCTTGTTCGCCAGCGCGATCAGGACGCCACCGGCCAGCGCCGCGAGGCCACCGACCACCAGCATGATCATGTAGAACCAGAGCAGGCCCGGGCTGGGCAGCCCGAACTCGTCCGCCTGGTCCTTGATCGAGTCGTAGGCGTCGGAGTAGTCGGAGACATCACCGAAGTCGATCAGCGCGAAGATCAGGCCGAGCAGGCCGAGGAGCGCGGCGAGACCACCGGCGATCCAGCCGAAGAGCTGGTTGTTGCCACCGGCGCCACCGCCCTGCTGGGGGTAGCCCGGCGCGCCGAAGCCCTGCGGCTGGCCGAAGCCACCCGACGGCGGGCCGTAGCCCTGCGGCGGCTGGCCGTACGGGCCCGGCTGCTGCTGCCCGAACCCGGGCTGCTGCTGCTGGCCGAAGCCCTGCTGCCCGTAGCCCTGCTGGGGGTTCACGGCGCCGGGGTTGTCGGCGGCGCTCGGCGGCGGCGAGTACGGGATGGCCGGCGGCTGGGAGCCCGGGGGCACCAGCTGCGTGGACTCCGCGCCCGGCTGATCACCCGGGCCGACCTTCTGCGTGGCGTTGGGGTCGCCACCCGGCTGGACCACCTGGGTCGGCTCCGCCGTCTCGCCGAACGAACCGCCGCCCTCGGACGGCTGCTGCGACTGGCCGGGCTGCACGACCTGGGTGGGCTCCGAAGAGCCGAACGGGTTGTCTGGCTGTTGCTGGGGACCGCTCGGCGGGCCCTGAGGCGGCTGACCGCCACCCCACGGCTGGTTCGGCGGCTGCGGAGCGCTCATGTGGGTCTTGAACCCCCTCGAGAGGACTGACAGTGCGTATTCACGTTGATCTGGGTGGGCCACACGCTATCGGATACCGGTCATAGACGCTCGTAACGCCCCGACGGTTCCGCGCGATGAAACCCGGATCACCGTCCGGCGAGGTAGCTCAGCAGGTCGTGCCTGGTCAGCACGCCCGCCGGCTTGCCGTCGACCAGGACGAGCGCGCCGTCGGCGTTGGACAGCGCCTTCATGGCCGCCCCGACGCCCTCGCTCGCGCCGATGGTCGGCAGCGGCGGCGACATGTGCTTGTCCAGGCGGTCGGCGAGCTGGGCCTTCCCGGTGAACAGGGCCTCCAGCAGCTCCCGCTCGTTGACGGCGCCGACGACCTCGGCGGCCATCACCGGCGGCTCGGCGCTGACCACCGGCATCTGGCTGACGTCGAACTCGGACAGGATCGCGACGGCCTCGGCGACCGTCTCGTTCGGGTGGGTGTGGACCAGGTCGGGCAGCGATCCGGTCTTCGCGCGCAGCACGTCGCCGACGGTGGCGCCGGAGGAGTCCGGCGGCAGGAAGCCGTAGCCGGCCATCCACTGGTCGTTGAAGACCTTGCCCAGGTAGCCGCGGCCGCCGTCGGGCAGCAGCACCACGATCACGTCGTCCGGGCCGAGCCGCTCGGCGAGCTTGAGCGCGGCCGCGACCGCCATGCCGCACGAGCCGCCGACCAGCAGGCCCTCCTCGAGCGCGAGGCGGCGCGTGATCGCGAAGGATTCGGCGTCGGAGATGGCGATGATCTCGTCGGCGATGGCGCGGTCGTAGGTGCCCGGCCAGAAGTCCTCGCCGACGCCTTCGACCAGGTAGGGGCGTCCGGTGCCGCCGGAGTAGACCGAGCCCTCCGGGTCGGCGCCGACGACCTTGACCTTGCCCTGGGACGCTTCCTTGAGGTAGCGGCCGGTGCCGGAGATCGTGCCGCCGGTGCCGACGCCCGCGACGAAGTGGGTGATCCGGCCGTCGGTCTGCCGCCAGATCTCCGGGCCGGTCGAGTGGTAGTGGCTGGCCGGGTTCTCCTTGTTGGCGTACTGGTTGGGCTTCCAGGCGCCCTCGATCTCGGAGACCAGCCGGTCGGAGACGGAGTAGTAGGAGTCCGGGTGCTCGGGCGGGACGGCGGTCGGGCACACCACGACGCGGGCGCCGTAGGCCTTGAGCACGTTGCGCTTGTCCTCGCTCACCTTGTCCGGGCAGACGAAGACGCACTTGTAGCCCTTGCGCTGGGCGACCATCGCGAGGCCGACGCCGGTGTTGCCGGAGGTCGGCTCGACGATCGTGCCGCCGGGCCGGAGTTCGCCCGACGCCTCGGCGGCCTCGACCATCCGCAGCGCGATGCGGTCCTTCACGCTGCCGCCGGGGTTGAAGTACTCCACCTTCGCCAGCACGAGCGGCGCCAGGCCCTCGGTCAGGGAGTTCAGCTTGACCAGCGGGGTGTCGCCCACGAGGTCGACGATGTGCTCGACGTAGTCCACACCGACCAGGCTAGCTGCGCGGGTGTGACCTACGTCGAGGGTGGCGGGCTAGCCCCGCGGTCGGGTGAGGGCGGGACGGCGTCGAGGCCACCGGGCGGGGTGGCCGGGCTGTAGTGCCGCGCGGCGGCGGTGCTGTCCTCGACGGCCGGGCGCGCAGGTGCTCCGGCAACTTCCACCTTCCCCGGGTCATCGGGACCCGGGTGAAGCGGGCGCGCCATCGTGGCCGTCGTCGCGTAGGGGTTTGACCGCGCGCGCGAAAGGGGCAGGATGTAGGTAAGCACGCGCTTAGCCCGACCCGAAGGAGTGTCCCGCCATGCCTGAAGCCGTCATCGTCTCCGCCGCGCGTTCCCCGATCGGCCGCGCCGGGAAGGGCTCGCTGGTGAGCATGCGGCCGGACGACCTGGCCGTCCAGATGGTCCGCGCCGCCCTGGACAAGGTGCCGCAGCTGGACCCGAAGGACATCGACGACCTCATGCTCGGCTGCGGCCTGCCCGGCGGCGAGTCGGGCTTCAACATGGGCCGCGCCGTCGCGGTCCAGCTCGGCTACGACCACCTGCCCGGCTGCACCATCACCCGCTACTGCTCCTCCAGCCTGCAGACCACCCGGATGGCGCTGCACGCGATCAAGGCGGGCGAGGGTGACGTCTTCATCTCCGCCGGGGTGGAGACGGTGTCGCGGTTCGCCAAGGGCAGCTCGGACTCCTGGCCCGACACGCACAACCCGATCTTCGCCGACGCCGAGGCCCGCACCGCGAAGACCGCGGCCGAGGGCAGCGAAACCTGGACCGACCCGCGGGAGAACGGCGAGCTGCCCGACGTCTACATCGCGATGGGCCAGACCGCGGAGAACCTCGCCCGCCTGAAGAACGTCTCCCGCGAGGAGATGGACGAGTTCGGCGTGCGGTCGCAGAACCTGGCCGAGAAGGCCATCGCCGACGGGTTCTGGGCCAAGGACATCACGCCGGTCACCCTGCCCGACGGCACCGTCGTGTCGAAGGACGACGGCCCGCGCGCCGGCGTGACGATCGAGGGCGTGTCCGGCCTGAAGCCGGTGTTCCGCCCGGACGGCCGGGTCACCGCGGGCAACTGCTGCCCGCTCAACGACGGCGCCGCCGCGCTGGTGATCATGTCCGACACCAAGGCGAAGCAGCTCGGCATCACGCCGCTGGCGCGGGTCGTGTCGACCGGCGTGTCGGGCCTGTCGCCGGAGATCATGGGCTACGGCCCGGTCGAGGCGTCGCAGCGCGCGCTGGCCCGCGCCGGGATGTCGATCGGCGACATCGACCTGGTGGAGATCAACGAGGCGTTCGCCGCGCAGGTCATCCCGTCCTACAAGGACCTGGGCATCGACATCGAGCGCCTGAACGTCAACGGCGGCGCGATCGCCGTGGGCCACCCGTTCGGCATGACCGGCGCCCGCATCACCTCGACGCTCATCAACTCGCTCCAGCACCACGACAAGCAGTTCGGCCTGGAGACGATGTGCGTCGGCGGCGGCCAGGGCATGGCGATGGTCATCGAGCGGCTCAGCTGACCCCAGCCACGAGAAAGGGCCCGGTCGCAGGTGCGGCCGGGCCCTTTTCGCGCGTGGATCAGGCGCTGGCGCCGTTCTTGGCCACCAGGCAGAACGTGGTGGCGGGCTCGGGGTAGGTCAGCGCGCCGTCGACCTCGAGGCCCTCGCACACGGCCTCGTCGGCCTGGCCGGTGACGACCTTGACGAACTCGACCTCCGCCGTCGGGTCGGTGCACGGGACCCGCTTGTAGCCGTCACTGCCGGACATCACGTTGGCGAAGCAGTCACCGTCGTGGGCGTTGATCATCAGGCAGAGCTTGTACGAACCGCGGCCGGTGACGCTGTACTCGTCGTAGTCGGTGGTCGGGCAGCTCGCGGACGGGCTGTCGAGCTTGGCCGCGATCTTGACGTTGGCGCTGTCGTCCGAGCAGTCGATGCGGTCCGGGCTCTCACCGCGCTCGAACTTCTCGATGTGCAGGCAGTCGCCGACCTCGGCGCCGGCCGCGCCGAACTGACGCGACACGACCCAGCTACCGACCGCCAGCACGATCACCACCGCCGGGATCACGAAGCGGAGCCAGGTCAGCTTCTTCTTGGCGGGCTGGCCGGGCGGCGGGCCGAACGGCTGCCCCGGGGGCGGCCCGAACGCGCCGGGCTGTCCGGGCTGTCCCGGCGGCGGGAAGGCCGGCGGGGCGCCCGCGGGCTGCCCGGGCGGCGGCCCGAACTGGCCGGGCTGGCCGAACTGACCGGACTGGCCCGGCTGGCCCGGCTCGCTGGTCGGCGTGCCGAACGCGCCGGGAGCGCCCTGGTTGCCGGCGGGCGGCTGGTTGCCGAACGGCGCCGGCTGCCCTCCAGGCGCAGCCGGCGGTGGGGGGACGCTCACACGAACCTCACAGATGTAAACGAGACAGTAGTGCCCGTATCCAACACTGCGTAGTCAACACAACGATCACCGGCCCACCGAAAGGGTGACGACACAACAAAAGGACACCCGGTTGGTCACCGGGTGTCCTTCTGCGGGCCGAACTACTAGTCGTTCTGCAGGTACGACAGCAAGCGCAGGATCTCCAGGTAGAGCCAGACCAGGGTGGTCATCAGGCCGAACGCGGCGAACCACGCCCACTTGGCCGGCATGCCCGCCCGAATCATCTGGTCGGCCGCGTCGAAGTCGAGCAGCAGGCAGAACGCCGCGACGCCGATGACCACGAGGCTGAAGATGATGGCGAGCGCGCCACCGTCCCGCAGGCCCATGTTCACGCCGAAGAGGCCGAGCACGAGGTTGGCGAGCATCAGGATCATGACGCCGACGAGGGCGCCGATGATCCACTTGGTGAGCTTCGGCGTCACCTTGACCGCGCCGGTCTTGTAGACGACCAGCATGCCGATGAACACACCGGCGGTGCCCAGGATCGCCTGCAGGGCGATGCCGGGGTAGAGCATCTCGAAGAGCCCGGTGATCGCACCGAGGAACACACCCTCGGCCGCCGAGTACAGCAGCGTCATCGGGCCGCTCGGCTTCTGCCGGAAGATCATGATCAGCGACAGCACCAGGCCGACGATCATGCCGCCGAGCATCAGCCCGAGGACCGGGCCGAGCGCGTTCGCGTCGGCCTGGCTCTGGGCCCAGATCGCCGCGAGGACACCGGTGATCAGGGCGACACCGAGGCTCATCCCGGTCTTGATGACGACGTCATCGACGGTCATGGGGCGTTCGGTCGCCGGCGCCTGCTGCGCGCCGTGGCCCGACGGCATCCCGTAACCGGGCATGCCCTGGGGCTGGTTGAAGCCTACGTTCGGCCCGTAGGAGCCGTATCCCGCGCCGCCGGTGGGCAAGTTGCGGAACGCTGGGTTGCTTGTGGATCGCACCTGATCCTCCTGGATCTACTGGCACCTGCATCAGGTTCAACGTCGGCAGCGCCCTGCCGGTTCCCGTCAAGTAAAGGCGACTTTACTCGCGCCCGCTGATCGTTTCGGGGACCCCGTGCACTATGACTGTGGTCACGGCGGCCAGCCCGGCGCACAATGCAGCCGGGCGACGACGCGGAGGGCAGGCACATGACCGGGTATCTCGTGACGGGTGCGACCGGGTTGATCGGACGTCAGTTCACCCCGCTGCTGCTCGCCAGGGAGGACGTGGACCGGGTGTTCCTCCTGGTCCGCGAGAAGTCGCGGGAGCGGCTGACCGACCTGGTCAACGGCTGGCCGCACCCGGAGAAGGTCACGCTGGTCGAGGGCGACCTCGGGCGCGAGTGCCTGGGCGTCGGCGAGGACGTGCGCGCCGAGCTGCGCGGGCGGGTCGCCGGTCTGGTCCACCTGGCCGCGCTCTACGACCTCACCGCCGACGACGCGACGAGCGTCAAGGCCAACGTCGACGGCACCCGCCACGTGCTCGACCTGGCCGCCGAAATCGACGCGGGCTGCCTGCACCACGTGTCGTCGGTGGCCGTGGCCGGCGACCACGAGGGCGTGTTCACCGAGGACATGTTCGACACCGGCCAGCGCCTGCCCACGCCCTACCACCGGACGAAGTTCGAGGCCGAGCGGCTGGTGCGGCAGCAGTCCGAGGTGCCGTGGCGGGTGTACCGGCCCGCCGTGGTGGTGGGCCACTCGCAGACCGGCGAGATGGACAAGATCGACGGCCCCTACTACCTGTTCCCCGCGATCAGCAGGCTCGCCGCGCTGCCGAACGTGCCGCTCGTCGGCCCGGACCTGGGTGACACGAACATCGTGCCGGTCGACTACGTCGCCAGGGCGCTGCTGGAGCTGGTGGTCCGGCCCGGGCTGGACGGGCGCGCGTTCCACCTGGTCAGCCCGGAACCGCAGTCGGTGGTGTGCGTCTACAACGCCTTCGCCCGCGCGGCCGGTGCGCCGACGATCAACGTCGAGCTGGACCGGCGGCTGTCCCGCGGCCTGCTGAAGCTGGCGCGGCTGGGCGAGCACGTGCCCGGGTTCACGATCACCCGCGATGCGTTCCTGGAGCGCCTGGGCATCCCGGCCGTCCTGCTGGACACGCTGTCGTTCCCGTCGGTGTTCGCCTCCGCCGCGACCCGCAAGGAGCTGGCGGCCAGCGGAGTCGACGTGCCGCGCATCGAGGACTACGCGCCCGCGCTGTGGCGGTACTGGCGCGAGCACCTCGACCCGTTCCGCGCCCGCAAGCACGGGCCGCGCGGTGAGCTGGACGGCCGTCGCGTGATCATCACCGGCGCGTCGTCGGGCATCGGGCGGGCGACCGCGCTGAAGGTGGCGGCCGAGGGCGGTGTCCCGCTGCTGGTCGCGCGGCGCGAGCCGGAGCTGGCGGAGGTCCGGGACGAGATCATCGCCGCGGGTGGATCCGCCTCGATCTACCCGGCCGACCTGACCGACGAAGAGGCCGTGCGCAAGATCGTCGACCAGATGCTGAGCGAGCACGGCCGCATCGACATGCTGGTCAACAACGCCGGCCGGTCGATCCGCCGCTCGATCAAGCTGTCCTACGACCGCTTCCACGACTACGAGCGGGCGATGGCGATCAACTACTTCGGCGCGGTCCGGCTGATCCTCGCGGTGCTGCCGCACATGGCCGAGCGGAAGTTCGGGCACGTCGTCAACGTGTCCTCGATCGGCGTGCAGGGCATCGCGCCGCGGTTCTCCGCCTATGTGGCGTCAAAAGCCGCGCTGGACTACTTCAGCAAGATCGCGGCGACCGAGACCCACGGCGACGGCATCACGTTCACGACCATCCACATGCCGCTGGTGCGCACGCCGATGATCCGGCCGACGAAGATCTACGACGCGTTCCCGACGAAGTCGCCGGACCAGGCCGCGAACATGGTGGTGCGGGCGCTGAAGAACCGGCCCAAGCACATCGGCACCCCCGAGGGGTACCTGATCCAGGCGGCGTACACGCTGCTGCCGGGGCTGGTCGACGCGGTGGCCTACGAGGGTTACCGCGTCTTCCCGGACTCCACGGCGGCCGGCGGCAGTGGTGAGCTACGCATCGGGAAGGGCGAGCGGCACCTGTCCCGCGCGGCGAACGCGCTCGTCAAGCTGACCAGGGGTTTCCACTGGTGAGTGACACACCGGGCGTGGCCTGACCGTGTTAACACGCTGTGCGCGGGTACGGTTTTCGCATGGTCTCTGAGCGCGACAGCCTGCTCCCGTTGCGGCGTGAGTACAACCAGGTGTGGCACGGCTTCGACCGCGGGCAGGTGCTGCAGTACCTGGATCACGTCGAGGCGAATCTGCGCCGGGTGATGGCCGATCGCGACAACGCGATGAGCCAGGTGGGCAACCTGTCGCGCGAGCTGGAGGGCGCGCGCGGGGAGATCGCGCGGCTGCGGAACCGGGTCGAGGAGCTGAAGCGGCCGCCGGAGCGGATCGAGGACCTCGACGAGCGCATGCAGCGCACGGTGGAGCTGGCGGAGATGCGGGCCGAGGAGATCACTTCGCGGGCGCAGGTCGCGGCGGAGGAGCACTGGAGCGCGACGACCGAGCTGTCCGGGAGGTTGCGTGAGCGGTACCAGAGCCTGCTGGCGGAGCTGGACACCCACGGGCAGGCGCTGCAGGCCGAGCACAAGCGCGCGCTGGAGGCGACGAAGGCCGAGGTCGAGCGGCTGACGGCGGAGGCAGCGCGGCGGCGGACGCAGCTGGACATCGAGGCCGAGCGCAAGCGGCGGACGGTGCAGCACGATTTCGAGCAGTCGATGGCCTCGCAGCGGGCCGCGCTGGAGAAGCACATCGCCGACCAGCAGACGGCGAGCAAGCAGCAGGCCGAGCGACGCATCGCGGAGGCGACGGCCGAGGCGAAGCGCCTGGTCGACGAGGCCACCACGAGGGCCCGCCGCCTGGTCGAGGAAGCGACCGCGCGGGCGGAGAAGCGCGAACGCGAGGCGCGCCAGCTGGTCGAACACCTGACGCGGATCAGCACGGAGGTCGCCGGACGGCTCCGCAAGACCGACGAGGTGCTGGCCCGCAGCCAGTCGGCGCTGGAGCCGCTGCGCGAGGAGTCCGTGGTGGACCTGAGCCGCCCGGCGGAGACCCCCAGCGGCGACGGAATGCAGACGATGCCCGCGGTGAAGCCCGCCCCGGGACCGGGGCCGGCGCCGGCTCCGTCGGGCGACGGCGCGGCAGCAAGGCCCGCGGCGGCGGGTAACGCGGCAGCAGGTAGCGCGGCGGCGGCGAAGCCCGCTGCCGGGAGCGGTGTGGCCGGCACGGCCGGCGGCGCGGCAGCGAGGCCCACCCCGGCCGCGAAGCCCGCTGCGGGTGGCGCGGCTGGTCGCCCCGCTTCCGGGCCGCAGGTGGCACCGGGTGCGGATGGCCAGGGCGGTCCGGCCGCTGGTGGACAGGACGGCCGGGGCAGCAGCCCGAGTTCGAGCGGGCAGGGCGGCGGCTCCGCCACGAGCGGCCAGGGCAGCCCTGCCACGGGCAGCGGTCAAGGCGGTCCGGCGGCAGCTGGCCAGGGTGGCTCGGCCGGCCGGGGCCGGGGCAGCAGCCCGAGTTCGAGCGGGCAGGGCGGCGGCTCCGCCACGAGCGGCCAGGGCAGCCCTGCCACGGGCAGCGGCAAGACCGGCCCGGCGGCCGGAAAGCCCGCCCCCGCGAAGCCGGCCCCTACAGCCAAGCCCGGCGGAGGCGCCCGTCCCGTGACGGGCAAGCCGCCTGCGGCGCTGGCCGGTCCCGCGGCGCAGCCGGAAGGGCAGCAGCCGCCCAAGCCGCTCACGAAGCGGCCCCAGTCGAGCAAGAAGTAGCTGCCGCCCAGGGCGCTCCGCGCCAGCGGAGCGCCCTGGGACCGCCGCCGCGATCCGGCGGCGGGCACGGCAACGTACGTGCCCGTGCGGCCGCGCCGGCCCGGCCCTGCAACCGCACCCGCCCAGCCCCTGCGGCCACGGCAACAGACCGGCCCCCGC
>NZ_PQHW01000043.1 GCF_003385215.1 Amycolatopsis thermalba | reverse complement strand
GGGGTGCGCGGGCGAAGGAGCAGTCGGCGCCGGACCAGCACGGGTCGGGCGGGCCGCCGCTGGAGGGCGGGGCGGACGAGATCGCCGCGGATCCGTCGCTGGAGCACCCGCGGTGCGTGTTCCAGGTGCTCAAGCGGCATTTCGCGCGGTACACGCCGGAGATGGTGGAGCGGACCTGCGGGGTGCCCCGGGAGCTGTTCGACGAGGTGTGCCGGGCGTGGACGGAGAACTCGGGCCGGGAGCGGACGGCGGCGCTGGTGTACAGCGTGGGCTGGACGCAGCATTCGATGGGGGCGCAGTACATCCGGGCGGGGTCGATCATCCAGTTGCTGCTGGGCAACATCGGCCGCCCGGGTGGCGGGGTGTTCGCGTTGCGGGGTCACGCTTCGATCCAGGGGTCGACGGACATCCCGACGTTGTTCAACCTGCTGCCCGGCTACCTGCCGATGCCGGACACCTCGCACGAGAGCATCGCGGACTACCTGCGCCTGGTGCGGGGTGACCGGCAGAAGGGGTTCTGGCGCAACGCCGACGCCTACCTGGTGTCGCTGCTGAAGGAGTACTGGGGCGAGCACGCCACCGCGGAGAACGACTGGTGTTTCGGCTACCTGCCGCGGATCAACGGTGACCACGGCACCTACCGCACGGTCATGGACATGATCGACGGGAAGGTCTTCGGCTACTTCCTGCTGGGGCAGAACCCGGCGGTGGGCTCGGCGCACGGGCGGTTGCAGCGGCTGGGCATGGCGAACCTGGACTGGCTGGTGGTGCGGGACCTGGCGATGATCGAGAGCGCCACGTTCTGGAAGGACTCGCCGGAGATCGAGACCGGGGAGATCGCGCCGGAGCGGTGCCGCACCGAGGTGTTCTTCTTCCCGGCGGCCTCGCACGTGGAGAAGTCGGGCACGTTCACCCAGACGCAGCGGATGCTGCAGTGGCGGGACAAGGCCGTCGAGCCGAGGGGCGACCAGCGCAGCGAGCTGTGGTTCTTCTACCACCTGGGCCGGATCCTGAAGGAGAAGCTGGCCGGCTCCGCCGACGAGCGGGACCGGCCCCTGCTGGACCTGTGGTGGGACTACCGGATGGAGCACGGCGACGAGCCCTCCGGGGAGGACGTGCTGCGGCGCATCAACGGAGTGAACCTGGAGACCGGGCGCGCGCTGAACGGCTACCTGGAGCTGAAGGCCGACGGCAGCACGGCGTGCGGGTGCTGGATCTACAGCGGGGTCTACGCCGGCGAAGTGAACCAGGCGGCGCGGCGGAAACCGCACGACGAGCAGGGGCCGTACGAGTCGGAGTGGGGCTGGACGTGGCCGCTGAACCGGCGCGTGCTCTACAACCGCGCCTCGGCCGATCCGCGGGGCCGCCCGTGGAGCGAACGCAAGAAGCTCGTGTGGTGGGACGCCGGCAAGGGCGAGTGGACCGGGCACGACGTGCCGGACTTCGAGAAGACCAAGCCGCCGGACTACCGGCCCGAGCCGGGCGCCGTCGGCCCGGAGGCGCTGCACGGGGACGACCCGTTCATCATGCAGGCTGACGGCAAGGCGTGGTTGTTCGCGCCGAACGGGGTGCTGGACGGGCCGCTGCCCACGCACTACGAGCCGCACGAGTCGCCGGTGCGCAACCCGCTGTACGGGCAGCAGGGCAACCCGGCGCGCAAGGTGTATCCGCGGGTGGACAACCCGTCCAACCCGTCGCCGCCGGAGCCGCACGGCGAGGTGTTCCCGTACGTGTTCACCGCCGCGCGGCTGACCGAGCACCACACGGCGGGCGGGATGAGCCGTCAGCTGCCCTACCTGGCGGAGCTGCAGCCGGCGTTGTTCGTCGAGGTGTCGCCGGAACTGGCCGCCGAGCGCGGGCTGGCGCACCTGGACTGGGCGCACGTGGTGACCAGCAGGGCGGCGGTGGACGCGCGGGTGTTCGTGACCGAGCGGATGCGGCCGTTGCGGATCGAGGACCGGGTGGTGCACCAGATCTGGATGCCCTACCACTGGGGGCAGACCGGCCTGGTGGATGGGGACGTGGTCAACGACCTGCTCGGCGTGGTGCTCGATCCGAACGTGTTCATCCAGGAGAGCAAGGTCGCCACCTGCGACATCCGGCCGGGCCGCCGCCCCCGGGGCCCGGATCTACTGGCCTACCTGCAGGAGTACCGCGCGCGGGCGGGGATCACCGTGGCGACCGGCACCCACCTGGACACGGCGCGGGGAGCGGAGGGGTGATGGGCAACAGCTTCTACGGTCCGCTCGACGATCCGGCGGGCGACGCCGGCCACCTCGAGCACCCGCCGCGGATGGGGTTCTTCACCGACACCTCGGTGTGCATCGGCTGCAAGGCGTGCGAGGTGGCGTGCAAGGAGTGGAACGGGGTGCCCGACGACGGGTTCGACCTGCTCGGCATGTCGTTCGACAACACCGGGATGCTCGGGGCGAACTCGTGGCGGCACGTGGCGTTCGTCGAGCAGCCGGAGCCGCCGTCGGTGGACCTCGGGATGCCGTCGTTCGACCTGCCCGGCGCGGGCGGCGGCGCGGAGAGCCGGACGGACTTCCGGTGGCTGATGAGCTCGGACGTGTGCAAGCACTGCACGCACGCCGGTTGCCTGGACGTGTGCCCGACCGGCGCGTTGTTCCGCACCGAGTTCGGTTCGGTGGTGGTGCAGCCGGACATCTGCAACGGGTGCGGCTACTGCGTGTCCGGCTGCCCGTACGGGGTGATCGACCGGCGCGAGGACGACGGCCGGGCGTGGAAGTGCACGTTGTGCTACGACCGGCTGCGCGACGGGCTGGAACCGGCGTGCGCGAAGGCGTGCCCGACCGATTCGATCCAGTTCGGGCGGCTGGACGAGCTGCGGGAGCGGGCCGCGCGCCGGGTGGACGCGTTGCACGAGGCCGGGGTGCCGCAGGCGCGGTTGTACGGGGAGAGCCCGGACGACGGCGTGGGCGGCGACGGCGCGTTCTTCCTGCTGCTGGACGAGCCCGAGGTGTACGGCCTGCCGCCGGATCCGGTGGTGCCCACGCGGGACGCGGGGTCGATGTGGAAGTACGCGGGCATGGCCGCGTCGGCGTTCGTGGCCGCCGCGGTGTCGGTCTTCTTCGGACGGGGCAGGGGATGAGGGAGCAGGTCGCGGTGCCCAGGGCCGAGTTCCGGTCCTACTACGGGCGGCCGGTGCTCAAGCCGCCGGTGTGGGAGTGGAAGATCCCGGCCTACCTGTTCACCGGCGGGTTGTCGGCCGGGTCGGCGATGCTCGGCGCGGGCGCCGACCTGACCGGCCGTCCGGTGCTGCGCAGGGCGAGCCGGGCCGGGGCGCTGGGGGCGCTCGCGGCGTCGATGTACCTGCTGGTGGCGGATCTGGGGCGGCCGGAGCGGTTCCTGCACATGCTGCGGGTGGCCAAGCCCAGCTCGCCGATGAGCGTGGGCACCTGGATCCTCGTCGCCTACGGGCCGGGCGCGGGCGTGGCGGGGGTGGCCGAGCTGGTGCCGCGGCGGTGGCAGCGCACGCTGCCCGGGCGGTTGGTGCGGTGGGCGGCGCGGCCGGCGGGGTTGTCGGCGGCGGCGATCGCGCCCGGGGTGGCCTCCTACACGGCGGTGCTGTTGTCGCAGACGGCGGTGCCGGCCTGGCGGGAGGCGCACCGGCAGCTGCCGTTCGTGTTCACCGGTTCGGCCGCGGCCAGCGGCGCCGGGCTGGGCATGGTGTGCGCGCCCGTGTCGGAGGCGGGGCCGGCGCGGCGGCTGGCGGTGCTCGGCGCGGCGGCGGAGCTGGTCGCGTCGAAGGTGATCGACCAGCGGCTCGGGCTGGTCTCGCAGGCCTACACCACCGGGAAGGCGCACCGGCTGCGGAAGTGGTCGGAGTACCTGACGCTGGGCGGCGCGGTGGGTGCGCTGGCGGGCCGCCGCAGCCGGGCGGTGCAGGTGGTGTCGGGGCTGGCTCTGCTGGCGGGCAGCGCGGTGCAGCGGTTCGGGGTGTTCGAGGCCGGGGTGGCGTCCACGAAGGACCCGCGGTACGTGGTGGTGCCGCAGCGGGAGCGGATCAGCCGGGCGAGCGGGCGCTGAGCAGGTTCGCCAGGGAGAAGCTCTCGCCGCGGGCGAGCAGGCGCACGTCGGTGGCCGGGTGGCGGCGGGCGGCCTCGGCGAGGAAGTTCGACACCGGCGAGGTGAACTTGCCGTAGTCGTCGAAGTGCACCGGTACCACGTGGGTGGGGTTCATCAGCTCCAGCATCCGCCCGCCCTGCCGGTCGTCCAGGGTGACCAGCACGCCGAGCACGCGGGTGCCGCCCAGGTGCAGCACGGCCACGTCGATCTCCGGGTAGCGGCGGCGGATCCCGGCCAGCTCGTCGTGGACGATCGTGTCGCCGCTGACGTAGATGCGCAGCGTGGCGGCGCCGGGGTGCGGGGTGTACTCCCAGATGCTGCCCATGACCGGCGGCAGGATCCGGTTGAGCGGGCCGCGGGCGTGCCGGGCGGGGACGGCGGTGACGGAGAGCCGGGCGTCGCCGTCGCGGAAGGTGTCGTGGTGCCAGGTGGGCAGGGCGACGGTGGCCCGGAAGCCGCGTTTGGCCAGGCGCCGGGCGGCGTGTTCGGTGGTCAGGATCGGCACGTCGGCGGGCAGGTCCCGGCGGGCGACCCGGTCGAAGTGGTCGCCGTGCAGGTGCGACAGCACGACTCCGTCCAGCGGCGGCAGGTCGGCGACCTGCGCGGCCGGTTCGGTGCGGCGCCGGGAGACCAGGCCCTGGCCGAAGTAGGACCACTGGCCGCGGTGCAGGAAGTTCGGGTCGGTCAGCACCGTGAACGGCCCCAGCCGGACCAGGGTGGTGGCGGTGCCGATGAAGGTGAGCGAGTCGGCGGGGAACATTCGTCGGCCCCTTCCCGGTCGGTGTCCGGGTACGGCTACCCATCGGAGGACGGATGATTCGCCCGTGGCTGGGTAGCCGCCAGGTATGGCACCTCCCGTCGTGCGACCCGTGTTCGGCGCGCTGGCCCGGTGGCGGCGGGCGCGCGTGTTCCACCCGCGCGGAATCCTGCTGCGGGGCACGCTCGAGACGCTGGCACCGGACGAGCTGCCGCTGCCGCCCGGTGGCCCGGTCGTGGCGCGGCTGTCCAAAGGGGCCGGTCTGCCCGGCCGGATGCCCGACATCCTCGGCCTGGCGCTGCGCATCCCGACCGACGACGGCCCGTGGGACCTCACCCTGGCCAGCGCGAGCGCCCGGGTGCTGCTGCGCCCGGCGCGCGGGTGGCGGCGGGCGCGGTTCAGCAGTGTCGTGCCCTACCGGGTGGCGCGCGGGCTGCGGTGGATCCTCGCGTCGGTGGACGGGCCGGACGGCGCCTCGCTGGACGCGGTGGCGGCCGGGCCGGTGACGGTGACGTGCTGCGTCGCCAAGCTCACCGGCCCGGCCACCCCGGTGGCGCGGATCGTGCTGGACAGCCCCCTGGGTGACGGCGAGCGCCCCAGCTTCGACCCGATGCTGCACAGCCCACCCGGGGCCCGCCTCTACCCGGACTGGCTGTCGCGCCTGCGGGAGCCCGCGTACCAGGGCAGCCGCGCGGGCCGCCGCTGACCGGCGCGCGTGACCGCCCGGGCCTCAAGGCCGTGCTTCCCCGGGCGTGGTCAGCCCCGGCCGTAGCGGAGGCCGAACCCGTAGCGGAACAGCGGGTCCTGCCCGTCGCCGATGTTGATCGGCTGCTGCGCGGCGCTGCGCATCCACGTCACCGGCAGCTTGCCGGACGGGTTGTAGTCGCCGAACAGCACGTCGGCGACCCCGCCGCCTTCGGTGCCCGGCAGCCACGACGCCAGCAGCGCGTCCCAGCCGGGCAGCTCCGCCGCGATGTCCAGCGGCCGGCCGGACACCAGCACGACCACCACCGGCACCCCGGAGTCCTTCAGCCGCTGCATGGTCGCCAGGTCCTCGGCGTCCAGGCCCAGGCCGGCCGGCCGGTCGCCCATGAACTCCGCGTACGGCGTCTCGCCGACCACCGCGACCGCGACGTCGTAGCTGCCGTCGATGCCGGCGCCGCCCCGGTCGTAGGTGACCGTGCCGGCGCGCGCCTTGTCGCGGATGCCTTGCAGGATCGTGGTTCCCGGTGTGATGGGGCCGCTGGAACCCTGCCAGGTGATCGTCCACCCGCCGCTCTGGTTGCCGATGTCGTCGGCGTTCTTGCCGGCCACGAAGATCTTCTGGCCGCCGCGGTCCAGCGGCAGCACACCGCCGTCGTTCTTGAGCAGCACCTGCGACTCCCGCACCGCCTGGCGGGCCAGTGCCCGGTGCGCCGGGCTGCCGACCGTCGAGGTGTAGCGGCGGTCGGTGAAGGGCCGTTCGAACAGGCCGAGCTGGAACTTCTTGGTCAGGATGCGGCGGTTGGCGTCGTCGACGCGGCTCATCGGCACCCGGCCCGCCTGCACCTCGGCGCGCAGCGTGTCGATGAACTTCACGTAGTCGTAGGGCACCATCACCATGTCCACGCCCGCGTTGATCGCGGCGCGGACCTCCTCGGCGGTGAAGCCCTCCTGGCCGTCGATCTTGTCGATGCCCTGCCAGTCCGACACGACGAACCCGGTGAAGCCCAGCTCGCCCTTGAGCACGTCGGTGACGAGGTAGCGGTTGGCGTGCATCTTCACGCCGTTCCAGCTGCTGTAGGAGATCATCACCGACCCGACCCCGCGCTGGACCGCGGCCCGGAACGGCGGCAGGTAGATGGCGCGCAGCTGCTGCTCGGTCAGCTCGGTATTGCCCTGGTCGACGCCGCCGGTGGTGCCGCCGTCGCCGACGTAGTGCTTGGCCGTGGCCAGGATCGAATCGCGGCCGGACAGGGACCGGCCCTGCAGGCCGTCGATGATCGTGGACATCGACGAGACCAGTTCCGGGGTCTCGCCGAAGGACTCGTAGGTGCGGCCCCAGCGGTCGTTGCGGGCCACGCACAGGCAGGGCGCGAAGTCCCAGTCCACGCCGGTGCCCGAGACCTCCTCGGCCACCGCGTCGCCGATGCGGCCCACCAGATGCGGGTCGCGGGTGGCGCCCAGGCCGATGTTGTGCGGGAAGATCGTCGCGCCGTGGACGTTGTTGTGGCCGTGCACGGCGTCCACGCCGTAGATGATCGGGATGCGCAGGGGAGCGGTCAGCGCGGCGCGCTGGAACCCGTCGTACATGTCGGCCCAGGACTGCGCGGTGTTCGGGGTGGGCACGGAGCCGCCGCCGGACAGCAGCGACCCGAGCCGGTGGGTGGCGATGTCGGCGGGGTCGGCGATGGCGCTGCGCTCGGCCTGGGTCATCTGGCCGAGCTTGTCGTCCAGGCTCATGCGGGACATCAGGTCGGTCACCCGCACCGCGACGGGCTTGCCCGGGTCGAGGTAGGCGGGTCCGCGCTGGACGGGCGCCGCCGACACCGAGGTCGCACCGGAGGTGAGTGCGACGGTGGCGGCGAGCGCGGTGAACAGGGATCTCCGGCGAACAGATCGGGGTCTCATCCGTGGTCCTCCTTGACACATCGGATTTGTTGCCGCGGGCAACTTAATGGCCCGGGTGTAACCTAGCCCACACTCCAGCGAGAGGTCCAGACCTCTGTCCGGCCTACGACTTCCGTCGGTAGGTTGGACGGCATGGCAAGGCCGAACAGCACCGTCGTCGTGCTCGCCGGCTCCGGCAGCGAGAAGGTCCTCGCCGGGCTCGACGGGCTGGCCAACGTCCGCGTGGCGTCCTCCGGAGAGGCGGCCGCGCTCGTGGGGCAGACCCACGCCGCGTACGTGGTGCACGACCGGGATCCGCTCGCCGGGGTCGCCGACGCCTGGGCCCGGTTCTTCGACCGGCAGGCACCACCCGGCACCCTGGAGGTCGCGATCGAGACCGCGGTGGCCGACCTGCGCCGGGGCGCCACGCTGCTGCCCGACTACTACCTCGTCCTCGACCCGGAATCCCTGCCCGCCACGGGGAAGCACTGGTGGCTGGGCGTGCTCGCGGGCGCCGCGCCCAGCCGGGTCGTCCCGGCCGCGCCGACGGTGCCCGCCGTGCGGGAAGCGCTCTCCCGGCTGCCGTCCGGCCGGTGGTGGCCCGACGACGTCGAGACCTGGCTACGCGACCTGGTCCGCGTGGTGCCGGACCAGGTGGGGCTGCCGCGGCCGGCTCAGGCCTGAACGCCCCAGTCGCGGATGACCTCCGCGGTGTCCGCGCCCGGCGTGGCCGGCGGCGCCGGCTCCGCGTTGGCCGTGCGGGAGTCGCGCGGGGCGGGCGCGGCCTGCGTCACGCCGTTGATGTCCCGCACCGAGCCGCGCGCGGCCAGGTGCTCGTTCTCCGCCGCCTCGGCGAAGGACAGCACCGGCGTCACGCACGCGTCCGTGCCGGCGAACACCGCCGTCCACTCGTCGCGGGTGCGGGAGGCGATGACCTCGGTGAACCGCTCCCGCAGCTTCGGCCAGCCGCCGCGGTCGCCCTGCGCGGGCAGGTCCGCACCGTCCAGGCCCAGCCCCTTGAGCAGCTCGGCGTAGAACTGGGGCTCCAGCGCCCCGACCGCGATGTACCGGCCGTCGGCGCACCGGTAGGTGTCGTAGTAGGGGCAGCCGGTGTCGAGCAGGTTCGTGCCCGGCTCGTCGGCCCACGCGCCCTGCGCCCGCAGCGCCCACACCATCTGCAGCAGCACGCTCGCGCCGTCGACCATCGCCGCGTCCACCACCTGGCCGCGCCCGGAACCCGCGCGCTCGACCAGCGCCGCCAGCACCCCGGTGACCAGGAACATCGAGCCGCCACCGAAATCGCCGACCAGGTTCAGCGGCGGGATCGGCTTGCCGGCGGTGTCACGCACCGCGTGCAGCGCGCCGGTGAGGGAGATGTAGTTGATGTCGTGACCGGCCCGCGGCGCCATCGGGCCGTCCTGGCCCCAGCCGGTCATGCGGCCGTAGACCAGGCGCGGGTTGCGGGCCAGGCAGTCCTCCGGCCCGACGCCGAGCCGCTCGGCCACCCCCGGCCGGAAGCCCTCCAGCAGCACGTCGGCCTTGTCGATCAGCTGCTGCACCAGCCGCTTGCCCTCGGGGGTCTTCAGGTCGGCCGCGATCGAACGGCGGCCGCGCAGCACGTGGTCCCGTGCCTGCGGCGGCAGCACCTGCAGGCCACCGGAGGGCCGCTCCACGCGCACCACGTCCGCACCGAGGTCGGCGAGGATCATCGCCGCGTGCGGTCCCGGGCCGATGCCCGCCAGTTCCAGCACCTTGATCCCGGCCAGCGGCCCCATCGGCGCTCCCCACTCGTCGTCGTGCAGTGCCCCGGATTGTGCCAGGCGCGCCGGGCGGGCGGGTGTGGCGCACATTCCACCGCCACCCGGAACCAGGCGCATCATGGAGGCAGGGCGCTCGCGCCGGGCGCCGCCGTGGTGAGGGAGCAGCCGATGCCCTACCAAGACCTGGGAGCGTTCATCTGGCCCATCATGGTGCTGATCTGGGTGCTGGCCGCGTCCTACTCCCGCGCGGCGATGCACCAGCGCTGGCAGGCCCGCGCGCACCCCGCGCCGTCCCGGCCACCCGGACGGCCCGTCGACGCCCCCGACGCCGCCGAGTCGCTGCGCGCCCTGTGGGACGCCGCGCGTGACCGGTACGCCCGGATCGCGGGGGAGTACGGCGACTACGAATCCGACCCGAAGCAGGTCCTGCGGCGGCCCGCGCTCGCCGATCCGGCGGTGCCCTCGACCAGCCGGTTCATCGACGCGTTCCACGAGGCCATGGCGCTGCACACCGAGAGCTACCCGCCCACCGAGGTGGCCCGCAAGTACGTCGCGGCCACCGAGAACGCGGAACAGGCGTGGCGGGCGGCCTGCGAGGCGGCCGACAAGCTGCGCGCCTCGCGGTTCACCACCGACGAGCGGGCGCTGATCAACCAGGGCATCAAGCTGCTCGAACTGGCCGAGGGCGCGGCCACCCCGGCCGAGCAGGAAGCCGCCTTCGCCGCGGCCCGCCAGGTGCTCACCAAGCTCGAACGCAGCGCCGGCACCCGTCTCGACTGGCGGGTCCCCCGCCCGGCCCGCCAGACGATCGACCGGCACGGGCGCCCGCCACTGCCCCCGGCCTGAGCGCGGCCGGGCATGACGAAGGGCCCGGCCGGAGCCGGGCCCTTCCTCAACCAGTACCTGCCGGACCGCTACCGGCGAGCCTTCGCGGTCTCCCGGTCGTTGGCCTTCTGGATCGCCTTGACCAGTTCGTTCTTGTTCATCGACGAGCGGCCCTTGATGTCGAGCTTCTTCGCCACGTCGTACAGGTGCTGCTTGCTGGCCGAGGCGTCCACCCCGCCGGCGGTCTTCGCCGGCTTGCGGCCGGCGCCCCGCGCGGCCTGCTTGTCCGACGGGCCCTTGCGGCCCTTCTCCTCCCAGTGGTCGCCGACCTTCTCGAACGAGTGCTTCAGCGACGCGTACGCCGTCTGGTGCGCGCGCCGGCCCTCGCCGTAGGTCTCCACCGCCGAATCGTGGGTCTTCACCCACGTGTCCTGCGCCTTCTTCGACGACCGCTTCAGCGTGCTGGGCAGGGCCTCACGTCCAGGCATCGGAGCACCTCCTGTCGCCTCTCGTGCCTGGCCGACGGTTTCCCGGGACGCCCGTACGTCAAACTTCGCCGTCCTCGACCCGCAACGCCTGCTGCTCGGCGCCCCCGGCCGGCCGGCGGCGGCCCTGGTCCTCACCGATCTCGGTGCCCTCGGCGTCGATCAGCTCGTTGGACCGGTCGGGCGCCGACACCTGCTCGGCCGCGGCCTCCGAATCCGGTTCGACCGCCCGGTCCGGATCGGTCACCCGCCAGGTCACCGGGTCCTCCAGCGGCTCCGGCTCGGCGTCCAGCTCCAGGTTCTCCTGCTGCTCCGACACTGGCTCCTGCGGCATGGTCCCTCCTCAGCCCGGCAGCGTCTCGCCGCCGAGCGCGGCGAGCACCTCACCGGTGTAGTACGACGACAGCTGGCCGGACGCGAAGAACACGAACGACGGCGCCAGCTCGTCCGGCTGCGCCGCCCGCCCCATCGGCACCTGCTGCCCGAACTTCTCCACGTGCTCGCCCGACATCGTCGCCGGGATCAGCGGCGTCCACACCGGACCCGGCGCGACCGCGTTGATCCGCACGCCCCGGCCGGCCAGCGCCTGCGCCATCGCGTAGGTCCAGGCGATCACCGCGCCCTTGGTGGCCGAGTAGTCGATCAGGGACTTGTTGCCGCGCAACCCGTTCACCGACGCGGTGTTGATGATCGACGAGCCCTCGCCCAGGTGCGGCAGCGCCGCGTGCGTCACCCGGAAGTAGCTGTGGATGTTCACGTCGAAGGTGCGCATCCACTGCTCGTCGGTCAGATCCTCGGGCGAATCCAGCTCCTGCTGCGTGGCCACGTTGTTGACCAGCACGTCCAGCCCGCCGAACTCGCGCACGGTCTCGTCCACGATCGTGCGGCACCGCTCCCGCTCCCCGAGGTCGCCGGGCAGCAACAGGCAGCGCCGGCCCTCCTTGCGCACCAGCTCCGCGGTCTCCTCCGCGTCGGAATGCTCCTCCAGGTAGGCGATCGCCACGTCGGCGCCCTCCTTGGCGAACGCGATCGCGACCGCCCGCCCGATGCCGGAGTCCCCGCCGGTCACCAGCGCGCGCTTGTCGCGCAGCAATCCGCGCCCGGTGTAGCCGGCCATCCGGTCCCGCGGCGCGGGCTCCATCTCGTGCGTCACGCCCGGCGGTTCCTGCTGCTGGGGTGGCTGTCCCATGCGCACTCCTTCCTCATCTGCCCCGAGGTGTCCCCGATCCCGGCCGCACCAAACGCGACGGTTGACGCCCCGGCCCGCCGGGTATCCGCGTGCGCATGAACTCGCCAGTGAGCAAGGGCCTGCGCGTCGTGGTCACCGGCGCCAGCGGCAACGTGGGCACCAGCACCGTCCAGGCGCTCAGCCGCGACCCGGCGGTGGCGTCGATCCTCGGCGTGGTCCGCCGCGAACCCGAGTGGAGCGTGCCGAAGCTGCGGTGGCGCACCGCCGACCTGGCCGAGGACCAGATCGCCCACCTGGTGCGCGACGCCGACGTGGTCGTCCACCTCGCGTGGCTGTTCCAGCCGACCCACGACCCGGCGCTGACCTGGCGCGCCAACGTGCTCGGCGCGATCCGCGTGTTCGAGGCCGCCGCCCGGGAGCACGTGCCCGCCCTGGTGTACTCCTCGTCGGTCGGCGCCTACTCGCCCGGCCCGAAGGACCGCCCGGTCACCGAGACCTGGCCCACCCACGGCTGGCCCGCGGCCGCCTACCCGCGCGAGAAGTCCTACCTGGAGCGCTACCTGGACGGGTTCGAGAAAACCAATCCCGGCGTGCGGGTCGTGCGGCTGCGCCCGGCGTTCGTCTTCAAACGCGAAGCCGCCTCCGAGCAGCGCCGCCTGTTCGCCGGCCCGTTCCTGCCCGGCAGCCTGGCCCGGCCGTCGCTGATCCCGGTCATCCCGGACGTTGCCGGCTTGCGGGTGCAGGCCGTGCACTCCGCCGACATCGGCGAAGCGTTCCGCCTGGCGGCGCTCACCGACGTGCGCGGCGCGTTCAACATCGCCGCCGACCCGGTCATCGACGCCAAGGCACTGGCCCGCCTGCTGGGCGCCCGCACCGTGCCCGTGCCCACGTGGACGCTGCGGGCGGCGGTGTCCGCCGGCTGGTACGCCCACCTGCTGCCGGCCTCACCCGGCCTGCTCGACACCGTCCTGCGGCTGCCGATCATGGACACCACTCGCGCCCGCGAGGAACTCGGCTGGATCCCGCGCCACGACGGCCTCGAGGCGATCGGCGAGTTCCTGGCCGGTCTGCGTGCCGGCGCGGGCATGAACACCCCGCCGCTGGCCGCCGACTCCGCGGCAGGCCGCATCGGCGAGATCGGCACCGGGATCGGCTCCCGGCCCTGACTCAGGCCCGCAGCCGGCCGATGCGGGCGAGGACCTCGTCCACGTGCGGCCGCACCCGCGCCCGCAGGTCGGGACTCCAGCTTTCGTCCGCGTAGTGGCGGGTGTGGTACAGATCGCGGGCGTGCGCCAGCACGGGGCGGTGTGCCGGCGGGAGACGGCGAGGGCCCAGTCCGCGGCGGCCTCCTTGGACTTGATCTCGCCGGTGGACAGTGTCGCCCAGACGCGGGCGAAGGTCAGCACGACGTCGCGGGTGTCGTCGTCCAGTTCGGCGAGCAGCTCCGGGATGCCCGCGACGCTCGCCCGGACCTGGTCACCGGCCAGGACCATCGTGAGCACCACGGCCAGGTCCGCCATCGGGCCGGGCCGGGGAGGCCCGCTCGCTTCCAGGTCGTCCCGCAGCCACTCGCCGTAGAGGAAGTCGCCGGACGGCGGGAACCGCCAGGGACGGATCTCGGACTGGACGACGACGGTGAGTTCGACCGGCCGGGCTGCGGTGGCCGGAGCGGAGATCTCCAGCAAGCCCTCCAGCAGCGCCCGCCGCTGCCGCTGGTCCAGGCTCCGGCGCACACCGGAACCGTGGAGGTAGACGCCGAGCAGCGCCGCGCCGGTGACGTCGCGGACGAGCCCGACGGCCCGCTCCAGCTGATCTCGCACCCGCGTGATGATAGGAATGGCGGCGTGAGCATCGAGATCGCGGCCGACGAAGCCGTCACGCTGACCAGCGAGCTGATCCGCATCGACACCACCAACACCGGCGACCCGGACACGCTGGTGGGGGAGAAGGCGGCAGCGGAGTTCGTCGCGGAGAAGCTCACCGAGGTCGGCTACGAGATCGACTACGTCGAGTCCGGCGGGCGCAACCGGCACAACGTGATCACCCGCCTCGCCGGCGCCGACCCCAGCCGCGGGGCGCTGCTCGTGCACGGCCACCTCGACGTCGTCCCCGCCGACGCCTCCGAGTGGTCGGTCCACCCGTTCTCCGGCGCCGTCCAGGACGGCTACGTGTGGGGCCGCGGCGCCGTCGACATGAAGGACATGCTCGGCATCATGCTGGCCCTGGCCCGCCACTACAAGCGCGAGAACATCGTGCCGCCGCGCGACATCATCTTCGCCTTCCTCGCCGACGAGGAGGCCGGCGGCAAGTTCGGCGCCCAGTGGCTGGTGGAAAACCGCCGCGACCTGTTCGAGGGCGCCACCGAGGCGATCAGCGAGGTCGGCGGCTTCTCCATCAACCTCAAGGACGACGTGCGCACCTACGTGGTGGAGACCGCGGAGAAGGGCATCCGGTGGATGAAGCTGCGCGTGCGCGGCACCGCCGGCCACGGCTCCATGATCCACCGCGACAACGCCGTCACCAAGCTGTCCGCCGCGGTCGCGCGGCTCGGTCAGCACCGGTTCCCGCTCGTGCTCACCGACTCGGTGCGCGAGTTCCTCGCCGGCGTCACCGAGATCACCGGCTGGGACTTCCCCGAGGACGACATCGACGGCGCCGTGGCCAAGCTCGGCAACATCTCCCGCATGATCGGCGCGACCCTGCGCGACACCGCCAACCCGACCATGCTCACCGCCGGCTACAAGTCCAACGTCATCCCCTCGGTCGCCGAGGCCGCCGTGGACTGCCGCATCCTGCCCGGCCGGATGGAGGCCTTCGACCGCGAGCTGGACGAGATCCTCGGCCCGGACATCGAGAAGGAGTGGATGGAGCTGCCCCCGGTCGAGACCACGTTCGACGGCGCGCTCGTGGACGCCATGACCGCCTCCATCACCGCCGAGGACCCCGGCGCGAAGGTGCTGCCCTACATGCTCTCCGGTGGCACCGACGCCAAGTCGTTCCAGACGCTGGGCATCCGCAACTTCGGGTTCGTCCCCCTGCAACTGCCCGCCGACCTGGACTTCTCCGGGCTGTTCCACGGCGTGGACGAGCGGGTGCCGGTGGACGCGCTCAAGTTCGGCACCCGCGTGCTGGACCGGTTCTTCCGCGCGTCATGACCACCGCGGCGCAGTTGCGCAAGACGGCGGGATCCCTCCCGGAGGCGGTGGCCGACGGCGGCGCCTTCACCGTGGGCGGCGTGGTGTTCGCGGCGCTCGCGGACAAGCAGGCGGAACTGCGGCTGCCCGCCGCGGAGGTGGCCGAGGTGCTCGCCGCGCACCCCTCCGCCACCCGCGTGCGCGGCGGGGTGCGGGTGCCACTGGCCGACATCAACGGGCAGCAGCTCAACCACTGGGTCCGGCGCGCCTGGCTCGCCCACGCGCCCGAACCGCTGGCCGCGCGGGCGCGGGCCGCCGAGTCCGCGGAGCCCGGGACCGGTGACCTGCCCCGCGCCATCGGCCGCCCCGCCACCCGCGCGCTGGCCGACGCCGGGATCACCACACTCGACCAGGTCGCCGCCCTGACGGAGGCCGAGCTGCTCGCCCTGCACGGCATGGGCCCCAAAGCGATGCGCATCCTCCGCGAGGCGCTCGCCGAGACGGGCCGCTCGCTCGCCGGCTGACGCGGGGCGGGCAGCGCCAACGCCGCCACGCCCCCGCGGAGGCGGCGCCACGCCGCTCGGTCAGATCAGGACCTCGGGCAGCGCGGTGGCCGGCTGGCGCTTGCGGCGCAGCCACACGCGCCGGGTGCCGTCGGAGTAGAGCCGGACCGTCGACAGCTCCCACCCGCCGTACTCGGCGTTGATGGACAGCTGCGTGGCCGCGGCCCGCCGGGAGACGCCGGGTGGCAACTGCAACCGGCGGTACTCCCAGTCCTCGTCGACCACCGCCTCCGGGTGCTTCATGGCTGGATCACCTGGACCCCTTCTCCCGCCGCGGAGCCGACGACCACCCGCCCGCTCCGCTCCTCGACGGTAACCGAATTCGGCTGCCGGACCGCCGGGAAACGGTACTTCTCGACCGGTTCGCCGCCGCGCACGTCGAACCCGACGACCTCGTTGCGCTCGGTGAGCGTCACCCACGCCAGCGCGCGCTGCGCGTCGTAGGCGAGGCCGTACGCCCCGCCGGGCACCGGGTACCGCTGCCGCAGCAACAGCGGGCCGGTGGAGAACGCCAGGAGGGCACCGGCGCGGGTGTCGACCACGAGCACCCGGCCGAAGGAGTCCGCGACCGCGTGCGTGGCGCCGTCCCCGGCGCGCAGGCCCTCGGCGATCGTGCCGCCGTCGACGTCCACCGCGAACACGGCGGTGCGCAGCTCGTCCAGCACGACGGTGTGCCCGCCGGCCCGCAGCACGTCGTCGGCGCTGTAGAGCTGGCCCTGGATGGTCTTGGTCAGCTGCCCGCCGGTGAACACGTCCACGGCCTTGCGGTCCCGCACCGCGACCAGCGTCCGGTCGCCGTCGACGACCGCGCCGGCCGGCTGCCCCGCCACCGCGAGCGTGCTCACCTCGCCCCCGGGCAGCGCGATCCGCGCGACCTGCCCGGCCGTGGGCAGCGTGGCCAGCAGCACCCCGCCGGACACGCGCAGCTGCTCGACGCGCCCGGCCACCGGCACCCGCGCCGGCGCGGCCGCCGGATCGGCGGACCGGTACAGCAGCACGGCGTCCGGAACGGCCACGGCGAGTGTCCCGGTGGCCGGGTCGGCGGCCAGCGCGGTGACCTCGGCGGAGGGGATCACCGTGCCCGCCGGGGCGGCCGCAGGCGGGGGCGACACCGGCGCGGTCGCCGCGACCGGGTTGGCCACGACCTGCAGGGTGTCGGTGGATTCGGTGGACTGCGACGAGCACCCGCTCAGCACCAGGGCGCAGACCAGCGCGACACCGGTCCCGACGGTGGCGGAGGAGCGCACAAGACCTCCGGATCGCATTCCTCTGTTGCCTCCAGCATCCCCTGAAAACCCCGCCGCGTCACGTGCCATCCACCTCACGGTCACTTCGTGCCCCGCTCGGGGTAACCGAACTCGACGGCGCTGACGTCGTCCAGCGCCGAGGAGATCGCGACCGGCAGCGCGATCTCCTCCGCCGCCAGCGACCCGGTGAGCTGCCCGGTGTCGCGCGCCCCGACCACCGGCGCCACCACACCCGGCCGGTCCCGCACCCACGCCAGCGCCACCACCAGCGGAGACACCCCCAGCCCGTCGGCCGCGGTGGCGACCGCCTCCACGATCCGCGCCGCCCGTTCGGTGCGGTGCTGCTCGACGTAGCCGGCGTACTCGGCCGACGCGCCCCGCGAGTCGGCCGGCGTGCCGTGCCGGTATTTGCCGGTCAGCACCCCGCGGCCCAGCGGCGCCCACGGCAGCACGCCGAGCCCGTGGTAGCGGGCCGCCGGCACCAGCTCCCGTTCCACACCGCGCTCCACCAGCGAGTACTCGGCCTGGCTGGCGACCAGCCCGGCGGGCCGGGCCGCCGCGGCCGAGGCCAGCTGCCAGCCGGAGTAGTTGCACACCCCGGTGTAGCGGACCTTGCCGGAGGTCACCGCGTAGTCCAGTGCCGAGAGGGTTTCCTCCAGCGGCACCGAGTCGTCCCAGGCGTGCAGCTGCCACAGGTCCAGGTGGTCCACGCCGAGCCGCCGCAGCGACCCCTCCAGCGCGGACAGCAGCGCGCCGCGGGAGGCGCCACCGCCGAACGGCCCGTCGGTGCGGCGGGCGACGGCCTTGGTCGCCACGACGATCTCGTCGCGCGGCACCAGGTCGCCCAGCAGCCCGCCGAGGATCCGCTCGCTCTCGCCGCCGGAGTAGATGTCGGCGGTGTCGACGAGCGTCCCGCCCGCCTCGACGAACGCGACGAGCTGGCTGGCCGCCTCGTCGGCGTCGGTCTCCGCGCCCCAGGACATCGTGCCGAGCGCCATCCGGGAGACCCGCAACCCCGACCTGCCGAGCTGTCGCTTCTGCATGCACAGAGGGTAACTGCGGCGCGGAGCGCCACCGTTGAGGGTGGCGGCGGGCGACGGGAGGGCGTAACGACAGTACCGTAAACAACTTGACGAAGGCGGCTCATCGAGTGACGCGGGCCGCCGATAGCCTCTCCCACCGTGCGAACGCGACTGATTTTCCCGAAGGCCCGGTGAGCATGGGCTGGTTCGAAGCACTCGTCCTCGGCCTGGTGCAGGGCCTGACCGAGTTCCTCCCGATCTCCTCCAGCGCCCACCTGCGCATCACCGCCGCGCTCGCCGGCTGGGACGACCCCGGGGCGGCGTTCACCGCGGTCACCCAGATCGGCACCGAGCTGGCGGTCATCCTCTACTTCTCGAAGAAGATCGGCCGCGTCCTGGCCGCCTGGTGGCGCTCGCTCTACCAGCGGGAGGCGCGTCACGACCCGGACGCCCGGCTGGGCTGGCTGATCATCGTCGGGTCGCTGCCGATCGCGGTGCTGGGCCTGCTGTTCCAGGACGCCATCGACAGCGCCTTCCGCGACCTGCGGCTCACCGCGACGACCCTGATCGGGTTCGGCATCCTGCTGCTCATCGCCGACCGGGTCGGCCGCCAGTACCGGACGCTGGACCACCTGACCGTCCCGCACGGCCTGGGTTACGGCTTCGCCCAGGCGATGGCGCTGATCCCGGGCGTGTCCCGCTCCGGCGGCACCGTCACCGCGGGCCTGTTCCTCGGCTACACCCGCGCCGACGCCACCGAGTACGCGTTCCTGCTGGCCGTGCCCGCGGTGTTCGCCTCCGGCCTGTACAAGCTCACCGACATCGGCGGCGAGCACAGCCCGCAGTGGGGGCCGACGATCCTCGCGACCCTGGTCGCCTTCGGCGTCGGCTACGTGGTGATCGCCTGGCTGATGAACTTCATCAAGACCAAGAGCTACGTGCCGTTCGTGATCTACCGGCTCGCGCTCGGCGCGCTGCTGATCGTGCTGGTCGCCACCGGCGTCCTTGATCCGGACGCGGGGCCCGCCCTGTAGGTTGGCGGCGTGGCTACCGTGATCCTGCTCCGGCACGGCCGCTCGACCGCGAACGGGTCGGGCGTGCTGGCCGGGCGGACCCCCAAGGTCGGGCTCGACGACACCGGCCGCGCGCAGGCGCGGGCGCTCGTCGAGCGGCTGGCCGGCGTGCGGCTGGCCGAGGTCGTGTGCTCGCCGCTGCTGCGCTGCAAGAACACCGTGGCTCCGCTCGTCGCCGAGCGGGGCCTCACCCGCACCGTCGACCCGCGGCTGTCCGAAGTGGACTACGGCGAGTGGACCGGCCGCGAGCTGAAGACCCTGGTCAAGGAACCGCTGTGGCGGGTCGTGCAGGCCCACCCCTCGGCCGCGGTGTTCCCCGGCGGCGAGGGGCTGGCCGGCATGCAGGCCCGCGCGGTCACCGCGGTGCGCGAGCACGACGCGCGGATCAGCGCCGAGCACGGCGACCACGCCGTCTGGCTGCTGTGCAGCCACGGCGACGTGCTCAAGTCCATCCTGGCCGACGCGCTGGGCCAGCACCTGGACGCGTTCCAGCGGATCGTGGTCGACCCGGCGTCGATCTCCGTCGTCCGCTACACCGAGGTGCGCCCGTTCGTGATGCGCGTCAACGACCACAGCTCCGATCTGGCCGGGGTGGTGCCGCCCGCACCGAAGCGCGGTAGGAAGAAGAAGACGTCCTCCGACGCGGAGGTCGGAGGGTCGACAGGACAGAAGGGCCGCGCTGGATGACACCGGACAACCCGTTCTCGCAGGCGAGTGACCTGCCCTACGGTCTGCCCCCGTTCGACCGGATCGCCGACGAGCACTTCGGCCCGGCGTTCGAGGCGGGACTGGCCGAGCACGCCGCCGAGATCGAGGCCATCGCCACCAACCCGGAACCGGCGACCTTCGAGAACACCATCGTGGCCCTGGACACCTCCGGCCGCTTGCTGCAGCGCGTGTCGTCGGTGTTCTTCAACCTCACCTCCTCCGACACCAACCCGGCGCGGCAGGAGCTGCAGGCCGAGGTCGCGCCGAAGCTGGCCGCGCACTCCGACGCCATCCACCTGAATCCGGCGCTGTTCGCCCGCGTGCGCGACCTCTACGAGCGGCGCGACCAGCTGGGCCTGGACGAGGAGTCGGCCTGGCTGCTGGAGCGCACCTACACCGACTTCCAGCGCGCCGGCGCCGGGCTCGACGAGAGCCAGCAGGCCCGGTTGCGGGTGCTCAACGAGGAACTGTCCACGTTGTCCACCCGGTTCCAGGAGAACCTGCTGCGCGACACCAACGACCTCGCCGTGCTGGTCGAGGACGTGGCGGAGCTGGCCGTGCTGTCCGAGGGCACGATCGCCGCGGCCGGTGAGGCGGCCGCGTCCCGGGGCGAGGCGGGCAAGTACCTGCTCACCTTGAACCTGCCCACCTCGCAGCCGCTGCTGGCGTCGCTGGCGAACCGGGCGCTGCGGGAGCGGCTGTTCACCGCGTCCATCTCCCGCGGCAACCGCGGCAACGACAACGACAACACCGCGGTGCTGGCCCGGGTCGTGCAACTGCGCGCCGAACGGGCCGCGCTGCTCGGCCACCCCAGCCACGCGGCGTACGTGATCTCCGACGAGACCGCCCGCACCGCCGAGGCCGCCGTCGGGCTGCTGGATCGCCGCGCGCCGGTCGCGGTCGCCAATGCCCGCCGCGACGCCGAGGAGCTGCAGGCCTACCTGGAGCAGGACCACCCCGGCGCCACGCTGCAGCCGTGGGACTGGGCCTTCTACGCCGAACGCGTCCGGAAGGCGAAGTTCGACCTGGACGACGCCACGCTGCGCCCGTATTTCGAGCTGGACCGCGTGGTGCGCGACGGTGTCCTGTTCGCCGCGAGCAAGCTGTACGGGCTGAGCTTCACCGAACGCCACGACCTGCCCGTCTACCACCCGGATGTGCGGGTGTTCGAGGTCTTCGACGCCGACGGCAGCCCGCTGGGCCTGTTCCTGGGCGACTACTACACGCGCGACTCCAAGCGCGGCGGCGCCTGGATGAACACCTTCACCGACCAGTCGCATCTGCTGGGGGAGCGGCCGGTGGTGGTGAACAACCTCAACATCGCCAAGCCGCCGGCGGGTGAGCCGACGCTGCTCACGTTCGACGAGGTCACCACGCTGTTCCACGAGTTCGGGCACGCGCTGCACGCGCTGGTCTCCGACGTGCGCTACCCGAAGTTCTCCGGCACCAGCGTGCCGCGCGACTTCGTGGAGTACCCGTCGCAGGTCAACGAGATGTGGATGCTGTGGCCGGAGGTGCTGGCCAACTACGCCAAGCACCACGAAACCGGCGAGCCGCTGCCGCAGCGCCTGGTGGAGCGGTTGGCGGAGTCGGCCCAGTACGGGCAGCCCTTCGCCACCACCGAGTACCTGGCCGCGTCGCTGCTGGACCAGGCCTGGCACGGGCTGGGCACCGAGGACGCGGTCGGCGACGTCGCCGCGTTCGAGGCCGCGGCCCTGGAGAAGGCCGGGGTGGCGGTGCCGGCGATCCCGCCGCGCTACCGCAGCACCTACTTCGCGCACGTGTTCAGCGGCGGCTACTCGGCCGGGTACTACTCCTACATCTGGAGCGAGGTGCTCGACGCCGACACCGTGGAGTGGTTCCGCGAGAACGGCGGCCTGACCCGCGCCAACGGCGACCACTTCCGCCGCACGCTGCTCTCCCGTGGCGGCGCCGGTGACCCGATGGCCTTCTTCCGCGCCTTCCGCGGCCGCGACCCGGAGATCGCGCCGCTGCTGGCGCGGCGCGGGCTGACCGGCGCGTGAGCGTCGGCCCCGAGCCGCAGTACGAGGCGTTCGCCGACGAGTTCCTCGACCACGCCCGCGACGGGTTCTACAACGCCCACCTGGACCGGCCCGCGTGCCGGGACCTGCTGGGCGAGGTGGACGGGCTGACGGTGCTGGACGCCGCCTGCGGTCCGGGGCTCTACGCCGCGGACCTGGTGGAGCGCGGCGCCCGGGTGATCGGCGCGGACATCAGCCCGCGCATGGTCGAGCTGGCCCGGCGTCGCGTGCCCGGCGGTGAGTTCCGGGTGCACGACCTCGCCCGGCCGCTGGACTGGCTGCCGGACGCGTCGGTGGACCGGGTGCTGTTCGCGCTGGCCGTGGAGTACCTCGACGACCGGGTCGCGGTGCTGCGGGAGCTGCGTCGCGTGCTGCGGCCGGAGGGTGCGCTGGTGCTGTCCCGCCAGCACCCCTTCGGCGACTGGCTCCGGCACGGCGGCAACTACTTCGAGCCGCGCGTGATCGAGGAGGTGTGGAGCCGGGGCTGGCGGGTCCGCTACTGGCTCAACCCGCTGGAGCAGACCTGCGAGGAACTGCACGAGGCCGGCTTCCTGATCGAACGGCTGCTCGAGCCCCGGCCCCCGGCCGAGGCGGCCACCGTGGACCCCGACCGCTACGCGCGGCTGACCCGCGAGCCGACCGGCTTCCTGGCGATCCGCGCGGTGCCGGACCCACGCGCCTGACAACCGGCCCCGCGCAGCGCGACGTGTCGGCGACACGAGGTCCGCGACTGCCGCGTCACCGTGGGCCGCGCCGGGGAGCCGGGATCAGGGCGACCAGTGCCCCGGCGGCGCACAGCACGGCGGTCCACGCCACGGTCGCGGCCGGGGACGTGTGGTCGGCCACCACACCGGCCAGCCACGGGCCCGCGGTCTGCCCGGCCGCGAACACGGTGGTGAACGCGCCGAGGGTGGCGGTCCAGTCGGCGGGCGGGGTGTGGTCCCTGATCAGCGCGGTGACCGCGGCCGGCACCCCGATGAACGTGGCCCCGTAGACGATCGCGGAGGTCAGCACGACCGGCAGCGCGGGGGAGACCAGCGCCAGCGCGGAGCCCGCGGCGAGCACCGCGAGCAGGGTGGCCAGCCCGCGGCCGCCGCGCCACAGCGCGGACGCCACCACCACCGCCAGGCCCAGCACCGTCCACACCAGACTCACCTGCCAGACCGCGGCGCCGTGCGCGGCGAGGACGGCGGACAGGAACGTGATGTAGGTGATGTAGCCCAGGGCGAACAGCAGGTAGGCCACCGCGGTGGGCCACAACGGCTTCATCCGGGCGCGGCCGGTGGTCGTGGCCGGGGCGCCGACGTCCACTGCGGCCGCGGACCAGCTCACCAGCGCGGCGACCGCGGCCGCGGCGCCGAGCCCGAGCCAGGCCAGGCGCCAGTGCGGCCCCAGGGCGGGGATCACCGCTCCACTGAGGACGATGCCGAGCCCGCTGCCGGCGAAGTAGACGGTGCTGGGCGTCCCGAACGACGCGCGGACGGCGATCCGCGACGCGAGCACACCCCCGACGATGAACACCACCGCGCCCGTCACCCCGGCCACGGCGCGCACGACCAGCAGCACCACGAAGTTCCCGCTGACCGCGGTGGCCGCCAGCGCCAGCGCGGTCAGCACCATGCCCCAGCGGAACGCGGCCGCCGCGCCCACCCGCCGGGCGACGGTGGCGGTGACCAGCGCGCCGAGGAGGTAGCCGAGCCCGTTGGCGGTGCTCATCACCCCGGCGTCGGCGAGGCTCCACCCCAGATCGCGCCCCATCGCCGGGACGACGAGCCCGTAGGCGAAGCGCGCGAACCCCAGGGCCGAGGCGGTGCCGAGCGACAGCCGCGCGGCCTGCCACACCGGATCGCCAGGCATCCCACCACTATCCCCGACGGGATCGACGTCGCGCAGCAGGCCCCGAATCCGTTGTGCAAATCGGGATTTTATGACCTGTTCGGAAGGCGGATACGGTCGGATTCATGGAATGGAACTACCGGTCGGCCGAAGAGCTCACGACCGCGATGCGTGCCGGCGAAGTGACCTCGGTGGAGCTGACCGACGAGGCGATCGCCCGGATCGAGCGCGACGACGAGGTGATCAACGCGATCTGCGTACCGGACTTCGACCGCGCCCGGGCCGCCGCACACCGTGCCGACCAGGCCCGCGCCCACGGCGAAGACCGGCCGCTGCTCGGGGTTCCGGTGACCGTCAAGGAGTCCTACGACATCGCCGGGCTGCCCACCACCTGGGGCATGCCGCCGCACCGGGACTACGTGCCGGCCGCGGACGCGGTGCAGGTGTCGCGGCTCAAGGCCGCGGGCGCGGTGGTGCTCGGCAAGACCAACGTGCCGCTGGGGCTGCAGGACATCCAGAGCTTCAACGAGATCTACGGCACCACCACCAACCCGTGGGATTCCGCGCGCACTTCGGGCGGATCCTCCGGCGGGTCGGCGGCGGCCCTGGCGTCCGGGTTCGGCGCGCTGTCCCTCGGCTCCGACATCGCCGGCTCGCTGCGCACCCCCGCGCATTTCTGCGGCGTCTACGCCCACAAGCCGACCGTCGGGCTGGCGGCCAGCCGCGGCATGGTCCCGCCGTCCGAACCGGCCCTGCCCGCCGAGCTCGACCTCGCCGTCGTCGGCCCGATGGCGCGCACCGCACGCGACCTCGCGCTCCTGCTCGACGTCATGGCCGGGCCGGATCCGCTGACGCTCGGCGTGGCGTACCGGCTGGCACTGCCGCCTGCCCGTCACGAGCGGCTGGGCGATTTCCGGGTCCTGGTCCTCGACGAGCACCCGCTCCTCCCGACCGGGTCCGCCGTGCGGGCGGGCGTGCACCGGGTGGCCGCCGCGCTCGCCGACGCCGGCGCCCGCGTCGAGTGGCACAGCCCGCTGCTGCCCGATCTGACCGAAGCCGCCACGCTCTACATGCAGTTGCTGATTTCCGGCGCTGTCGCGCGCTTTCCCCTCGGCTCGCTGCAACTCCCCGCCGCCGATGATCAGAGCCTGAACGCCGTGCGGCTGCGGGCCATGGCGTTCAGCCACCGCAACTGGATCGAGGCGAACACCGGCCGCGAACTCCACCGCCACGGCTGGCGGCAGCTGTTCACCGAGTTCGACGCCGTGGCGTGCCCGATCACGCCGACACCGGCGTTCCCGCACGACCACACCCCCAACCCGATGGCACGGCGCATCGACATCGACGGCGCCGAGTACCCGTACTTCGACCAGCTCGTGTGGGCCGGCCTGGCCACCATGCCCGGCCTGCCCGCCACCGCCGTGCCCGCGGGCCGGTCGCCCGAGGGTCTGCCGGTCGGCGTGCAGCTCATCGGTCCGATGTTCGAGGACCGCACCCCGCTGCGGCTGGCCGAACTGCTCGAGCGGGAGATCGGCGGCTTCCAGGCACCACCGAGGTAGGGCGTCACGCCCGCAGCGGCCACACCTCGACCACGCCGTGCGCGACCGCGCACGGCGTGCCGGCCACCATGCGCGCCGCCTCCTCGACCGAGTCCGCCTCGATGATCGCGAAACCCGCCACCGGCAGGTCCGACCGCAGGTAGGGGCCCGGCGTCACCTGCGCTCCGGCCGCGTCGTGGTTGCGCACCTGCACCGGCTGGCCCGCGATCCCCATCTCGACGCCGCCGGCGCGCAGCCGGGAGTCATGCTCGTGCGCGGCGGCGCGCACCGCCTCGTCGGTCCGCTCGTAGCCGGCGCTGTCGCCGTAGCCGATCGTGATGAATTTCCCCATCCGTCCGGTATAGCCCCCTCGACCCGACGTGTATATGCGCTTGCATGAATCTCCGTCGCATGGCATAGTTGGTTTTGCCCAACCAACCATTCGAGGGAGTCGAAGATGGCACACGCCGACGAGGAGCGCCCGTCCCGGGAAGCCGTCGACGGCGTGGCGGCGGCCCTGGCCACCGTGGGCAACTGGATGTTCTCCCCGGCCACCCGGCGCCGGATCATGGCGTCCTCCGGCCTGGGGCTGTCGCTGGGGGACTACACCCTGCTGGCCCAGATTTCGGTGCACGCGCCGGTGCGCCTGTCGGTCCTGGCGGAGCTGATGGAGGTGGACAAGTCCACGCTGTCCCCGCCGGCGAAACGCCTCGAGCAGCGTGGATTCATCGAACGCCGCCCCGACCCGGCCGATGCCCGGGCGCAGCTGGTGAGCGTCACGCGGGCCGGCAAGCTCGCCATCGGCAAGCTCTGGAAGGCCCGCGCGGCCGCCGTCGCCGAGCTGCTCGCGGACTGGGACACCGCCGACGTCGAGCAACTGGCCACCAGCCTCGGCGCGCTCAGCGACGCGATCAAGAACACCCGCTGACGCCCGCCCGTCAACTCCCGCACCACGAAACGAGGACACATGCGTGCCGTTGTGCTGCACGAATTCGGGCCACCGGCCCACCTGCGGGTCACGGACGAGCCCGCCCCGACGCCCGCGGCGGGCGAGGTCGCGGTGCGGGTGGCCGCGGCCGGCGTCCAGTTCCTGGAGACGCAGATCCGCGCCGGAACGATGCGCGGCGCGCTCGGCGGCTCGCCCCTGCCGGTCATCCTCGGCAAGGAGATCGCCGGACTGGTCACCGAGGTCGGCCCCGGTGGCGACCCCGCCCTGATCGGCACGCGCGTCCTGGCCAGCACCACCGGCCTGGGCGGCTACGCCGAGACCGCCGCGGTCCCCGCCGCCACCCTCGTCCCGGTCGGCGAGGACCTCGGCCTGCCCGAGGCGCTCGCCCTCTACCGGTACGGCGTCACGGCCCAGGGCCTGATCCGGGCGGCCCGCGTCACCGCCGGTGACCGCATCCTGGTGCTGGCGGCCGCCGGTGCCGTGGGCACCGTCCTGGTCCAGTTGCTGAAGCGGGCCGGGGCGACGGTCGTCGCGGCGGCCGGCGGGGAGCACAAGCTCGCCCTGCTCCGCGAGCTGGGCGCCGGCCACGTCGTGGACTACACGCGTCCCGGCTGGACGGACGAGGCGCGGGCGAGCGGCCCGATGGACGTGGTGTTCGACCACGTCGGCGGCGCGCTCGGCCGGGCAGCGTTCGAGCTGCTCACCCCGGGCCGCGGACGCCAGGTCACGTTCGGCTTCTCCAGCGGCACGCCGCTGGACGTCCGGCCCGGCGAACTGGTCGGCCGCGGCCTGACCGTGACCGGCTTCAGCGCGGGCTTCCTCTGGAACCGGCCCGTTCTCGCCCGCGAACTGGCGACCGAGGTCCTGGACCTGGCCGCGGCCGGACAGCTGACCGCGGTGATCGGCCAGCGCTTCCCCCTGGACCGGGCCGCCGACGCGCACGCCGCTATCGAAGCGCGCGCCACCGTTGGCAAGACCCTGCTCATTCCCTGACCCACCAAGAAAAGAAGGAGTTCCACACCATGTCCGATTCCCCCACGATCTTCGTCGCCGGCGCCACCGGACTGCTCGGCGGCCGGATCGTCCGGGCCCTCCTCGACCAGGGCGCCGCCGTGCGGGCCTTGGTGCGGCCCGGCACCAGCGACGAGAAGAAGAGCGCCCTGACCACCCCGGCCACCGGCCGGCTGCAGCTGGTCGAGGGCGACCTCACCGATCCGGCCGAGCGGCTCGCCGAAGCCGTCGGCGACGCCACGACGGTGATCTCCGCCGTCCAGGGCGGCCCCGAGGTGATCGTGGACGGTCAGGCCAACCTCCTGCGCGCCGCGGAGAAGGCCGGCGCCCGGCGGTTCGTCCCGTCCGACTTCGCCATCGACCTCACCAAGCTCGACGACGGCGACAACTTCATGATCGACTGGCGCCGCCAGGCCGCCGCCGCGCGCACCACCAGCCTCGACGTGATCTCGGTGCTCAACGGCGCCTTCTACGAGGTGATGACCGGCTTCATGGGGCTCGTCGACTGGGAGCGCGGCACCGTGTCCCACTGGGGCGACCCCGACCAGCCGCTCGACCTGACCTCGGTGCCCGACACCGCCGCCTACACCGCGGCCGCCGCCCTCGACCCGGCCGCCACCGGCACCCTGCGCTTCGCCGGTGAGGTCCTCTCGATGCGCCAGTTCCACGACGCGCTCCAGCGCGGCTCCGGCCGCACCCTGGAGCTGCGGCACCTGGGCAGCGCCGACGACCTGCGTGCGGAGATCACCCGCCGGGCCGCGGCCACCGAGAACCCGTTCGAGTACGTGGCGCTGCAGTACCAGTGGTGCATGGTCACCGGCAAGGCCAAGTTCGACAACCTGGACAACGCCCGGTACCCGCAGGTCACGCCGCAATCGCTGACTGACTTCGTGCGCGCCACCGCACCCGCGGCCTGACGCGGCGCCCGGTCACCCGAGGGAGCCGATCGCGAAGTCGATCGTGCGGGCCAGCCGCGGCGGGGCGTGCCCGGCGCGTTCCCGGACCCGCAGCCCCAGCACGATGGTGAACAGCAGCTCCACGGCCCCCTCGACGTCGAGGTCCGCGGGCAGTTCACCGTCCCGGCAGCCGCGGCGCAACACGGCCGCGATGGCCTCCCGGGTGACCTCGAACGCCGCCTCGGTGCGCTGACGCACCTCCGGGTCCGCCGTGCCCAGCTCGGTCGTGGTGTTGACCACGAAACACCCGAGCCCGGCGTGCTCTCCGGCGCCGGTGGCCAACCACAGCAGCCAATCCCGCAGCACCTCCCGGACCGGGCCGGCGCGATCGAGCCGGGCCTGCGCCTCCGCCGAATCCGTCGCGCGGTAGTGGTCGAGCGCGCGCAGGAACAACGCGTGCTTGTCGCCGAAGGTGCGGTAGAGGCTGCTGGAGGTCAGCTCCAGTTCGCCGTTGAGGTCCCGGACCGAGGTGGCGTGGTAGCCCAGGCGCCGGAACAGTCCGGCGGCCCGCGCGACCACCTCCTGCTCGTCGAACTCCCGTGGCCGTGGCACGTCCCACAGCCTACCAGGATTGTGGAGCGATCGTTCCCGTACTAGCGTACGCCGTCATACGGGAGCGATCGCTCCCAAACTGGAGGGAGATCGGCAGTGGTGACAACGGAACCGCCGCGCACCCGGGAGCGCGGCCGGTGGCTCGCCGTCGTCGTGGTGGCGTTCGGGACGTTCCTGCTGGTGACCGCGGAGCAGCTCCCGGTCGGGCTGCTGACCCGGGTCGGCTCGGACCTCTCGGTCTCCGCCGGCACCGCGGGCCTGATGGTGACCGTGACCAGCGTCGTCGCCGGGCTGGCCGCCCCGGTGGTCCCGGTCCTCGTGGGCAGTCTGGACCGGCGGTGGTTGCTGGCCGGGCTGATGGGCCTGATGACCCTGGCCAACGTGATCTCCGCGCTCGCGCCGGGCTTCGCGGTGCTCATCGCCTCCCGCGCGCTGACCGGGGTCGCGATCGGCGGGTTCTGGGCCGTGGCCGGCGGCCTGGCCGTCCGCCTGGTGCCCGCCGAGCGCGTACCGCGCGCCACGGCCGTCATCTTCGGCGGCGTCGGGGCCGCCAACGTGTTCGGCGTGCCGATCGGCGCGGTCCTCGGCGACCTCGCCGGATGGCGCGCCGCGTTCGCCACGCTCGGGGCGCTCGCGCTGGCCGTGCTGATCGCCCTGTTCGCGTTGCTGCCGCCGCTGGCCGCGACCCAGCCGGTCCGTCCCCGCGACCTGGCCGCGCAGCTGCGGGACCGGGGCGTGCGCGTGGGAATCCTGGCGACCGCCCTGATCGTGAGCGGGCACTTCGCCGCGTACACGTTCGTCGGCCCGGTCCTGCGGGACCACTCCGGCGTCCCCGGAACCCTCGTCGGGCCGCTGCTGTTCGGGTTCGGCCTGGCCGGCATCGCCGGGAACTTCCTCACCGGCGCGGCACTGGCCCGCCGCCTGAACCGGACCGTGCTGGTGATCACCGGCGCCCTGGCGGTGACGGTGCTGCTGTTCCCGCTCGCCGGCCGGTCACCGGCGGGCGGCATCGCGCTGCTGGTCGCGTGGGGGCTGGCCTACGGCGGGGTGTCGGTGAGCTTGCAAACCTGGATGATCAAGGCCGCGCCGCGCGCGGTGGAAGCCGCCTCGGCCCTGTGGGTGGCGGTGTTCAACCTGGCGATCGGCCTCGGCGCGCTGATCGGCGGCGTGATCGTCGACGCGCTCACCCTCGGCGGCGTGCTGGTGCCGGCCGGAGCCTGCTTCCTCCTGGCCGGGCTCGCCGTGTGGACGGTCCGCCGGGCCCCGCACCTGCGGTGACACGACCGGAGGGCCGGCTCCCCGCCCGGGGAACCGGCCCTCCGCCGACCACGACTCAGATCAGGCCGAGCTTCTTCACGGCCTCGCGCTCCTCGGCCAGCTCCGCGACCGAGGCGTCGATGCGGGTGCGGGAGAACTCGTTGATCTCCAGGCCCTGCACGATCTCGTACTTGCCGTCCTTGCAGACGACCGGGAAGGACGAGATCAGGCCCTCCGGCACGCCGTAGGACCCGTCGGACGGGACGGCCATCGACGTCCAGTCGCCCTCGCGGGTGCCGTTGACCCAGTTGTAGATGTGGTCGATGGCGGCGTTGGCGGCCGACGCGGCCGAGGACGCGCCCCGCGCCTCGATGATCTCCGCGCCACGCTTGGCCACCCGCGGGATGAACTCCTCGGCCAGCCACTTCTCGTCGTTCACGGCCTCGGCGGCGTTCTTGCCGGCCACCTCGGCGTGGAAGATGTCCGGGTACTGGCTGGCGGAGTGGTTGCCCCAGATCGTGAGCTTGCGGATCTCGCTCACCGGCGCGTTCAGCTTCTTCGCCAGCTGGGCGACCGCGCGGTTGTGGTCCAGGCGGGTCATGGCGGTGAACCGCTCGGCCGGGACGTCGGGCGCGTGCGACTGCGCGATCAGCGCGTTGGTGTTGGCCGGGTTCCCGACCACCAGCACGCGGACGTCGTCGGCGGCGCCGGCGTTGATCGCCTCACCCTGCGGCTTGAAGATGCCGCCGTTGGCCTCCAGCAGGTCGGCCCGCTCCATGCCCTTGGTGCGCGGACGCGCGCCCACCAGCAGGGCGATGTTGGTGCCCGCGAAGGCCTGCTTCGCGTCGTCGAAGATGTCCGTGCCCGCGAGCAGCGGGAACGCGCCGTCCTCCAGCTCGAGCGCCGTGCCCTCGGCCGCCTTGACCGCCTGCGGGATCTCCAGCAGCCGCAGCTTCACCGGCGTGTCCGGGCCGAGCAGCTGACCGGACGCGATGCGGAACAGCAGCGCGTAGCCGATCTGGCCGGCGGCGCCGGTGACGGTGACGTTCACGGGGGCTTGGGTCATTGCGTACTCCTGCGGACGGAATCTTGGCTTGTGCTGGTGACCCTATCGCCCTCTGCCTGCGCTGACGCGGTGCGTCGCCTCACGTTCTGCTGAACCGATCGAGCCGGCTCCGCCACCGGCACCTCGAACGCCCTGCCCAGCGCGATGATGCCGGCCTCCAGACGGCCCAGGCTGGTGAGCACGGAGCGTGCCGGTGCGTTGTCCGTCTCCCGCGTCTCCGGCGTGGCGGTGTTGCGCACCAGTCTGCCCCGCTCGTCCCCGTCGAGCGCGTCGCGCAGCACGTCGATGTTGCGGCTGATCCGCTCGACGACCGCGCTCAGCCGGTCGTCCGCGGGCAGCAGGCCCGGTTCGGACCGGGCCGCGATCTGCCGCGCCCGGAACGCCAGCCGCTCCAGGGTGCTCATCACGTACCAGCCGTAGTCACGGCGGCTGGCGAGGCTGATCGGGTGCGTCAGCGGCTCGATCGTGGTGCGCACCTTCTCCACCGAGCGGTCCAGCTCCCGGGAGAGTTCGATCACGTTCACGTTCTCCCGGCCGGACAGCAGCGCCTCGGCGCTGGACAGGAACTCGCACAGGTCCACCAGCGCGGCGTCGATGTCGGACACCATGACCGTGCGGGTGCGCACCGGCACCACCAGGATCGCCGCGATCAGCCCGGCCGCCGCGCCGATCGCGGTCTCCGCGACCCGCACCCACAGCACCTCGATGCTGAACGTGCCGAGCAGGCTGTAGAGCAGGCCCAGCATGCAGGTGATGAAGAACGCCATCAGCAGCTGCGACACCCGCGCCACGTAGACCAGGCAGAACACGCACACCAGGATCAGCACGACCGTCGCGATCGTGTTGCCGGTGACCAGCAGCGCCAGCAGCATCCCGCCGAAGATCCCGCCCAGCGTGCCGGTGACCCGGCGGAACCCCTTCACGAACGTCGCACCCGCGGTCGAGGTGTTGAGGAAGACCACGAACACCGTCAGCACCGCCCAGTACCAGCGGGCGTCGGAGATCAGCTCGCCACCCAGCACCGCCAGGCCGCCGCCGACCATCGCCTGGATCGCGCTGCGGGTGCGGTTGTCGTAGGCGAAGACCTTCCCCGGCTCCTCCTCGGTGTCCTCCCCGGGCAGCTCGGTCTCGGCCGAGTAGTCCTTCTCCGCCACGCGCTGGGCGTTGACGTCGGCCAGCGCCAGCTCCGCGATCGCGCGGCGCACCTCGTCACCGGGCTCGGTGCGCTCGGCGAGCCGGCTGCCGGCCACCAGCATCTTGCTGAACTCCTCGGTGTCACTGATCACCGGCAGCTCGCGCGGGTCGCGCTCGATCAGCGAGTCCAGCCGCAGCAGGCTCGCGATCAGGTCGTCGCGGACCGCCTCGGGCAGCCCGTCCTCCTCGGCGGTGCGGCGCACGGTGATCGCGAGCCACTGGCAGGCCAGCTCGACGGCCAGCAGCCGGCGGCGCAGCAGCTGCGTGCCGGTCTCGTCGAACAGGTCCCCGATGGTGTCCTCGATCATCAGGACCGCCTCGTGCAGGCGGGTGTCGGCCTTGCGCAGCTGGTTGATCCGCCACTCGCTGCCGCCGCTGGCCAGGCACGCGGCCGCGGCGCGCAACACCGCGCTGATCCGGGCCCGGAACGCGCGGCGCGCCCGCAGCAGCTCACCCTCCGGCCGCCGCCGCAGCACCGCGAACCGCATCACCGCGTTCGCGGCCAGCCCGATCGCCAGCGCCAGGATGTACTCGGGCAGCTGACGCGGGTGGATCGCGAGGAACATCGCGAAGAAGAACATGAAGAACGACAGCGCACCCATCGCGGTGCCGCGCGGCGCGAACCGCTGCGCGTAGACCGCGACGAAGATCAGCAGCACGAACAGCACGCTGTCCAGCGGGGGAGCGGTGGCGCCGAACGCGGCGACGGTGAGCGAGGCGGACCCGCACACCAGGACCAGCGCCAGCGTGATCGCCTGGTCCTTCGGCGTCTTGTCGTTGACCGAGAACGCCGAGTTCATCGCCGCGATGCAGGCCACCATCATCGTCGGGATCGGGCGGCCGAGCAGGAGCAGCACCAGGATCGACAGCACGATCCCGCCCACCGCGATCCCGGCCAGCCGCAACCGCACCAGCCCCGGATCGGCGGCCACCAGCCGGTCCTGGGCCACCTTCCACACCCTCATGCGCGGCTCCCGAGCAGTTCCCATTCGGTCAGCGCGGTCCGCCGCCCGGTCGCCGCGGTGACCCGCAGCCGGTAGGCACGGTACGTCCCGGGTTCGGCGACCGAGAACGGCCGGGTCTGCCGCCGCCACCGGAACCGTTCCCCGCGCCGCTCGTCCAGCCGCACCCACGACACCCCGTCGGTGGTGCCCTCCAGGACCCAGTCCCGCGGATCACCGCCGCGCGCGGCCGAGGTCAGGGTGTAGAGCGGCACGCGCGCCGGTTCCCGGACCGTGCACTCGATCACCGGGGTGCGCGAGCGGAACGTCACCTGCGTGGCCGTGGTGTCGGCGAACAGCTCGGTCACGTCGGTGCCGTCGTCGCAGGTGCCGGAGCCGGTCACGTCGGTCATCGGCTGCTCGTCCAGCGACGGCGGCGGGTCACCCCAGTCCGTGGGCGTGTCGCTCAGGTCGAACTCCAGGCGCTCGGCGGCGACCAGTTCGGCGTGGGACAGCCACGTCGAGTGGTGCGGTTCGCCGTCGATCGTCACGTCCCGCACGTACGTCCCGCCGCCGGGGGCACTGATCGTGAGCGTCCGCCCGTTCTCCAGCCGCAGGGCCGCCTTCTCGAACAGCGGCGCGGTCAGCACGTAACCCGGGTTGCCCGGCGCCAGCGGGTAGAGGCCGAGCGCGGCCAGGACGTACCAGGCGGACATCTCGCCGTTGTCCTCGTCGCCGGGGTAGCCCTGGCCGATCTCGCTGCCCAGGTAGCAGCGGGTCAGCATCTCGCGCACGATCGCCTGCGTCTTCGCCGCGGCCCCGGCGTGGGTGTACATCCACGGGATGTGGTGGCTGGGCTGGTTGGCGTGCCCGTACTGGCCGAGCCGGACATCGCGCGCCTCGGTCATCTCGTGGATGATCCCGCCGTAGGATCCCGGCACCCGCCCGGTCTCCGGTGCCGTGAAGAACGTGTCCAATGTGGACTCCAGCGCGGCGCGGCCGCCGAGCAGCTCCGCCAGGCCGGCGCCGTCGTGCATCACCGAAAACGCCGTGTTCCAGCCGTTGGTCTCGGTGTAGTCGAAACCCCACCGGGCCGGGTCGTAGTGCTCCGGCGCCCAGCGCCACCGGCCGTCCCGGTGCCGGCCCTGGAAGAAGCCGGTGTGCGGGTCGAAGTGGTGGACGTACTGCGCGGCCCGCTGCCGGAAGTAGCGGGCGTCGTCGGCGTGCCCCAGCGCCGCGGCCAGCGCGGCGAGGCCGAAGTCGTTCAGGCAGCCCTCCAGCGCCCAGGACAGGCCCTCGTGCGTGGTCAGCGGCGTGAACCCGAGGAAGATCGACTCGCGCAGGCCCTGCCGCCCGACGCTGCGGCCGGGCGGGCTGACAGTGGCGTTGCGCAGCGCGGCGTCGTAGGCCGCGTGCACGTCGAAGCCCCGCACGCCGCGCAGGTACGCGTCGGCGAAGGCCACGTCGGAGCTGGTGCCGGTCATCAGGTTGGCGTAGCCGGGGGAGGACCAGCGCGAGATCCAGCCGCCCTCCCGGAACTGCTGCACGAACCCCTCGATCAGCTCCCCGCAGCGCCGCGGCGCCAGCAGCGCGAGCGCGGGCCACACCGTGCGGTAGGTGTCCCAGAAGCCGTGGTTGACCGACATCGGCCCGTCCACCACCTTCGCCCCGGTCCGGGTGTGGGTGCTCGGCCACCACCGGCGCCGCACCGGGCTGGCGTGCCGCACCCCGCGCGGGGTCCGCTCGTGCGCCGAGTTCGGGTACAGGAACAGCCGGTACAGGCCCGAGTAGAAGGTGGTCAGCTGGTCCGGGGTGCCGTCGATCTCGACGCGGCCGAGCACGTCCTGCCACGCCGCCCGCGCCCGCTCCCGGACCTGCTCGAACGTGGTACCGGCCGGGATCTCCTGCTCCAGGTTGCGGCGGGCCTGCGCCAGGCTGATCAGCGAGGTCGCGATCCGCAGCTCGACCCGGGGCGCGTCGAAGGACAGATACCCGGTGTTGGGCCAGCGCACCCGGCGCCCACCGGTCGCGGGCCGGTCGAAGGTGCCGTAGACGAACATCCGCCGCGCGCCCGCGGACAGGCGGCTGCGGGCCCAGGTGTGCCCGGTGACCACCCCGCGTGCCGGGTCCAGGCGCAGGCCGCCGCGGCGGTTGACGTTGTCGAACAGCACCCAGCCGCCCTCGCCGGGGAAGGCGAAGCGGACCAGCGCGGCGTGGTCGGTGGGCGCGAGGTCGACGGTGATGCCGTTGTCGAAGCGCACCCCGTAGTGGTGCGGCCGGTCGGTCTCGTGGTCGTGCGAGAACGCCAGCGCCCGGGTCTTGCGGTCCGCGGTCACCGGACCGATTCCCGGCAGGAATTGAAACGGGTGCCGGTCGCCCATCCACGGGCTCGGCTGGTGGCTGACCGCGAAAGCCTGCAGCTCAGGGCGGTTGTCCGCGTTGTTGCGCCGGTGGTACTCGTACAGCCACGCCGTCGACGAGGCGTCGGTGACCGGGGTCCAGAAGTTGAACCCGTGCGGCACGGCGGCGGCCGGGAAGGTGTTGCCGCGGGAGAACTCGTTGCTGGAGTGGGTGCCGCGCGTGGTGCGCACCCAGTCCACCGGGTCCCGCGGTTGCTCGGGTGGCACGTCGGCGATGCGGACGTCGTCGATCCATCCGGACACCGGCTCGCCGGGCGGGGGTTCGACGGTCAGCAGGATCGCCCGCGCCCGGCGGCCGGCGCCGTCGCCCAGGTCGTGGCGCACCAGGTTCCACTGGTCGAGGTAGAGCGTCTTGGACTCACCGGCCGCGCGCGCCGACCCGCCGATCACCGCGCCGTCGTCGAGTTCCACGGCCAGCGCCACGAAGGTGCTGCGCCAGGACGGGCCGGCGTCGGACTCCGGGAACACCACATAGGACAGTGCCGTGCCCGGCCCGAGCTCGGCGTCCACTTCGAACAGCACCTGACGTGCCGGTCCGCCCGCGGTGTAGCGGGCGGCGCGCAGCCCGGTGAACCCGGCACCGGCCTTGGCCGCCGGCGCGCGGTCCGGGCCCGCGCCGACGGTGACGACGGCACCGGCGCGGGGCGGCGGATCCCCGGCCTCGAACGAGGAGAAGAAGTGGGTCCGGCTCACCTGGCCTACCGTAACCGCCCGGGCCGATCACTTCCCGCCGAGCGGCGCCGCCCCGGACAACGCGCCGCACCGCCGGTGAGTCACCTCCCGCCGAGCAGTTCCACTTCCGACAACCCCGGCGGACCGCCCGTGCTGCCCGTGATCCGCAGCCGGTAATGCGCGTACGCGCCGGGCGCGGCGATCTTGAACGCGCGCGTCTGCTGCCGCCAGGCGAACGTCTCCCCGGACCGGGTGTCCAGCGGCGTCCAGCTCCTCCCGTCGGCCGAGCCCTCCAGCACCCAGCCGCTCGGGTCGCCGCCATCCTTGGCCGAGGTGAGCGTGTAGAACGTCGCGGTCACCGGGCCGGGGACCGGGCAGTCCACCGTCTCCAGCGGCCGGGCCTGGGTGGCGGAGGTGTTGTCGAACAGCGGCCCGCCGGGTGTGGTGAGGTCCGCGGGCGGCCGCGGGACCTGGTCGCCCGCGGTGAGCGAGGGCGGCACCTCCCCGGCACCCCAGCGCGACGGGCTCGGGCCCATCGCGAAGTCCAGCGTGCCGCCCTTGGCCAGCACGTCGTGCGGCAGCGCGGTCGACGTCCACGCCCGGCCGTCGACCCGCAGCCCCTGCACGTAGACGTTGCGGGCGCTGTTCCTCGGCGCGTTGATCACCAGGTCCCGGCCGCCCGCCAGGTGCACGGTCGCCTTGGTGAACAGCGGCGACCCGACCGCGTAGGACGGGCTGCCCATCCGCAGCGGGTAGAACCCGAGCGCGCTGAACACGTACCAGGCCGACATCTCGCCGTTGTCCTCGTCCCCGGCGTAGCCCTGCCCGATCTCGCTGCCCAGATACAGCCGGGACAGCGCTTCCCGCACCCGGGCCTGCGTCTGCCACGGCTGCCCGGCGAAGTCGTACATGTAGGCGATGTGGTGGGAGGGCTGGTTGGAGTGGCCGTACTGGCCCATCCGCACGTCCCGCGCCTCCCGCATCTCGTGGATCGGCCCGCCGTACGCGCCGGGGAACCGGGCGGTCTCCGGGGTGCTGAAGAACTCGTCCAGCTTCTCGGCGAGCCCGTCGCGGCCGCCGTAGAGGTTGGCCAGTCCCTGCCCGTCCTGCGGCACCGTGAACGCCATGTTCCAGCCGTTGGTCTCGGTGTAGTCGTAGCCCCACACCCGCGGGTCGTACTGGCCGGCCGGGACCCGGAACGTGCCGTCGGCGGCGCGGCCCTGGAAGAACCCGGCCGCCGGGTCGAACATGTGCACGTAGTTCTGCGCCCGGCCGCGGAAGTACTCGGCGTTCTCGGCGTACTCGCGGCGGCGCGGGTCGTCCGGCGCGGCCTCCTCGGCCAGCTTCTGCGCCATCATCGCGATGCCGAAGTCGTTGAGGTAGCCCTCGATCGCCCACGACATGCCCTCACCGGTCGAGGTCGGCGTGTACCCGAGGAAGATCGACTGCTCCAGGCCCTTCCGGCCGACGTTCTCGTTCGGCGGCGCCACCGTGGCGTTGCGGATCGCCGCGTCGTAGGCCGCCTGGACGTCGAAGTTCCGCACGCCCTTGAGGTAGGCGTCGGCGAAGGCCACGTCGGAACTGGTGCCGGTCATCAGGTTCGCGTAGCCGGGGGAGGACCACCGGGCGATCCACCCGGCGTCGCGGTACTGCTGCACGAACCCGTCGATCATCCGCCCGGCCATGTCCGGGGTCAGCAGCGCGTAGGCGGGCCAGGTGGTGCGGTAGGTGTCCCAGAACCCGTTGTTGACGTAGATCTCGCCGTCGACGACCGTCGCCCCGGTCTGCGTCGGCGTGTCCGGCCCGGCCTTCGGCGCGACCGGGCTGGCGTAGGCGTGGCGCGGGGCGCGGGTGGTGCCGACGTTCTCGAACCCGGAGTTCGGGTAGAGGAACAGCCGGTACAGGTTCGAGTACAGGGTGGTCAGCTGGTCGCGCGTGGCGCCCTCCACCTCGATCACCCCCAGCTTGCGGTCCCAGGCGGCCTGCGCGGCGGAGCGGACCGTGTCGAACGCCGTACCCGCCGGGATCTCCTGTTCGAGGTTGCGTTTCGCCTGGTCGACGCTGATCAGCGAGGTCGCGATCCGCATCCCGACCACCCCGCCGCGGCCCGGGGCGAACTTCAGGTAACCGCGGACGTGGTCGCGGCCCTCGCCGGGCAGCATCGACCCGCCGGTGACCGGGCGGTCGAAGACCGCGTAGACGAACATGCGGCCGGCCCCGGCGGAGTTGCCGCTGCGCGTGTCGGTGAACCCGGACAGCGTGCCGGTGGCCGGGTCGAGGGTGAGGCCGCCCGCGTCGCTGACGTTGTCGAAGATCAGGTTCGCGTCGGCGCCGGGGAAGGTGAACCGGAACATCGCCGCGTGGTCGGCCGGCGTGATCTCGGCCTTGACCCCGTTGTCGAACGTGACGCCGTAGTAGTGCGGTTTGGCCGTCTCGTTGGCGTGGTCGAACGGCAGCGCCCGCGCGGCCCGGTTGCCGTCCGGCACCCCGGCGGCGGCCGAGGGCATCACCTGGAAGGTCTGCCGGTCACCCATCCACGGGCTCGGCTGGTGCGACAGCGACAGCGCCTGCAGCGCGGGCCGGTTCTGCGCGTTGTTGCCCTCCTGGTAGCGGTAGAGCCAGTTCAGCGACCCGGCGTCGGTGACCGGGGTCCAGAAGTTGAAGCCGTGCGGGACCGCGGTGGCGGGGAAGTTGTTGCCGCGCGAGAACGTGCCGTTGGCGTTGGTGCCGCGGGTGGTGAGCACGTGGTCGGACAGGCGGGTGACGCGGGCCTGCGGCGCGGCCGGGCCGAGCGTGATGTCGTCGAACCAGCCGTTGAACGAACCGGGACCGTCCGGGTTGTCGTAGGCGACGAGGATGCGCGCGACGGTCTTGCCGCGGGCGACCGTGCCGATCGCGGAGCGCACCAGGTTCCACTGGTTGGCGTAGAGCGACTTGGCCGCACCCTGCCCGCGCGGGCTGAGCGGGAACTCGTACTGGTCCACCGCGCCCAGGCCGGACAGGTAGGTGCCGTCGGTGAAGGCCAGGTCGACCGCGACGTGCGTGCTCGGGTACTTCAGGTCGTCCCCGGTCAGCTCGGGAAACACCGTGTACGACAGCTCGGTGTCGGCGCGCACCGGGATCCGCACGTCGAACACCTTGTTGTAGGAGTAGCCGTGCCGCGCGGTCTGGGTGCCGCCGTAGTGGAAGGCACGCAACCCGGTGAACCCGGCGCGCGGTTTGCTGGTGTAGCCGCCGGGCGGGCCACTGTCCGGATAGGACCGCATGGTGGGCAGCGGCGGCGGGGCCGGCTGGTCGTCGGCCAGCAGCAGCTCGGCGAGCTGCACGATGTCCGCGCCGTTGTTCGCGGTGACGTCCAGCCGGTAGAAGCGGTGGGTGGCGGTGGCCGCGAGGCGGAACTCCCTGGCCTGCAACCGCTCGCCGAAGGTCTGCCCGCGCTGGCTGTCCACAGTGGTCCAGGTGACGCCGTCGTCGGAGCCCCGCAGCGTCCAGTCGCGCGGGTCGCGTTCCGGGGCGTCGTTGGCCGAGGTCAGGCCGTAGCGGGTGATGGCGACCGGCTCGGCGAACTCGGCCTGCACCCAGCCGGTGGGGGCGAACGCGAGCCACTTCGACTCCGGCCTGCCGTCGAGCACGTTCACCGCGACCTCCCCGGCGCCGGTGTTCTCCGCGCTCGCGGTCGCGCCGGTGGCCTTGCCGCGCACGTCACCGGGGATGGCCGAGCCGTTCGCGCCGTTCACCCCGGAGGCCAGCGGGCGCCCGTCCCGGCCGGTCTCGACGGTGTCCACCCAGTCCGGCTCGGGCTGCCCGGCTTCGAACGACGACGCGAACCGCGCCGGCGGCTGCGCGGCCGCGGGCGGCGCGGCGACCAGACCGGTCATCAGGAGGGCGACGGCCAGCACACGCGTGGTTCGGACCATGTCAGGCAGCGAAACGCGCAGGTCGGGGGCGCGTCAAGCGGGCGCGCCAAACCTGACCCAAACCGGACAGGGTCGGGTGAATCCCCTACCGCGATCAGCGGACGAGGTTTATCCCGCTCACTCCAGGTGGGTCAGGGCGGCGGCGACCACCGACGCCGCGGCGGGACAGGCGCCCTCCTGCGGCGCCCCGGGCTCCGGGATGCCCGTGGCGCTGATCAGGTGATCGACACCGCCCACCGCGACGAAGACGAAACAGATGCGCTGGAACTCCGCCTGCACCGCCTGCCGCTGCCCGACCGGCACCTGGGAGGTGCGCCCGCCCTCGGTCATCGTCTGGGCGTAGGACAGCGGCACGTCCGGGTGCAGGCTGACGTTCTGGTCCCCGACCAGCCAGTGGCAGGCGGTCCCGTACTGGGTGGCTTCCTCCCGGCCCGGGCCGGTGATGCCGAGCGCGGCGAGGTCGCGCTCGTCGAGCGCGCGGCACGGCTGCCGCGCCAGCTCCGCCAGCGGGTACTTGCCCAGCTGCGCCGTCGTGGTGGTGGGTGCTGTCGTGGTGGTGGGCGCTGTGCTGGTGGCGGGCGGCACCAGCGGCGAGCCGGAGCCGCCGCCGGAACACCCGGCGGCGAGCAGGCCCACCGCGAGCACGAGTCCGGCACGGGTGTGGAGATCGAACCGCGGCATGCCGTCACGGTAGGGGTCCGCCGCCCCGGCCGGGAACGCCGCGGCAGGAAGCGGTCAGCAGTGCGTCAGGAAGTGCTGCAGGACCCGCTTGCCGAAGTGCAGCCCCTCCAGCGGCACCCGCTCGTCCACCCCGTGGGCCATCGCCCGGTACGGGAAGCCCTCGGGCAGCCACAGCGGCGCGAAGCCGTAGCAGGCGATGCCCAGCGGGCTGAACGCCTTGGCGTCGGTGCCGCCGCCCATGCAGTAAGGCACCACCACCGCCTCCGGGTCCTGCGACCGCAGCGCGTCGGCCATCGCGGTGAACCACGGGGAGTCCACCGGCGCCTGCACGGCCGGCTGGTGCGCCACGAACTCGCGCGTGATGTCCGGCCCGAGCAGCTCGTCGATCTCCTCCAGCAACTGCTTCTCGGTCCCCGGCAGCGTCCGCGTGTCGATCTGGGCCTGAGCCAGGCTCGGGATCACGTTCACCTTGTAGCCGGCGTCCAGCATCGTGGGCGTGGTGCTGTTGCGGATGGTCGGCTCCACCAGCCTCGCCGCCGGGCCCAGCCGCGCCATCGTGCCCTCCACATCGGACAGATCGACCTCGACGCCGAGCGCCTGCCCGGTGCGGACCAGGAACGCCTCCACCGTCGGGGTCAGCGTGACCGGCCACTCGTGCGCCGCGATCCGCTGCAGCGCGCCGACCAGCCGGACCACGGCGTTCTCCCGGTTGGGCCGGGAGGCGTGCCCGGCCCGGCCCCGCGCGGTCAGCCGCATGTGAGCGGTGCCGCGCTCGGCCGTGCCGACCGGGTAGAGCCGTTTGACCGAGCCGTCCGCCGCGGGCACGTGGTAGGTGTAGCCGCCGGACTCGCTGATCGCGGCCACGCACCCGTCGAACAGCTCGCGGTGCTCGGCCGCCAGCCAGTGCGCCCCGTACTCGCCGCGGTCCTCCTCGTCGGCGACGAACGCCAGCACCAGGTCCCGCCGCGGCCGCAGCCCGTCCGCGACCGCGGTCAGCACCATCGCGATGAAGTCCTTCATGTCCACCGCGCCCCGGCCCCACAGGAACCCGTCCCGGACCTCCCCGGCGAACGGCGGCACCGTCCAGTCCGCGGCGTCGGCAGGCACCACGTCCAGGTGCCCCTGCACGAGCAGCGCGGGCAGCGACGGGTCGGCGCCCGGGAGGCGGGCGACCACGTTCGTGCGCCGCGGCGCGGACTCCAGCACCACCGGTTCCAGCCCCGCACCGGCGAGCACACCCGCGACGAACTCCGCCGCGTCCCGCTCGCCCTCGGCATCGCCGTGGCCGCGGTTGGTGGTGTCGAACCGCAGCAGCTGCGCGCACAGACTTTCGACGTTAGCCATACTTCCCCTGCACCGCGCCCGCGGCGATCGCCGTGACCACCTTGAACGCCTTCATCGCGTCGGTCATCGTGGCCGCGTCGAAGCCGACCCGGCGCACGCCGGTCTGCTCGACGGTCGGCACCACCGCGGCGGCCTGCGCCAGGTGGCTCGCGTCGAACTCGACCTCGATGCGGTGCGCGGCGGCCGTGCCCGGTGTCCGCACCGCACGCTCCATGCTCGCCCGTGCGGCCGCGCTCAGCATCTCGGCGGTGCGCGACGGGGGAAGGCAGATCGCGGCGTAGCGGCTCACGCACTCCTTGACGGCGACCAGCTCGGCACCCGGCGCGTAGTCCGCCGCGTCCTCGCAGGTTTTGTCGTCGCCGGACACCAGCAGCACCGGCACCCCGTGCTCGGCGGCCAGCGCGGCGTTGAGGCGGCCCTCGCTGGCCGGGACGCCGTCCAGCCACACCCCGGTGATCTGGTTCTCCAGGTAGGTGTGCGACAGCACCCCGTCCGCCCCGGCCCCGGCGTGGTAGCCGAGGAACACCACCCCGTCCACCCCGGACTCGATGCCCTGCATCATCGACAGCGGTTTGTGCCGCCCGGTGAGCATGCGGGCCCGCTCGTCGAGGTCCTCCAGCAGCAGGTTCCGCTGCGACGAGTGCGCCTCGTTGACCAGCACGCCGGTCGCGCCGCCCGCGCACACGCCGCGGATCACCGCGTTCACGTCCCCGGTGAACAGCCGCCGGAACCGCTGCCACTGCTCGGTGCCCGGGACGACGTCGTCGGTCCAGGTGACGCCGGTGGCGCCCTCCATGTCCGCCGAGATCATGATCCGCATGGTCCAGACCTTACGTCACGGCTCGGCAACACCACCCGTGAGTCGTTGACTCGGCGTGCTTGGAAGTGGTTACTTTCCGGTTCCACAATCAGCCAGAGAGGTGGGGACCTGTGGGGATGCGTTTCCCGAGACGAACGCGCGTGGGTGCGGCGGTGGCCGCCGCGGCGCTGGTGACCGGCCCGTTCGTGCCGGCCGCCCACGCGCAGCAGCAGGGCGGCACGGTGCTGCGCGTGGCGCTGGTGCAGGAGATCGACCACCTGAACCCGTTCCTCGCCTCGTTCGCCTCCAGCACCATGGTCGGCCGCATGACCTGGGAGTTCCTCACGCTGCCTTCGGCCGAGGACAACACCCCCGCGCCGGGCCTGGCCGAGTCCTGGTCCACCTCGCCGGACAAGCTGACCTGGACCTACCGGATCCGCGACGGCGTCAAGTGGTCCGACGGCAAGCCGGTCACCGCGCGGGACGCGGCCTACACGTTCACCCGGATCATGACCGACGAGAACGCGCAGGAGGCCAACGGCACCTACGTCGAGAACTTCGAGTCGGTCACCGCCCCAGACGACCGCACGCTGGTCATCAGGACCAAGACCCCGCAGGCCAGCATGACCGCGCTGGACGTGCCGATCGTGCCCGAGCACATCTGGGCGAACCAGGCGAACATGACCGACCCGGCCACCGACTCGGTGCCCGTGGTCGGGGTCGGCGACGGCCCGTTCCTGATCACCGAGTACCGGCCGAACGAGCTGGTCCGGCTCAAGGCCAACCCGGACTACTGGCGCGGCCGCGCCAAGATCGACGAGCTGCAGTTCATCAGCTACAAGAACTCCGAGGCCGCGGTCAACGCGCTGCGCAACGACGAGGTCGACTTCGTCAACCGGCTCACCTCGACCCAGTTCGACACGCTGAAGAACGCCGAGGACATCACCACCAACCAGGCGACCGGCCGCCGCTACCGCGAGCTGATCATCAACCACGGCGCCCAGACCCTGTCCCGCCAGCCGATCGGCGACGGCAACCCCGTCCTCAAGGACGTGCGGGTGCGGCAGGCCATCGCCCGCGCCCTGGACCCGCAGACCCTGGTGGACAAGGTGCTCGGCGGCTACGGCCAGCCCGGCGGCGGCATCGTGCCCGCCTCCTTCCCGGCCTACCACTGGGAGCCCTCGCCGGGCGAGCGCTACACCTTCGACCCGGCGGCCGCCAACGCCCAGCTCGACCAGGCCGGCTACCCGCGCGGCGCCGACGGCACCCGCATCGGCCCGGACGGCAAGCCGATCGAGCTGCGGCTGCTCGGCCGCGCCAGCGAGGACTTCGCCCAGCGCGCCTCCGACTACGTGGTCAGCTGGCTCGGCGCCATCGGCATCAAGGCCACCAAGCAGCTGGTCTCCGACAACGAGGTCGACGAGCGCACCAACGACGGCAACTACGACCTGGCCTTCTCCGGCTGGGGCACCAGCCCCGACCCGGACTACATCCTGTCCAAGCAGACCTGCGCCGCCCTGCCCGCCGTGGCCGGCAGCAGCAGTAGCACCGCGTTCTTCTGCGACCCCGAGTTCGACCGCCTCTACGCCGCCGAAAGCACCGAGTTCGACCCGGCCAAGCGTGCCGACCTGGTCAAGCAGGCCCAGGCCCGCTACTACAACCAGGTGCCCAGCATCGTGCTGGACTACGACAACGTGCTCGAGGCCTACCGGTCGGACAACTTCGCGAGCTTCACCAAGCAGCCCGCCGGCACCGGCCAGATCATGGAGCAGAGCGGCTACTGGGGCTTCTACGGCGCGACCCCGGCCGAAGGTGGCTCGTCCGCCGCCGGTGGCCTGTCCGCCGGCGCCTGGATCGCCATCGGCGCCGGGGTGGTGATCGTGCTCGCCATCGCGGGCACCGCCGCCGGGCGGCGCCGCAAGTCCGCCGACGACCAGGAGTAGGCGTGACGAACGCGGTCTCCACCGCCGCGGCGGAGCTCGACGAGCCCCGCCGCGGCACGGGCACGGCCCGGTTCCTGCTCGGCAAGCTCGGCGGCGCGATCGGCAGCCTGCTCCTGGTGGTTGCCCTGGGCTTCCTGCTGTTCCGGATGATCCCCGGCGACCCGGTCACCACCCTGACCCGGGACCGGCCGACCAGCCCGGACCAGCTGGCGCAGCTGCGGGAGCGGCTCGGCGTGAACAAACCGCTGTACCAGCAGTTCCTGGACCACCTGGGCGGGCTGCTGCGCGGCGACCTGGGCACCTCCTACGGCTACAACCGGCCGGTGAGCGCGCTGATCGGGGAGCGGATCGGCCCGACCCTGCTGCTCGTCGGCACCGCCACCGTGCTGGCCGTCGCGCTCGGGCTGTGGCTGGGCGTGCGGGCGGCGTGGCGGCGCGGCAGCCTGTTCGACCGCACCCACACCGGCATCGCGCTGACCCTGTGGTCGATGCCCCAGTTCTGGCTGGGCCTGCTGCTGCTCATCGCCACGCAGGGCGTGTTCCCCAGCGGCGGCATGCGTTCCCCGGACACCCCGCCGGAGTTCTTTCCGCAGCTGCTCGACGTCGCCCACCACCTCGCGCTGCCGTGCGTCACGCTGCTCGCGGTGATCTACGCCCAGTACATGCTGGTGATGCGCTCGTCGCTGCTGGGCGAGATGAACGCCGAATACCTCACCACCGCCCGCGCCAAGGGCCTGCGCGAGGACCTGGTGCGCCGCCGCCACGCGGTGCCCAACGCGCTGCTGCCCACGGTGACGCTGGTGTTCCTGCAGTTCGGCCTGGTGGTGTCCGGCACCGTCACGGTCGAGACGGTGTTCTCCTGGCCCGGGCTGGGACTGCTCACCTACGAGGCGCTGCGGGTGCCGGACCTGCCGCTGCTGCAAGGAGTCTTCGTGGTCATGGCCGGCTCGGTCATCGTGATGAACCTGATCGCCGAGGTGCTCTACCGCGTGCTCGACCCCCGGGTGCGTGCCCAGTGACCGCCCCGGCCGCGATCGCCTGGCAGCGCCGCCGTGCCGCGGCCGCCGCCGTGTGGCGCGAGTTCGCCGCCGACCGCGGCGGCCTGGCCGGCCTCGGCGTGCTCGTGCTGGTGGTGCTGCTGGCCGTGCTGGCGCCGGTGATCACCGACCCGGCCGGGCTGGACGTGGTCAACGCCGCCGGAAAGCCCCTGCAGCCGCCCAGCGGCGAGTTCCCGCTCGGCACCGACATCGACGGCCGCTCGGTCCTGCTGCTCACCCTGTGGGGCGCGCGGGTGTCGCTGCTGGTCGGGTTCGCCGCGACGATCCTGTCGGTGCTGATCGGCACGATCGTCGGCATCGCCGCCGCCCACTTCGGCGGCTGGGTCTCCGGCCTGCTGATGCGGTTCACCGACTTCTTCCTGGTGCTGCCCTCGCTGGTGCTGGCGATCGCGCTGTCCACCGTGCTGCCGCACGGCGTGCCGACGATCATCGTCGCGGTCGGCGTCACCTCCTGGCCCACCACGGCCCGGCTGGTGCGCGCGCAGACCCTGACCATCGAGTCCCGCCCCTACATCGAGCGGGCCCGCGCCCTGGGCGGCGGGCACCTGCACGTCATCGGCAAGCACGTGCTGCCCGGGGTGCTGCCGCTGGTGCTGGCCAACACCACCCTCGTGGTGGGCAACTCGATCATCGCCGAGTCCACGCTGTCCTTCCTCGGCCTCGGCGACCCCACCGCGCCGTCGTGGGGCCAGATGCTGCAACGCGCCCTGTCCTCGGGCGCGGTCACCGGCGGAGCGTGGTGGTACCTGATCCCGCCCGGCCTGGCGATCGTGGTGATCGTGCTGTCGTTCACCCTCGCCGGCCGCGCGCTGGAGACGGTGCTCAACCCGCGGCTGAAGGGGGAACACGCGTGAGCCTGCTGGAGATCAAGGACCTGCGCGTCTCCTACCGCGACGTCGACGCGGTGCGCGGTGTGAACCTGACGCTCGCGCCGGGGGAGACCCTCGGCGTGGCCGGGGAGTCCGGTTCGGGCAAGTCCACGGTCGCGATGAGCGTGCTGCGGCTGCTGCCCAGATCCGCGCGCGTCACCGGCGAGATCCTGCTCGACGGCGAGGACGTCACCACCATGCGCTGGGGACACCTGCGCGCGGTGCGCTGGGCCAAGGCGTCGGTGGTGTTCCAGGGCGCCATGCACGCGCTCAACCCGGTCCGCACCATCGGAGACCAGATCGCCGAGCCGATCCGGCTGCACGACCCGTCCGCGGCCGACGTGGACGCGGTGGGCGCGGAACTGCTCGAATCGGTGGACCTGCCCCCGTCCCGCGCCGGGGCGTATCCACACGAGCTGTCCGGCGGGCAGAAGCAGCGCGTGATGATCGCGATGGCCCTGGCCTGCCGCCCGCGCCTGATCATCGCCGACGAGCCGACCACCGCGCTCGACGTGATCGTGCAGGCCCAGGTGCTCGACCTGCTGAGCCGCCTGGTCGCCGAGCACGGCCTCGGGCTGGTCATGATCAGCCACGACCTGTCCGTGCTCGCCGCGACCTGCTCGCGCATCGCCGTGATGTACCGCGGCGAGATCGTCGAAGAAGGCCCGTCGCAGGAGGTGATGCGCACGCCGGAGCACGAGCACACCCGCGCGCTGGCGGCCGCGTTCCCCACCGTCGGCGACCCGGCCGCCCGGTTCGCGCCCGCGACCACCGCGCCGCTGCCGCCGGAACCGGACACCCCGCCCCCGCCGGACGTGCTGCTGGCCGCGGAGAACCTGCGGGTCACCTTCCGCGACCGCCGCGGCGCCCGCATCGACGCCGTCGCCGGGGTGGACCTGCAGGTGCGGCGCAACGAGATCGTCGCGCTGGTCGGCCAGTCCGGCTCCGGCAAGACGACCCTGGCCCGCACGCTGCTGGGGTTGCAGAAGCCCACCTCGGGCCTGGTCCGCTACGACGGTTCGCCCGTGCCCGCCTCGGGCGCCGCGCTCAAGGCCTACCGGCGGCACGTCCAGCTCGTGCTGCAGGACCCGGCCAGTGCGCTGAACCCGCGCCACACCGTCTACGAGGCGGTCGCCGAGGGGCCGCGCATCCACCGCCTGCCCGGCGACGAGCGGCAGATCGTGACCGAGGCGCTGGAGGCCGCGGAACTGCGCCCGGCCGCGCACTTCCTGCACCGGCTGCCGCACGAGCTGTCCGGCGGGCAGCGGCAGCGCGTGGTGATCGCGGGCGCGCTCGCGCTGCGGCCCGGGGTGCTGGTCGCCGACGAGCCGGTCGCGTCGCTGGACGCCTCGGTGCGCGGCGAGATCCTCGGGCTGCTGCTGCGGCTGCGCCGCGAACTCGGCCTGGCCGGGCTGGTCATCACCCACGACCTCGGGCTGGCGTGGAACATCGCCGACCGCGTGGCCGTGATGTACCGGGGCGAGCTGGTCGAGGTCGGCACCGTGGAGGAGGTCCTGCTCGACCCGAAGCACGAGTACACGCGCTCCCTGCTCGCGGCGCTGCCCGGCGGCACGACACGCGAGTCCTTACCGTCCTGAATGCCCGCAAGTCAAGGAAATGACGTTCCCGGCGGGAACCCGCAGGGGAACGGTGTGTAATCTCCGTGGACGAAATGGCGACCACCACTGACCCCGCTCCCGGGGCGCCCGCGCGGGCGCACCCGGCCGCGCGCGTGCGCGTGCCCTCGCGGTTCCCGTACCGCACGATCGCGATGGGCACCCTCGGCAGTCTCCTGCTCCTCATCGGCGCGCTCGGGGCCGGCGGCATCCTGATCCGCGACCCCGTCCTCGGGCACGGCCCGCTGTCCTGGGTCCGCTACGGGCACGGGCAGATGCTCGCCAACGCGGTGCTCTACGGCGGGTTCGCGCTCGTGGTGTGGGCGTGGGTCCGGCTGGGCCGCTACATGCTCGCCGGGCGCATCGGCAGCAGGCCGATCCTCGTCGCCGCCGCGTGCTGGATGGCGCCGCTGCTGATCTCGCCGCCGCTGTTCACCCGCGACGTGTTCTCCTACCTCGGGCAGGGCGCCCAGCTGCTGCACGGGCTCGACCCGTACGCGCACGGCCCGGCCGAGCTCGAGGTGCTGCGCGACGTCGTGCAGAACGTGCACCCGGTCTGGCAGACCACCCCGGCGCCCTACGGCCCGCTGTTCCTGCTGATCGCCAAGGGTGTCGTGGCGCTGACCGGCGACAACGTGATCGCCGGGGTCATCGTGACCCGCCTGGTGCTGCTGATCGGGCTGGCGATGATGCTGTGGGCGCTGCCGCGGCTGGTGCGTCACCTCGGCGGCAAGCTGCCGATCACCGTGTGGCTCGCGGTCGCCAGCCCGATGACCGTCATCCACCTCGTCGGCGGCCCGCACAACGACCTGCTGATGCTCGGCTTCCTCACCATCGGCGTGCTCGCCGCGCTGGAACGGAAGCACGCGGTCGCGGTCGTGCTGGTCACCATCGGCATGCTGATCAAGCCGACCGCGGCGGTCGCGCTGCCGTTCCTGGTGTGGGTGTGGGCCAACCACCTGCCGCACCCCAGCCGGGTCCGCAACTTCTTCCAGGCCGGCGCGATCTCGGTCGGCCTGTTCGGGATCGTGTTCGTGGCCGGCACCTGGGTGTCGCTCGGCTCGTTCAACCTCGGCTGGGTCACCGGCCTGCAGGCGCCGACGCTGGTGACGAACTGGCTGAACTTCCCGACCGGGCTGGGGCAGCTGGCGCACACGCTGGTGAACGTGGTGATCACCGTGCCGGAGTCGCCGTTCGTGACGGTGGCGCGCGCGCTGGCGATGCTGACGCTGGCGGCGTTCATGGTGCAGCAGTGGTGGAAGGCCCGGAACGGCGGCAACGAGGCGATCTTCCGGATGGCGATGGCGCTGCTGGCCACCGCGATCCTCGCCCCGCCGACCCTGCCGTGGTACCTGACCTGGGGCTTCGTGATCGCCTCGGCGTTCCCGTGGCGGCGCAGGCACCTGGCGATCGTGGTCGCCGTGGCGTCGTTCCTGGTGCTGGCCTACTACCCGACGGGCGAGCAGGCCCTGTACGACTGGTGGTTCGTCGTGGTGGTCCTGGCGCTGTCGGTCTACGCGGCGGCGTCCCTGCTGCGCCCCGACCCGCTCGGCCTGGTCGGCGCGTGGCGCCGCCAGCCCGAGGTGCCGGACTTCGTCGCGAAGGGCTAGTGGCCGATCTGGCCGGTGAGCGACATCGTGCCGCCGCCGTCGGAGGCGGCGCTCGACGCCTTCGCCGGGAGGAGAGCCGCGCCGAGCGGCCCCCGGATCGCTGAGATTCTCACGATGCCGCCCATCGCGTCCCACCATCGAGCGGGTCAACCTCGCGGGGCACCACCCCGGGCCGTGTCGGACAAAGGTTATGTCCGGGTGATGGGCGTCGAAGGCGGGTGGGCGGTCGCCGCGGAATCCGTGGCGGTGCGGTGCTCGATCTGGTCCGCGGGGTCGGGAGTGACCGCGCGGATGCCCCAGCGGCGCAGGTGGTTGCGGATGGTGCGGGAGTAGGCCTATCGCCGCACACTCGGTCGGGCTGGGTGCGGGGTCAGCCGCCGCCCAGCCGATTGATCTTGGTGGCGGGCCACCACGGGAGCAGCCGGTGGCATGGTCAGCCGGCTCGATCCCGGATTTCGGGTAGTTCGAATCCAGCCCCGTGGTGGCGGGGATGGTGGTGGCGCGCATCCGGAAACGGCCGCCGGGCCTACCCGTCCGCGCCGGCGGAAAGTCCTCGATCAACGCTCACCGGTCATCCGACAGCACGCCCTAGTGCCCGAGTTCGCCGGTGAGCGACATCGTGCCGCCGCCGTCGGAGGCGGCGCTCGCGCTGCTCGTCAGCGGCTGCCCGTCGACCTCGATCGAGGCGGACAGGTCGTGCTCGCCCGCCGGCTGGATCAGCAGCTCCAGCTGCTGGGTCCCCTCGGCGGGCAGCGTGAAGGTCTTCGTCCACGGCGGGGTGATGCCGTCCTCCTGCACGGAGGTCTTCCCGTCGGCCTTGTACTTGATCCACGCGATCTGCCCGGTGCCGGTCACCTCGTAGACGATGGTGTGCGGCGTCTCCGGCTCGCTGGAGCAGGCCGCCGCCAGCACGAACACCGGCACCATCGCGGCCGCGCGCAAGGTTCTCATGCGCCGATCGTAGGGATCAGGTCACCGCGCCGGGGCCGGATTGGCCGGTTCCTGCCCAGCCGCTCCACCGCGTCACCCGGGTGATCACCACCGGGCCCTCCGGCGGCCGCTCCGCGTACTGCGGGTACTTCGCCACCAGCAGCGGCACCGGCCCGGGCTCCTCGACCGTCGCCGTGCCGTCGGCCCGCGCCCACCACAGCCGGGTCCAGTCCTCGTCGTACTCATCGGCGAGGAAGCTCACCGCGGGGTTGGCCGCGATGTTGGCCAGCCGCCGCAACGCGTGCGTCGACTTCGGCTTGTGGTCGACCGCGAACACGATCTCGTCCCCGGACACCGCGAACGTCACCGGCACCAGGTGCGGCAGCCCGTCCGCGGACACCGTCGCCAGCCGCGCCACCCGCGCCGCCGCGAAGCGCGCCCGCGCCTCCGCCGCATCAAGCCGCACCCGTCACCACCCGCAGCCCGGCCGTGTCCAGCACCGCCGAGACCCCGAGCGGCACGGTGAGCGACCCCTCGACGTGCCCGAACGGCACGCCCGCCAGCACCGGCACCCCCAGCGGCGCCAGCCGGTCCAGCATCAGCGCCCGCACATCCGCCGGATCACCACACCGCGTCCAGGTGCCCAGCACGACCCCGGCCACCCCGGCGAACCAGCCGGACCGCAGCAACTGGGTGAGCATCCGGTCCAGCCGGTACACCGGCTCGCTCACGTCCTCCAGCACCACGATCCCACCCGACGCGCTGCCCTGCTCCGGCGTGCCCACGCCGGCGGCGAGCAGGCTCAGGTTCCCGCCGGTCAACCGGCCCCGGGCGGTGCCCGGCACCAGCGCCTCGGTCCCGGGCAGCGTCACCGGTCCCGGCTCCAGCAACGCCCGCCGCAGGTACTCGCCACCCGCCTCGTCCCAGTAGTCGCCCGCGGGCATCGGCGAGAACAGCGTCGGCAGCCCCAGGTGCTCGTGGATCGCCGCGTGCAGGGCCGTCACGTCGCTGGATCCGGCGAACACCGTCGGCCCGGCGCCGCGCAGCGCGGGCCAGTCGAGCAGGTCCAGCATCCGCTGCGTGCCGTACCCGCCGCGCGCGGCGAGCACCACGTCCACTTCGGGGTCCAGCCACGCCTCGGTGAACAGCTTCGCCCGCGCCGCGTCGGTGTCGGCCAGGTACCGGAAGGGCCGGGACCCCGGCGTGACCAGGTTGTGCACGCGCAGTCCCCACGAGCCGAGCACCGCCAGCGCCCGCTCCAGCCGCTCCGGGGCGACCGGCCCCGCGGGCGCGACCAGGGCGACGGTCGTCACGAGCGCAGCTCCAGTTCCGGCATCCCGGGCGTGGGGAAGCCGAACACCTGCCCGTAGAAGGACAGCTCGGCCTCCAGCGCGGCGATCATCGTCTCCGCCTTGCGGAACCCGTGCTGCTCGCCCTCGAACGTCAGGTAGGCGTGCGGGATGCCGCTGCCGGCGAGCGCGGCCACGAACCGGTCGGCCTGCTCGGGCGGGCAGATCTGGTCCTCCAGCCCCTGCAGCAGCAGCACCGGCCCGGCCAGGCGGTCGGCGTGCCGCAGTGGGGACCGCTCGACGTAGCGTTCCCGGGTCTCCGGCAGCGGCCCGACCAGGCCGAGCACGTAGCGGGACTCGAAGTCGTGGGTCTCGCCGCCGTCGCCGGTCCACCCGGCCAGGTCGAGGATCGGGTACTTGATCGTCGCCGCCAGGTAGGTGGTCACGCTCGTCATCGACGCCGCCGTGGTGTAGCCGCCCGCGCTGCCGCCGCGCACCGCGAGCCGCGCCGGATCGGCGGTGCCCTCGGCCGCCAGTGCTTCGGCGACGGCGGCGCAGTCCCGCACGTCGACCACGCCCCACTGTTCGCGCAGCCGTTCCCGGTAGGCGCGGCCGTAGCCGACCGAGCCGCCGTAGTTGACCGCGACGATCCCGATGCCGCGGCTGGTGAAGTAGGCGAAGTCCAGGTCGAGGTCGCCGGACACGCGGCCGGTGGGCCCGCCGTGGACGTGTACCAGGTAGGGCGGGCGTTCGCCGCCGGGGCCGGTGAAGCCGGGGTTGGTGGGCGGGTAGACGTAGGCCGGGATCGGCACACCGTCCGGGCCCAGGAACGTCCGCTCCCGCGGCACCGGCAGGTACTCAGCCGGCGGCAGCGGGTGGGTGGGCGCGGTCAGCTCGGTCAACGCGCCGCTGTCCAGGTCCACGTGCACGACGG
>NZ_PQHW01000042.1 GCF_003385215.1 Amycolatopsis thermalba | reverse complement strand
CGCCAGCCCCCGCCGAACCCCGCCCGCCTCACCGGTCCAGGCACGGGCGCTTCGGGTCGAAGGTCCAGTCCTTGATCAGGTACTGCATCGCCGCCGCGTCGTCGCGGGTGCCCAGTCCTTCGCGCTGGTACAGCTCGTGCGCCTGCGCCACCTGGTCCCAGTCCAGCTCCACCCCGAGGCCCGGCCGCCGCGGCACCTCGATCTCCCCGTCCTCGATCCGCAGCGGCTCGACCGTCAGGCGCTGGCCGTCCTGCCAGATCCAGTGCGTGTCGATCGCCGTGATGTCGCCCGGGGCGGCCGCCGCGACGTGCGTGAACATCGCCAGCGACACGTCGAAGTGGTTGTTCGAGTGCGAACCCCACGTCAGCCCCCACGCGTCGCACAGCTGCGCGACCCGCACCGAGCCCGCCATCGTCCAGAAGTGCGGGTCCGCCAGCGGGATGTCCACCGCGTCCATCCGCACCGCGTGCCCGAGCTGCCGCCAGTCGGTCGCGATCATGTTCGTCGCCGTGCGCAGGCCGGTCGCCCGCCGGAACTCGGCCATCGTCTCCCGGCCCGAGTACCCGCCCTCCGCGCCACACGGATCCTCCGCGTACGACAACACGTCCCGCAACGACCGGCCCACCCGGATCGCCTCGTCCAGCAGCCACCCGCCGTTCGGGTCCAGCGTGATCCGCGCCGACGGGAACCGCGCGGCCAGCGCCCGCACCGCCTCGGCCTCCTCCTCGGCCGGCAGCACCCCGCCCTTCAGCTTGAAGTCCTGGAACCCGTACCGCGCCTGCGCCGCCTCCGCCAGCCGCACCACGGCCTCCGGCGTCAGCGCCTCCTCGTCGCGCACCCGGAACCACCCGTCACCCGAGCCACCGCGGTACGGCAGGTCGGTGCGCCGCCGGTCACCCACGTAGAACAGGTACCCCAGCACCGGCACCCGGTCGCGCTGCCGCCCCTCGCCGAGCAGCTCCGCCACCGGCACCTCGAGGTGCTGCCCGAGCAGGTCGAGCAGCGCGGCCTCCAGCGCGGTCACCGCGTGGATCGTCACCCGCAGGTCGAACGTCTGCGCGCCGCGGCCACCCGCGTCCCGGTCGGCGAACCGGCGCCGCACCTCGGCCAGCACCGCGTGGTGCCGGCTCACCGGCCGCCCCACCACCAGCGAGCGGGAATCCTCCAAAGTGGACCGGATCGGCTCGCCGCCGGGCACCTCGCCCACCCCGGTGCGGCCCTCGGAATCGGTGAGCACCACCAGGTTCCGGGTGAAGAACGGCGCGTGCGCACCGCTGAGGTTGAGCAGCATGCTGTCCTGACCCGCGACGGGCACCACCCGCATCTCGGTCACCACGGGAACGGTCATGTCGAACGCCTTTCTAGTCGCGGGAGAGCTCGCCGTCGATCCTGCGCCACACGCCTTCCGGGTTGCCGTCGCGCAGCACCGGGGGCAGCAGCGCGGCCGGCACGTCCTGGTAGGCCACCGGCCGCAGGAACCGCTCGATCGCGAGCGAGCCGACCGACGTCGTGCGGGAGTCGGAAGTGGCCGGGAACGGGCCGCCGTGCACCATCGCGTGCCCGACCTCGACCCCGGTGGGCCAGCCGTTGAACAGGATCCGCCCCGCCTTGCGCTCCAGCACCGGCAGCAGCGCGGCGGCCAGCGGCTCGTCGCTCTCGTCGGCGTGCACGGTCGCCGTCAGCTGTCCCTCCAGCGCACGCACCACGGCGAGCAGCTCGGCCTGGTCGGCGCAGCGCACCACCAGCGAGGTCGCGCCGAACACCTCCTCCTGCAGCTCGGGGTCAGCCGTGAACCGCGACCCGTCGACGCTCAGCAGCGCCGCGCCACCACAGGCCACCGACGACCCGGCTTCGCCCCGCGCCAGCTCGGTCACCCCCGGCCGCCCGGCCAGCCGGTCCCGGCCGCTCGCATACGCGCCGGCGATGCCCAGCGTCAGCATCGTCCCGCCCGCGTCGCCGCGCACCGCCTCCGCCGCCGCGGACACGAACTCGTCCAGCCCGGGCCCCTCGACGGCCAGCACCAGGCCCGGGTTCGTGCAGAACTGGCCAGCACCCAGCGTCAGCGAGCCGACGAACGCCGTGCCCAGCTCCGCACCGCGCGCGGCCAGCGCACCCGGCAGCAGCACCACCGGGTTCACGCTGCTCATCTCCGCGTACACCGGGATCGGCTGGGGCCGGGAGGCCGCCGCGGCGACCAGCGCCAGCCCCGCGCGACGCGACCCGGTGAACCCCACCGCCTGGATCCGCGGATCGGTCACCAGCTGCGTGCCCAGCTCCGGCCCGTCCCCGACGAGCAGCGAGAACACGCCCTCGGGCAACCCGCACGCCACCACCGCGGCCCGCACCGCCGACGCCACCAGCTCGGACGTGCCCAGGTGCGCGTCGTGCGCCTTCACCACGACCGGGCAGCCCGCGGCCAGCGCGGACGCGGTGTCCCCGCCCGCGACGGAGAACGCCAGCGGGAAGTTGCTCGCGCCGAACACCGCGACCGGCCCCAGCGGCACCCGCCGCTGCCGGATGTCCGCGCGCGGCAGGGGAGTGCGGTCCGGTTGTGCCGGGTCGATGCGTGCCCCGTGCCAGCTGCCCTCGCGCAGCGTCGCGGCGAACAGCCGCAGCTGCCCGGTCGTGCGGCCGACCTCACCGGTCAGCCGCGCCTCCGGCAGACCCGTCTCCAGCACCGCCCGCTCGACGATCGGCCCGGCCAGCGCGCTGATCTCCTCCGCGATCCGCTCCAGGAACGCCGCCCGCGTCGCCGGGTCCGTGGCGCGGTAGACGTCGAACGCCTCCTCCGCCAGGGCAGCGGCCCGCGCCACCTCGGCCGCCCCGCCGTAGCGGTAGCCGGGCGCCAGTTCCTCGCCGGTGCGCGGGTCGCGCGAGCGGACCTCCTTGCCGGAGCCGCGCACCCGCGCCGCTCCGACGAACATCTCCCCGGTCAGCATCAGGCCACCCCCTCGATCAGCGTGGTCAGCGCCGCCAGCTCGTCCGGCGTCAGGTCGCTCAGCGGCGGGCGGACCGGCCCGGCGGGATGGCCGGTCGCGGTCATGCCGGCCTTCACGATGCTCACCGCGTACCCGGCCTTCCGGTTGCGGATTTCCACGTACGGCAGCACGAACTCCTTCAGCATGCGCCGCACCTCGTCCCGCCGCTCCGCCCGCACCGCGGCGTAGAAGGCCAGCGCGAACTCCGGCACGAAGTTGAAGATCGCCGACGAGTAGGTGGTGACACCCAGTTCGAGGTAGGGCAGCGCGAACGTCTCGGCCGTGGGCAGCCCGCCGATGTAGGTGAGGCGGTCGCCGAGCCGGGCGTGGATCTTCGTGATGGCCTCGACGTCGCCGACGCCGTCCTTGTACCCGACGAGGTTCGGGCAGTCGGCGGCCAGCGCGTCCACGGTCTCGGCGCTGTACTTGGCGTTGGCGCGGCTGTAGACGATCACGCCGAGCGAGGTGGCCGCGCACACCGCGCGCACGTGCTCGGCCAGGCCGTCCTGGGGCGCCTCGGTGAGGTAGGGCGGGAACAGCAGGACGCCGTCCGCGCCCGCCCGCTCGGCCGCGCGGGCGAACTCGATCGCGGCCGCCGTGCTCTGCCCCGCGGGGGCGACGATCGGCGTGCCCTCCGGGGCGCTCTCCACCGCGGCGCGCACCACTCGGTCCACTTCGGACGGGGTGAGCGAGAAGAACTCCCCGGTCCCGCCCGCGGCGAACAACCCGGCCACCTCGTACTTGCCCAGCCGGGCGATGTTGTCGCGGTAGGCGGGCTCGTCGAAGTTCAGCTCGCGGTCGAAGTGCGTGACCGGGAACGACAGCAGGCCGGAGCCCAGCCGCCGGGCGAGCTCGGTCGGGGTGAACGTCATGACTTCTCTCCAACGGTCTCTCGGAGGGTTACCGGGGGCGCCACGACCCGGTCGCGGCGCAGGAACAGCACGAGGACGGCGGCGACCAGGCACGCGGCGGCCAGGGCGTACAGGCCCCAGGTCACCTCACCGGTCGCCTCCTTGATCAGGCCGAAGCCGTAGGGCGAGACGAACCCGCCGAGGTTGCCCAGCGAGTTGATGATCGCCACCGCCGAGGCCAGGGCCAGCGGGTGCACGCTGCCCTGCGGGATCGTCCAGAACAGCGGGCTGGCGCTCTTGAAGCCCATCGCCGCGACGCACAGGAACACCAGCGCGAGCACCGGCGAGACGATCGCCGCGAGGTAGGTGCCGGCCGCGGCGACGGTGAGCGCGCCGATCAGCAGCGGCTTGCTGCGGCCCAGCTTGTCCGACGCGCGCCCGGTGAAGTACATCGCGACGACCGCGCAGATCCACGGCAGCGACGACAGCAGGCCGACGGTGATGTCGTTCGTGCCCTCGATGCGGCGGATGATGTTCGGCAGCCAGAACGTGTTCGCGTAGATGGACAGCTGGATCGCGAAGTAGATCACGCAGAAGACCAGGATCTGCGGCTGCACCAGCAGGCGCCAGCGCGACACCGAGCCGCTCGCCGCGGTGGACCGGCGGGCCTCGTCCTCCTGCTCGATGGCCGCCGCCAGCGCGTCCTGCTCCGGTCGGCTCAGCCACTTCGCGTCGGTGATCCGGCTGTCCAGCCGCGTGTAGGCGATCAGGCCGACCACCGCCGACAGCAGCCCCTCCAGCCCGAACAGCCACTGCCAGCCGGCCGCGCCGAGGAAGCCGTGCAGCGACAGCAGCGGCCCGGACAGCGGGCCGGACACCGCGGCGGCGATCGACGAGCCCGCGACGAACAGCGCGGTCGCCCGGCCGCGGTGCGAGCTGGGCAGCCAGCGGGAGAAGAAGTAGATGATCGCCGGGAAGAACCCGGCCTCGGCGGCGCCGAGCAGGAACCGCAGCACGTAGAACGACGTGGGCCCCTGCACGAACGCCATCGCGGCGGACACCAGGCCCCAGCTGACCATGATCCGGGTCAGCCAGATCTTCGGCCCGTAGCGCTCCATCAGCATGTTGCTGGGCAGTTCGAAGATCGCGTAGGCGATGAAGAACAGGCCGGCGCCCAGGCCGTAGGCGGCCGCGCCGATGCCGACGTCGGCTTCCAGGTGCTCCTGGGCGTACCCGATGTTGGAGCGGTTGAGCTGGTTGCAGATCAGCATCACGACGAACAGCGGGACGACGCGGCGGAAGACCTTGCCGACCGCGGCGTCGAGCGGCCCGGCGGTGGGGAGGGAGGACATCGGTGACCTCTCGATGGACTGGGGATGTTCGGTTTCCTGACGGTAGGTGCCACCGGCGATACCAGTCCAACACCGTTGTTGCATCCGATGATACCTTTCCGGCATGGAGTTCTCGTTCGGCCAGCTCGAGGGCTTCGTCGCCGTCGCCGAGGAACGTCATTTCGGCCGCGCCGCCGAGCGCCTTTCCATGACGCAGCCGCCGCTGAGCAGGCAGATCCAGAAACTGGAGCGGTCGGTCGGCGCACAGCTGCTGGACCGCGACAGCCGCGGCGTGCGGCTCACCGCGGCCGGGGAGGCGTTCCTGGTCGACGCCCGGCGGTTGCTCGCGCTCGCCGGGCGCGCCCCCGACCTCGCGCGGCGCATCGCGGCTGGCGAGGCCGGCTCGATCCGCATCGGGTTCACCGGCGCCTCGGCCTTCGGGGTGCTCGGCCGCGTGCTCAACACGATCGGCGGCCGGCTGCCGGACCTGCGCGTGGAACTGTCCGAAATGGTCACCGGCGAACAGGTCGCCGCGCTGGCCAACGGCGAGATCGATCTCGGACTGGCGCGCCCGCCGTTCGACACCGAGACCTTCGCCTCCCGCCCGGTGCACCGGGAACGGCTCGTGCTGTGCGTGCCGGCGGGGCACCGGCTCGCGGGCGCCGGGCCGGTCGCCCCGGACGACCTGGCGAACGAGCCGCTGATCATGCACTCGGCGGTCAAGGCGCGCTACTTCTACGACCTCGTGGTCGGGCTGGTGCCGATCGCGCACCGCAACGTGGTCCACGCGGTGAGCCAGATCCAGACGATGATCTGGCTGGTCGCCGCCGGGCGGGGCGTGGCGTTCGTGCCCGAGTCGGCGACGCGGATGCGGATCGACGGCGTGGCCTGGGCCGAGCTCGGCGGGCTGCCGGACCGGCCGGTCGAACTGCACCTGCTGTGGGCGCGCGAGTCGGCGAACCCGGCACTGTCCACTGTGCTCACCGCGCTGGAACCGCTCACGGCCGAGCTGACCTGAGCGATGCCGTGCGGGTATCACTCGATGTTCAAACAGTCTTGGACGGGAATCAACGCACCGCCCTAACCTCCTGACACACTCCAACGCAGGAGGACACCGATGCCGGACACCGAGACGGCGCAGGCCGTGGCGCGCCCCGCGACCGGCCGCCGCCGCATCCCCACCCGGTACCTCGTTCTCGCCCTGATCTTCGTCATCACCGCGATCAACTACGCCGACCGCAGCAGCCTGTCGATCACCGGCAGCAGCCTGCAGGCCGACCTCGGCTTCAGCACCGTCCAGCTCGGCTACATCTTCTCCGCGTTCAGCTGGGCCTACGTGGCCGGGCAGCTGCCCGGCGGGATGCTGCTGGACCGCTTCGGCGCACGCCGCATCTACGCGCTGAGCCTCGCGCTGTGGACCGTGGTCACCGCCGCGATCAGCCTGGTCGGGCTGATCACCACGCCGGTACTGGTGGCCGTGACGATCGTGTTCGCGCTCCGGCTGCTGCTCGGCGTGTTCGAGTCACCGGCGTTCCCGGCCAACGCGCGGGTGGCGGCCACCTGGTTCCCCACCGCCGAACGCGGCCGCGCCACCGCGGTGTTCAACTCCGCGCAGTACTTCGCGACCGCGCTGTTCGCGCCGGTGATGGGGTGGATCACGCACCAGTTCGGCTGGCGCTGGGTGTTCGTCATGCTCGGCGTGCTCGGGCTCGCGCTGGCGCTGCTGTGGTCGCGGTGGATGGACTCGCCGCGCCGGCACCGCCGCGTCACCGGGGCCGAGCTGGAGACCATGACCACCGGTGGCGCCCTGGTCGACCTGGACGACGCGCGCACCCGCGCCGAGCAGCGCGCCCCGCTGGACCGCCGCACGATCGCGCGGATCTTCTCCACCCGCCCGCTGTGGGGTGTGTACCTGTCGCAGTACGCGGTCAACGCGCTGACCTACTTCTTCATCACGTGGTTCCCGGTCTACCTGGTCAAGGGGCGCGGGTTGTCGTTGCTGGAGGTCGGGTTCGTGGCCGCGCTGCCCGCGCTGTGCGGGTTCGCCGGCGGGCTGGCCGGCGGGTTCTCCTCGGACGCGTTGCTGCGCCGGGGGAAGTCGCTGACGGCGGCGCGCAAGATCCCGTCGGTGATCGGCATGGTGCTGGCGACCAGCATCGCGTTGTGCAGCCTGACCGACAGCAGCGCGCTGATCGTGGCGATCATGACGCTGGCGTTCTTCGGCAAGGGCGTCGGCTCGCTGGGCTGGGCGATCACCACCGACATCGCGCCGCCGCAGGCGATGAGTTTCGTCAGCTCGACGATGAACGCGTTCGGCAACGCGGCCGGGATCGTCACGCCCATCGTCATCGGCTACACCGTGCAGGCCACGGGTTCGTTCGACACCGCGCTGTGGTTCGTCGCCGCGCACGGCGTGCTGGCCCTCGCCGGGCTCGCCGTGATGGGCAAGATCCGCCGCATCGAGTTCGACACCAGGGAGCAGACCGCATGAACGCCACCCTCGACCGCATCACCCGGGTACGGATCTCGTCGGTGACGCTGCCGCTGGCGACCCCGATCAGCGACGCGAAAGTCCTCACCGGACGGCAGAAACCGATGACCGAGGTGGCGATGCTGTTCGCCGAGATCACCACCGAGGCCGGGCTGGAGGGCGTCGGGTTCAGCTACTCGAAGCGCGCCGACGGGCCGGGCCAGTTCGCGCACGCCCGCGAGATCGCACCGGTGCTGCTCGGCGAGGATCCCAGCGACATCGGCAAGATCTGGGACAAACTGGTGTGGGCGGGCGCGTCCGTCGGGCGCAGCGGCTTGTCCGTGCAGGCGATCGCGGCGTTCGACGTGGCGTTGTGGGACCTGAAAGCCAAGCGGGCCGGGCTGCCGCTGGCGAAACTGCTCGGCGCGCACCGGGATTCGGTGCGCTGCTACAACACCTCCGGCGGGTTCCTGCACTCGCCGATCGAGGAGGTGGTCGACCGCGCGGCCGCGGCCGTCGAGCGGGGCATCGGCGGCATCAAGATCAAGGTGGGCCACCCCTCGCACGAGACCGACCTGGCCCGGGTGACGGCGGTGCGGGACAAGATCGGCGACGTCCCGCTGATGGTCGACGCGAACCAGCAGTGGGACCGCGCGGCGGCGCGCCGGATGTGCCGCGCGCTGGAGCCGCTGGACCTGGTGTGGATCGAGGAGCCGCTGGACGCCTACGACTTCGAGGGGCACGCGCGGCTGTCGGCGGCGTTCGACACCCCGATCGCGACGGGCGAGATGCTCGCGAGCGCGGGGGAGCACGCCGAGCTGATCCGGGCTCGTGGCGCGGACGTCGTGCAGCCGGACGCGCCGCGGGTCGGGGGCATCACGCAGTTCCTGAAGGTGATGGCCCTGGCCGACCACGCGCACCTGGGGCTGGCGCCGCACTTCGCGATGGAGATCCACATCCACCTGGCGGCCGCCTACCCGCGCGAGCCGTGGGTCGAGCACTTCGAATGGCTGGACCCGCTGTTCGACGAGCACCTGGAGATCGCGGGCGGCCGCATGCACCTGTCCGGGCGCCCCGGCCTGGGCGTGACGATCAGCGAGCAGGCCCGCGCGTGGACGGTGGCCCGCGAGGAGGTGCGGGTCTAGCGGAATTCCGTTGCGCCGGGCGGGAGACACCGATGCGGCCGGCGCCGGACCCGGAGCGCGAGCTGGATTGGCTCGCCGGCCGGCCCGAGATGGAGCGCGCGACGGGCTTCGACGCGCAGGGCTGGCCGGCGAGCACGTGGGTGCTGCACGCCATGTATCCCCCGCCGGAGGGTGGCCGCCGTGGTCCGGGTCAGCGCGCCAGCTCCTCGGCCCAGGCGGTCACCGTGATCTCACCCGTCGTGCCGAGGTCGGTTTCCACCGGGAGGCGCTGCGGCGCCTCCCCGGGCCTGGAGGCGACACCGAGCGCCGAGCCGGTCAGCACCTCACCGTCGGTCACCGTGTTCGCCCAGGACACCACCGAGACCAGGGACTTCCCCGGCGCCAGCGCGAAAGTCCCCGACCCGGGGTCGATCGCCATGTAGGACGTGCCCCGCTCCACCCGGACGTCCAGCACCCGGCCCTCCGGGCCGAGCACCTGGACGTCCGGGTAGCCGGACACCGCGCGGGCGGCGGTCCCGCAGTTGGTCAGCGTGAGCACGAACCCGCGGTGCCCCAGCGCCGCGTCGACCAGGCCCGCGTCGTAGTGGGCGCAATCCGCGGGCGGCGGCGGAGGCTGTGGCGCTGGCGCCGAACAGGCCGCGACGCACAACAGAACGGGCAGCACGAACCGGAATCCCCCCATGCGGGGCAGGTTACCGCTCGAACGCGGCGACCGGTCCGGCGAGCCCTGCCTTCACGCCGCGGCTCAGCTCGTCGCCCAGCACCTCCTCCTGCCCGCTCTCCACCGCGTCCAGGATCTGCCGTGCGAGGTCTTCCGGCGCCACCTTCGGGCCGTTCACGTGCGCGGCCATGTCCGTGTCCATGTACCCCACATGCACCCCGACCACCAGCGTGCCCTGGCCGCGCAGCTCCCACCGGGCCGAGTTGGTGAACGACCATGCGGCCGCCTTCGCCGCGCTGTAGTCGGCGGTGATCGGGGGCGCGAGCCAGGACAGCACCGACAGCACGTTGACCAGCGCGCCCCCGCCGTTGCGGCCGAGGACCGGTGCGAACGCGCGGGACACGTGGACCGGGCCGAAGAAGTTGGTCTCCAGCACCGCCCGGGCCGCGTCCAGGTCCGGCGCGGTGAGCAGCGAACCGTTGCTGCCGATGCCCGCGTTGTTGACCACCAGCGTGGCGTCGGAAGCCAGCTCCGCCGCCGCGGCGACCGACGCCGGATCGGTGACGTCGAGGTGGACCGGTGTCAGGCGCGGATCGGTGATGCTCCGCGGATCGCGGGCCGCGGCGTAGACGGTTTTCGCGCCGCGGTCGAGCAGTGCGGTGGCGAGCACGCGGCCGAGACCGCGGTTGGCGCCCGTCACGAGCGCGATGGAACCGGCGATGTCCATGTCAGAGCCTTTCGATGATGGTGGCGTTGGCCGTGCCGCCCGCCTCGCACATGGTCTGCAGCCCGAACCGGCCCCCGGTGCGCTCCAGCACGCCGAGCAGGGTGGTGGCCAGCCGCGCGCCGCTCGCGCCCAGCGGGTGACCGATGGCGATCGCGCCGCCGTCGACGTTGACCTTCGCCGGGTCGGCGCCGGTCTCGGCGAGCCAGGCGAGCACGACCGAGGAGAACGCCTCGTTCACCTCGAACGCGTCGATGTCTGAAATGGACAGTCCGGCGCGGGCGAGAACCTTGGCGGTGGCCGGGATGATCCCGGTCAGCATGTAGACCGGATCGTCGCCGGTGACCGTCGCGGTGTGGATCCGCGCCCGCGGCCGCCAGCCGCGCTGCCGCGCGATCTCGCTGGTGGTGAGCACGAGCGCGGCCGCGCCGTCGTTGACCGGGCTGGAGTTGCCCGCGGTCACCTTCCAGTCGATCTCGCCGAACCGCCCGGTCCAGTGGTCGTGCGCGAACGCGGGACGCAGCCCGGCCAGCACCTCGAGGGTGGTGCCGGGCCGGATCGTCTCGTCGGCGTCGAGCTGGGTGACCGTGCCGTCGGCGGCGGTCACCTTCAGCGGCGCGACCTGGCCGGCGAAGTGCCCGTCGCGCCACGCGGCGGCCGCCCGCTGGTGGCTGGTGACGGCGAACTCGTCGAGCTGGGTGCGGGACAGGTTCCACTTGCGGGCGATCAGCTCGGCGCTGACCCCCTGCGGGATGAGCCCGCCGGGGTAGCGGCGGTCGACCGACGGGCCCCACACGTCGGCGCGGACGCCGTCGACGTTGGCCGAGCTGCCGATCGGCAGGTGGCTCATCGACTCGACGCCGGAGGCGAGGACGATGTCGTAGGCGCCGGCGACGATCCCCTGGGCGGCGAAACTGATCGCCTGCTGGCTGCTGCCGCACTGCCGGTCGACGGTGACGCCGGCGACCGACTCGGGGAAGCCCGCGGCCAGCGCCGCGAACCGGGTGGTGTTGCCGCTCTGCTCGCCGACCTGGCCGACGGCGCCGCCGATGACGTCGTCGATCTCGGCCGGGTCGAGGCCCGGCACGCGTTCCACGGCGCTGCGCAGGACGTGCGCGTGCAGCTCGACGGGGTGCAACCGCGGCGTAGGCGCCGGTCGGCTTGCCCTTCGCGACGGGGGTGCGGACGGCCTCGACGATGACGGCGTCCCTCATTGGCGTGCTCCCTTCTGGCGGACCGATCGGTCCCGGACCGATCGGTCCGAGCATGCGCCGCTGATCACACGGCTGTCAACGGCGCGCGGACCGATCGGTCCGTTATCCTCGACACATGGCACGCACGGCAGCACCGGGAACGCGGGAGCGGATCCTCGACGTCGCGGGCGCGCTCTTCTACACCGAAGGGGTCCGCGCCGTCGGGATGAGCCGGATCATCGGCGAGGTCGGCTGCGGGAAGAACCTGCTCTACGCGCACTTCCCGAGCAAGACCGACCTGGTCGCGGCCTACCTCGGCCGGTTCCGCGAGCGACGGGACCGCGCCGAGGCGCAAGCGCTGCGCGAAGCGGGCGACGACCCGGGTGAGCGGCTGGTGGCGCTGGTGGCGGAGATCGCCGGACGGCTGCGGCGGCCGGACTTCCGCGGGTGCCCGTTCCGCAACCTGCTGACCGAGTTCCCGGCCGGGGACGAGCTGCCGGAGCGGATGGCGCGCGAGTACCTGGCCCAGACGCGCGAGCTGGTCGGACGCCTGGCGGGGGCGACCGGCGTGCCCGACCCGGAGGGGCTGGCGGACCGGATCTGGCTGATCATCGACGGCCTGTACGCGAGCGGTTTCCGGGAGCGCGCCGCGGAAGTGGCACCGGACATGGTCCGGGAGGCGATCGCGGCCGCGCGGGATCCCCGCACGCCGGCCGTATAACGACCTATACCCGGCACCTCACGAGCGCGGGGTGATCGCCGGCGGCCACGACGTTCACCCCGTCGACACCAGGTTCGCCAGCTTGTCCAGCGACTCGTCCAGTCGCCGCTCGACGTCTTCCGCCGCGCGGCCGCCGTGGTTGGCCGGCTGGTCGCCGTGGAAGGACAGGTGCAGGGTGGCGTAGCTGGACCCGCCCTCGGCCGAAGACACCTGCAGCCACCCGCTGTAGTCCGGGCTGCCGCGGCGGCCCCACTCCAGCCGCAGCTGCTCGCGGCGCGCGCCCAGCACCCCGGGCGCCTCGTACTCGCCGGCGGGGTCGTGCACGTCGACGTCCACGCCCTCCGGTTCGGCCGGGTGCACGGTGATCACGCCGGGCAGCCATTCGTCGAGCCGGTTCACGTCGGCGGCCACGGTGAACACCCGCTCCGCCGGGGCCGGCATGGCGCGTTCGCGTTCGAACTCGGTCATGTCCGGCGGGCTACCCGGCGCGGCCCGGTGTACACCCAGCGGCCGTCCAGGCGGGTGAACTCGCTGTCCTCGTGCAGCGAGCCCGGCCCCGCGGCGTCCCGGTAGTGGGCGCGGAACTCGACGGTGCCGTGCGTGTGGAACGGGCTGCCGCCGGTGGTCGCGAGAACCTCCAGCCGCGTCCACCGCTGGGCCGGGTCGAGCCGGATCGCAGTCGGGCGGGTGTCCGGGTGCCAGCTGGCGAGCAGGTAGTCCACCTCGCCGACGGCGAACGCGCTGAACCGCGCCCGCATCAGCCGCTCGGCGGTCGGCGCCGCCGACTCGCCGCGGTGCAGCGGCGCGCAGCAGTTCTCGTACGTCTCACCCAACCCGCAGGGACACCTCATGCCCCCGATTGTCCGCACCAGCCGCGGCCGCCGGGAAGGCGACCGTCACCGTGAGGCCGCCGCCCGCTCGCGGCACCGCGGTCACCGTCGCGTCGTGGGCCCGCGCCACCGCCTCCACGATCGACAGACCCAGACCCAGCCCTTCGCCCGTGCGGGTGGCGCCGAGCCGGTGGAAGGGCTGGAAGATGTCGCCGATCGCGTCCGCGGGAACCTCCGGCCCGGTGTTCGACACGACGAGCACCGCGCGCCCGTCGAAGGTCCGCGTGAGCACCTCCACCCAGCCGCCGGGCACGTTGTGCCGCACCGCGTTGCCCACCAGGTTCGACACGAGCCGTTCGGCCAGCGGGCGGTGCCCGGACGCGACGGCGGGACCGGCCGACGTCCGGATCGTCACGCCGGCGTCGGGCCGGGCGTCGGTCACCTCGCGAGCCAGCTCACCGAGGTCGAACGGCCGCCGGACAGCGATCCCGGTCTGCCCGCGCGCGAGCGTGAGCAGCGCGTCGATGAGCCGCTCCTGCTGCTCGCCCGCGGCCAGGATCCGTTCGTGCGCCCGGCGCAGCTCGGCCGCCGGAGCGTCCGGATCCGACAGCGCGACCTGCCCCAGCGCGCGCTGACGGGCCAGTGGGGTGAGCAGTTCGTGCGAGGCGTTGGCGACGAACCGCCGCTGCGCCTCGAAGGACCCCTCCAGGCGGGCGAGCAGGTTGTCGATCGTGTCCCCGAGCTCCTTCAGCTCGTCGACCGGCCCGTCCAACGCCAGCCTGCGGTGCAGGTTGGTGGCGGAGATGTCCCGCGCGGTGGTGGTGATCGTCCGCAGGCGCCGCAGAATCCGCCCGGCCACGAGCCAGCCGAGCGCGACCGACGCCGCCGCCATCAGTCCGAGCGCGATGCCGGACTGGACGAGCAGCTGGTGCAGCATGGCGTCCTGCTGCTTCTCGACGGCCTCCTGCATCTGCCGCGGCAGCATCTCGGCGGCGCCGGTCAGCAGGCCGGCGCCGGCGGGAGCCGGGGCGTTCCCGGGCGCCGGCTGGAACGCCTGGAACGGGCCGCGGACCGCGTGGGCGACGAGCAGGTAGGTGACCACCAGCAGGGCCGCGCCCGAGACCAGGAACACCCCGCCGTAGAGCAGGGTCAGCCGCAGCCGCACGGTCCGCCGGGGCAGCCACCGCCGCGCGAGGCGCCTCAGCACGGAGCCACCCGGTAGCCGCGCTTGGCCACTGTCTCGATCACCGGCGGGTCGCCCAGTTTCGCGCGCAGCCGGCTGATCGTGATCTTCACCGCGTGCGTGAACGGATCCGCGGCCTCGTCCCACACCCTCTCCAGCAGTTCCTCCGCCGGCACGGCCCGGCCCTGCGCAGCGAGCAGCAGTTCCAGCACTCCGAACTCCTTCGGTGCCAGCTCCAGCGCCCGCCCGCCTCGGCTCGCGGTGCGCCGGGCGGTGTCGACCACCAGGTCGCCGTGCCGCAGCGCCGGCGGCACCGCCCGGTGGGCGCGGCGCGCGAGCGCCCCGATCCGCGCCACCAGCGCCGGGAAGTCGAACGGCTTGGCCAGGTAGTCGTCGGCGCCGAGGCCCAGTCCCTCGACCAGGTCCTCGGTGCTCGCCGCCGCCGTCAGCATCAGCACGCGGCTGCGGCACCCGGCCGCCACCAGCTCCGCGCACACGTCGTCGCCGTGCGCGCCCGGCAGGTCGCGGTCCAGCACGATCACGTCGTAGTCGTTGCCCAGCGCCCGGTCCAGACCGCCCGGCCCGTCGAACGCCACGTCGACCGCCATCCGGGCCCGGCGCAGCCCGGTCGCGACCGTCCGCGCCATCTCCTCGTCGTCCTCCACCACCAGTACCCGCACGACATCAGGATGCCCCCGCGGCGGTTTCGCCGGCGTATCGGAACCGGTGAAACCACCCCGAAACCGGGCTCTCCGTAGAACTTGCCGCACATCCCGAAACGGAGGACAACCATGAAACGGATCCTCGCGACGGCGCTCCTGCTGGGCGCCCTCGCCACGACCGCCGCGTGCGGCAGCGACGACCCGGGCAACTCGGTCGCGAGCGTGGGCGGTTCGTCGTCGTCCACGACGCAGGCCGCGGCCGCCAGTGCCGACCCGGTCGCCTACGCGCAGTGCATGCGCGCCAACGGAGTCCCGAACTTCCCCGACCCACAAGCCGACGGCGGCATGACGTTCGACGAAGGCAGCGGGATCGACCCGCAGTCCCAGCAGTTCAAGGACGCGGACTCGAAGTGCAAGCAGCTCATGCCCGGTGACAAGGGCAAGTCGGCGATGGGGGACCAGTGGCCGGCCGAGGACAAGCTGAAGTACGCGCAGTGCATGCGGGAGAACGGGGTTCCGGCGTTCCCGGACCCCGATGCCGACGGCGGCTTCCCGGCGCTGCTGCAGGGCGGCCCGGTCGACCCGGAGTCGCCGCAGTTCGAGGCGGCCGAAAAGGCGTGCCAGCAGTACGTGCCGCAGAACATGCCGCAGAAGAACAGGCCCCGCTCGTGACCGCGCGACGCCGGGCCGGGCGGGTGGTCGCCGTCGTGGCGATCCTCGCCGCGGCGGGCACGGGTTTCGTCGTCGCCGACCCGTTCGGGGCGCCGGCCACCGAAACGTCGATCGACAACGGATCGGCCACCGGGCTCGGCCAGGTGACCAAGGGCACGCTGTCGGCGCGCAGCCAGCAGAACGGCACGCTCGGCTACGCCGGCAGCTACCCGGCGATCAACAACGCCAACGGCAAGGTCACCCGGCTGCCCGCGGTCGGCGACATCGTCAAGCAGGGCGACGCGCTGTACTGGGTGGAGGGCGTGGCGGTCCTGTTGCTGCAGGGCGGTTACCCGGCCTACCGCAACCTGTACTGGGGCATGGAGGGCGCCGACGTCCAGCAGCTCAACGCCGCGCTGGTGGCGCTCGGGTACGCCACGACCGGCGAGCTGGACCCGGAGTCGGACTACTTCGGCCGCCAGACCTACTACGCGGTGCGGGAACTGCAGGAGCACACCGGGATCGAGGAAACCGGGCAGCTCACGCTCGGCCAGATCGTGTTCCTGCCCGCCGCCGAGATCCGGGTGACCCAGGTCAATGCCGCGCTGGGCGCTGCCGCGGCGCCCGGTGGGGTCCTGCTGACCGCGTCCTCGACCCAGCGCGAGGTCACGGTCGCGCTGAACGCGAACAAGCAGTCCGAGGTCAAGGCGGGCGACCCGGTGACCATCACATTGCCCAACGGCACCCGCACCGACGGCGTGGTCGCCTGGGTCGGCAAGGTGGCCACCAAGGACGACGACAGCACCACGGTGGACGTTCACATCACACCGTCGGATCCGGCCGCCACCGGTCAGCTCGACCAGGCGCCGGTGCAGGTGTCCATCGTGTCCGAGACCGTCCAGGACGTCCTCACCGTTCCGGTCAACGCCCTGCTCGCGCTCGCCGGCGGTGGGTACGCGGTCGAGGTCGTCGACGTCTCCGGCGCGCGCCGGCTGGTCCCGGTCGAAACCGGCCTGTTCGACGACAGCGCAGGGCGCGTCGAGGTGCGCGGCGACGGCCTGGCGGAGGGGCAGAACGTGGTGGTGCCGGCATGAGCGCACCGGTTCTGGACCTCGACGAGGTCACCAAGGTCTACCCGGGTGTGTCGCCGGTGGTCGCGCTGGACGGTGCCACGTTCACCGTCGAGCCGGGGGAGCTGGTGGCGATCGTCGGCCCCTCGGGCTCGGGGAAGTCGACGCTGCTGCAAGTGATGGGCACCCTCGACCGGCCGACGTCGGGCACCGTGCGCGTCGTCGGCGAGGACGTGGCGAGCATGTCCGACCGCGACCTCGCGGCGCTGCGCGCGAGCCGCATCGGGTTCGTGTTCCAGCAGTTCTTCCTGACGCCCCAGGAGACCGCACTGGAGAACGTCGCCGTCGGGATGCTGTACTCCGGTGTCCGGCAGCGGGTCCGGCGGGAGGCTGCGGCGGAGGCGCTCGCGCGGGTCGGGCTCGGCCACCGGATGGGGCACCGCCCGCCCGAGCTGTCCGGCGGGGAGAGACAGCGGGTGGCGATCGCGCGGGCGCTGGCGGGCGATCCGGCGATCGTGCTCGCCGACGAGCCGACCGGGAACCTCGACAGCGTCTCGGGCAGTGCGATCTTCGAGCTGCTGACCGACCTCAACCGGCAGGGCACGACGATCGTGATGATCACGCACGACCGGGAGCTGGCGGCGCGGCTGCCCCGGCGCATCGAGGTGCTGGACGGCCGGATCGTCGCCGACACGACGGCGGAAGGCCGGGCGGCATGAGCACCACCGTCCCCGGCCGCCTGTTGCCGGCCGACCTCGCGCGCACCGCGTCCGGTGGCCTGCGCACCCGGCGCATGCGGGCCGCGCTGTCCGCGCTCGGCATCGCGATCGGGGTGGCCGCGATGGTCGCGGTGCTCGGCCTCTCGGCGTCATCGCAGGCCGGTCTGCTGGCCGAGATCGACGCGCTGGGCACCAACCTGCTCACCGTCACTCCTGGCCAGACGATCAGCGGCGGCGACGCCGAACTGCCCTACGAGGCGCCGGGGATGATCGCGCGCATCGGCCCGGTGGAGATGACGGAGAGCACCGGCAGCGTCGACACCGAGGTGTACCGATCGCCCCACATCCCGCGCTTCAACACGAACGCGATCAGCGTCGGGGCCGCCAGCCTGGGACTGCCCGAGGTGCTGCGCGCGCCGGTCGCGAAGGGCGCCTACCTCAACGCGGCCACCGCCGAGCAGCCGGTCGCGGTGCTCGGCGCGGACGCCGCGCGCCGGCTCGGCATCTCGGAGTTGTACGACGGGCTGCGCATCCAGGTGGGCGGGCAGTGGTTCTACGTCGCCGGCATCCTCGCGCCCGCCGCACTGGCGCCGGAGGTCGACTCGATGGTGCTGGTGGGGTACCCGGCCGCCCAGCGTTACCTGGACTTCGACGGGCACCCGACGACCGTCTACGTCCGGGCGCAGACCGACCGGGTCGCCGACGTGCAGGCCGTGCTCGCGGCCACCGCGAACCCCGAGCACGCCGACGAGGTCTCGGTCAGCCAGCCCTCGGCCGCGCTGGAGGCACGGGCGGCGGCGCAGTCGGCGCTCAACGGCCTGTTCCTCGGGCTCGGCGCGGTGGCGTTGCTGGTCGGCGGGATCGGGGTGGCCAACACGATGGTCATTTCGGTGCTGGAACGGCGCTCCGAGATCGGGCTGCGGCGCGCGCTCGGTGCCACCCGGGGGCACATCCGCCTGCAGTTCCTGTCCGAGGCGGTGCTGCTCGCCGCGCTCGGCGGAGCCGCCGGGGTGGCGATCGGCTCGGCCGCGACGTTCGTCTACGCACACGTCAAGGGCTGGGCCACGGTGATCCCGCCGCTCGCCTGGGCGGGCGGGCTGGTCGCCGCCGTCCTGATCGGCGCGCTGGCCGGCCTGCTCCCGGCGATCCGCGCCGCCCGGATGGCGCCGACGGAGGCCTTGCGATCGGTCTGACCTTGACGCCGTCGGCCCGCCCTTGCTATTCCTATATCAGAACTACTGATATAGAGGAGCCTTGATGAGCACAGCGGTCGGCAACGGGCGGGTCCGGACGGAGCCCTGGGGCGACACGGTTCTGGTGGAGTTCGACGAGGGCATCGCCTGGGTCACGCTCAACCGGCCGGACAAGCGCAACGCCATGAACCCCGCGCTGAACGACGAGATGGTCCGGGTGCTGGACCACCTGGAGGGCGACGACCGCTGCCGGGTCCTGGTCCTCACCGGCGCCGGCGAGTCGTTCTCCGCGGGCATGGACCTCAAGGAGTACTTCCGCGAGGTCGACGCGACCGGCAGCACCGCGGTGCAGATCCGGGTCCGCCGGGCCAGCGCCGAGTGGCAGTGGAAGCGGCTGGCGAACTGGAGCAAGCCGACGATCGCGATGGTCAACGGCTGGTGCTTCGGCGGCGCGTTCACCCCGCTGGTGGCGTGTGACCTGGCCTTCGCCGACGAGGACGCCCAGTTCGGGCTGTCCGAGGTCAACTGGGGCATCCCGCCGGGCGGCGTGGTCTCCCGGGCCCTCGCCGCGACCGTGCCGCAGCGCGACGCGCTGTACCACATCATGACCGGCGAGCCGTTCGACGGCCGTCGCGCCGCGCAGATGCGGCTGGTCAACGAGGCGCTGCCCGCCGGCCGGCTGCGGGAGCGCACGCGCGAGGTCGCGCTGAAGCTGGCGTCGATGAACCAGGTGGTCCTGCACGCGGCCAAGACCGGGTACAAGATCGCCCAGGAGATGCCGTGGGAGCAGGCCGAGGACTACCTCTACGCCAAGCTCGACCAGTCGCAGTTCGCGGACAAGGCCGGCGCCCGCGCCAAGGGGCTGACCCAGTTCCTCGACCAGAAGTCCTACCGCCCCGGCCTGAGCGCCTTCGACCCGGAGAAGTAGTGCGCAACCAGGGTCTGGGCTCGTGGCCGGTGCGCCGCGCCAGGATGAGCCCGCACGCGATCGCCGTCCGGCACGGCGGGACGGAGCTGACCTACGGTGTGCTGTCCCGCCGCGTCGCGCGGCTGGCCCGGGGCCTGCGGGCCGCCGGGGTCCGCCCGGGCGACCGGGTGGCCTACCTCGGGCCCAACCACCCGGCCTACCTGGAGACCCTGTTCGCGTGCGGGCAGGCCGGCGCGGTGTTCGTGCCGCTGAACTTCCGGCTGACCGCCGGGGAACTGGACCACGCGCTGGCCGACTCCGGGGCTGCGGTCCTGATCCACACCCCGGAGTACGCGGAGACGGTCGCGGCGCTGGCGGGGGACCGGCTGCTGCGCGTGCCCGCCGGCGAGCTGGACGCGACCGGTGACGAGCCGCTCGACCTGCCCGTCGGCCTGGACGACGTGTGCCTGCTGATGTACACCTCGGGCAGCACGGGACGGCCCAAGGCCGCGATGCTCACCCACGGCAACCTCACCTGGAACAGCGTCAACGTCCTGGTGGAGACCGACCTCGCGAGCGACGAGCGGGCCCTGGTCGCCGCGCCCCTGTTCCACGCCGCCGCCCTGGGCATGGTGTGCCTGCCCGCCCTGCTCAAGGGCGGCACGGTCATCCTGCACTCGTCGTTCGACCCCGGCGCAGTGCTGTCCACAGTGGAACAGGACCGGGTCACGCTGATGTTCGGCGTGCCCACGATGTACCAGGCGATGGCCGCGCACCCGCGGTGGGACGCGACCGACCTGTCCAGCGTGCGGACCCTGCTGTGCGGCGGCGCGCCGGTGCCGTCCGATCTGATCCGCCGGTACCTCGACCGCGGGCTGGCCTTCGTGCAGGGCTACGGGATGACCGAGGCCGCCCCGGGCGCACTGGTCCTGGATCGCGAGCACGCCGCGGAGAAGATCGGCTCCGCCGGGGTGCCGTCGTTCTTCACCGACGTGCGGCTGGCCGGCCCGTCCGGGGAGCCGGTGCCGCCGGGGGAGAAGGGCGAGATCGTGGTCAGCGGGCCGAACGTGATGAAGGGCTACTGGGGCCGGCCGGAGGCGACGGCGGAGGTGCTCCGCGACGGGTGGTTCCACTCCGGCGACGTGGCCACAGTGGACGATGACGGCTACTTCCACGTGGTCGACCGGCTCAAGGACATGATCATCTCGGGCGGGGAGAACATCTACCCGGCCGAGGTGGAGAACGAGCTGTACGGCTTCCCCGGGGTGGAGGCGTGCGCGGTGATCGGGGTGCCGGACCCGCGCTGGGGCGAGGTGGGCAAGGCGGTCGTCGTGCCCGCGCCCGGGAGCAGGATCGAAGCGGACGAGCTGCTGGCCTGGCTGCGCACCCGCCTGGCCGGGTACAAAGTGCCCAAATCGGTCGAGTTCACCGACGCGCTGCCCACGACCGGTTCCGGCAAGATCCGCAAGGCCGAGGTCCGCCGCCGGTTCGGGTGATCGCGCCCTCGCGCGCCCCGGCGCGGCAGGGTACGGCCCGGCCGTGACACTCCGCTGATCAGGTGAACGCTGTTCTAGACGGCCGGATGCTTCTGGCCCCCGGCCGAACGGCGGCAGGAACGCTGCTCCGCCGTGTCCTTTGTGGACGGTATGGTAAAAAGTGGCGCAGATCGCACCGGAAAGCGTTTTCGCAGCTAGCGCCGACGTCAACCGCTTGCCGCGACAGTGCTTCCCGGTGCGTGGACAGCGAAAACCGTGCCGTGGCAGCGAACCAGGAGGACAGCGTCCGGCAGTGACTGACCGTGCGGCCAAGATCACTCCTCCAGCGGTACGTCTCGCTGGAAAGATGACGTTATGTTGGTCGACGGTCTGTCCCCCGCCTAGTCGAGCAGTTGCTCGCCAGACCGTCGGAGTGAGTGTGAACGTCGCCCCTGTGACCCTATTCGACCATGCCAGTAGACAGCTCGGAGAACTCTGCAGGGTGGCAGGCTTTCCGGCCGACGACGGTGATCCCGTCGACGTCCTGCGGGAACTCCTCGGGGCCGCGGGCGCGCGCCCGCTGACCGAGCCCCCGCTGTGGCCTTCCGACGTCGCGGACGACGCGACCCCCGTGGAGTTTTCGGTCGCGTTCGACGAGAGCGGCGACCGTGCCGTGCGGATCCTCGGTGAAACGATCCCGCAAAACCCGGGCCACGCGGCGAACATTCATGCCGCGAAGCGCTTTCTCACCCACATGGCGCAGCGGTTCGATCTCCGGCTCGACCGGTTCCAGGCGGTCGAGGACCTGTTCCTCACCGAACGGCCGCAGGGGAAGTTCGCCCTCTGGTTCTCGGTGATCCTGCGCCCCGGCCGCGCCCCGGCGCTCAAGGTCTACTTCAACCCGCAGGTGCGCGGCGAGCACGCCGCCCCCGGGCTCGTCGCGGAAGGACTGCGGCGCCTGGGGTTGAGCGACGCCTACGAAACCGTCACCGAGCACGCGCTGTTGCGTGGTGCCGCCGATCGGTTCTCGTTCTTCGCGCTCGACCTCGACGACGGCCCGCTGTCCCGGGTCAAGCTGTACGTTTCGCACGATTCGGCGGAATCGGGCACGGTGGAGCGGGCGGCCGGGGCCGTCGCGGGCGTGAACCCGTTGCTGGTGCGGGAGTTCCTGACCGCCGCGGGCGGCGGCACCGGGCCGTACGCCGGGCGGCCGCTGATCTCCAGCTACTCCTTCGTGGAGGCCGATGCGGGCCGTCCCGGCAACTACAGCCTCTACCTCCCGATCCGCGACTACGTCCCGGACGACGCGGCCGCGCGGGAGCGGGTGCTGGCCCACTTCGCGCGGGCCGGGCTGCCCGCCGCGGAGCTGGACCGGGCGATCGCCGCGGTCACCGACCGCCCGATGGCGGCGGGGGTGGGCCTGATCGCGCACGTCTCCCTGCGTCTCGGCCGGTTCGGCACCGGAACGACGGTATATCTTTCGTCGGAGGCCTACGCCGTGGCCGCACCCCGCACGCGGGTCGGCGCCGCGGCTTCGTTGTGAACCGGGAGGAAGAAGTCAGCATGAAGTCGTTCCCGCCGTACCGGGTCCAGGTTGTCAAGGAGATCCCGATCACGACCCGGCAGGAGCGGGAGGAGGCGCTTTCCCGCGCCGGTTACAACATGTTCGACCTGCCGGCGAACATGGTCACGATCGACCTGCTGACCGACTCCGGCACCGGCGCGGTGTCGGCCGCGCAGGAGGCCGGTGCTGCGGCGGCCGACCGGTCCTACGCCGGTTCGGACTCGTGGTTCCGGTTCCGGTCCGCGCTGGCGGACCTGACCTCGTTCCCGCACCTGTTCCCGGTCCACCAGGGCCGGGCGGCGGAGCGGATCCTGTTCTCCACCGCGTTGAAGCCGGGGCAGATCTCGCTGTCCAACACGCACTTCGACACCACGCGCGCGAACGTGGAGCTGGCCGGGGCGCAGGCGCGGGACCTGCCGTGCCCGGAGGCGGCGGACCTGGACAGCCGGGATCCGTTCAAGGGCAACATCGACCTCGGCGCGCTCGAGGAAACCCTGTCCGGGCCGGACGGTTCCCGCGTGGGCCAGGTGCTCATCACGATCACCAACAACGGTGGCGGCGGGCAGCCGGTGTCGATGGCGAACCTGAAGGCCGTGCGCGCGCTGTGCGACCGGTTCGGGGTGCCGTTCTTCCTGGACGCGGCGCGGTTCGCGGAGAACTCGTGGCTGATCACCCAGCGCGAGGAGGGTTACGCGGGCAAGACCCCGAAGGAGGTCGCGCAGGAGACGTTCGCCCTCGCCGACGGTTTCGTCGCCAGCCTGAAGAAGGACGCGATCGCCCCGATGGGCGCGGCGATCGGCGTGCGGGACGCGGAGCTGGCCAAGCAGTGCGAGGCGATCCTCATCGCGACCGAGGGTTTCCGGACGTACGGTGGCCTGGGCGGGCACGATCTGGAGCGGGTCGCGCAGGGCCTGCGGGAGGTCGTGGACCCGAACTACCTGCGCAACCGCGCCGAGGAGACCGCGCACTTCGCCCGGCTGATCAACGAGGCCGGGGTGGACATCGTGCAGCCGGCCGGGGTGCACGGCCTGTACCTCAACGCCGGGCGGTTGCTGCAGCACATGCCCCCGCACGGTTTCCCCGGGCACGCGCTGGCGTGCGAGCTGTACCTGGCGGGCGGCATCCGCTGCGCCGAGCTGGGTTCGCTGTACCTGGGCACTTTCGACGACGAGCACAACCTGATCGCCCCGGCGCCGTTCGAGCTGGTCCGCCTGGCCATCCCGCGGCGGACCTACACGCTCGCGCACCTGGAGTACGTGGCCGACGTGCTGGCGACGATCGCGAAGAACCCCGAACGGGTACCGGAGTACCGGGTCACCCACGCGCCGCAGCTGCTGCGGCACTTCAACCTGAAGCTACGACAGGTGCCCCGGTACGTCTGACACACCATGCGCGAAGGCCACCCCGTCACGAAGAACGGGGTGGCCTTTCCCAGTCCCGGGCTGGAGAACCTCAGGTCCGCGCCAGCTCCGACTCCGCGGGCAGCCGGCTCATCGCGTACCGCACCAGCCGGATCAGCGCCAGCTTGCTCGACTCCCGTGAACGCGCGTCGAAGAACATCACCGGCACGCCGGGGGCGATGGCGAGCGCCTTGCGGATCTCGTCCTCTTCGTAGTCGTCCGCGTCCTCGAAGCAGTTGACCGCGACGATGAACGGGATCTTGCGCCGTTCGAAGAAGTCGATCGCCGCGAAGCTGGAGTCCAGCCGACGCGTGTCGACCAGCACCACGGTGCCGATGGCGCCCAGCGCGAGCTCGTCCCACATGAACCAGAACCGGTCCTGCCCGGGCGTGCCGAACAGGTACAGCACCGTCTGCGGGGAGATGGTGATGCGGCCGAAGTCCAGCGCGACCGTGGTCGTGGTCTTGCGTTCGACACCGGTCAGGTCGTCGACGCCCGTGCTGGCCTCCGTCATCACCTCCTCGGTGGACAGCGGGACGATCTCGCTCACCGACGCGACCATGGTGGTCTTGCCGGCGCCGAAACCGCCCGCGATGACGATCTTGACCGGCGTCGGGATGACGCCGCCTTCTTCAGAGCTTGTTGAGGCCATCGAGCACCGCCTGGAGTAGTTCGCGATCGGGGGCCTTGGCCGGCTGCGACGGCGAACGGACGATCACGGCGCCCCGTTCGATCAGATCGCTGCACAACACCTTGACCACGGCGAGGGGGACCTTGACGTACACGGCAATTTCAGCGACGGACAACGGCCGCTGGCACAACTCGAGGATCGTCAGGTGTTCCGGGGTCAACCCGATCGGGTCGTGGTTGCCCCGGATGGCCATCACCTGAGTCGCCACGTCGAGCTTGATGTCGACGGACGGGATCCGGCCCCGGGTGATGGCGTACGGCCGGATCAGCGGCCCGGCCGCTTCGTCGTACCACTGATCGTCCGCCATCAGTTGTGCTCCGCTACGAACCTCGCGGCATCCCGGGGAGCCGACGTCATGTAGTCACCGACGCGCTTGACGAGGCGGCTCATCTCGTAGGCGATCATCTCGACGTCGACCGTCTCCTCGGCGAGGATCGCCAGGCACGCGCCCTGACCGGCCGCGCACACGAACAGGTAGCCCTCGGCCATCTCGATGAGGGTCTGCAGCACCGGGCCGCGCTGGAAGTGCTTGCTGGCGCCCTTGGCGAGGCTCTGCAGGCTGGACGCGATCGCCGACAGCTGGTCGGAGTCGTCCTTGGACAGGTTCGCGGACTTGCCCATGAGCAGCCCGTCGGCCGAGAGGACCACGGCGTGCTGCGCCCCGACGACGCGGTCGACCATGTCGTCGAGCAGCCAGTTCAGGTCGACCTTGGAGTTCTCGTTCTCGTTCATCGATGAGGTTCGACTTCCCTCTCAGTCAATGGTGGCCCGGGGGTCTTCCGGTGCGTCTGCGTCGCGCCCGCGGCGGGTCCCCTTGTGGAACGCCGAGAGCGTGTTGCGGGTCCGACCGGAGAACTCGTGGTAATCGGTGGCGTCCGCGTCCGGGTCGTCACGGAGCTGGGCGACGAGGTTCTGCTGCGGTTCGCGCTGCGGCAGCGGGGCCCGGGACCGCTTGGGGCGCGGCGAGGGCGTCGGCGACGGTGCGGGGTCCGGCTCGAACACCGAGATCGTCCGCACACCGGTGGTCTCGCTCGCCCGTTCCGGTTCCGGCTCGGCGTGCCGTCCCGCGGGGAGCTCCACCGGGACCCGCCGAGCGGGCTCGGGGGCGCCGTTGTTCTCGTGTCGTCCCATACCGTTCGCTCCGGCCGGCACGCCGGTCTCCTCCTGCTCGTACGAGTCGGGCCCGGCGGTCGCCGGGGCGCCGCGGAACTCCGGATCGGCGTTCTCGGCGACCTGGTCGGTGTTGGCGAGCAGGGCCGACGGGATCAGGATCGTGGCGCGGGTGCCACCGTAGCGCGAGGAATCGAACATGACCTTGAGGCCGAGCCGGGCCGCCAGCCGGGCGACCACGAAGAGGCCCAGGCTGGAGTCGGCTTTCAGGGCCATTGCGTCGAACTCGGGCGGCTCCGACATCATCCGGTTGGCCCATTCCCGGACGTCGTCCTTCATGCCCAGGCCCTGGTCGGCCACGTCCACCACGACGCCGCGCGCGACCAGGGTGGAGGTCATGTGGACCTGCGATCCGGGCGGGGAGAACGTGGTGGCGTTGTCGACCAGCTCGGCGACCAGGTGGATGGTGTCGGCGACCGCGGAGCCGATGATCGCGACCTGCGGGACGTTCTCCACCTCGACCCGCGAGTAGTGCTCGGTCTCCGACACCGCGGCGCGCAGCACGTCCATCAGCCACACCGGCTTGCGCCAGCGGCGGCCCGGCTGCTTGCCGCCGAGGATGATCAGGTTCTCGGTGGTGCGCCGGGCGCGGGTGGCCAGGTGGTCGAGCTGGAACAGGCCCTTGAGCTGCTCCGGGTTCTCCTCGCGGCTTTCCATCCGGTCCAGGATCTGCAGCTGGCGGTGCACCAGGCCCTGGTTGCGGTGGGCGATGCCGAGGAACACGTTGTTGACACCGCTGCGGGCCTTGGCCTCGCTGGCCGCGGCCTGGACGGCGGTCAGCTGGGCGATGTTGAACGCCTCGGCCACCTGCCCGATCTCGTCCTTGCCGTGGTCCAGCCGGGGCAGCTCGGCGCTGACGTCGACCGGCTCGCCCTCCTTGAGCCGGTTCACGATGCTCGGCAGGCGGGTGCGGGCCAGCTCCAGCGAGTCGTTGCGCAGGCGCTCGAGGCGCGTCATCAGGGTCCGGTCGACCAGGGTGCGGGACACCCGGATGGCGACCCAGATCGACGCGACCGCCGCGAGCAGGGCGGCGATGCTGCCGATGATCACGGTCCACAGGTTGACGTTGCCCTTGTCGAGCGCGGCGCCGGAGGCCAGCTCCGACTGCTCGACGGTCAGGGCGATCAGCTGGCCCGACACCTGCGTGGTGAGGTCGCGCCAGTCGTTCTCCCGCAGGGTCAGGCCGCCGACGTTCTCGCGGAACGGGCCCGGTCCGTGCGTGATGATCGAGTTCTCGGCGGCGGTGAGGCGCTGCCACTGGTCGCTCGAGGTCAGCTCGCGGTAGCGCTGGCCGGCCTCGGGGGCCATGTAGCTCGCGATCTTCGTCAGCTGCGCGCGGTAGCTGCCGACGAGCTGGGCGAACTGCAGGTGGTCGGCGGGGGCGAACTGCCCGGCGGCGAACGCGCTGGAGGCCAGCGACGCGGCGCGCGACATCTGGTCGGAGGCGCGGAAGATGTCCACCGACGTCATACCGCCCTGGGTCGACTCGGCGTCGGGCACCAGGCGGGCCTGCGAGTCGAACAGGTCGGTCGCGGTGTCCAGCAGGCGGTTGTAGAAGTCGTTGACCTGCTCCTTGGAGATCGTGCGCAGGTTGATCTCCGCGCGGATGACCGGGAGCTGGTCGAGGCTGGACTCCATCTGGTTCATCCGCTGCCCGATCTCGTCCGGCACGAGGCTCTTCACCTCGGCCAGCGCGGACCGGAGGCTGGTCAGCGACTTGTCGATGGACTGCTGCTGCGCCTGCAGGTCGCGCAGGCCGACCTGGGGGCGTTCCAGGTAGACCAGGGACAGCTGGCGTTCCTGCTGGACGGCGCCGAGCGCGGTGACGGCGGGGATCGACACGTCCTGCACGGAGGAGGCCACCGTGCGCACGTAGATCGCGTCCACCAGGAAGTAGCCGGAACCCGCGATCCACATCACCAGCAGCGCGATACTGGGGATCAGGACGGTTCCGGTCAGGCGTTTGCGAATCGACTTGTGGTGGCCTTCGCCTGACTTGTCATCTGTGTTTTTCACGACGCTCCACGAAATCCTGGGGACCGGGACGAAGACGGCGACGTCACGACAGAGTCGTATGCAACCACCCCTGTCAAGCCAGGGCTGCCGGCGAGCGCCTTCCCGGCGGCTCGGGGGTCATTCTCACTCTGCGTCACAGTCACCGATCACTCGATAGATGCTCTGGTCGGACTGAAATCATGTCGTACGGCGTTCACCCCTGAGCCGCGACCCCCCGGTTACTGTGCGCAAACCCCGTTGTCCCCGGTGGCGGCGAGGTGCCGGCCCCCGAAAGCGCTTTCCTCCCCGCGAGGGAGATACGCAGCGCGGATGTCGTCACCCGTTCGCGCGGAAGTCGTCGTCGCGTCGCTACCCGGCGCCACCACCCCACAGCCGGCCGAGCGGGCCGGTCAGCTCACGTTCCTCGTCCGACAGGTTGGGACAGGAGCGCGTCGGTGAGCGAGTCGAGCGCCTCCCGCAGGCCGGTGATGTCCCCGGCGCCGCCGGCGAACGCGACCAGCGCCGCGTCGACCCGTTCGACGAGGGCCTGGATGGCGCGGTGCTCGTCCTCGAGGCGGTCCAGCACGGGGGCGAGCCCGGGCTCGAACCGCCGCAGGGCGGGGAAGATGCCGGCGTCCTCGCGGTGGTGGTGGACGCTGACCACGCGGCAGAAGGACGCGCAGTACGCGCCGAGCGTCCAGTTGTTCTGACGCAGCGCGAGGGTGCGCAGGTGGGACCGCGCGGCGCCGGCGTCGAGGGTGCCGGCGGCGACCTCGGCGACCAGGTCGCGCAACCGGCCGAGTTCCGCGCGCAGATGGTCGTGTGCCTCGACGAGCCGCCGCCCGGCGGCCGCTTCCCGCTCGGTGCCCGGCCCGCCCCGGGCCGCGGCGACGAGTTCCCGGACCGCCGGGGCGATCTCGGTGGCGAAGAGCCGCAGCAGGTCCGGCGTGCCGGCCGGGAGCAGGAACCCGCTGACGCCGTGGGTGAGCGCCAGGTCGGCGAGTCGTCGCGGCCAGTCGCGAGGGGAACCGAGCGCCGGCGGGGACAGGTTGTAGAGACGGCGGATCGCGGCGGGGTCCCGGCCCGCGTCCGCCGCGGCGGCGTCGATGATCGCGCCGGCCGACGGCAGATCCTCCGGCGGGATCCGGGTCATGCTCGGCAGCCACCCGTCGGCCAGCGTGCCGGTCAGACGCAGCATCCGCGGCCCGAGCGCGCCCACCCAGATGCCCGGATCGCGCGGCGGGGGACCGGGTTCGGCGCCGTCGAGCGCGTAGTGCTCGCCCGGCAGGTGGACCGGCCCGCCGGGTGTCCACAGTGCACGGATCACCGCGATCGCCTCGCCGAGGGCGGAAACCGCTTCCGCGGGCGGGTGCCACGGCCCGCCTTCGGCCGCGATCACGTCCCAGTACGCCCCGGCGCCCAGCGCCGGGCCGGCCCGGCCGCCGCTGAGCGCGTCCAGGCTCGCCACGGCGCGGGCCAGCATCGCGGGGGGACGCAGCGGCAGGTTGGCGACGTTCGGGAACACCCGCACCCGCTCGGTCCGCGCGGCGATCACCGACAGCGTCGTCCACGCCTCGGCGAACTCCGGCCGGTACGGGTGGTCCGGCACGCTCACCAGGTCCAGTCCGGCGCGGTCCGCGACCCGCGCGAGTTCCAGCGCCTCGCCCGGCCGCGCCGTCACCGGCACCAGGACGGCGCCGAAGAGCAGGTCGTGGCCGTAGTCCGTCATCGGCTCGCCACCGCGGGGCGGGCGGCGGGCACGAGCCGTCCCGGGCCGGCGAGCGCGACCAGCGCCGCCACGCCCATCGCGATCGCGGACAGCACGAACGCCGTGGTGTAGCCGGATTCCACCGGGAACCGCGTGCCGGGGATGACCTCGCCGGTGACGATGGTCGACGCGATCTGCGCGCCGAAGGTGCCGCCGATGGTGCGCATGATCGTGTTGACGCCGGTGGCCTCCCCGGTCTGACGCGGGTCGACCGCGCCCACGACGAGGTTGGCCAGCGACGCGAAGGCGAACCCGACGCCGATGCCGAGGATCCCGTTGCCCAGGTAGATCGGCCACTGCGTGCCGTGCGCGACGGCGAACACCACGAACCCGGCCGCGCCGACCACGCACGCCAGCACCAGCGGCAGCTTGAACCCGGCCTTCGCGCCGATGCGCCCGGCGAGCGGGCTGGCGAACAGCATGGTCACCGCCATCGGGATGATGAACAGCCCGGCCTCGGTGACCGACGCGCCGAAGCCGTACCCGGCCTGCGACGGCGTCTCGACCAGCAGCGGCACCAGCGTGAACGCGCCGTACATGCCGAACCCGATGATCAGCGCGGTGATGTTGGAGGTCAGCACCGCGGGACGGCCGAGCAGCCCGATGTCGATCAGCGGCCGCGCCAGGCGCTTCTCCACCAGCGCGAACACGGCCAGCAGGACCGCGGCGGCCGCGAACAGCCCGACGATCGCCGCCGAGCCCCAGCCCCACACGCGGCCCTCGCTGATCGCCAGCAGCAGCGCGACCAGGCCACCGGTGAGCAGCAGGGCGCCCGCCCAGTCCACCCGGCCCGGCGAGCGCACCGGCGACTCGCGCACGAACGCGGTCACCGCGGCGATGCCGGCGACGATCACCGCGAGCATCAGCCAGAAGATCCACTCCCAGCCCAGCGCGTCGACGATCACCCCGGGGATGACGAGCCCGGCGCCGAACCCGATGCCGAAGGTCGAGCTGATCCAGCCGATCGCGACCGGGACCCGCTCACGCGGGAACTCGTCGCGCACGATGCCGAACGCGAGCGGGAACGTCGCGGCCCCGGCTCCCTGGATCGCGCGGGCGGCGATCAGCACGCCGATGGACGGGGCCACCGCGGCGAGCAGCGTGCCCGCCGCGGACACCGCGAGGCACGCCAGCAGCACGCGGCGCTTGCCGAACATGTCGCCGAGGCGGCCGAGCAGCCCGGTGGCCACCGACGCGGTGAGCAGGAACGCGCTGAGCACCCAGGACACGGTGGTGGTCGACGTGCCGAACTCGGCCTGCAGGGCCGGCAGCGCGGGCACCGGCATGGTCTGCAGCAACGAGAAGGACAGCACCGCGATCAGCAGCGCGGCGAACGGAGCGGAAGTTCGTGTCATGACGTAATGATTACACGACGACATTATTACGTCCAGGGGGTAGGATCGCCGTCATGGACGACCGCGAGACGCGCCCGCCGACCCTGCTCGCCCTGCCCTCGTACCTGGCCGGCCACGTGGCGCGGATCGGGCATCGCGGGCTGGTCGCGGCACTGGCCGAGCACGACCTGCGGCTGCCGCACTTCGCCGTGCTGACGGGGTTGTCGGATTTCGGGCCGCTGGCGCAGCACGCGCTGGCCGACCGGCTCGGGCTCAACCGCAGCCACCTGGTCGGGTACCTGGACGTGCTGGAGCGACGCGGTTTCGTCCGGCGCGAACGCGATCCGGAGGACCGCCGCCGCCAGCGCGCCGCGCTGACCGATTCGGGGCGGAGGCTGGTGCGGCGCCTGCAGGAGGTGGCGCACGCCTCACAGGAGGAGTCGCTCGGCGTGCTGTCCACAGCGGAACGCCGGACGCTCGTCGACCTGATGCGACGCGTGGTCGTGGCCGACGACGCGGCCGCCCGGAAGGCCGGGGACTGACGGGGCGTGCCGGACGAAGACCGCGGGTGGCCGGGGCAGTTGCTGGTCGTGCCGCGGTTCGAGGTGTCCTAACCAGCGAGCCAGCCGAAGCTGTCCACAGTGGACCCGGTCGGCAGGTACTCCAGCCCCACCCAGCCCGCGTAGCCGGTCGCGGCCAGGCGCTCCAGCCACGCCGTCACGCCGAGGGTCCCGGTGCCCGGCTCGTGCCTGCCCGGTGCGTCGGCCACCTGCACGTGCCCGGTCCGCGCCAGCAGCGGCGGTGTGAGCAGCGCGTCCAGGTCGTCGCCGTTGCTGCCGAGGTGGTAGACGTCCGCCAGCAGCGCGATGTTGTCCGCGCCGGCCTTGTCCGCCAGCGCCAGCGCGTCGGCGGCGCGCAGCAGCGGGTAGTCCGGCGCGCCGGACAGCGGTTCCAGCAGCACCGTGCCCGGCAACCGCTCGGCGGCGTAGGCGAGGTTGTCCAGCAGCACCTCGCGCGAACCGCCGGTCCGGTTGCCCGGCAGCACGTTGAACAACCGGCACCCGAGCCGCCGCCCGATCGCGGCCGCGATGTCCACGCCGTCCCGGAACTCGGCCGTCCGCGCGGCGAACGCGGCCAGCCCCCGTTCGCCCGCCGCCAGGTCGCCGTGCGGCACGTTGAGCGACACCAGTTCCACCCCGGCGTCGGCGATCGACGTCACGAACCGCTCGACCTCGCGGTCACCGGGCACACCGGCGAACGGCCACCACGACTCCACACCCGCGAACCCGGCCTCCGCCGCCGCGGCCGGGCGTCGCTCCGGCGCCAGCTCGGTGAACAGGATCGAGGTGTTGACGTCGTACCGCATGACGTCATCCTCGCAGACGCGCCCGCAGCTCCAGCTTCGCGATCTTGCCCGTGGCGCCCTTCGGCAGCTCGTCGACGATCCGCACGCGCCGCGGGTACTTGTACGCCGCGATGCGTTCCCTGGCCCACGCCACGATCTCGTCCGGCTCCGCGGTCGCGCCCGGCTTGAGCGAGACCACCGCGACGACCTCCTCGCCGAGCCGCTCGTCCGGCTCGCCGATCACCGCCGCCTCACCGATCGCCGGGTGCCGGTACAGCAGCTCCTCCACCTCGCGCGGGTAGACGTTGAACCCGCCGCGGATGATCAGGTCCTTCTTGCGGTCCACGATGAACACGAACCCGTCGGCGTCGACGTAGCCGAGGTCGCCGGTGTGGAACCAGCCCCCGCGGAACGCCTCCGCGGTCTCCTGCGGCCGCTTGTAGTACCCCTTGGTGATGTTGTGGCCGCGCAGCACGATCTCGCCCACCTGCCCGGCCGGCAGTGGTCGGTCCGCCTCGTCGACGATGCGCAGCTGCACGCCCCAGATCGGCTTGCCGATCGAGAGGATCTTCCGGTTGTCCGCGCCCGGGTTGACCGTCGTGGTCGACGCCGACTCGGACAGCCCGTAGCCCTCCAGCACCGGGATGCCGTACTTCTCCTCGAAGCGGCGCAGCACCTCCTCCGGGATCGCGGCGCCGCCGGAGCTGCCGATCCGCAGGCTGCTGGTGTCGTAGCCGGTGGTGTCGGCGTACGCCAGCGCGTGGTACATCGTCGGGACGCCGGCCATGATCGTGACCCGGTCGCGCTGGATCGCCTCCAGCACCGCGGGCACCTCGAAGCGCGGCACGACGGAGATGGTCCGGCCGTGCCGCGCGGAGGCGTTGAGGATGCTGGACAGCCCGTAGACGTGGAAGAACGGCAGCACCGCCAGCGCGACGTCCTCGGGTTCGGCGCCGAAGCGCTCGCTGCCCAGCGTGCAGGTCATGTAGAGCTGGAAGTGGGACAGCTCGGCGCCCTTGGGGCGGCCGGTGGTGCCGCTGGTGTAGAGCAGCACCGCGGTGTCGTCGGCCGCGCCGGGGAAGATGTCGCCGTCGTCCGCGGGGTCCAGCAGCGTCGCGAACGACAGCGTCCCCTCCGACCAGGCACCCGCGTCGAGGTCGCCGACGACCACCGCGCGGACCTCGGCCACCTCCTTGAGCGCCGTGGACACCTCGGCGGCGCCCGCGGCGTGGGCGATGATCATCCGGGAGTCGGAGTCGTCCAGGTGGTAGGCGATCTCGGCGGCCTTGAGCAACGGGTTGAGCGGCACCATCGTCAGGCCCGCCTTGAGGATCCCGAAGTAGGCGATCACGAACTCGGGCACGTTGGCGAGCTGCACGGCGACCTTGTCGCCGGGGCGCAGGCCCTGCTCCCGCAGGGCGACGGCGACCCGGCCGGAGCGTTCGTCGACCTCGGCGTAGGTCATCGCACCCGACGGGAACCGCAGGAAGTCCTTGCCCGGCGTGGCCGTCGCCGACTCCCGCAGCATGATCGCCAGGTTGAAGCTCATGGCCTGCCCACCTTCCGAACGTCGTTCTCCTCCGCGGCGCCCGAATTGCCCTGGACGCCCGGTACTCGTCAGGGTCGGTTGCCGAACCCGGCAGAATCCCGTTCGGTTTTGCGGCGACGTCGACCCGTCAGTCAGTGAACCGCGCGGCCGGTGTGGTGGTCAAGTCCCCGGCGCGTCGTCCAGGTCGCCCGGCCGGATGCGGTAGACCTGCAGGCGCAGGTCGTAGTACTTGGTGGTCTCGCCGACCCACTGCATGCCGAGCCGCTTCGCGGTGGCGATCGCCCGAATGTTGTTCGGACGCGCGACGGCGAACAGCTCGTCGGTGTCCTGCGTGAACGCCCACCTGATCAGGGCCTGGCTGCCCTCGGTGGCGTAGCCCTGGCCCCAGGCCTCGGGATGCAGCTGCCAGCTGAGCTCGAGGTCCTCGTCGTAGGGCGGCAGCAGGCGGATGCCCAGGCCGCCGATCACCTGCCCGTCCTCCCGGCGCTCCATCGCCCACCGGCCGCGGGGCGGCGGCAGGTTGGGCTGGGCCTCACGCCAGGCGTGCAGCACCGCGCGCATCGCGGCGACATCGCCGACCCGGTCCATCGCCGGGGTCAGCCAGTGCGTGACCTCTTCCGAGCCGTAGATCGCGAGTGCGGCTTCGGCGTCGTCGACCGTCCAGTCACGGATGAGCAGCCGGTCGGTGATCAGGGGCGACTCCATGTGTAAACGCTACGTGAAGTGCGGCCGGTACGGCAGCCACGAGTGGCAGATGCGCCCAGAGAGCGGCATGGTCCCCCTCGCCGCTGCGCCCCCACAGGGCCGCGCAGGTCGTCAGGACGTGCAGGCCGGTGCCGAAGCCGCTGTCCGCGGAGGGCAGCTCGATGCCGGGCGCGGCCAGCGAGATCCGCAGCCAGTCGGACTGGGTGCCCTCGCGCACGAGGCGGAGTGTGGCGGGCAGGCGGCCCTGGTCGTAGGCGGCGCTGGCCAGGGTGTCGATGACGAGCAGCGCGTCCGTGACCGACTCGACCGTGCAGCCGTCGAGGAAGGCGGCGGCCGATTCCCGCAGGGTGCGCACGTCGGTGGGGTGGCTCAGTACCCGTTGCAGGGCGTTGTCGATCCAGAAGTCGGTCACGCGGGCTCCCTCCGCTGGCTGCTCAACGGTCGGGTGAGACTACCCAGCCGGGCCTTGCCGAAACCGGGCGTCGTGTGACCGTGGTCGCAGTGCTCAGCCCGTCGGTTGTAGCACCACGAACACACCCAGCTTCATCACCAACGCCTGTTGCCGTGGCCGCAGTGCTCAGGCGTCCGGCGTGTGGTGGCGCAGCAGTCTGGACAGCAGGCCGGTCAGCTGTTCCCGCTCCTGGTCGCTCAGCGGGGCGAGGAGGTCGTCCTGGATGCGGGCGATCTGCTTGTCGAGGCGCTTGAGGTGGCGGCGGCCGTCCGCGGTGATCGTGATGACGTTGCGGCGCCGGTCGGCCGGGTCCGGCTCGCGGCTCACCAGGCCGCGGTCGGCCAGTTCGTTGATGGTCGCCACCAGGTCGGAGAGGTGGATGGCGCTGCGCCGGCCGAGCGTGGCCTGGCTCGCCGGGCCGGACTCCTCCAGAGCGGCCAGCAGGCGGTAGTGGTAGCCGCGGGCGCCGGCCTCGGACAGGCCCTCGGTGACGAGCCGGTGCGCGTGGTGGGCAGTCTGGGTGAGCAGCCAGCTGGGCAGGGCGCGCAGCCGTCCGGAGGCGGTCGTGTCCATGGCCGGAGTGTAACGGAAACGTTTGGACGCCGAATCATTTGCCGGTTCAACGTTGGCGGGCCTAACGTTTGCCGTCCGCGGGCGTCGGAAGGGCGACAGGCCGGGACTGTCGAATTCGGCGTCCGCCCACCCACCCTGCTCTCAGGCTGCTGTCCACCGGCGGCGCGGTTGCCGCCGGACGTGTGGTGCCCGCTCCGAGCAACCGGAGCCCCTCAACGCTGGAAGGCACCAGCTGCATGCCATGGCGAGCACCGGCGGCGTGCGGTGGCGAGCGCGGGCGGCGTGCGGTGGCGAGCGCGGGCGGCGTGCGGTGGCGAGCGCGGGCGGCGTGCGGTGGCGAGCGCGGGCGGCGTGCGGTGGCGAGCGCGGGCGGCGTGCGGTGGCGAGCGCCGGCGGCATGCGGTGGCGGGCACCGGTGGCATCCCGTGGCGCGCTGGTCGGCGCGCTGGGCTTCCGCTGTCCCCAGTCCGTCTGCCATGTTGCAACCCGAAGCGAAGGAGGGGCCCGATGCCGGAGGCCGACGTCCTGTCGCCGGGGGAGCTGCGGGCCGTCGGCGTGTGGATGGACCGTCAGGGGTTGCCGGGCGGCCCCGTCGAGGATCTGGCGCCCATCGCCGGCGGCACGCAGAACCTGATGGTCTCCTTCCGCCGCGGCGGCCGGGCCTACGTGCTGCGCAGCGGGCCACGCCACCGGCGGGCGCGCAGCAACGACGTGCTGCGCCGCGCGATGCGGGTGCTCGCCGCGTTGTCGGGCACCGCGGTGCCGCATCCGGAGCTGATCGCGGCCTGCCCGGACGAGACGGTCCTGCCGGGCGCGGTCTTCTACCTCATGGAGCCGGTCGACGGTTTCAACGCGACCCTCGAACTGCCGGAGCCGCACGCGACCCGGCCCGCGCTGCGGCACGAGATGGGCCTGGCGATGGCCGACGCGCTGGCGGCGCTCGGGTCGGTCGGCCACGAGGAGGTGGGGCTCGCGGATTTCGGGCGGCCGCACGGGTTCCTCGAGCGCCAGGTGCCGAGGTGGCTCGCGGAGCTGGACTCCTACGCTGGCCACGAGGGCTACCCGGGACCGGACATCCCGGGCGTGCCGGCGGTGGCGGAGTGGCTCGCGTCCCACGTGCCGCGGCAGTGGACACCAGGCATCCTGCACGGCGACTACCACCTGGCGAACGTGCTGTTCTCCCGCGAGGACGCCGCGGTGGCGGCGATCGTCGACTGGGAGATGAGCACGATCGGCGACCCGCTCCTCGACCTCGGCTGGTTGCTGGCCACCTGGCCGGGCACCCGCCCGATGCTCGGCTGGACCGGCCTCGCCACGGCCGGCGACCTCGCCACCGAAGAGGAGATCGTGGCCCGCTACGCCGACCACTCGGGGCGGGACACGTCCGCGATCGCCTGGTACGCGGTGCTGGCGTGCTTCAAACTGGGCATCGTGCTGGAGGGCACCCACGCGCGGGCCTGCGCGGGCAAGGCACCCCGCTCCACCGGCGACCGCCTCCACGCGGCCACGGTCAGTCTGTTCGAGCAAGCACTGGACCGAATCGCCCGCGCGTGACTCGGGCCGCGCGGCGTCGGCGGCGTGACCCGGGCCGCGCGGTAGCGGTGCCCGGCTGAAGGCGGTGGTGCGTGGCCTGCGGGGTGCGCGTTGGCGTGGTTGCGGTGGGGCGATGGGCGGCACCGGCATTGACTGCCCCGCAGGGGCTTGCTGGGCAGGGCGTGGGTGCTGGTTGCGGGCTGTGCGGCAGCGGCGGCCGACTGGAGGTGGTCCCGCCGGGCCCGTTGGGGTGTGCGTGGGTGTGATTGCGCTGGGGGAGAGGCAATGCCTGGCACTGGCATCGGTTACCCCGCACGGGCTTGCTCGGCTGGGTCTGGTTGCGGCTGGCTGCATGACAGAGGCCGCGCGGTCTCGGCGGCCGGCTGGAGCTGGCGACGCTGAGCTGCTCGGGCTCGCGCTGCTCCTGCTCGGGCTCGCGCTGCTCCGGTTGCGCCGGATTGAGCGGCGGTGCCCGGCGCCGGGGGCTGGCTGCCCTCGGCGGCGGTGGACTTGCGCCCCGATCATCCTGAATCGCCACGGGCCTTGTCCCGCGATCTGGCGCCGCGCCCGCACAAACCGATCCACAGCCACCCTCGATGCCCTGCCTCTCACTGAGAAATCGGGCCTGCCGGAGCAGGCCCGCCGGTGGTGAGCTCGGCCGAGCGGGCACCGGCGAGGTTGCGCGGCCGGTACTGGTCAGGGCACGACCGTCACCGGCCAGAGGCCGGACCGCACGAGGCGGTTCGCCACGGAGCCGACGATGCGGTGTCCCCGGCTCTCCGACGCGCCCACCACCACGAGGTCGGCATGCAGCTCGACGGCCGCGCGCCGCAGCTCGGTGAAGGCGTCGCCCCGGCGGACGATGAACGTGATCGGCATGTTCGCCTCGTCGGCCAGGTCGCGGATCGGCCTGCGCATCTCGTCGATCGTCGCCTCGTAGGCCTGCTCCTGGGCGGCCGTGAGGTAGCCGGTCGCCATGCCCGTCCACGCCGGCGGCGCCAGCACGTAGACCAGCACCAGCCGCGACCGCTGCCGCCGGGCGAGCCCGGCCGCGTAGGCACCTGCCCGCAGCGCGGTGGGGGAGCCGTCGACGCCCGCGAGAACGATGTGGGGACCGTCGGTGCCTCGTTCGAACGGTCCCGGCGACCACGCCGGGCCGTACTCCTCCACCAACTGCCCCCTGGCCCGCTCCGCACCCACGGCTCGCATTATCTGGCACGGGCCGCTCCGGGTGCGGGCGCCCGGCACGACTTTGGTACGAATGACGTCTACGCCGACAGGAGGAACCAAGTCGTGGGTAACGGGCCCGACGCGGTGCGGGCAGCCGACGTGGCGATGGCGGCCGCCCGGTTCGCCGGCGTCATCCAGCCGACGCCACTGCACCGCAACGAACGGCTTTCGCTGCAGCACGGCGTGGACGTCTGGCTCAAGCGCGAGGACCTGTCCGCCGTCCGGTCCTACAAGGGGCGTGGCGCCTACAACCTGGTGAGCCAGCTCTCCCCCGAGGAACGTGCCCGGGGCGTCGTGTGCGCGAGCGCCGGCAACCACGGCCAGGGTGTGGCGTTCGCCTCAGCCGCGCTCGGCGTCCTCGCCCGCGTCTACCTGCCGCGCACCACGCCCCGGCAGAAGCGGGACCGCGTCGCCCGCCTGGGTGGTGAGCACGTCCAGATCGTGGTGCACGGCGACACCTACGACGACGCGGCCGCCGCCGCGCAGGCCTACGCCGCGAGCACGGGCACGACGATGATCCCCGCCTTCGACGACCCGCGCACGATCGCCGGGCAGGGCACCGTGGTCAAGGAGGCCATCGAGCAGCTGGGCAAGGCGCCCGACGTCGTCGTCGTGCCGGTCGGCGGCGGTGGCCTGCTCGCCGGAACGCTCGCCTGGCTGCGCGAGACCCAGCCCGAGGTGCGCGTCATCGGCGCCGAACCGCAGGGCGCGGCCAGCATGGCGCTCGCCCTCGAGCACGGTGGCCCGGTCGCCATGGAGGCCATCGACCCGTTCGTCGACGGCGCCGCGGTGCGGCTCGTCGGTGAGCACACCTACGCCCTCGCCGCCGACCGCCGTCCCGACATGATCGCCGTGCCCGAGGGCAAGATCTGCGTCGAGATGCTCGACCTCTACCAGTCCGACGGCATCATCGCCGAGCCCGCGGGCGCGCTCTCCCCGGCCGCGCTCGGGCTGGACCTCGGACTGGAGCCGGGGTCGACGGTGCTGTGCATCGTCTCCGGCGGCAACAACGACGTCAGCCGCTACGCCGAGATCGTCGAGCGGGCGCTGATCTTCGAGGGACGCAAGCACTACTTCCTCGTCGAGTTCCCGCAGGAACCCGGCGCGCTGCGCAGGTTCCTCGACGACGTGCTCGGACCCGACGACGACATCACGCTCTTCGAGTACGTCAAGCGCAACAACCGCGAGACCGGCCCGGCGCTGGTCGGCATCGAACTCGGGTCGCCGGAGAACCTCGAACCGATGATGAAGCGGATGATGGCCGGCCCGCACCGCATCGAACGCGTCTCGCCCGACAGCCCCCTGTTCACGTTCCTCGTTTGACCGGCATCGGGATCGCCTGCTCGGCCGCGCGGCTCACCTCCTCCCAGTCCGACCAGCCGTCCAGGCGCTGACGCGTGAGGTCGTGCGCCAGGTCGTAGACCATGCTGCCGAGCAGCAGGCGCAACGGCGGGTCCTCGCTGTCGGCGAGTTTCAGCACTGCCTCGGCGGCCAGCGCCGGGTCGCTGTCGACCGACTCTTCGGACCACAGTCGTTCGAGCTCCAGTCTCAGGGGCCCGTAGTCGTCGATCGGGCTCGCCCTGGCGGGGGCGGTGTAGAGGTCGGTCCAGTAGCCACCCGGCTGGACGATGCTCACCTGGACGCCGAACGGGGCCGCTTCCCGGGCCAGTGCCTCGCTCATGCCCTCCAGGGCGAACTTGCTCGCGCTGTAGAGGCCGGTCATCGGGAACCCGCCGAGCGCGGCGATGCTGGAGATCTGCAGGATGCGGCCGGACCGCTGCCGCCGCAGCACCGGCAGGACGGCCTGGCTCACCCACAGGGCGCCGAAGAAGTTCGTCTCCATCGCGGCGCGGGCCTGCTCCTCGGTGAACTCCTCGACCATGCCCATCGACAGCGTGCCCGCGTTGTTGACCACCACGTCGAGGCGGCCGAAGTGCTCCACGGCCTGCTCGACGGCCTTGAACACGTCCTCGCGCCGGGTGACGTCGAGCTGGATGGGCAGCAACTGGCTGGTCTCTTCGGTGGTGATGGTGCGGGCGGCCGCGACGACCCGGTCGCCACGGGCGAGGGCGGCTTCGGTGAACGCGCGGCCGAGGCCTCGGCTCGCTCCGGTGATGAACCAGACGCGGGACGTGGGGTCGGTGGTCATGGTGTGCTCCTCTCGTTGTGAGACGAACCGTAGCGTCTCGTTTCGAGGCTGTCAAGACGGACCGTCTCGTCTCATCTTGTGGTAGAGTCGGGACGTGCCGGATTCGAGTCGTCGGAACGAGAACTCGCGTCGCGCGATTTTGACCGCGGCGTTCGAGTTGGCGGGGGAGGTGGGATACGCGAAGCTCAGCATCGAGGGGATTGCCGCGCGGGCCGGGGTCGGGAAGCAGACGATCTACCGCTGGTGGCCGTCGAAGGGGGCGGTGCTCCTGGACGCGTTCCTGATGCTGTCCGAAGGGGACGGTGGCGGACTGCCCGATACCGGGGACCTGGAGGCGGACCTGAAGGCCGTGTTGCGCGCGACGGTCAAGGAGTTGCGCGACGCGCGTTACGACCTGCCGATGCGTGCGCTGAGTTCGGAGATCATGCATGACCCAGAGCTGGCGCGGATGTACGCGGAACGGCTCGACGAGCCTGTGCGGGAGCTGAAGAAGGAGCGGCTGCGGAAGGCGGTGGAAGTGGGACAGCTGTCCGATGTGGACCTGGACATGGCGGTGGACGTGATCTGGGGGCCGGTGACGGTGCGCTGGATGCAGCGCGGGCCGCTCACGGAGGAGTTCGCGGACCGGGTGGTGGAGACGGCGCTGTCCGGGTTGCGGCCCTGACTGCGCCGAGGTTTCCGCGCCGCCGGCGGGCCGGGCGCGGGCGGTGACTCGGTGGCGGGCCGGATGCGGGCGGTAGCGCGGTGGCGGGCTGGACGCGGGCGGTGACTCGGTGGTGGGCCGGGCGCGGGCGGTGACTCGGTGGCGGGCTGGGCACGGCTGGTAGCTCGGTGGCGGGCCGGATGCGAGGGGTGACCCGATGGCGAACCCGGTGGCGCGCCGGACGCGAGTAGTGACTCTGTGGTAGGCCGGGCGCGGGTGGTGACTCGGTAGTGGGCCGGATGCGGATGGTCACTCGATGGTGGGACCGGGTGCGGCTGGTGACTCGGTGGTGGGGCCGGATGCGGATGGTCACTCGGTGGTGGGCTGGATGCGGCAGGCGAGCGCGTAGTGCGCCGGATGCGGCTGAGTCCTGGTGGAAGGCGGATGCGCTAGGCGGCCGGTAGTAGGCCCGTGTGGTCGGTGGCGGAGCGGGCCGGGGTCGGTGGGTCAGCGAGCGTCGCTTCGAGGGCGTGGGTTGGCGCGCCGGTTTGCGCGGGGAGCGGTGTGGTCGCGTCGTCGCCATGACGGAGGCCGGGCCGGTGGCTGTGGTGCGGTGCTCCTCGGGGGTCGCGCTTCTCGGCCGGGGTTTGGTCGGGCTGGGCGTCAGTGGGGAATGGGCTGTCGGTGAGCGGTCGCCGACCCGTGTCGGCTGCTCGTTGGTGGTCGCCGGGGCGGTCCCGGTCCCCCGCTTGGCGAAGCGGGGGACCGGGAGAGAACAGGCTCAGCCCTTCGCTGCCACGGCCTGCTCGAAGAAGTCCGCGAGCTGGCGTCCGTAGGCTTCGAGGTCCAGGGACGGGTTCTCGGTGTAGGCCTGGATCGCTCCGTCGATGCTCTGCGCGATCGTGCGGGCCGCGACCTCCGGGGAGAACTCGCCGAAGGCGCCTTCCCTCTGGCCCTGCGTCAGCAGCCGCTCGATGCGGGCGGTTCGGAAACCGCTCAGCAGCGGGCCCGCGACCGGCCAGCCGTCCGGGTCGTCGGCGTTCGCGGCCACCTCGCGCAGCACGCGGACGCACTCGGGGTGGTCGCGGACGAACGTGACCTCCGTTTCGATCACCGCGCGCAGCATCGTGGCCCGATCGGTCGTGTCGCCGGCCCGCTCCTCCAGATACCGGTCCCGGATGCTCAGCGCCGTCGTCACCACCGCCTGGATCAGCCCCGCCTTCGTGCCGAAGTGGTAGCCGATCAGCCGCGTGCTGCTCAACCCGGCGCGCTCCTTGATGCGCGCGAACGACGTCCGGCGATACCCCAGCTCCGCCATCGTCGCGAGCGTCGCCGCAATGATCTGCGACCGGCGCGCCTCCTCAGCCGGGCTCAGGCCCAGGTCCGGCTGCACGTCACTGATTACCTGCATGAGTAAAAAGTTACTCGCGCGAGTAACGACGCGCAAGCGGATTACTTGAGCAGCGTGTCCACCAGCTCCGCCGTCCAGCCGGGATCGGCAGGCTGGCCGACGAAGATCGCCCGGTAGTACAGCGGGCCGAGCAGGACGTCCGCGGCGTGCAGCGTCTCCGGCGCCGTCCCGCCGCGCGAACGCTCCCGGTCGAGGATCGCCGTCAGCTGGGCGTGCCGGTCCGCCGTGCACGCGCAGCCACCTCCGGGGCCGGAGCCGATCGTGGCCCGCATGAGCGCCAGGACGTCCGGGTCGGCCAGGTCGGTCGCCACGTCCGCCGCCCATCGCCGCAGGTCCTCGCGCAGCGAACCGGTGTCGGGCACCACGATGTCGCCGCTGAAGCGGCTGCTCGCGACGTCCGCCATCAGCTCCGCGACCGACCCCCACCGCCGGTACAGGGTGGTCGGGTGGACACCCGCGCGGCTCGCGATCAGTGGCAGGGTCAGCGCCTCCGCCGGGTTCTCGGCCAGGAACTCCACGACGGCGCGGTGCACGGCGGCACGCACCCGCGCGGACCGGCCGCCGGGGCGCGTCGTGCTGATGGTGGCTGGCATGAAGAAATTATCGCATCGATCGTTGCGTTTGCGCTATGGTCGTCCTAACGCATCGATCTTTGCTTTTCCGAGGAGTGCTGATGTCGAGTTGTCCCGCCGTCGCCCCCGTGGCGGTCCGCCCGAGAGCCCGGTTGTCCCACCCGGTGGCGTTCACGGCGGTCGCGGTCATCTTCGTGCTGTTCATGGCGGCCTCCAGTGTCCCGTCCCCGCTCTACGTCGTCTACCAGCAGGAATGGGGCTTCTCGTCGATGACGCTCACCGCGGTCTTCGCGGTGTACGTCCTGGGGCTGATCGTCTCCCTGCTGGTCGTCGGCGCCCTGTCGGACCACATCGGACGGCGGCCGGTGCTGGCCGCGGCCATCGTGGGCGAAGCCGTCTCGCTCGTGCTGTTCCTGGTCGCCGGTGACGTCTCCGCGCTGTTCGCGGCACGCGTCGTGCAGGGTGTCGCGACCGGCGCCGCGATGTCCGTGCTCGGCGCGACACTCGTCGACCTGAACCCGCCGCACGCCCCCGGCCGCGCGGGCGTGATCAGCAGCGTCGCCCCAACCAGCGGGCTCGCCCTCGGCGCACTGGGCTGCGGCGCCCTCGTCCAGTTCGCGCCCGCCCCGACCCACCTGGTCTACGCGCTCCTGCTCGCCGGAATGGTCGTCGCGCTGCTGCTGACCGCCGGCCTGCCGGAGACCTCGGCCCGCCGTCCGGGCGCGCTGGCCTCGCTCACCCCGCGGCTCGGCGTCCCGGCGCGCCTGCGGCCGGACCTGTTCGCGCTGCTCCCGATCCTGCTCTCCAGCTGGGCCCTCGGCGGCCTCTACCTCTCGCTCGGGCCGTCGGTGGCGGCCGGGCTGTTCGGGCTCACCAACCACCTCGTCGGCGGGCTCGTCGTGACCCTGCTGTGCGGCACGGGCGCCCTGACCTCGCTGGCGCTGCGCACCGCACCGGTCGGCATGGTGCTGCAGGCCGGCGCCGTGCTGCTGGCGGCCGGGCTGGGCGCCAGCCTGGCCGGCGTGCTGACGGACACGGTCACGCTCGCGGTGGCCGGGACGCTCGTGTCCGGGGTCGGGTTCGGGGCGTCGGCGCTGGCCAGCTTCGGCACGCTGGCCCGGCTGGCCGCCCCCGGCGAACGCGGGGAACTCTTCGCCGTGGTCTACGTCATCGCCTACCTCGCGTTCAGCGTTCCCGCGGTGATCGCCGGCTTCGCGGCGACATCGGCCGGGTTGCGGTCCACCGCGATCGTCTACGGGTTCGCCGTCGCCGGGCTGGCCGTGATCGCCGTGATCGCCCAGTCGGTGCGTGCCGCGCGAAGGTGATTGCGCAATCCGGACAAGAGGGCTATCTTCACTCCAGTCATACCCCCTAGGGGTATTGAACGGAGGAGCACGAGATGGACCACTCGACGCACGAGCACGCCGCCCACGCCGGGCACGGGGCGCACACCGGGCACCGGCCGCCCACCACCTGGGCCGCCGCCGCGCAGGCCACCCTGCACTGCCTCACCGGCTGCGCCATCGGCGAGGTGCTCGGCATGGTCATCGGCACCGCGCTCGGGCTGCACGGCGTCGCCACGATCGCCCTGGCCGTCGCGCTGGCGTTCGTGTTCGGCTACGCGCTCACCATGCGCGGGGTGCTGAAGGCGGGTGTGCCCTTCCGCGCGGCGCTGAAGGTCGCGCTGGCCGCCGACACGATCTCCATCACGGTGATGGAGATCGTGGACAACGGCATCATGGTCGCCGTGCCGGGCGCGATGGACGCCGGCCTGGCCAGCTGGCTGTTCTGGGGCGCGCTGGCGTTCGCGCTGGCCGTGGCGTTCGTGCTGACCTGGCCGGTGAACAAGTGGATGATCGGGCGCGGCAAGGGGCACGCGGTCGTCCACCAGTACCACCACTGACTGCGCCGGGCGGCCCTGTCGGCCGCCCGTCCGGTCGTGTTGGCTGGATCCCGTGGGCGGGCGGAAGATCGACCGCGGCCCGGCCGGGGACGGCTGCCCCGTGCGGCGCGGCCCGGACGGGACCTGGCGGGTGACGGGCTACGAGCAGGCCCGCACGGTGCTGCGCAGCGGCGGCACCGTGCAGGCCGGGCTCGGCATCGAAACCGTCGAGAAGCTGCCGGCCCGGTTCCGCCGCCCGGTCCTCTACCGCGACGGCCCGGAACACCGCGAGCACCGCCGCCAGACCGCCCGGTTCTTCACGCCCCGGCGCGTCAGCGAGCACTACCGCGACATCATGGTCCGCGTCGCCGGCGAGCAACTGGCGCGGCTCACCCGGACCGGGCGGGCCGACCTGCCGGACCTGGCCTTCGGCCTCGCGATCGGCGTCGCCGCCGAGGTCATCGGCCTCACCGAGAGCAGGCCGGGCATCCAGCGGCGGCTGGACCGCTTCTTCCCGGAGAAGTTCGGCCGCCCCGGGTTCACCAGCCTGACCGGGATCCACTGGTTCTTCCGGCAGATGCGCAACTGGCTGGCCGTCTACGTCGCCGACGTCCGCCCCGCCGTCCGCGCCCGGCGCCGGGACCGCCGGGACGACCTCATCTCGCACCTGCTGGACGAGGGCTGCTCGGCGGGCGAGATCCTCGGCGAGTGCCTGACCTTCGCCGCCGCCGGCATGGTCACCACCCGCGAATTCGTCTCCGTCGCGGCCTGGCACCTGTTCACCGACGACGACCTGCGCACGCGCTACCGAGCCGCGGGCGAGGACGAGCGGGTCGCCCTGCTGCACGAGATCCTGCGCACCGAACCCGTCATCGGCGGGCTGAAACGGCGTACCACCGAGCCGCTCCGGCTCGACGGCGACACGATCCCCGCCGGTGAGCTGGTCGAGCTGCGGATCGACGCGGCCAACCTCGAGCCGTGCGAGCCGCCCGGCCTGTCCTTCGGCGACGGCGCGCACAAGTGCCCGGGCGCGCACATCGCGATCCTGGAGGCCGACGTCTTCCTCAGCCGCCTGTTCGCCCTGCCCGGCCTGCGCATGGCGACCCCGCCGCGGGTCACCAGGAAAGCCGAGATCGACAGCTACGAACTGCGGAATCTGGTCGTGACGACCTCCGCGCCGGACTAGCATTCGCGCTCGTGGCGGACACCGACATCTCCTTCCGGGCCGACCGGATCGACCCGGCCGTGGTCGCGCGCCAGGCCGAGGTCCTCGACGTGCAGGCCGCGACCCCGGGCGTGCGGCGGTTGCGGGCCTGGGCGCACGAAGCGCTGGCCGTCCGGCCGGGGGAGCGGGCACTGGAGATCGGCTGCGGCACCGGGTCCGAGGTGCAGGTGCTCGCGGCCGCGGCCGGGCCCGGCGGCGAGGCGATCGGCCTCGACCCCAACGAGGCCATGCTCGCGCTGGCCCGGGAGCGGGCGGCCGGATCCTCCGCGCGGTTCGTGCCCGGCGATGTCTGCTCCCTGCCCTTCGCCGGCGCGAGTTTCGACGTCGTCCTGTGCGAACGCGTCTTCCAGCACCTGACCGAGCCCGCGGCCGCCGTCACCGAGATCGTCCGCGTCCTGCGGCCGGGCGGTCGCGTGGTGCTGATCGACACCGACTGGGCGACCGGGATCCTGCACCCCGGCGACCCGGAAACCGCGCGGGGCGTGCTGGCCGGGATGCTCTCGCAGACCGCCGAACCGGCCGCGGGCCGCAAGCTCGCGGGCTGGCTGACCGCGGCCGGCCTGACGATCCTCGACCGCGGCTCGCAGGCCCTGATCTCCGACCACGAATCGGTGCGGGACACGCTGCTGCCGATGATGGTCCAGCACGCCGTCGGCAACGGCGCGGTCACCCGCGAGCAGGGGGAGCGGCTGCTCGCCGAGGTCGCCGACGGCGCCGCGCGCGGGGACTTCCACCTCTCGGTGACGATGTTCGGGGTGCTCGCCCAGCGCGCCTGAAGCTCCCGCCAGCCGGCGAGGACTCCAGGACGACCTCGGCCGGTCGCCGACCAGGTAGGCGGCGTCGTCGGCCCTCGGGCGATCGTGGTCACGGGACGCGGTGCAGGCTGAGCACGCCGTCCCGGGGACCGGTGGCCGTCCAGGCGCCCGAGTCCGCCGTCCAGGTCACGCCGTCGAAGGTGACGCCGTCCAGACCGAACCGCGTCGCGTTCGCGACCAGCCAGCTCGCGAAGGCCCACCCCTCGGCCGCCGGGTGCGGGCCGCTGAGCACCGCGGTGCCCAGCTCGGCCCTGGCGACCGGCACGATGTCCGCCTCCGGCTCACCCGGTGAGATGTTCGCGCAGGTCAGCGCGGTCGGCCGGGCCCCGGTCAGCGCCGCCGCCATCGTCGCGGCTTCCGTCTCCCACTGCGCGTAGGCCTCCGGCAGCGCCGACCGTTGCACCAGCTGCGCCGCCCGGGTCAGCGGCAGGTCCGCCCAGTCCGGCACCTCCCGCAGCCGCTCGTAGAACGCCGTCGCCGCGTAGACCGGGTCGGTCACCTCCGCGTAGCTGCCCCACCCCTGGCTCGGCCGCTGCTGGAACAGCCCCGCCGAGTCGCGGTCGCCCGCGGGCAGGTTCCGCAGCCGCGACTCCTGGATCGCCGTGGCCAGGGCCACCGTCACGGCGTGGTCGGGCAGGTCCAGGCGCTTCCCGACGGCGGCGATCGTGGCCGCGTTGCGTGCCTGCTCGACGGTCAGGTCCACGGACGAGCCGTCCGCCGCGGTCGCCGTGCAGCCCGGCCGGGGCGCCGGCCGCCCCGCCAGCACGATCCACGTGACGATCCCGCCGACCACCACGACGGCGAGGAACAGGGCCAGGAGCGCCCCACGACCGCTGCGCATGCTCCCCCTCCCTCGCCGGACCTCCCGCCAGTTCAGACGCGCGAGGACGCTCCTGGTTCGTCGTACCCGCTGACGACCTCGGAAAACGGCGTCGGCGTTACCCGGAAGAGGTGCGAAACCGGGTGCGATACCGTTCGGTGCCGAACCTCCACCCGCGCACGAAGGATTTGATCATGGGAGAGAGCTCCCCGAAGGTCACGGTCGTCGTCCCGACCTACAACGAGCGGGACAACCTGCCCAACCTCGTCGGCCAGCTCACCGGCCTCGGGCTGCCCGGCCTGCACGTGCTCGTGGTGGACGACAACTCGCCGGACGGCACCGGCGACGTGGCCGACAAGCTGGCGGCCGAGGACCCGGACCGCATCGGCGTGCTGCACCGGACCGAAAAGGACGGTCTCGGCCGCGCCTACGTCGCCGGCATCACCCGGGCGCTGGAGGAGGGCGCGGACATCGTCATCCAGATGGACGCCGACCTGTCCCACCCGGTCGAGGCGGTCCCGCGGATGATCGAGAAGCTGGCCACGTCGGACGCCGCCGTCGTGCTCGGATCCCGTTACGTGGCAGGCGGTTCGCTCGCCGGGGAGTGGGGCTGGCACCGCAAGGCGCTGTCGGCGTGGGCGAACTTCTACGTCAACGCCATCCTGCGGCTGCGGGTCAAGGACGCGACCGCCGGGTTCAAGGCGTGGCGCGCGGAGACGTTGCGGCGCATCGACATCGCCACGATCCGCAGCAACGGGTACGCGTTCCAGGTCGAGATGAACTACCGCACCGTGAAGCAGGGGCTGCGCATCGCGGAGATCCCGATCCGGTTCGAGGAGCGCGCCGACGGCGTGTCGAAGATGAGCCTCGCGGTGCAGCTGGAGTCCGCGCTGATGCCGTGGAAGCTGCTGTTCAGTCGTAAGCTGAGCTAAACGAAACGTCAAAATCTTTCACTTGTTCTTCCGCTTCCTCGGTCGCACGCTGGTGGTGTGATCAAGACGTGGGTGCGGATGGGTGTGCTCGCCCTGCTGTGGGGTTCGGCGTTCCTGTGGATCAAGCTCGCGTTGCGCGGGTTCACGCCGATCGAGGTCGCGGTGCTGCGCAGCGTCCTGGGCGCCGCGGTGCTGTTCGTCCTGGCGCGGATCGCCGGGCAGCGGATGCCGCGCGGGCGGGTGGTGTGGGGGCGGCTGGCCGTGGCCGCGTTCTTCTGCAACGCGGTGCCGTTCGCGTTGTTCAGCATCGGTGAGCAGACGGTCGACTCCGGCATCGCGGGTGTGCTCAACGCGACCACTCCACTGTGGTCACTGCTCATCGGGCTGGTGCTGGGCACCGAACGCGGGACGCATCCGGCGCGGCTCGGCGGGCTGCTGCTCGGGTTCGCCGGGGTGCTGCTGATCTTCGCGCCCTGGGAGCGGTCCGGGTTGTTCGGCTGGGGCGCGCTGGCGCTGGTGGCGGCCGCGGCGAGCTACGCGATCGCGTTCGCCTACATGGCGCGGAAACTGGCCGGCACCGGCGCGCCGCTCGGGACGTCGGCGGCGCAGCTGGGAGCCGCGTCCGGGCTGGCGGCGCTGGCGCTGCCGGTGGACGGCGGCCGTCCCGGGTTCGACGGCCTCGCCGTGCTCGCGGTCGTGCTGCTCGGCGTGTTCGGCACCGGGTTCACCTTCTACCTCAACTACCGGCTCATCGAGGACGAGGGCCCGACCGGCGCGGCGGTCGTCGGGTACCTGCTGCCGGTCGTGTCGGTCGCGCTCGGGGCGGTGGTGCTGGGCGAGGGGGTGACGGTGCGGGTCGTGGCCGGGATGGTGGTGGTGCTGGCCGGGGTGGGCCTGACGCGCGTCAAACCGCGGCGCGTACGCGTGGCGGCGTAGGCGAAAGTCGCGCTCCGCGCCGGATGTCCCGGACCGCGCGGTTCGCGACAGTGGGCGGCATGAGACTCAAAGCCCGGGGACGGAAGGCGTGGCTGGCGGTGCACATCGTGTCCGCCGGCGCGTGGATCGGGATCGACGTGGTGCTGGCGGTGCTCGTGTTCACCGCGATGCTGACGGACGATCCGTCGCTGGCCGCGGTGTGCTACCAGGCGCTGCGGCTGTTCGCGGTGTGGCCGGTGCTGGTGGCCGGGCTGGTGTGCCTGGGCAGCGGGGTGATGCTGGGGCTGGGCAGCCGGTACGGGGTGGTCCGGTACTGGTGGGTGGCGATCAAGCTGGTGCTCAACGTGGTGCTGACGGTGCTGGGGCTGATCCTGTTGCGCCCGGCGGTCGGCGAGGCCGCGGTGTACGGCCAATCGCTGCTCGCGGGGATTCCCGGGGTGCCGCCGGACCTGGTGTTCCCGCCGATCGTGTCACCGGCGTGCCTGCTGGCGGCGGTGCTGTTGTCGATCTACAAGCCGGGCGGGCGGGTCCGCCGGGCCGGTTCCCTCGAACGGCGCGCCACGTCGTTGCGCTGAGTGATGTCGCTGCTCCTGTCAGTTGGACGACGGATCACCGGCCTCTACCTCAAGGCGGTCGAGCAGCTCGGATCCGAGAAGGCGCCGGTTCGTCTCGCCGGCCTCCACGCGCTCGACAGGCTGGCTCAGGACAACCTGGGGACAGCTGCAGGAACGGGAAGTACGCCTCACCGCGCAGCGGATCCTGACCGACCACCTGGACCCGCTCAGCGGTGCCGGCCACCGGTTCTGGCCGGACAGGCGACGCCACCTTCAGCGGGGACGCCTGGTTCGCGGAGGCGACCTTCAACGGCAATGCACGCTTCGACCGGGCCGAGTTCGCCGGTGATGCGCGCTTCGACGAAGCCACCTTCGTCGGAGCGACGGCGTTTCGCGACACGACGTTCCTGGGGGAGGCCCGTTTCGACGACGCGACCTTGTCCGGAAATGTGGTTTTCAGCGGTGCCACGTTCACCGGGAACGCCAGCTTCCGGCGGGCGAGCTTCACGGACGCGTGGCTGCCCGGAGTGGAGTTCAGCCGCGACGCCTATTTCGACCGGGCCACCTTCGCTGGTGACGCGTGGTTCAGCCGGGTCGCCTTCAGCAGCTACACCACGTTCGACCTGGCCGTCTTCACCGGCGACATCCGCTTCAGCGGTGCGACCCTCGACGGCGTCGCCTATCAGCCGCCGCAGTTGCAGGGTGACGACGTCCTCTTTGATCAGTGATCCTCATCCGCCGGTTCCAGGATCAGCGTTCGCGGGCTGCCGGCCAGCGCGGGTGACTTCTCGCGCGTCGACCAGACCTCGTGTGCCAGGAAGGTCCGGAACGCCTCCGCCTCGGGCACCGATCCGAACTCCAGGTCCACCACCACGTAGTGCGGATCGCCGGCGGGGCGGGACACGTGGTGCGCCCGCACGCCCGCCCGGCGGCGCGCCTCGGCGAACCGGCCGAACGCCGCCCGCCACAGCGGGAAATCCACAATCGAGTGTTCGATGTGCAAGGTGGCCATGACTCCTCCTTCTCCTCGCTGCCGACGGTAGGAATTCCGCCTCGCCGGGCCCATCCCAGGTTCCTGGGGTTCTAGACTCGACCATGTGGACGCGAGGGCGGTGCGGCTGCGCGTGCTCGGCGAGATCCGGCGCAAGGTCGGCTTCGACGCCTACGCCTGGCCGCTCACCGACCCGGAGACCGCCGTCGGCACCGCCCCGCTCGCCGACGTTCCGTGCCTGCCGGAGCTGCCCCGCCTGATCCGGCTCAAGTACCTCACCCCGACCAACCGCTGGACCACGCTGCGCCCCGGCACCGTGACGACCCTTCGCGCGGCCACCGGCGGCAACCCTGCCCGGAGCCTGCTGTGGCGCGAGATGCTGGACGGCTACGGCGTCGCCGATGTCGCGTCCGCCGTGTTCGCCGACCGGTTCGGCGTCTGGGCCTTCCTCGACCTGTGGCGGTCCCGCCCCTTCACCGGCCCGGAAACCGCGACGCTCACCCGGATCCTCGAACCGGTCACCACCGAACTGCGCCGGGCCCAGGCGGAGACCTTCGTCGCGCGGGACGGCCACTCGCCGCGGCCGGGTCCGGTCGTGCTGCTGCTCTCCCCGGAACTGGACGTCCTCGGCCACACCCCGGACACCGCCGAGTACCTGCGCGTGCTCGTCCCGCCGGACGACGGGCGCGCGCCGGTCCCGGCCGGCGCTTACAACGTGGCCGCGCAACTGCTCGCCAACGAGGCCGGCGTCGACGGCGACCGCCCGGCGGCCCGCGTGCACCTCGCGGACGGGCGGTGGGTGACCCTGCGCGCGGCGCGGATCGTCCGGGACATCGCCGTCACCATCGAGGAGTCCGCGCCCGCCGAGCGGGTCGCGTTGTTCGGCCGGGCGTTCGGGCTCAGCACCCGCGAGCGGGAACTCCTCGGGCACCTCGCCCACGGCAGCGACACGCGGGACCTCGCGCGGCGGATGTTCCTGTCCGAGCACACCGTCCAGGACCACCTGAAGTCGATCTTCACCAAGACCGCCGTGCGCAACCGCCGGACCCTGCTGGCCCGCGCGCTCGGCGGCTGATCGAAAACCCGCAAAACCGTCGGTGCTTGGTGGTAAGAAGGCGAAGTGACCGACGATGCCTTCGCCGACCTCGACGCCTACGTCCGCCTGCCGCGGCTGTCGGGTCTGGTGCTCTCCCCGGACGGCCGCCGACTCGTCGTCGGCGTGGCGACGCCCGACCTGAAGAAGAACCGCTACACCACGGCGCTGTGGGAGGTGGATCCCGCGGGCGAGCGCCCGGCGCGGCGGCTGACCCGCAGCGCCGAGGGCGAGTCCGGCGCCGCCTTCACCCCCTCCGGTGACCTGCTGTTCGTCTCGGCCCGGCCGGACGCCGCGGCCGAGGGCGAGGACGGCCCGAAGAGCGCGTTGTGGCTGCAGCCCGCGTCCGGCGGGGACGCCCGGGTCGTCGCCGCGCCCGCCGGCGGCATCCACGGCGTCACCGTGGCCGCCGAGGCCGGCACCGTGCTGGCCGGGGCGCCGATGATGCCCTCGGCCACGAGCGCCGGCCACGACGCCGAGGTCCGCAAGGCGCGCAAGGACGCCGGGGTCTCGGCGATCCTGCACGAGGAGTACCCCATCCGGTACTGGGACCACGACCTGGGCCCCGACGGCACCCGGCTGGTCGTCGCCGACGGGGTGCCGGCGGGGGAGGACCGCCTCGAGCTGCGGGATCTCACCGGGCACGCCGGGCGCGCGCTGGGCGACGAAGCGTCCTGGGACGTCGCGCCCGACGGCCGCACCGTCGTCACCACCTGGGTGGTGCCCGAGGGGCGCGGGTCGCAGCGCACCACCGTCGTCGCCATCGACGTGGCCACCGGCGAGCGGCGCGTCCTGGCCGACGACGCCGACCACGAGTACGAGTCGCCCCGGATCTCGCCGGACGGCACCCAGGTCGCGATCGCCGTGTACCGCCGGTCGACCCCGCACGCCCCGGGCGACTACTGGCTCGCCCTCGTCCCGCTCACCGGCGGGGAGATCCGGCCGCTGACCCGCGAGTGGGACCGCTGGCCGCACTCGCCGCGGTGGCTGCCCGACGGCTCGGCGCTGGTCGTCGCGGCGGACGACCAGGGCCGTTCGCCGCTGTGGCGGGTCGACGCCACCAGCGGTGACGTCACGCGGCTGACCGCCGACGACGGCGCCTACACCGATCCGCGGATCTCGCCGGACGGCCGGTGGGTCTACGCGCTGCGCTCCGCCGTCGACCACCCGCCGGCGCCGGTGCGCGTCGCCCTCGACGGCGGTGCGATCGAACCGCTGCCCGGCCCGGCCGAGGCGCTCGGACTGGACGCCGACGTTCCCGGCCGGCTCGACGAGGTCACCGCCACCGCCGAGGACGGCACGCCGCTGCGGGCGTGGCTCGCGCTGCCGCGGGACGCCGGCCCGGACTCGCCCGCGCCGCTGCTGCTGTGGATCCACGGCGGCCCGCTCGGATCGTGGAACGCCTGGCAGTGGCGGTGGAACCCGTGGCTCGCCGTCGCCCAGGGCTACGCCGTCCTGCTGCCCGACCCGGCGATCTCCACCGGCTACGGCTACGAGTTCATCAAACGCGGCTGGGGCGCGTGGGGCGCGGCGCCGTTCACCGACCTGATGGCCACCACCGACGCCGCCGAGCGGCACCCGGCCGTCGACGAAACCCGCACGGCCGCGATGGGCGGATCGTTCGGCGGCTACATGGCCAACTGGGTCGCCGGGCACACCGACCGGTTCCGGGCGATCGTCACGCACGCCTCGCTGTGGGCGCTCGACCAGTTCGGGCCGACGACCGACGCGACCTTCTACTGGCAGCGCGAGCTGACCCCCGAGATGGCGGAGGCGAACTCCCCGCACCGCTTCGCCGACGAGATCAGCACGCCGATGCTCGTCATCCACGGCGACAAGGACTACCGCGTCCCGATCGGCGAGGGGCTGCGGCTGTGGTGGGACCTGGCGTCCCGCTCGGCCGCCGAGGACGGCTCGACACCGCACAAGTTCCTGTACTTCCCCGACGAGAACCACTGGATCCTGACCCCGCACCACGCGAAGCTCTGGTACGCCACGGTGTTCGCGTTCCTCGCCCAGCACGTGCTGGGCAAGGACTGGCAGCGCCCGGAGCTGCTGGGCTGACGGTTAAAACGCGTTCGGAGCGGGAAAGCCTCCCTCGCCAACATCATCACCGGCGAGGGAGGACCCCGTGTTCCGTCACACCAAGGCCCTGCAGTTCGAGGCGAAGCCGGAGCGTCCGGACCCGTATTACGCCCGGAAGCTGCAGGAGCTGATCGGTGGTGCCTACGGTGAGATGACGGTGACGATGCAGTACCTGTTCCAGGGCTGGAACTGCC
>NZ_PQHW01000041.1 GCF_003385215.1 Amycolatopsis thermalba | reverse complement strand
GGGCCGAAGATCTCCTCCTGGCACGTCTTCGACGAGTTCGGCAGCCCCTCCAGCAGCGTCGGCGGGTGCGTACTACCCGCCGACGCTGCTGGAGGGGCTGCCGAACTCGTCGAAGACGTGCCAGGAGGAGATCTTCGGCCCGGTCGGGGTGCTGCTGCCGTACCGGGACGAGGAGGACCTGGTGGCGCAGGCGAACGACACGGTGTACGGCCTGGCGTGCGGCATCTGGACCGCCGACTACCGCCGCGCGTGGCGCCTGGCGCGGCGCATCGAGGCCGGGACGGTGTGGATCAACACGTACAAGCAGTTCAGCATCTCGACGCCGTTCTCGGGCAGGAAGGAGAGCGGGCTGGGCGTCGACAAGGGCCGCGAGGGGATCCTCGGGTACCTGCGGCAGAAGAGCGTGTACTGGGGCCTGGACGAGGAGCCCCTGCCCTGGGCGGGCTAGGAGTAGTGCGCCGGGGACCGCGCCGCAGCCGGCCGGCGGACCGGGGACTGCGGTGGCAGCACCAGATCGACCTGCCGGGCACCCTGGGCACCGAGCTCCAGAGCCACGTCACCGACCCCGGGACTGACCTCCCCGGGCCCTGGCGGTTGGACCACCACAGCTCACCGGCTCGCCGGTGGCGCCGGGGCGGGCCCACCCCACGCTGCGGGAACCTAGCGCCGCTTCTGGCGGTCGGCCAGGGCCTGGATCCGGGCGATCGCGGCGGCGCGCGCGTCCGTCGCCTCGCCCGCCGGGCCGGTGGGGAGCGGCAGCATCGGCTCGGGGCGGTGGTTGAGCAGCAACGGGTTCCCGAGCAGCTCCAGCCCGTTGCCGCCGCGGAGGTAGCGCTGCGCGAACCGCACGCCTTCCGGCCTGCCCTGCTCGTAGGCGTCGACGAACACGGCCTCGGTCCGGTCCTCGTCGAGGGTCAGGAAGCCGTCCCAGGCCAGTGCGACGTGGCGGGGCACCGGGTCGGCCGCGGCGAGGTCCTGCCGGGCCAGCGCGACGCTGCCCTCGACGGTGAAGTTCTCCTCGTCGTCGACGTAGCGCTTCGCGACCTTCTCGCCGTCGGGCAGGACGGCGAGCACGAAGGGCACGAACCCGGACGCGGTGTCCTCCGCCTCGGCCACCGCGTGGTCGATCGCGTCGAACAGGGTCGCCGTGGCGTCGTTGCCGAGGTTCGGCACGGGGTCGGTCATCAGGCAGCCTTCCGGGAGGTTGATCTTTGCCGTCCGACTCCCCGGCGGCCCGATCGGTTCCCTCAGCGCTCGGCCCGGTCGGCCATCTCGGCCAGCCGGATCGAGTGCTCCAGACGGCTCAGCAGCTGCGCCAGCTGTGTCCGCTCGGTCTTCGTCAGGCCGGCGAGCATGCGGTTCTCGTTGGCGAAGTGGACTCCGGCGACCTTGTCGGTCAGCGCCAGGCCGTCCTCGGTCAGTCCGATGTAGACGATGCGCCGGTCGGTGGCGTCGCGTTCGCGGTAGACCAGGCCGGCCGCCTCCAGCTTGTCGACCCGCTGCGTGATGCCGCCCGTGGTGAGCAGGTTCGCGTCGGCCAGCTCGCCGGCCGTCCGGCGGTACGGCGCGCCCACGCGGCGCAGCGCGGCCAGGATGCCGAAGGCGGAGATGTTGATCCCGTACCGCCCGAACACGCGGTTGAGCTGCACCGTGTAGCCGTCGAAGGCCCGGTGCAGGCGCCCGAACACCGCCAGCGGCGACGCGTCGATCTCCGGCGCCTCACGACGCCACTCCGCGAGCATCACGTCGACCGCGTCCGGCTGCGGCTTGTCGCGCTTGGGCATCGGACCCCCTCCAAGGTATTTTCAGGGTAAGAATATCACCGCTAAGATAGGTGGGCCGCCTGCCCGGCCTCGTCCCGCCACCCCCGACTCCGTAACCTGTTCCGGTGACTACGGAGGGTCTGACCGTGGACGGCGCCGGCGGACTCCTGGCCGGCCGCTACCGGCTGCGGAGCCGCCTGGGCGCCGGGGCGATGGGCGTCGTCTGGCTCGCGCTCGACGAGCGCCTCCAGCGCCCGGTCGCGGTGAAACAGCTGTGGCCCGGACCGGCGCAGGGCGAGCAGGCGCGGCAGCGCATCATGCGCGAGGGCCGGATCGCCGCGCGGCTGCGTCACCCGCACGTCGTCACCGTGCACGACGTCGCCGAGCACAACGGCCAGCCGGTGCTGGTGATGGAGTACGTGCCCGCCCGCAGCCTCGCCGCGCTGCTCGCCGAGCAGGGGCCGCTCGCGCCCGAGGCCGTGGCGCGGATCGGGGTGCAGGCCGCGTCCGCGCTGGCGGCCGCGCACGCCGCCGGGATCGTGCACCGCGACGTCAAACCGGGGAACCTGCTGGTGAGCGACGACGGCGCGGTCAAGATCGCCGACTTCGGCATCTCCCGCGCCACCGGCGACGTCGCGCTGACCCAGGCCGGCCTGGTCGCCGGCACCCCGGCCTACCTGGCCCCGGAGATCGCGCGCGGACAGGAACCCAGCCCCGACTCCGACGTGTTCTCCCTCGGCGCCACGCTGTACGCCGCGGTCGAGGGCGTCCCGCCGTTCGGGGAGGACGAGAACTCGATCGCGCTGCTGCACCGCGTTGCCGCCGGCGAGGTCCCGCCGCCGCGGCGGGCCGGCCCGCTCACCCCGGTCCTGACGGCCGTGCTGCACGCCGACCCCGCCCAGCGCCCCAGCACGGTGCAGATCGTGACCGCGCTCCAGGCGGTCGCCGACGGGCAGCCGGTGCCGCCACGCGCGTTGAACCCGGCGCGGGCCCGGACGCAGCCGGTGGTGACGCCGTCCGCGCCGACGGTCCCGGTCGCCCCGGTCGGCGGCGGGACCCTGCTGAACCCGCGGCCCACCGCGCCCCCGAACCGGCGGCGCTTCCTGCTGCCCGTGGCGGGGGCGGTGCTCGCGGTGCTGGCGGTGGTCGTCCTGATGACGCAGCTCACGCCGGACCCACCGGCCCCGGCGCCCGCACCGCCCGCCGCGCTCGACGCCGCCTCGATCACCGCGGCGGTCAGCGAGTACTACGCCCTGCTGCCCGCGCGGCCGGACAACGCCTGGGCGCGTCTCGGGCCGCGGATGCAGGCGCAGGGCCAGGACGCCTACCGCACGTTCTGGTCGCGGATCACCCGGCTGACGATCACCACGCCGCCCGCGGTGGTCGCCGCCAACACGGTGTCGGTCGGCATCGCCTACACCGTCGAGGACGGCCGCACGATCACCGAGACGCACCGCCTGGAGCTCATCCGGTCCACACCGTTCCCCCTGATCGACGCCGACGCCGTGCTGTCCAGCGAGACGAGCACGCCCCCACCGCCGCCCTCCACGCCCGCGCCCACGACCGTGGTGGAACAGAAGCAGAGCGACCCCGGCGACGAGGAGGAGGAGCGCAAGGACGACAAGCCCGGCCGCGGACACGGCCGTGACCGCGACCGCGACTAGTCCAGCCGGAACGCGAGGGCGGCCAGAACAAGCCCCACCGCGCCGAGTCCGGCGCCGGCCCACGCCGCGGACAGGTAGCCGTGCCCGGCGGCGATCGCGCGGCCGCCCAGGCCGGCTCCGATGCTGTTCGCGGCGTTCGAGGCGGTCTGGTTGAGCGCCGCGCCCCCGCCGGCCGCGGTGACGGTGTTCAACGGCCGGCCGCGCTGGGAGTGCTGGACGTGCTGCGCAGGTCCGGCCTCGCGGTGCCGGGGGACGTCAGCGTCATCGGGTACGACGACAGCAGCCTCGCCGGCTTCAGCCACGTCGACCTGACCACGGTCGCGCAGGACGCCACGGCCCTCACCACGCTCGCGGTGGCCCGCGCGATCGACCGCATCGAGGCGGCCCCGGTGCGGCAGCGCGAGGTCGTGTTCCCGCCCCGCCTGGTGGTCCGCGGGACGACCGGCCCGCTCGGCGGCTGACCCGGCGGCTACTGCGGCACCGTCGAGCCGCGGGCGACCAGCTTCGCCCGGAGCTGCACGTGCTGGGGGCGCCTCGGGGCGTCGCCGGCGGTGATGCGGTCCAGCAGCTGCCGTCCCGCGCGGGCGCCCAGGTCGTAGGTCGGCTGCTCGACGATCGTCAGCCCGGGGCGCACCAGCGTCGTCCACGGCTCGTCGTCGAAGCCGATCAGCGACAGCTGCGACGGCATCCGCAGCCCGCGGTCCTGCGCCGCCCGGTACGCGCCCGAGGCGAGCACGTTGTCCGTGCACAGCACCGCCGTCGGCGGCTCCGGCAGGTCCAGCAACCGGTTCAGCGCGTCGTAGGCCGACTCGCGGTCGTACCGCGCCGACGCCACCAGCTCGGCGTCCACCGGCAGCCCCGCCGCCTCCAGCGCGCTCACATACCCCCGCAACCGCACCGCGCTCGGGAACAACCCGCGCCGCCGGTTGCCCGTCCGCACGCGCGCCAGCTGGTCCCCGGCCTCGGTGATCACCCCGATCCGCCGGTGCCCCAGCTCCGCCAGGTGCCCGACGGCCTCGGCCGCGGCGTGGTCGTTGTCCACGGTGACGCTGTCCGCCTCCGGCACCCCGTTGACCTGCCGGTCGATGAGCACGACCGGCACCCCGGCGTCCATCGCGCGCCGCAGGTGCGCCCCCTCGCCGGGCCGCGCGGCCGCGACGATCACGCCGTCCACCCGCTTCTCCGACATCACCGTGACCGCCCGCTGCTCGGCCTCCAGCACCCCGCCGGTGTTGGCCAGCAGCACCTCGAACCCGGCCGGGGACGTCACGTCGGTGATCCCGCGCAACGCGGTGGCGAAGAACGGGTTCGCCACGTCGGTCACCACCACGCCGATCGTCTGCGTGCTGCCGGTGACCATGCTGCGCGCCAGCCCGTTCGGCCGCCGCTCCAGCACGGCCACCGCCGCCAGCACCCGCTCCCGGGTCCGTTCGCTGACCTGCCCGTACCCGCCGAGCGCGCGCCCCGCGGTCGCCGTCGAAACGCCCGCGGCCCGCGCCACGTCGATCAGCGAGGCCGCCCCGTGCGTGGTCACCCGCATGCCTCCCCAGTGCACGTTGGCAAAAGAAGTCTTGACTGATGCTACTACCGGCTGAGAAGGTTCTCACCCAACAGGTACTGAGAAGGTTCTCACTCAAGCGAGGCCCAGCACATGACACTTCGGATCGGCGTCGACACCGGTGGCACGTTCACCGACGTCTGCGCCCTCGACGAGCAGACCGGACGCCTGTACGTGCGCAAGGTGTCCAGCACCCCCGACGACCCCGGACGGGCGATCGTGACCGGGGTGTCCCAGCTGCTGGACGAGATCGGCGGACGCGACCTCGGCGACGTCGGCTACTTCGCCCACGGCACCACGGTCGGCACCAACGCGCTGCTCACCGAACGCGGCGCGCGCACCGGCCTGCTCACCACCGCCGGCTTCCGCGACCTGCTGGAACTCGGCCGGGGCCGGCGTCCTTCGCTGTACGACCTGCAGGCCGACAAGCCCGCCGCCCTGGTGCCCCGGGACCTGCGGCTGGAGGTGGACGAGCGGGTCCGCCACGACGGCCGGGTCGAGCGCCCCCTCGACGAGGACCAGGTCCGCGCGCTCGCGCGCGAGCTGCGGGAGCAGAACGTGGAAGCCGTCGCGGTCTGCTTCCTCTACAGCTTCGTCGACCCGGCCCACGAGCGGACCGCCGAACGCATCCTCACCGAGGAGCTGCCCGGCGTGCACGTGTCGGTGTCGTCGGCGGTGCTGCCGGAGTTCCGCGAGTACGAGCGTCTGTCCACAGTGGTCGTCAACGCCTACCTCGGCCCGGTGGTCGCCCGCTACCTGGCCCGGCTGCGCACCCGGCTGAGCGAACTCGGCCTGCGCGCCACCCCGCACGTCACCCAGTCCAACGGTGGCATCATCCCGTTCGAGACGGCCGAGCGGATGCCCTCCCGCATGGTCCTCTCCGGCCCCAGCACCGGGGTGGTCGGCGCGGCCGAGATCGCCCGCGCCGCCGGATACCCGGACATCATCACCTTCGACGTGGGCGGCACCTCCTCCGACGTCTCACTCGTGCAGGACGGTGTGCCCAAGTCGTCCAGCGGCACCGAGATCGACGGCAGGCCGGTGCGCGCGCCGATGCTGGACATCCACACCGTCGGCGCCGGTGGCGGCTCGATCGCGTGGATCGACGCGGGCGGCGCGCTCAAGGTCGGCCCGGGCAGCGCGGGCGCCGACCCGGGACCGGCCTGCTACGGCCGCGGCACCGAGCCGACCGTCACCGACGCCAACGTCGTGCTGCGCGTGCTCAACCCGGAGTACCTGCTGGACGGCCGGATGAAGATCGACGCCGCAGCGGCCCGCGCCGCGGTGTCCACAGTGGCCGGTCCACTGGGGATGGACGTGCTCGACGCGGCGCAGGGGATCGTGCGGGTCATCACCGCCAACATGGCCCGCGCCATCCGCGTCATCTCCGTGCAGCGCGGCTACGACCCGCGCGACTACGTCCTGGTGCCCTTCGGCGGCGCCGGTCCGCTGCACGCCGTGCGCCTGGCCCGCGAGCTGGGCATGCGCACCGTGCTGGTGCCCGAGACGCCCGGCGCGCAGTGCGCCGCCGGTCTGCTGATGACCGACATCCGGGCCGATTTCCTGCGCACCCGCATCTCCCCGCCAGACCACGACGTGGTCGCCGGGGTGTTCGCGGAGCTGGAATCCGAAGCGACGGCCTGGCTGGCGGAGGAGAACGTCCCGGCCGAGCGTCGCCGCGTCGAGCGGTTCGCCGAGATGCGCTACGCCGGCCAGAACCACGAGCTGCCGGTGCCGGTGCCGGAGGGCGAGATCACCGCGGACACGGTCGCGCAGCTGACCAAGCGGTTCGCCGCCGAGCACGAGCGGATGTACGGCTACTCCTCGGCCGAGGACGCGGTGCAGGTGGTCACCTTCCGCCTGCGCGCCATCGGCGAGGTCGCCCGCGCCCAGCTGCACCGCGCGCCGCTCGGCGACCCGGACGCGAGCGCCGCGATCCGCGCCACCCGCGAGGTCTACCTGCCCGAAAGCGGCGGGTTCACCGCCTGCCCGGTGTACGACCGCAGGCTCCTGGCACCCGGCCACCGCATCGACGGCCCCGCGGTCGTCGAGCAGATGGACACCACCACGCTGCTGCTCCCCGGCGACACCGCCGTCGTCGACGAGCTGCGCAACCTCGTCGTGACGGTGGGCCGATGACCCACACGGAAGGGAAGACCATGCAGGACCCCGTGCTGGTCGAGGTGATCGGCTCCGCGCTGTCGTCCATCGTGGAGGAGATGGGCGAGACGCTGGTGCGCGCGGCCTACTCGACCAACATCAAGGAACGCCGTGACTGCACCGCGTCACTGTTCGACGCCGCCGGCCGGATGCTCGCCCAGGACGAGGGCGGTTCGCCGCTGCACCTGGGCTCGCTGATGGGCATCGTCGACGAGATCACCCGCCGCTACCCGGCGGGCACGATCGAAGACGGCGACACGTTCATCGGCAACGACCCGTTCACCGGCGGCGGCTCGCACCTGCCCGACATCGTGCTGGTGTCGCCGGTATTCCTGGACGGCGAGATCACCGCGTGGGTGGCGAACCTGGCCCACCACGCCGACTTCGGCGACCGCGGCCACGCGCACATCTTCCAGGAGGGCCTGCGGATCCCGCCGGTGCGGCTGATGCGCCGCGGCGAGCTGCAGACCGACCTGTTCGAGCTGATCCTGCTCAACTGCCAGGTGCCGCACGAGCGCCGGGCCGACCTGCGTGCCCAGATCGCCGCGAACCGGCTCGCCGTCACCCGGTACACCGAGCTGGCCGGGCGTTACGGCCGCGACACGCTCGTCGCGGCGGCCGCGGCGCTGCTCGACTACACCGAGCGCCGCACCCGCGCGGCGATCGCGAAGGTGCCCGACGGCACGTACACCTTCACCGACCGCTTCGACTGCCCCGAACTCGACGACGAACTCGACCTCGGCGTCACCGTCACCGTGCACGGCGACGAGGTCACCTTCGACTTCACCGCGCCGCCGCAGGTCCGGGCCAGCGTCAACGTCGTGTGGACCGCGCTGTACGCGGCGGTCTACTACTCGCTCAAGACGCTGGTGGACCCGGACATCATCCCGAACGCCGGGCTGCACCGGCCGGTCACCATCAACGCCCCGCGTGGTTCGGTGCTCAACTGCGTCGAACCCGCCGCGGTCAACGGCCGCAGCGAGACCTGCCAGCGCGTGGTCGACCTGATCCACGGCGCGCTCGCCACCGCCGTGCCGGAGACCGTGACCGCGGCGAGCAACGGCGCCAACACCGGCGTGCACTTCTCCGGGGTGGACAGCCGCACCGGCCGCTACTTCGTCTACCTGGAGACCATCGGCGGCGGGTGCGGCGCGCGGCTGGGCAAGGACGGCATGGACGGCGTGCAGGTGCACATGACCAACACCAGCAACCTGCCGGTCGAGGCGCTGGAGACCGAGTACCCGCTGGTGGTGGAGGAGTACGCGCTCATCGACGACTCCGGCGGCAACGGCCGCACCCGCGGCGGCATGGGCATCCGGCGCACGGTCCGCGTCGAGGAGTCCGACGTGCACTTCTGGCTCGACACCTCGCGGCAGCGGTCGCGGCCGTGGGGCCTGTTCGGTGGCGGCCCGGGCGCGAGCGCCGGGGTCGAGCTGTCCGAAGGCGCGCAACCCGTCGAGCACGGCTACACCCGGCTGCAGCCCGGCGACCGGGTGTCGATCCTGACCGCGGGCGCCGGTGGCTACGGGCCACCGTCCGAACGCGACCCGGACCAGGTCCGCCGCGACGTCGCCGAAGGCCGCATCTCCGCGGAACGCGCCCGCACGACCTACGGGGTGGAAGCATGATCCGCACCGCGGTGATCGGCTTCGGCGTGTCCGGGCGGATCTTCCACGCCCCGTTCCTCGCCGCCGACGAGAACTTCTCGCTCGACTTCATCGTCACCGGGAACCCTGAGCGGGCAGCGCACGCCGAGGCCGAGTATCCACAGGCGACCGTCCTCGCCACACCCGGCGAGCTGTTCACCCGGGACCTCGATCTGGTCGTCATCGGCACCCCGCCGGCCACGCACGCCGAACTCGCGGCCACCGCGCTCGACCACGGCCTGCACGTGGTGGTGGACAAACCGTTCACCGTCACCAGCGCGCAGGGCGAGGCGCTGATCGAGCACGCCCGCCGCGCCGGCCGCGTGCTCACGGTGTTCCAGAACCGCCGCTGGGACGGCGACTTCCGCACCCTGCGGCGGCTGGTCGAGGACGGCGAACTCGGCCGGGTGCACACCTTCGAGTCCCGGTTCGAGTGGTGGAAGCCGCAGGGACCACGCGACTGGAAGGCGCACGCAAGCGCCGCGCAGGGCGGCGGCATCCTCTACGACCTCGGCACCCACCTGATCGACCAGGCCATCCAGTTGTCCGGCCCGGTCGAGCGGGTGCACGCCGAGCTCACCCGCCGCGGCGCGGGTGACGCCGACGACGACACGTTCGTCGTCCTGACCCACGAGAACGGCACCCGGTCGCGGCTGTTCATGTCCGGCCTCGCCGCCCTGCCCGGGCCGCGGTTCCACGTCCTCGGCGACCGGGCCGGCTACACCAAGCACGGCCTGGACCCGCAGGAGGACGCGCTCAAGAGCGGCGCCCGTCCCGGCGACGCCGGTTTCGGCCGGGAACCGGAAGACCACTGGGGCACGCTCGGCGTCCGCGGGAACACCCGGCGCATCGAGCCGGAACCCGGGAACTACGGCGAGTTCTACCGGCTGCTCGCCACCGCGATCGACCGCGGCGGGCAGCCACCGGTCGACCCGCGCGACGCGGTGGACGTTCTTCGCATCATCGAGCGGGCACACGCCCGGAAGGGGGATCTTTCCCGATGACCGCAGCCAAGCACGTCGTCGTGGTGGGCGGGGGCGTTCTCGGCGTCTCCACGGCCACGCACCTGCAGCGCGACGGCGTGGCCGTGACGCTCGTGACCGAGGGCGAACTGGCCGACGGCGCGTCGGGGCGGTCGCTGTCCTGGCTCAACTCGGCCGGGACCCGCTCGGCGGCCTACCACGCGCTGCGGATGGCCGGCATCGACCGCTACCGCACGCTCTTCGCGCAAGACCCGGCCCGCGAGTGGCTCCGCTTCGACGGCGGCCTGCACTGGAGTCTCGACCAGGACGCGATGCGGGAGCGGCACCGCGCCGAGGTCGCGCACGGCTACGACTCGAAACTGGTCTCGGCGCACCCGGGTCTCGCCCCGGACGCGATCCCCGAGGTGGCCGTGCACAACCCCGGCGAGGGCTGGGTTTCGCTGCCGCACCTGATCGAGCACCTGGCCGCGGAGTTCACCGCGCTGGGCGGCGAGATCGTCACCGGCGCCGGGCGCGCGAGCGTCACGACCGCCGGGGGAGTGGCCACCGGGGTGACCACCACCGGCGGGCGGCGGTTCGCGGCCGACACCGTCGTGGTCGCCTGTGGCGCCGCCACCTCGTCCGTGGTCGCGGAGCTGGGGGTGTCCATTCCGGACGCCTCGCCGCTGTCGATGCTCGTGCTCACCGAACCCGCCGACACCGCGGTGACCGCTGTGCTGAACACCCCGCGCGTCGCGCTGCGCCCCAACCCGGGCGGCACGTTCGCGCTGGACCACCACTGGTACGAGGACCGGATCACCGAGGCGGCCGACGGCACGTGCGTGATCGACGAGTCGGTGGTCAAGGAACTCACCGCCGAGGCTTCCGCGCTCCTGGACGGCGGGGTCACGCTGACCGCCGCGTCCTGGAAGCTCGGCCGCAAGCCCATCCCGGGCGACGGCGAGCCGGTGTTCGGCGAGCTGTCCGCCGTGCCGCGGTGTTTCGTCGCCTTCACCCACTCCGGCGCGACGCTCGGCCTGATCGCCGGGGAGCTGCTGGCCGGCGAGATCCGCACCGGCGAGCCCCACCCGATGCTGGCGCCCTTCCGGCCGGACCGCTTCCGGCCCTGACCCCGCAAGGAGAACCGTGACCGACCACGACACGCGGGCCCCCGCCACCGACCTGCGCTCGCGGCGCAAGGTGATCATGTCCGCGATGCTCGGCAACGTCGTCGAGTACTACGACTTCGGCCTCTACGGAACGCTGGCCGTGATCATCTCCCGCCAGTTCTTCCCCGAGGGCAACGCCACCGCCGCGCTGCTGTCGACCTACGCGGGTGTGGTGCTGTCCTACGCGCTGCGGCCGCTGGCGGCGATCGTGCTGGGCCCGCTGGCCGATATCAAGGGCCGCCGGTTCGTGCTGCTGCTGACGATCGCGGTGATGAGCGTCGGCACCGCCGGGATCGGGCTGCTGCCCACGTACGCGGCGATCGGGATCGCGGCGCCGATGATCCTGTTGTTCTGCCGGGTCCTGCAGGGCATCGGGGCCAGCGTCGAGTACACCACGGCGGCCAACTTCATCTTCGAGCACGAGCGCGGCAACCGGCGCAACTACCTCGCCGGGCTGTCCGTGGCGTCCACTTCGGTCGGTCCGCTGCTCGCGACCCTGGTGTCCTACCTGGTGATCTCCGTGATGCCGGCGCAGGCGTTCAACGACTGGGGCTGGCGCATCCCGTTCCTGCTGTCGATCCCGATGGCGCTGGTCGGCATCTACATCCGCCGTCACGTCGAGGAGACCCCGCAGTTCAAGGAGATGGCCGAGCTGGCCGAGCGCAGCAAGGTCAAGCAGACGCCGTTCCGCACCGCGGTGCGCGAGCACTGGGGCGCGATGCTGCGCGCCATCGGCCTCGGCGCCGGGCAGCGGGTCGGGTCGTTCGTCATCCAGGCCTATTTCGTCACCGCCATGGTCAAGGCCGGGTTCGCCGAGAACAACGCGCTGCTCGCCTCGCTGCTGACCTACGCGATCGGCCCGATCCCGGCGATCTGGGGCGGCAAGCTCGCCGACAAGCACGGCGCGCGGATCCCGCTCGTGGTCGGCTACGGCCTGTTCGTCGTGCTGACCGTGCCGACGTTCCTGGCGATCGGCTCCGGCTCGCTGTGGCTGGCGGTGGTCGCGGTGGTCGCGTTCACCTTCATCAACAACTTCGTCGGCGCGCCGCTGACCACCGCCTACGTGATGAGCTTCCCGGCCGAGGTGCGGGCCAGCGCGTCCGCGCTCAACTACAACATCGGCACCACCGCGCTGGGCTCGACCGCCGGCCTGATCGCGGTGTGGTTGTTCGACCTCACCGGCACCAACGCCGCGTTCGGCTGGTACATGACCGCGATCTGCGCCGTCTCGATCCTGGTGGCGTTGTTCGCGATGCCGGCCGCCGTCGACGAGCAGCGCCGCAAGACGCTGGCGGAGGCCTGATGGACGCCCGCACCGCCGACGCGCTGGCCCGCTCGGCCGCGTACGGCCCGAAAGAGCCGGTCGAGGCCGAGCGCGGCATGGTGGTCACCTCGCACCCGCTCGCGGTGCGGGCCGGGCTCGACGTGCTCCGCGACGGTGGCACGGCCGCCGACGCGGCGCTCGCGGCGGCGGCGACCCAGCTGGTGGCCGAACCGCACATGACGGCGCTGACCGGCGGACTGGAGATGCTGCACTGGGACGGCGCGCGCGGCGAGGCGAGTTACCTCAACGGCAACGTCGCCGCGCCGCTCGCCCCGCTGCCCGGGTTCACCGGCGCCGACCTCACCACCGGCCGGGGCGTTCCGGTCCCCGGCTGGTGGCCGGCCTTCCGCGCCGCGCACGAGCGGTTCGGCAGGCTGCCGCGGGGCCGGTTGCTGCGGGACGGCATCCAGCTGGCGCGGGACGGGTTCGCGGTGAACCCCTACCTGTTCGGCGAGATGTACGCACACCGCGCCGAACTCGGGTGCCACGAGCAGGCGCGGGAGGTGTTCCTGCCCGGCGGCAGCCTCGTCGCGCCGGGGCAGACACTGCGGCAGGAGCGGGTCGCGCGCACGCTGGAACGGCTGCGGGACGAGGACCTGGACTACTACCTGGGCGACTTCGCGCGGGCGTTCGCCGCCGAGTGCCGCCGCGGCGGCGGGGTGATCACGACCGACGACTTCGCCGCGTACGAGGCGCAGTGGTCCGAGCCCCTGCGTGGCACCTACCGGGACGTGGAGGTCGTGGCGTCCGCGCCGCCCGACGACGGCGGGTGCCAGCTCATCGAGGCGCTCAACATGCTGGAGCTGGTGGACCTGCCGGGCCCGGCGCACGCTTGCGTGGACACCCTCGACCTGCTGGTGGCCGTGCACAACGAGGTGTACTACGCCCCGCGGCGCACGGCCGCCACCGACGTGGGAACGCTGCTGTCCAAGGACTTCGCGGCCCGGCGGCTGGACCGGCTCGGCGGGCCGCCACCGGCCGGGCCGGTGCCGGTGCCCTGCACGATCCACGTCACGGTCGTGGACGAGCAACGCAACATCGCGTCGGTCACGCACTCGCACATGGCGTCGCCGTGGGTGAACGGGTTGTTCGCCGAGGGGTTCCAGCTCTCCGGCGGCGGGTCGTTCTTCCAGCGCGGCATGCCGTGGCCCGGCGAGCGCGCCACCGTGTACCTCGCACCGAACCTGGTGCTGCGGGACGGGGTGCCGGTGCTGGCGTCCGGGTCGCCGTCGGTGTCGCTGGTCGCGTGCGTGTTGCAGAACCTGGTGAACCTCCTCGACTTCGGGATGTCCATCGAGGAATCGGTGGCGGCCCCGCGGTTCGGCGTGCGGCCGCACGAACCGGTGGCCGGGTGGCTGCCGGGCGTGACGCTGGAGCACGGGTTCGCGCCCGCGGTGGCGGGCGAGTTCCGGCGGCGGTGCGCCGAACGCGGGCTGTGGCTGCGCGATCTCGGGCCGTGGCACTCGCTCACCGGCAACTTCGAGGGCGTGACGCTGGACGGCGGGCTGCTGCGGTCCTGTGCGGACCCTCGCCGGAACGGCGCGGCGGAGGGTTACTGACCGGTCTTGGTCTACGTGGCGCAACGCTGTGGTCGCGACGCAGCAACTTCGCGCCACACGGGTGGTTTCCGGGTTTGCGCCATCACCCGTTCGGGTATCGCTGGCCGGTCCCCATCGGAACAGGACCGGCGGCGCGGCCCGTCCTGCCGGCAGAAAGAGTTGCCATGATCGTTCTTGGCGTCATCCTGCTCATCGTCGGTCTGCTGACCGGCATCAACATCATCTGGACGATCGGAATCGTGCTTCTGGTCGTGGGCGCGGTGCTGGCGATTCTCGGCGGCACCGGCCGGAAGGTCGGTGGCAGGGCGCACTGGTTCTGATCCGGGCTCCATCCGGTGCCGGCCTCCGTCCGGGGGCCGGCACCGGCACGTCGTCAGGCCAGCAGGTGGCCCAGTCCCGCGGCGGCGAGCGCCACCCGGGACGCGTGGCTGGCCGGCCCCACCTGCACCGGGATCCGGGCCGCCGTGTGGGCCAGCTCCGCGGCGCCGGACACCGACAGGAAGTCCACTGCGGACAGGTCGACCTCGATGAGCCGGGGCGACAGCCGCCCGGCCGCCGCGAGCGCCTCGGCCAGCGACGGGACCGTCAGCAGGTCCACCTCGCCGGCGACGCGCACCCGCACCACCTCGTCGTCCAGTACCGCCGTCCGGATGTCCACTTCCGCCCGGCCGGAGTCCGTCACGCGGCCTCACCTCCCCGCACAGTCTGAACACGGTTCAACCTCCGCGGAGGCATCCCGGTGCGGATTCACCGGATCCAGTGATGGGCGGGCGCGTTTAGGCGGTGATCAGTCAGGTGGTCACCGCGCGGAAGCCGGCCCGCCAGGGCGTTTGAAGCGCCCCGGCTTCACCGAGCCGGGAGAGCGGTTCGACCCACGCCGATCAGCGCGCTCGCGTCGAGGGTGCCCAGTCCGGCCTCGCGCAGGCCCTCGGCGAACCGGTCGCGGACCCGGGCCAGGGCGTCGGGGGACAGGCCGGTGACGAAGCCGCGCATCGCCGAGCCGAGGTAGAACGTCCAGGCGTCGTCCGGGTGCAGCGGCTGGACGTAGTGGACCTCCCGCACCTCGACGTCGTGCAGGCCGATGCCCGAGAGCCAGTCGCCGAGCTTGTCCGCGGTGTCGATGCGCAGGCTGTGGTTGGGCCGTTCGGGCGCGTCCGCGAGTCCGGGGTTGTCGGGCAGCGCGGCGGCGCGGCCGATCGGGACGATGCGGGCCATGCCGTCGGCGCGCCAGGCGCTCACCGCGAACCGGCCGCCCGGGCGCAGCAGCCCGGCCAGGTGGCGGCTGCCGGCGTCCATGTCGGGGAAGAAGAACACGCCGAACGAGCTCTGCACGACGTCGTAGCCGTCGTGCGGCCAGGCGAGGACGTCGGCGGCGGTGAACCGCAGCGAGTGCAGGCCGAGGGCGGCCGCTTCCCGGCGGCCCTCGTCGAGCAGGCCCTCGGCGATGTCGACGGCGTCGACGGAGCCCTCGGGTCCCACGGCGCGGCCGGCCGGGATGGCGGAGGCTCCCGCGCCGCAGCAGGCGTCGAGCACCCGCTCGCCGGGCCGCGGCCGCGCCACCGCGGTCAGGATTTCGCCGAGCGGCCGCCACAGGCGGGCCGACCAGGCGGTGAACTCCGATCGGGCGGCGGTGAACACACCCGCGACGGCCTCGGGATTCATGGTTGCTCCTTCTCGGTTCAGTGCCACGCGTCGAACAGATTCTCCCGGCTCAGCGCCTCCGCCGGTGGCCCTTCCGCGACGATGCGCCCCCGGCCCAGGACCACGCAGTGATCCGCGCGCCGCGCCTCGGCGAGGTCGTGGGCCGCGTGCACCACCGTCACGCCGCTGTCGGCGACCTCGCGGAGCGTTGCGGAGATCGTCTCCCGCGCCGGCACGTCGAGGGCTGCCGTGGGTTCGTCCAGCAGGAGAAGGCCCGCCTCCTGCGCGAGGGCCTGCGCGACCAGCACCCGCTGCCGCTGCCCGCCGGACAGCGCGGACAACCGGCGCCCGGCGAGCGACTCCACGCCGAGCCGCGCCAGGCACTGGTCCACCACGGCCCGGTCCTGACGGGACAGCCGCCGCCACGGCCGGCCGGCCCAGCGTCCCATCCGGACGGTCTCCCGCACGGTGATCGGCAGCAGCGCGGGCACCGTGTCGTGCTGCACCACCAGCGCCGGCCGCCCGGCGGGGCGCTCGACCTCACCCGCGACCGGCCGGACGATCCCGGCGAGCACCCCGAGCGCGGTCGACTTCCCGGAGCCGTTGGCGCCGACCACGGCGGTGACCGCGCCGGCCGGGAACCCGGCGGAGACCTCGTGGAGCGCGATCTGCCGCGCGTATCCGGCGGAGACCCGGCTGAGGGTGGCGCCGGTGCGGGTGGTGGTGGAGGTCATGGGAGTTCGCCTTTCCCGGAGACACTGCTCGGGGTCGTGCCGGTGCGGGTCGTGCTGTGAGTCATGGCAGTTCGCCTTTCCCGGAGGTGTTCACGCCGGTCAGGGCCGTCCCGGTGGGGGTTGTGCTCCCGGCCATCGCGGCTCGCCTTTCCTGAGCCGTCCGCCCGAAGCCGCCGGTCGGGGCCGCGCCGGTCCGGATTGTGCTCCGCGTCATGCCACCTCACCTTTGTAACGATAATCGTTTTCACTATAGGGTGACCCACTGTGGAGTGGTTGATCGCCCCGTTCGAGGTGTCCTTCGTTCAGCGGGCTTGGTGGGGAGGGGTCCTGGTGTCGGGCGTGTGCGCGCTCGCCGGGACGTGGATGGTGTTGCGGGGACTGGCTTTCCTCGGCGACGCGATGTCGCACGGCATGCTGCCCGGGGTCGCGATCGCGGCCCTGCTCGGCGGCAGCCCGGTGCTCGGCGCGGCCCTGAGCGCGGGCGCGATCGCGGCCGGGGTCACCGCGCTGGGCCGGTCGCGCCGGATCTCCCAGGACACGAGCATCGGATTGCTGTTCGTGGGCATGCTCGCCCTCGGCGTGATCATCGTCTCGCGCTCGCAGTCGTTCGTGGTGGACCTCACCGGCTTCCTGTTCGGCGACGTCCTCGCCGTCGGCCACCGCGACCTGCTGTTCCTGGCCGGTGCGCTGGCCGTGGCCGCGATCGTCGCGCTGCTGGGGCACCGCTCGTTCGTCGCGCTGACCTTCGACGAACGCACCGCGCACACCCTCGGTCTCCGCCCGCGCCGGGCGCACGCCGCGCTGCTCGGCCTGGTCACGCTCGCGATCGTGGCGTCCTTCCACGTCGTGGGCACGCTGCTGGTGTTCGGCCTGCTGGTCGCGCCGCCGGCGGCCGCGCTGTACTGGGCGCGGCGCGTGCCGGTCGTGATGCTCACGGCCGCGCTGCTCGGCGCCTTCGCCACGACGGCCGGCCTGCTGATCTCCTGGCACTGGGGGACCGCCGCCGGTGCGACCATCGCCGCGGTGGCCGTGGCCCTGTTCGGGCTGTCGGCCCTGGCCGCGCGGCTGGGCGCGCGCGTGCCGCGCAGGACGCTGACCCTGCTCGCCGCCTTCCCGCTCGCGGCCTGCGCCGCGGAGCCCGCGCCGCCCGCCGAGCCGCCGCACGGTTATGTCGAAGGCGCCGAGGAAACCGCCGAGGCGCAACCGCGGCTCGTGATCGCCGACCGGAACGGCGCGGTCCACGTGCTCGACCTGATCACCGAGCAGACGACCGAGCTGGCCCCGGCGCCCGGCGTGCAGCGCGTCGCCACCGACGGCCGCTTCGCCTACCTGTCCTCCGGCGGCACGGTGCACGTGGTGGACAGTGGTTCGTGGATGGTCGATCACGGCGACCACGTGCACTACTACCGCACCGCGCCCACCGCGGCGGGCACGCGCCCCGGCGGGCCGGTCGTCGCCGCCCACGCCGACAGCGCCGTCACCGCCCTGGTGTCCGAGGGCCGCACCACGCTGACGGCCGGCGGGGAAACCGCGGGCGCGGCGGTCCCGCTGGGGGAGCGGCTGGTGGTCGCCGACGGCACCCTGGAGGTCCGCGGCCGCGACGGCGCCACCGAATCGGTGCTCGAACCGGCCTGCGCCGATCCGCGGGGCACCGCGCTGACCCGGCGGGGAGCGGTGTTCGGCTGTGCCGGCGGAGCCGTTCTGGTGTCCGAAAAGGACTTCACGGCGACCAAGATCCCGTACCCTGCCGACGTTCCGCCGGAGGAACGCGCGGTGGAGTTCAGCCACCGGCCCGGCAGCACCACCCTCACCGCCCGCGCGGGCGACCGCGGCGTGTGGGTGCTCGACGTGACCGCGAAGACCTGGCGCCGGTTCGACACCGGGCCGGTGGTGGCCGTCAACGCGGTCGGTTCCGGCGGAGCCGTGCTCACCCTGACCGCCGACGGCGTGCTGCACGCGCTGAACCCGGAGACCGGCGCGGAGACCGCGCGCCGCCCGCTGATCAGCGGACCGGTCGACCCGGACGCCACGATCCAGGTGGACACCAGCCGCGCCTACGTCAACGACGCCGCCGCGCGGGTGGTGCACGAGATCGACTACGCCGACAACCTGCGGATCGCGCGCACCCTGCCGGTCGGCATCGCGCCGGCGCTGCTCGTGGAGACCGGCCGATGAGCCGCCTCGTGGCCGCGGTCCTGGCGGCGGTGCTGGTGCTCGCGGGCTGCGCCGGGGGCGGCGACCGCGCCGGGGTGGTCGTCACGACGAACATCCTCGGCGACGTCACCCGCGCGATCGCCGGGGACCAGGCGGAGGTGACCGTGCTGATGCGGCCCGGCGCCGACCCGCACTCGTTCGCGCTCTCCGCGCAGGAGGCCGCGCTGCTGGCCGACGCCGGACTGGTCGTCCACAACGGACTCGGGCTCGAAGAGGGCGTGGCCCGCAACGTGGCGGCGGCCGCTGAAGCGGGGGTGCCGACCCTCGCCGCGGGGGAGGCCGCCGACCCGATCCCGTACGCGGAGGGCGCGCCCGACCCGCACTTCTGGACCGACCCGGGACGGATGGGCCTGGTCGTGCGGGCGATCGCGGACGAGGTCGCCCGGGTGCCCGGGGCCGACGCGGCGGTGGTGCGGGCCAACGCCGAGGGGTACCTGCGCGAACTGGACGCGCTCGACGCGTGGATGACCGAGCGCTTCGCCACGATCCCCGCCGAGCGCCGCAAGCTGGTCACCAACCACCACGTGTTCGGATACCTGGCGCAGCGCTACGGCTTCGAGGTGGTCGGCGCCGTGGTGCCCAGCGGCACCACCCTGGCCTCGCCGAGCCCGTCGGATCTCGCCGGGCTGGCCGGCGCGATCCGCGCGGCCGGGGTGCCGGCGATCTTCGCCGACTCCTCGCAGCCCGACCGCCTCGCGCGGGTGCTGGCCGACCAGGCCGGGGTGCACGTGCGGGTCGTCCCGCTGCACTCCGAATCGCTGACCGCGCCGGGCGGGGGAGCGGCGACCTACCTCGAGATGATGCGGTCCAACACGGACGCGATCGTCACCGCACTTGCCGAGAACCGATGAGAAAGGTTGTCCCCATGAGAAAAGCGCCCGTGGCGATGTCCATTGTGGCCTGTGCCGTGCTGGCCGCGTGCGGCACGAGCCCGTCCGCCGCGCCGGAGGTCACCGACCCGGTCGTGGTCACCTACGACGGCGGGCTCCTGGTGCTCGACGGCACCACGCTCGAGCAGAAGGCGGACCTGCCGCTGTCCGGCTTCAACCGGATCAACCCGGCCGGCGACGACCGGCACGTGATGGTCTCCACCGCGGAGGGCTTCCAGGCGCTGGACGCGGTGTCGGCGGAGCTGACCGACGTGAAGTTCCCCGGCGCGAAGCCCGGCCACGTCGTCCGGCACGCCGGGCGGACCGTGTTGTTCTCCGACGGCACCGGCGAGGTCACCGCGTTCGACCCGGGCACGTTGTCGGGCGGGCAGCCGGCGACCGAGGTGTACCGCGCGGCCGAACCGCACCACGGGGTCGCCATCGAACTGTCCGACGGGCGGCTCGTGGTGACCCTGGGTAATGAGGAGGAGCGGCGGGGCATCGTCGTCCTCGACGACGCGCGGAAGGAGATCGCGCGCAGCGAGGAGTGCCCGGGCGTGCACGGCGAGGCGACCGCGGCCGGCGAGGCGGTGGTGATCGGGTGTGAGAACGGGGTGCTGGTCTACCGGGACGGTGTCATCACGAAGGTGGCCAGCCCGACGGAATACGGTCGTATCGGAAACCAGGCCGGTTCCGACGCGTCGCCGGTCGTGCTGGGTGACTACAAGCAGGACGAGGACGCCGAACTGGAGCGCCCGCGGCAGGTCTCGCTGATCGACACGGCGACCGGCACGCTGCGGCTGGTCGACATCGGCACCAGCTACACGTTCCGCTCGCTGGCGCGCGGCCCGCGGGGTGAGGCGCTGGTGCTCGGCACGGACGGCGGGATCCGGGTGATCGACCCGGCCACCGCGCAGGTCACCCGCACCATCCCGGTGACCGCGGCGTGGGAGGAGCCGCTGGAGTGGCAGCAACCCCGCCCGGCGATCTTCACCCGGGGAGCCGACGTGTACGTGACCGAACCGGCGACGCGGCAGGTGCACCTGGTCGACCTGGGAACGGGCCAGAAGCGGACGAGCGTGACGCTACCCCACGAGCCGAACGAGCTGAGCGGCGTCGCGGGACACTGAGGGAAGGGGCGGTCACTCCGGTGGCCGCCCCTGCGGTGGCGACCCTCCAGGGCAGGGGCGGCCTGCTGGCGGTTCGAGCCCCGCCTTCTCACTCCTCGGCGGCCGCCTTCTTCGGGGGTGGCCTCGCGCTCTGGCTGCGCGGCGGGTCGGTTCACCGCGGGAGTGCCCGGACGGCTGCCCGCGATGCGGTCGCCGGGCGGGCGGTCGGGCCGGGCTTCCCGCGTCCGGCCACCGGGTGGTGGCCGGTCCGCCCACCGGGCGCGCCGCTCGGCGAGCCTCCACTAAGGACGTTCCAGCACCAGGTCCGCGCTGTCCGCCCCCGCCGCGATCGTGGTCACCGCCGGGCGGCCGGTGGTGCTCGTCAGCGTGTACCGGCCCCCGGTCACCCGCTCGAAGCGGTACGTGCCGTCCGCGCCGGTGACCGTCCCGGCCACCCGGCGGCCCGACGCGTCCCGCAGCTCCAGCGCCAGCCCCGCCACCGGGCGGCCGTCCGCGGTCACCGTTCCCGTCAGGGTGCTGTGCGTGTCCAGCACCAGGTCGGCCACGTGCTCCCGCCCGCCGCCGAGCGGCACCACCGTCGCCGCGGGATCGGCACCCGGCGCGGCCGCCACCAGCGTGATCTCCCCGGCGTCGAGGCCGGTGAGCCGGTAACCACCGTCCGGATCGGACACCGTGCTGGCGATGACGTCCCCGCCCGGCCCGACCGCGGTCACCGCCGCCGTCGCGACCGGCTGCCCGCTGTGCCGGTCCCGCACCACGCCCCGCACGCTGGTCGCTGGTTCGAGCGTGACGTCCAGCGGCGCCGCGGGCCCGGCTTCGAGCGTGACGACCGTCGCGTGCGGCTGGAACCCGGCGCGCGAGACGATCAGCACGTAGGTGCCCGGCGCCAGCCCGCCGAGGCGGAACGAGCCGTCCGCGCCGGTGCGGGCCCGCGACACCTGCGCGCCGACCCGGTCGGTCAGCGTCAGCGTCACCTCCGGCAGCGGTCGCCGCCCGCTGCTCACCCGGCCGGTGAGCGTCACCTCGGCCGTCGTGGTCATGACCGCTCCTTCCGAACCAGGTCGATGTCGTGCCGCCAGGTGAGCCCGGCGCCGACCGAAACCGTCTCGTGCACCGCCGGGTGCTCGACCGCCACCAGGGTCAGCGGCTCCTCCGGCAGCGCCGCCAGCGCGTAGCCGCCGTCCGGGCCGGCCGTGATGCTCGCCGCGACGCTCCCGTCGGCCCGGTGGGCGGTGACCGTGACCAGGCCCGCGCCGCTCGTGCCGCGGACCGTGCCCGACACCCAGCGCCCGGCCGCACGCGCCTGCTGCCGCGCGGGCAGGAAGGCCGCGACGAACAGCGCCACCAGCGCCGCGCCCGCGCCGATCGCCAGCACCACCCGGAACCCGTTCTGCGACGGCACGGTCACCGGTCCGAACGAGACGGTCATCTGCGCCAGCACCACGCCCGCGACCGCGCTGGAGGTCGAGGTGCCGATCGAGCGCATCAGCGTGTTCAGGCTGTTGGCGGACGCGGTCTCCGACACCGGCACCGCGGACATGATCAGCGCGGGCATCGCGCCGTAGGACAGGCCGATCCCGGCGCCGATGACGCACGAGGCGACCAGCAGCTGCCACACCTCGCCCATCAGCACGATGTTGAGCCCGTACCCGGCGGCGACCACGAGCGCGCCGAGCATCAGCGTCACCTTCGGGCCGCTGGTGCGGGAGATCTTCGCCGACACCGGGGCGGTGGCCATCATGACCAGGCCGGACGGCGCCATCACCAGGCCGGCCACCAGCATCGTCTGGCCCAGCCCGAACCCGGTCGCGGTGGGCAGCTGCAGCAGCTGCGGCAGCACCAGCGACATCGCGAACATCGCGAATCCGAACACGACGGACGCCATGTTGGTCAGCAGCACCTGCCGCCGCGCGGTGGTGCGCAGGTCCACCAGCGGTTCCTTCGCACGCAGCTCCCACCAGCCCCACACCAGCAGCACCACGACGGCGGCGACGAACAGCCCGATGGTCAGCCCGTCGCCCCAGCCCCAGTCGGCGCCCTTGGAGATCGCCAGCAGCAGGCACAGCAGCGCGACCGACAGGCCGAGCGCGCCGGGCAGGTCGAACCGCCCGCCGGTGCGCACCGCGGACTCCGGCACGAACGACACGACCAGCAGGAACGCGACCACGCCAAGGCCGGCGGCCGTCCAGAACAGGACGTGCCAGTCGGCGTTCTCGGCGATCAGCGCCGCGGCGGGCAGGCCAAGCGCGCCGCCGACGCCGAGGGAGGCGCTCATCATCGCGGTCGCCGAGCCGAGCCGTTCGGCCGGCAGCTCGTCGCGCATGATGCTGATGCCCAGCGGGATCACGCCCGAGGCCAGGCCCTGCAGCGCGCGGCCGGCGATCATCGGCACCAGGCTGCTGGACAGGCCGCAGGTCACCGACCCCGCCACCAGCAGGACGACGCTGACCAGCAGCATCCGCCGCTTGCCGTACATGTCGCCGAGGCGGCCGACGGTCGGCGTCGCGACCGCGGCGGCCAGCAGCGTGGCGGTGATGGCCCACGCGGTGTCCGCCGAGGAGGCGCCGAGCAGGCCGGGCAGTTCGGGGACCAGCGGGATGATCAGGGTCTGCATCAGCGAGACCACGATGCCGGTGAACGCCAGGACCGGCACCACGCGGCCGGTGCGGGCAGAGGACATTGCGGAAGCCTCCGGAGAGTTTAAATCAATCGATTGACTTACCGTAGCAGACCGGGTTAGGGTATGTCCGGGTGATCGGTAAAATGCCCCGGTGCGGGCCGCGTGGCCTGCCCTGATTCCCGCGGTGGTGACGATGGCGACGAAGACGGCACGAGCCGATCGCGTCACCGCCACGCGCGAGGCGATCCTCACGACGGCCGAACGGCTCTTCGCCGAGCACGGCGTGTACGCGGTGTCCAACCGGCAGATCAGCGAGGCGGCGGGGCAGGGCAACACGGCCGCCGTGGGCTACCACTTCGGCACGAAGGCCGATCTGGTGCGGGCGATCGTGCGCAAGCACACGGCCGAGATGGAGCGGATCCGCGACCGGATGGTGGCCGAGACCGGCGATTCGGACGACCCGCGCGACTGGATCGCGTGCATCGTGCGGCCGGCCACGGAACACCTGGCGGCGCTGGGGAACCCGACGTGGTTCGCGCGGTTCAGCGCGCAGGTCACCACGGACCCGGCGCTACGGGACATCATCGCCGACGACGCGTTGTCGTCGCCGTCGATGGTGCGGACGCTCGACGGGCTGAAGCGCTGCCTGCCGAAGCTGCCGGCCGAGGTGCGCGCCGAGCGGAGCGCCATGATGCGGCAGCTGATGGTGCACATGAACGCCGAGCGGGAACGCGCCCTGGCCGACGGCACCCCGACACCACGAAAGAACTGGCACGACGCGGCGACCGGCCTGATCGACGCCGTGCTGGGGCTGTGGATGGCCCCGGTGACGACGGCGCGCTGACCGTCAGGTGCCCCGCCCCGCCCCGACCCGCCGCGCGGCCGGCCACGCGCTGCACGGCGGGATCGGCAGCCGCAGCCGCGGGGGCGCCGTGGGCGTGGCCTCCCTGGGCGGCTGTCCGACCGGGCCTACACGGGCGGCGTGCCGTGCGTGTGGAACGACTCGATCGTCTTCAGGCCCCACGCCTGGCCCTTCGCCCGCTCGGCCTCGGTCCAGGTGATCGGTTCCCAGTCGGGCGCGAAGATCAGCCGCGCGGCCGGGTTGCACAGCTCGATCCGGTTGCCGCCGGGCTCGTAGACGTACAGGAAGAACGTCTGCTGGATCGCGTGCTTGTGCGGCCCCGTCTCGATGAACACGCCCTTGTCCAGCGCGATGTCCGCCGCCCGCAGGATGTCCTCCCGCGTGTCCGTCGCGAAGGCGATGTGGTGCAGCCGCCCCGACGAGCGGGTCCAGTCATTGGTGTAGACCAGATCGTAGGACTTCTGCGCGAAGTGCGTCCACTGCCCGGAAATCACCCCGCTGTCGAGCCGGATCTGCTCGGTCACCCGCCCGCCCAGTGCGTCGCACACGAAACCGCCGTTCGCCGCGGCGTCCTGGGCCAGGTAGTTGACGTGGTCCAGCCGCCGCACGCACACCCCGCGCGCCGGGTACGCCTGCGCCTGGTTCTTCAGCGACGGCCGCAGGTGCCCGGGCGGGTCGTACTTCTCGGTCTCCCAGTAGATCTCCATCTCGTGCCCGTCCGGGTCCCGGAACGCGTACGTGGGCCCGATCCCCGGATCACCGTCCACCCAGCCGATGCCCAGGCCGCGCTCCTCGATCGCGGCGACCCGCCGCTTCAGGGCCGCCTCGCTGGAGGCGCGCATCGCGGTCCGCCCCACCCCGGAGGTCTTGGCGGCGGTGAGTTTGACGCTGTGGTGCTCGTAGTCGTCCCACGTGCGCAGGTAGACCGAGTCGCCCTGCGCGCCGTTCCCGGTCAGGCCCAGCACGTTCACGAAGAAGTCCAGGCTCTTCTCCGGTTCCGGCGTGAGCAGCTCGACGTGACCGAGGTGAGCGATCTCGTGACGGGGCGAGGGTGCGAGGTGGGGCATCGGTGCCTTCCGGGTTTTCTCAGGGACGGGGAAAAACGGTGCCGTCGAACAACTTCCGCGCGGTGCGGATGACGGTGGAGCGCCGCACGCGAGGCCCGGGCGCCAGTTCGACGCCGACCTCCAGCGTGCCGCTCGGGTGCTCGACACCGACCGGCGAGCCGGGCGGCGGCGCGGCGAACAGTTCGTGCCCGGCCGCGCCGTCCAGCATCAGCGCGGTCACCACGCTCACCGCGCCCAGCACGCCGATCGACGGGTGCGGGCGCAGCGGGATGAACGTCCGGGTGCAGATGGCGCCGCCGTCGCGCGGTGCGGCGACCAGCGTCGTCTTCGGCACCGACGCGTCGCGGACGTCGCCGAGGCCCATCAGCGTCCCGGCCTCCAGGCGCAGCGCCTGGATCTCCCCGGCCAGCCCGGTCAGCTCGTCCACCGGTTCGTAGCCGGTGAGGCCGAAGTCGGCCGCGCGCGCCACGACCACGGGCATCCCGTTGTCCACACAGGTCACCGGGATGCCGCCGATGTGGTCGACGACGTTGCCGGTGGGCAGCAGGGTGCCGCACACCGATCCTTCGGTCCCGGTGAACTCCAGTTCGACCGGGGCGGCGGTGCCGGGCACGCCGGAGATCGCCGTCGTGCCGCGGTAGTCGACCGTCCCGCCGGGAGTGTCGAATGTGGACACCGCGATCGCGTCGGTGTTGGTCATCCGCACGCGCACGCTGGTGCGGTCACCACCGGCCGGCACCAGGCCGCGCTCGACCGCGAACTGGCCGACCGCGGCGAGCAGGTTGCCGCACGTCTGCCGGCCGGACACGGTCGCCTCCCCGATCCCGATCTGCAGGAACAGGTAGTCGACGTCCCGGTCGCCCGCGGCGGGGGAGACGATCGCGACCTTGCTGGTGACCGGCTGCGCGCCGCCGAGCCCGTCGATCTGCCGCGGGTCGGGCGTGCCCATGATCCGCAGCAGCAGGTCGTCGCGCTCGGCGGGATCGGCGGGCAGGTCCGAGGCGAGGAAGTAGGCGCCCTTCGACGTGCCGCCGCGCATCAGCATGCAGCGCACGCTCATCCGCGCTCCAGCTTCGCGTACTCCTCCGCCGTCACGTACCGGACGCCCAGCTCGGCGAGCTTGTCCCGCAACCCGTAGCGGTCCAGGCCCAGCTCACCACGACGGAACGCCTGCCGCGTGGCCTCTTCCTTGTCCGCGCGGGCCCGCGACGCGCGCAGGCCGTCGCCCACCAGCTCGCGCGGCACGCACAGCACGCCGTCGTCGTCGGCCAGGATCGCGTCGCCGGGGCGGATGGCCTGCCCGCCGATCACGATCGGCACGTTGACCGAGCCCGCGGTCGCCTTGACGGTGCCCTGCGCGCTCACCGCGGCCGACCACACCGGGAACCCCATCGCGCGCAGGTCCGCCACGTCCCGCACCCCGGTGTTGATGACCAGGCCGCGGACCCCGCGGTGCTGCAGCGCCGTGGCGAACAGCTCGCCGAACAGGCCGTCCCGCGACGGTGAGGTGGTGGTGACGACCAGGACGTCGCCGGGGCGGCACTGCTCGACGGCGGCGTGGATCATCAGGTTGTCGCCCGGCCAGCACAACGCCGTCACGGCGGTGCCGCCGATCCGCGCGCCGTCCTGGATCGGCCGCAGGTCCGGGCCGAGCAGGCCGGTGCGGCCCAGCGCCTCGTGCACGGTCGCGACGCCGAACTCCGCGAGCGCGTCGACCTCCCCGGCGTCGGCGCGCGGCGGGTCGGTGACGATCACCCCGGTCATGCCAGCGCCCCCGTGACCTGCGGGTACACCCGGACGTAGGCCTCGCCCAGGGTGTGGTGCGGCAGGCCCAGGTTCGGCCCGGCGTTGCGCTTGAGCTGCACGCCCCGGCGCTTGGCGAGATCCGTGTAGTAGTCCCACATGTGCTGCTGCGCGGGCAGGCACTCCATGGCCTTGCGCTTGCGGTCGAACACCGGGGTGATGTCGAGCAGGACGTCCGGCTTGAAGTCGCACTGCTCGGGCTGGTGCGGCTCGAAGAAGAACACCGGGGGAGCGCCGAGCGGATCGCCGGGCGCGTCGTAGCCGATGGCCTGCGCCAGCACCCGCGCCTGCAGCGCCATCCGCGCCGCCGCCGGGTGGTCGCCGTTGTACGGGTCGGACAGGGTGTGCGTGAGGACCACGGTCGGCGCCAGCTCGCGGTAGACGTGCACCAGCCGGTCGACCAGCTCGGGCGACTCCCGCAACGGGTAGTCGCCCGCGTCGAAGAAGCGCACCTCCGCGCCCAGCGCCGCGGCCGCGTTCTCGGCCTCGGCGCGGCGAATGGCCTTGATCTCGTCCAGGTTCTTGCCCTCGCGCCAGGCGCGGGCGGACTCGCCGCGCTCGCCGAAGCTCAGGCAGACGACCGTCGCCCGCTCGCCGCGCTCGGCGGCCAGGGCGATCGCGCCGCCGGCCCGCCACACGAAGTCGCCCGCGTGCGCGCTGACCACCAGCAGGCTTCCTGTCGTCGGGTTTGGCATGGGTTTCTTCTCCTCGGGTCGGCTCGTGCTCCAGCCAGGATGCCTATTTGCGGCCAAAATTGTCAACAATCTTGTGTGCACGATCGGCGCGCAGTACCTTCGCGGTCGTTCGTTCACCCGCACCGAGGACGAGAGGGACGCCGATGTCCGTGTGGGAGCAGCGGGATCCGGCGGTCGGCAGGCTGTCGATCCGGGTCACCGCGCTGTGCTGGGTGCTCGTCCTGCTGGACGGGCTGGACCTGTTCGTCTACGGCGCGACCCTGCCCGGCGTGCTCGCCGACGAGGGTTTCGGCCTGACCGCCGTCACCGGCGGGACGATCGGCAGCCTCACCACGTTCGGCATGCTGCTCGGCGCGCTCGGATCCGGTGTCGTCACCGACCGGATCGGCCGCCGCAAGATCATCCTGACCGGCGTGGTCGTCTTCTCGCTCGCCTCCGCGGCGTGCGCGATGGCGCCGTCGGCCGAGGTGTTCGGGGCCGCCCGGTTCGTGGCCGGCGTCGGCCTCGGCGGTCTGCTGCCGTCGGCGATCGCGATGGTCATGGAGTTCGCGCCGCCGTGGCGCAAGAACCTCAGCGTGACCATCGTGATGACCGCGCACCAGGCCGGCGGCGCGATCGCCGGCGCGCTGGCGATGTCGGTGGTCGAGTCGCTGGGCTGGCGCTCGGTGTACTGGCTCGGCGCGGTGCCGCTGCTCGTGGTGCTGCCGGTGGTCTACCTGATGCTGCCGGAGTCGGTGACCTACCTGCTGGCCCGGGGGAAGCGGGCGCGGGCGCAGGCGATCGCCGGCCGCCACGGCGTCTCGCTCGCGCCGTTCGAGCCGGAGCGGACCGAGCAGAAGCCGGGCAGCCTGCGTGCCCTGTTCACCTCGTCGGCCGCGCTCACCACGATCCTGTTCTGGATCGCCTCGTTCGGCGGGCTCCTGCTGGTCTACGGCGTCAACACCTGGCTGCCGACGATGATGCGCGGCAACGGCTACCACCTCGGCTCGGCGGTCAGCTTCCTGCTGGTGATCAACGTCGGCGGGATCGCCGGCATGCTCGTCGCCGGGCGGCTGGCGGACCGGTTCGGGGCGCGCCCGGTGGCGATCCTGTGGTTCGCGCTCACCGCGGTGGGGGTCGGGCTGCTGGCGATCAGGATGCCGCTGCCGCTGACCTACGTCGTGGTGTTCCTGACCGGCGGGTGGCTGTTCAGCGCCCAGACGCTGATCTATTCCAGCGTCGGCGCGTACTACCCGGCCGGCGTGCGGGCCACCGCGCTGGGCTGGGTGTCCGGGATCGGGCGCTTCGGGGCGGTGTTCGGGCCGTGGCTGGGCGGCATCCTCGTGGCGAGCCGGTCGTCCGGGCTGGGCTTCGCGGTGTTCGCCGTGGCGGGCCTGCTCAGCGCCGCGATGGTGGCGCTGGTGCGGCGGCCCGCCGCCGCGGTGGACGCCGTGGAGAGGCGGTCCCCGGGGCACGTGGTCTGAACCGCCGGGGACCTGGTCGGCGTCGCTGCCCGGGCAGGGACGAGACCTGGCACCACTGTCCTCCGGCCCCCGGCCCGGCGGTAGGGCCGGAGGCGTTTTCTCAGCGGTAGGCGGCGAGGAACACCTCGACCGCGTCCGCGGCGATCCGGTCCCGCTCGGCCTCGGACGGCGGCGCCGCGTCCGGCGCGAACATGGCCTCGTCCAGGACGGCGCCGAGCACCAGGAACGAGAAGTGCTCCGCCGCCCGCCGCGGGTCGGGCACCCGCAGCGCGCCACGCTCGCCCAGGGCGGCGAAGGCCTCCGCGAGCGCGGTGATCACCCGGCCCGGCGCGCGCCGGTGGTACTCGCGGGCGAGCTCCGGGAAGCGCGCGGCCTCGGCGATGATCAGCCGCCGCAGCCGCACGATCTGCGGGTTCGACACCGCGCCGACGTGCTGGCGGGCCAGGGTGTGCAGCGCGGCCGCCACGTCGGTGGCGTCCCGCAGCGCGCCCACCAGCTTGTCCGCGAACTGCTCCGCGGTCGCGGTCACGCCCAGCACGATCTCGGTGAACAGGTTCTCCTTGTCCCCGAAGTTGTTGTAGACGGTGCGCTTCGAGACGTGCGCGGCCGCGGCGATGTCGTCGACGCTCGTGCCTACGTACCCCTGGGCCAGGAAGAGCGCGGTCGCGGCCTCGACGACCGCGGCGCGCGTGCGCACCGAACGGGGGTCCAGCGCCCGGCCCTCCCGCGGCGCACGCCGGGGACCGTGTGCCGACACCCGCACCAGCAGGGTGTCGTCGGGCCCCTCGACGGATTCCGTCATTTCGGACTCCCTTCACTATTGCCCTCAACAGTACCGCACCGGTACTGTCCAGTGCACTAGCGGTACTACACGGTGAAGGGAAAGAACTCATGGGGACTTCTCCGGACTTCGACCGCGGCGCGGCCATCACCCGCTCGCTGCTCGGCTACGGCGTCCTGGCCGGCCCGTTCTACGTGGTCCTCGGCCTGGTCCAGGCCCTGCTTCGGCCCGGGTTCGACCTGACCCGGCACGACCTGAGCCTGCTCGCCAACGGGCCCTGGGGGTGGGTGCAGATCGTCAACCTGGTGCTCACCGGGCTGATGGTGATCGCGGCCGCCACCGGGGTCGGCCGGGCGCTGCGGGGCAGACCGGCCGGGCGGTGGGGCGCACTGCTGATCGGCGGCTACGGACTCGGCCTGATCGGCGCGGGGGTGTTCGTCGCCGACCCGATGCACGGCTTCCCGGCCGGCACGCCCGACGGCCCACCGGCCGAGGCGACCGTGCACGGCCTGCTGCACCTGGTCACCGCGGGGCTCGGCTTCCTGTCGCTGGTGCTGGCGATGGTCGTGCTGGGCACGCACTTCCGGCGCGCCGGGCGGACCGGCTGGGCCTGGGGCTCGTGGGTCGCGGGGGTCGCGTTCCTGGCCGGGTTCGGCGGGCTGGCGTCCGGCTCGTCCAGCCCCGCGGTGGTGCTCGCGTTCTGGGTGGTCCTCCTGCTCGCCTGGGGCTGGCTGGCCGCGGTGTCGGTCCACCTCTACCGCGCCACGCCGCACCCGGACGGCCCGCGCCGGGCCGCGGTGTCCCAGGAGGCGTGATATCACCCGTACCGGTGGGCCGCGCCGGTTCCTGCTCACGCCGAGCAGCCGCTTCCGGGGGTGGCGGGCGTCCGATCGCACGATCGGAGTGCGCGTGACGCCGGACGGCTACGGTGCGGTGGCCTGCCGGGGGTGCCGTGCCGGACCCGATCTTCAGCCGAACGGGGAGTTGCCGTTTGCGGGGCCCGGCAGCGCGATCGAGACTCGGGGGCATGGTCAACAGCGGTGGCAATGACATCCTGGCCGAGCGCGACGTCGAGTTCTCGTCCGCTCTGCGTGGTTACGACCGCCGGGAGGTCGACGCCTACATCCGCCGGCTGCGCGCGCGGACCGGGCACCTGGCGAGCGAGCTGGAGGAGAAGGAGCGGCGGCTGTCCGAACTGGGCGGTGATCCGTCGGTGCCCCTGCAGATCGTGGGGTCCGGCAACATCGGCGCCCGGGTGGAGCGCATCATCGCCCAGGCCGAGCTGGAGGCGCGCGAGATCCGCGAACAGGCCGAACAGGACGCCGCGGAGACCCGCAAGGCGTACGAGGACCAGGCCGAGGAGGCCCGCCGCCAGCGCGAGGACCTGGCGAAACAGGCGAACGAGCAGGCGCAGGAGATGATCCGCCGGGCCGAGGAGGAGGTGGACCGCCTGCGCGCCACCCGGCAGACCCTGCTGGCCCAGCTGGTGCGGATCGGCGAGATCATCGACTCCGCGGCCGAGCCGGCCGCGCGCACCCCGGACCTTCAGCCGCCGGCGCTGGACCTGCTGGACACCGGAACGGACACCGAGGAGCCGGAGTCCGATGCGGACGAGACCGTTGAGTCCGCGGAGTCCGCCGAGTCCGATGTGGACGAGACGCCGGCGGAGCCGGCGGACGAGATCCCGGACGCGCCGGAGCCGCGCAAACCCGCCGAGACGGGCAAGATCAGCCCGGCGATGCTCGCGGCCAAGGCGCGCCGCCAGGCCAAGCAGGACGCGGTGGCCGAAGCCTGACGAGCGAACCGGCGGCGCTTTTTCGCTGCCGGCACGGGAAAATTCGCTCGCGGACGGCGCTATCCGGCCCGGGTGGGTGTAGCGTCGGAGGTGTCGGGAACATCCCGCGTACCGGTGGTCAAGCCGGTGCCTTTCCCGGCCGAAGAGGCCGGCTCATGATGGGCCGGGGGCAGGAGCACCGGCATGTCGTCGGGCCCGCACGTTCGCAACCACCACCCCGAAGGCCGCTATGGCCGCCGGGCCGCCGCGGCTGAAACTCCGAGCGAGTCAGAACCCGACGGCGCCCACCCCGGGGTACGTCGACGGGGCTTGGTGGCCCCGGTCGCGAGACCTGTCCGCGGAGCTGCCGGCGCTGCGCGCGGTGCTGGCAGCCCGTCTCGGGCCGATCGACCGGATCGCCTATCACACGACCGCCTGGGATCCCGCCGTGCGCCACTTCGACCAGCGCGGGTCGCTGGCGCCCGTCGTGGGGTACCGGAGGCAGGGTTCGGACACGGTGTCCGTGACGACCACCGCGGGTGACAGCCTCGTCCTCGTGGTGGTGCCGCCGGGCCGCGTCTAGTTCTCCACGTACCGCGCCAGCCGTGCGGCCAGCTCGGTGCGGCCGACGTCCACCGCGAACACCGGCCGCGGCTCGGTGGAGCGCTCCGCCTCGATCACCCCGCTCACGAACCGCGCCACCTCCGCCGGCTCCGGGACCACGTCCTCGCCGGCGAACCAGGCCAGCACCATCGGCGTCTCGCCGGGATCGGTCTCCACCGCGACCGCCCAGCCGTTGCGTTCGCTCCACACGAGCATCAGGTCCTCGCCGGGCCGCGTCGGCCACCGCCGGGTCAGGCCCAGGTACGCGGTGGCCGTGTCGCTGATCTCGAACGAGGTCGCCTCCGCCGGCACCCCGACGGCCTCGGCCACCGCCCGCAGGTATCCGGCGAGCCCGCGGCTCAGTTCGGTCAGGCCGGCAGCGCGAGGATCCATGCGACCAGCCTAGTTGGAGGCACTCAGCGCCTGAGCCGCTCGGTCAGGAAGCGGCGCAGCGGCTTCGGCGGGCGGCCGGTCAGCCGGTGCACCGTGCCGGTCACCCGGTCCTCGCTGCCACGGCGGATGCCGTCGTCCAGGGCGGCCAGCGCGGCGGCGAAGTCCGCCGGATAGCCCGCGGCCACGAACCGGTCCGCCAGCTCCACGGCACTGACACTGGTGTGGCGTACCGGCACGCCGGTGACCTCGGTGTAGACCGCCGCCGCCTCGGCGTAGCTGATCGCCTCCGGGCCGGTGATCACGTGCTCCTCGCCGCCGCACTCGTCCGCCAGCAACAGCGCCGCGGCCGAAGCCGCGATGTCCGCCGCGTCGACGAACGCGATCCGCCCCTCGCCGGTCGCGGTCACGATCTCGCCGCGGGTCCGGATGCCGTCGGCCACCGGATGGTCACCGGTGAAGTTCTGCATGAACCACGACGGCCGCAGCACGGCGAACTCCGGCATGATCTCCCGCACCGCCCGGTCCACCCGCCCCAGCCCCGGATCGCCGGACGACACCGCCGACGAGCTGAGCAGCACGACCCGGCGCACGCCCGCGTCCCGCGCGCGCTCGAGGAACGGCCGCACGACGGGCTCCGGCTCGGCGACCCCGACCGGCGCGACCAGGTACATCCGCTCCACCCCGTCGAGCACCGCGTCGTGCGTCGCGGGGTCCGACCAGTCGAAACCGGCGCGCCTGCTGGCCGCGCGCACGGTCGCGCCCGCCTCGGCGAGCAGCCGGGTGAGGGGATGGCCGGTGTTCCCGGTCGCGCCCGTGACCAGGACCTTCACCGCGCCCCCTCCTGCATCGCGACCAGCTCGTCGAGCCGGCCCAGCGCGTGCCCGGCGGCCAGGGGGCTCCAGTAGTCGCGCAGCGACTCGATGCCCTCGGCGCCCACCCGGACCACGTTGACGTACCGGATCCGGTACGGCCGCCCCGTCCGCAGCGCCGTGCCGTCGACCTCCCACTCCACGATCAGCACGTCCGGGTCGGCGGTCTCGTGCCGCGTCTGCGCGGAAATCGCCCGGATGTCGACGTGGTCGGTGTAGTCGCGCACGTACTCGCGCACCGCTTCCCGGCCCCGCAGCGTGGGCCAGCCGGGCGGCGCGAACGGGAACTCCATCACGCCGCCGGGCGCGAAGACGTCGGCGAAACCGTTCATGTCGTGCGCCAGCACGCGCTCCTGCAGCCGGTCCACGGCCTCGTGCGCGCGACGGCGCCGGTCCTCGGTCGAGAGGTTCACGAACACTCCTCGAATGGTCGAGACGATACCGTCTCGTCCAGAGTAGCGCGTCCTGTAACGCGTGTTCACGCGCCGGTAACCATCGGCACCTTTCTTGTGGCGACAATCAGTTTCGTGAAACGATAAGCCACCGCAGAACAGGGAGACCGAGATGACGCTCGACCTGCCACCCGCGCCGGCGGCCGCGCCCGACCTCGCCGCGCGTGCCCGTGCCGACGGTGTGCGGTTCCTGTTGGCCCTCTTCGTCGACCTGACCGGCAAGCCCTGCGCGAAGCTCGTGCCGGTCGAGGCCGCGCGCGAGCTGCAGGACGAGGGCGTCGGGTTCGCCGGATACGCGGTCGGCGCGATGGGCCAGCAGCCCTCCGACCCGGACCTGATCGCGATCCCCGACCCGGCCAGCTACACCCTCCTGCCCGCCGTGCGCGAGGGCCTGGCGCTGGTGCACTGCGACCCGCACGTCGAAGGGCGGCCGTGGCCGTTCGCGCCGCGCGTGATCCTCAAGGAACTCCTGCGGCGGGCCGCGGACCGGCAGCTGGAGCTGTTCGCCGGCGCGGAGGTCGAGTACTTCCTGGTCAGCCGCGGCTCCGACGGCCGGCTCGTCCCCGCCGACGCCCACGACAACGCGGCCCGCCCCTGCTACGACGCCCGCGGCCTGACCCGCATGTACGACCACCTCACCGGCGTCTCCTCGGCCATGAACGCCCTCGGCTGGGGCAACTACGCCAACGACCACGAGGACGCCAACGGCCAGTTCGAGCAGAACTTCGCCTACGCCGACGCGCTCACCACCGCCGACCGCGTCATCACCGCCCGGTACCTGATCTCCACGCTGGCCGAGCGGCGCGGCATGACCGCCACGTTCATGCCCAAGCCGTTCGCCGACCAGACCGGCTCCGGCATGCACCTGCACCTGTCGCTGTGGCGCGAGGGCACGCCGCTGTTCCCCGGCGATCAGGCGCACGGACTGTCCACTGTGGCCCGCCGCTTCCTGGCCGGAATCCTCGCGCACGCACCCGCTCTGCAGGCCGTGCTCGCGCCGACCGTCAACTCCTACAAGCGCACCGGTGCGACCTCGACCCGCTCGGGCGCCACCTGGTCACCGCGGCGCGCGACCTACGGCGGCAACGACCGCACCCACTACGTGCGCATCCCGGACGGCAACCGCGTCGAGCTGCGTGGCGGCGACGGCTCGGCCAACCCCTACCTCGCCCTGGCCGCGGCGCTGGCGGCTGGCCTGGACGGCATCGAGCGAGCGCTCGACCCGGACACCGCCGGACACCCGGAGCTGCCCCCGACGCTGCTGCACGCGGTCGACGCGCTGGGCGCGGACCCGGTGGTCACCGCCGCGCTGGACGCCGCCGGCCCGGGCGTGGCCGAGTACTTCGCCGGGCTCAAGCGCGAGGAGTTCTTCGACTGGCACGGCACGGTCGGCTCCTGGGAGCACGACCGCTACCTGACCGCGTTCTAGGAAGGAGACCCGCCATGTGCGGAATCGTGGGGCTGCACCTGCGCGACCCCGGGCTCTACCCCCGGCTCGGGCGGCTGCTGGAGGGGATGCTGTGCCAGGTGGTCGAGCGCGGCCCGGACTCGGCGGGCGTCGCCGTCTACGGGGACCGCCGCCGCTGCCCCGAGGGCTACGCCGCGGTGTCGTTGCTGTCCGCCGACGCCGCGGAGCTGCGCAAGCGCTTTCCCGACGCCCTGGTGACCGAGGCCGGGGACACCACCGTGCTCGCCGCGCCCATGTCCGTCGACGAGGTCGAGGCCGCGCTGCCGGGGGAGCGGATCGTCGGCGCGGGCACGGATCTGACCGTCTACAAGGGAATCGGCCACCCCCGGGAGCTGGCCGGCACCTACGACCTGGCGAACGCGCAGGGCTGGCAGGGCCTCGCGCACACCCGGATGGCCACCGAGTCCGCGGTCACGCCCGAGGGCTGCCACCCGTTCTCCGTCGGGCCCGGCCAGTGCCTGGTCCACAACGGATCGTTCGCCAACCACGCCACCATCCGCCGCGAGCTGCGGGCGCAGGGCGTGTCGTTCGACTCCGAGAACGACTCCGAGGTGGGCGCCCGGTTCGTCGCCCAGCGGCTGGCGCAGGGCGAGGACCTGGACAAGGCGCTGCGTGCGTTGTGCGAGCGCTTCGACGGCTTCTACACCCTGCTGGTGACCAGCGCCGACGGGTTCGCCGTGGTGCGCGACGCGATCGCCTGCAAGCCCGCGATCATCGCCGAGACGCCCGCCTGGGTCGCGATGGCCTCGGAGTTCCGCGCGCTGGCGGACCTGCCGGGCATCGAGACCGCCCGCATCTACGAGCCCGAGCCGGAAAGGGTCTACGCATGGCAGCGCTGATCGACCTCACTCGCACCACCGTGCGGGAGCTGAACGCCGAGCTGCACGCCCCGGCCGCGCGCGCGTACGAAGTGTTGCACCCGCAGGGCGCGCACGCGCTGGCCGCCGGGATCCGCGACGACATCACCGTCGACGTCCGCGGCCACGCCGGCTACTACTGCGCGGGCATGAACGACGGCGGCACCGTCACCGTGCACGGCAACGCGGGCACCGGGGTGGCGGAGAACATGATGTCCGGGCTGGTCCGGGTCACCGGCGACGCGTCCCAGTCGGCCGGGGCGACCGGGCACGGCGGGCTGCTGGTGATCGAGGGCTCGGCGTCGATGCGCTGCGGCATCTCGATGAAGGGCATCGACATCGTGGTGGGCGGCGACATCGGCCCGATGAGCGCGTTCATGGCGCAGGCCGGGCGGCTCGTCGTGTGCGGCGACGCCGGGGACGGCCTCGGCGACTCGATCTACGAGGCCCGGATCTACGTGCGCGGCGCGGTCGGTGGGCTCGGCGCGGACTGCGTCGAAAAGCCGATGCGGGAGGAGCACCTCGGCGAGCTGAAGGACCTGCTCGCCGCCGCCGGCCTGGCGCACGACCCGTCCGAGTTCCGCCGCTACGGCTCCGCCCGCAAGCTCTACCACTTCGCCGCGCACAACTCGTACTGACCAGGAGCAGCACATGACCGACCCCGCCCTGCGCGAGTCCGCGACGTTCGACCGCGCCACCATCGCCGCCATCCAGCGCGCCGCCGAGACCGGCGTCTACGACATCCGCGGCTGGGGCGCGAAACGCCCGCTGCCGCACTTCGACGACCTGCTGTTCCTGGGCGCGTCGATGTCCCGCTACCCCCTGGAGGGCTACCGCGAGCGCTGCGGCACCGACGTCGTCCTCGGCGACCGCCACGCCAGGTACCCGCTGCACCTGGACATCCCGGTCACCATCGCCGGGATGAGCTTCGGCGCGCTGTCCGCGCAGGCGAAGGAGGCGCTCGGGCGCGGCGCGTCCGAGGTCGGCACGTCCACCACCACCGGCGACGGCGGCATGACGCCCGAGGAGCGCGGCCAGTCCAAGCACCTCGTCTACCAGTACCTGCCCTCGCGGTACGGGATGAACCCGGCCGACCTGCGCAAGGGCGACGCCATCGAGATCGTGCTCGGCCAGGGGGCGAAACCGGGCGGCGGCGGGATGCTGCTCGGGCAGAAGATCTCCGAGCGCGTCGCCGGGATGCGCACGCTGCCCGCCGGGATCGACCAGCGCTCGGCCTGCCGCCACCCGGACTGGACCGGTCCGGACGACCTCGCCATCAAGATCCTGGAGCTGCGCGAGATCACCGACTGGGAGAAGCCGGTCTACGTCAAGGTCGGCGCCACCCGCACCTACTACGACGTGAAGCTGGCCGTCGCCGCGGGCGCCGACGTCGTGGTGGTGGACGGCATGCAGGGCGGCACCGCCGCGACGCAGGACGTGTTCATCGAGCACGTCGGCATCCCCACGCTGGCCGCGATCCCGCAGGCCGTGCAGGCGCTGTTGGAACTCGGGCTGCACCGGAAGGTCCAGCTGATCGTCTCCGGCGGCATCCGCACCGGCGCCGACGTCGCCAAGGCGATGGCCCTGGGGGCGGACGCGGTCGCGATCGGCACCGCCGCGCTCATCGCGCTGGGCGACAACCACCCGCGCTACGCGGCGGAGTACGCGAAGATCGGCTCGGCGGCCGGGTTCTACGACGACTTCCAGGACGGTCGCGATCCGGCCGGCATCACGACCCAGGACGAGGAGCTGGCCGCGCGCCTGGACCCGGTCGAGGGCGGCCGCCGGATCGCCAACTACCTGCGGGTGCTCACGATGGAGGCGCAGACGCTCGCGCGCGCGTGCGGGAAGGCGCACCTGCGCAACCTCGAGCCCGAGGACCTGGTCGCGCTCACGATCGAGGCCGCCGCGATGGCCCGCGTGCCGCTGGCCGGCACCGACTGGATTCCGGGGATGTCGCGGTGAACGCCGAGGTGGTGATCGTCGGCGGTGGTCTGGAGGGCACGGCCGCGGCGTGGGCGCTGGGGCAGCGCGGGGTGACGGACGTGGTGGTGTGCGAACGGGACACCGTCGGGTCGGGTGGGACGGGCAAGTCCAGCGGTGTGGTGCGTTGTCACTACGGCGTGTCGTCGCTGGCGGCGATGGCGCGCACGGGGCTGGAGCTGTTCGAGAACGCTTCCGACGTCCTGGGCACGGAGATCGGGTTCCACCAGACCGGGTACGTCGTGGGGGTCGGGGAGTCCAATGTGGAGGCGCTGCGGGCGAGCCTGGCCGACCAGCGCGCGGTCGGGGTGGAGACGGAGGAGATCGGGCGGGACGAGGTCGCGAAGCTGTGGCCGGCCGCGGATCTGGACGACTTCGCCGCGTTCGCCTGGGAGCCGCGCGGCGGGTACGGGGATGCGTACTCGACGGCGCAAGCGTTTGCCGCGGCGGCTCGTGCCGCCGGTGCGCGGATCCGGCAGGGCGCGGCGGTGGCCGAGGTGCTGGTGTCCCGGGAGCGGGTGACGGGGGTGCGGCTGGCCGACGGGTCGGTGATCGGGGCGTCCACTGTGGTCGTTGCGGCCGGGCCGTGGTCGGTGCCGCTGCTGGCCGCGCACGGGATCGAGCTGCCGATCACCGTGCACCGGGAGCAGATCGTGCTGGTCGACCCGGGGGTGGACCTGGGGGCGGTGCCGGTGTTCTCCGATCTGGTGTCGTTGCAGTACGTGCGGCCCGAGGTGTCCGGGGAGATCCTGTTCGGCAACAGCGACCTGGCCCGGCTGCACCCGGCCGACCCGGACAGCTACGCCAACCGGGCCGACGCGGACTTCCTGGAGCTGGCGGTGGAGAAGATGGCACGGCGGTTCCCGGGACTGGCGGACGCGTCGATCGCGAGCACCTACGCGGGGTGTTACGACGTGACGCCGGACTTCAACCCGGTGATCTCCCTGACGCCGGTCGGCGGGCTGGTGGTGGCGGCGGGGTTCAGCGGGCACGGGTTCAAGATCTCGCCCGCGGTGGGGGCGCTGGTCGCGGACCTGGTGGTGGACGGGAAGAGCGGGGACCCGGACGTGCCGGAGACGGATTTCCGGTTGTCGCGGTTCGCCGAGGGCGCGTTGCTGACCAGCCCGCACCCGTATGTGGGGGCGGGGGAGATGCGCTGAGTATCATCGGTGGATGGGCGGGCAGTCGTGAGCAAGGACGAGGCACCGGCCGGGCCGGCCGCGCGCGAGGTCGACAAGCCGGCGCCGCGGCAGGGCAGGCTGGAGCGGGCGATCGCCGGGCAGGTGCGCCAGCTGCGGCACGCCCACGGCCTCACGCTGGCCGAGCTGGCGGCGCGCACGGGCATCTCGGTGGCGATGCTGTCCAAAATCGAGAACGCGACGATTTCTTGTAGCCTGACGACGCTCGACCGCCTGGCCGACGCGTTCGACGTGCCGGTCACCGCGCTGTTCCGGGCAGCCGACACCCAACGCGAGGCGGTCTACACCCCGGCGGGCGCCGGAGCGCGAATCGTGCAACGCGGAACGCGGGTGGGCCACGACTACACGTTGCTCGGTGCGCTGCGGGGGCCGCACAAGCGGATGGAAGCGCACATCGTCACGCTGACCGAACGGAGTGAGGAGTTCCCGCTCTTCCAGCACCCCGGAACGGAGCTGCTGTACATGCTGGAGGGGGAGATGTTGTACGGCCACGGAGAGGCCAGCTACACCATGCGCCCCGGCGATGCGCTGCAACTGGACGGTGAAGGGGTGCACGGACCGCGGGAGCTGGTGAAGCTGCCGATCAGGTTCCTGTCGGTGGTGGCGTATGGGGAGGTGGCACCGGAGGGGTGAGCCCGGTCCGGTGGTGACACACAACCGGCGGGCGGGAACGGGAGTGGCACGGCAGTCGGCCGGCCGTGCGGCAGCCGAGTGCCGGCGGCCGGCAACGGTAGTGGTCCGGCAGTCGGCCGGCCGTGCGGCAGCCCTGCGAACCGGCGGCCGGCAACACAAGCGGCCCGACTACGCCCCGGGGCCGCGCGGCAGCCTTGCGAACCGCAAGCCGGCAACGCAACAGCACCGACTACCCCAACCAGACCTCCCCCGCCCCCGATCCACAGCCGGTCTTTGGTCGCCGATCAGGCGTGTCAAGGTACTCTTTCCCGCCTTGACACGCCTGCTCGGCGACTGAAACACCATTCAGGGGCGGGGGCGGGGGTGGTCGGAAGGTGACCGTTCGGCGCCGTGAGGCGCTTTCCGCCCGAAGGGCGTTTCCCGCCCGTAGGGCGGGCTCTTCGCCTGCCCCCAGCCACCTCTAAAGATCAAGAGATGTCCTCGCCGGACAGGCAGGCTCCGGGATGACGGGGGACCGTTGTTGTCTCACCCCGAGCAGGTGGTCGCTGGTGGTCATCCCGTCGCCTTCCGGTTTGTGCATATCACCTTGAGCCAGGGCCGCAAGGTTGGCACCGTCGGCCGCCGGTTGGCGGCCTGGGTTGCGGCCCTGGCTCAAGGTGATCGTCCAGTGTCAGGCGACGGGATGACCACCCAGCTTCGGTGGGTGCACTGCACGGCGCTGGCGCGCCGTCAGCGCCGGGCGCAGCTGAAGCTGCTCGCTGTGGCTGGATCACCGCCTCGGTAGCGGGGCCAGGCCGGGTACTCGCACAGTGGGCGGGTCCGGCCCCTTGCCGCGTCGGTCACCACCGGGGTCACGGGCGCCGCCTGGTGTTCGGTCCAGGTTTCCAACGCGGTCAGCGAGTCCCAGGCGGCTGGGAACGCGGCTCCCACATTGGCGTGGTTCGCGCCGGGGACGAGGTAGAACCGCGCGAAGGAATCCGTTGCCCGCTTGCCCAGCGTGCGTTCCACGCGCTGGAAGTAGTCCACTGTGGACCGGTGGCTCACCAGCTCGTCCGCCGTGCCGTGCAGCAGCAGGAGTTTGCCGCCGGCCCGGGCGAACGGGCCCAGGTCCGCGTTGTTCACGTCCTGCAGCGCGGTCAGCTCGCTGATCCGCTCCCGCCACGGGCCCGGGCGGCGCGGGTCCAGCGTCAGCGCGTCGAAACCGGGGTTCCGCGTCACGAAGTACCGTGCCCACTGGTCCCAGAATTGCACCCCGTACCCCGCGGCCGCCGGCATCGGGGTGGCCGGGGCGACCGTGCCCATGCCGAGCAGTGGTGTCGTCATCGCGGCGCCGGACAGGAACGGGAAACCGGGGTAGCCGCGCTCGCCGCTCGCCACGCGGTACTTCCACCGCAGCGGCTCCGAAAGCGCCTTCACCGCCCCGATCTGCACGTCCGACAAACACGCGTCACCCGTGTCCGCCCCGCCGGGGCAACGCAGCACCCGCGGGTCGAACCGGCACCCCGCCTCGTCCGAGACCACGCCGTCGCGCAGGCCATCCTGGCCGTCACAAGCCTGGATCACGCTGCGGTACAACAGAGCCTGCTTCGCCGGGTTCGGGAACGCGCCCGGCTGGGACAACACCTGCGCCTGGTAGCCGAAGAACAAATCCAGGCTCGCCGCGTTCCACGCCGGGTACACCGAGATCACGCCGTCGAAATCGGCCGGCCACCGTTGCGCCACGGCCAGCGCCTCCCGGCCACCGGTCGACCCGCCCGCGAAATAACTGTACGACGGGCGCGCCGAATACCGCTGCGCGATCACGAACACGGCCGCGTCCCGGGTCTTCTTGAGCGCGTCGCCGGAGAAGTTGCGCACCGCCTCGTCGTTCACCCCGAACGAGCCGTCGAGCGAAGGAGCCGGGACGTGCGTGGGCGAGGCCTGGTGGCCCGAATCGCTCGCGAAGGTCGCGTAGCCGCGGGCCAGCGGAGTGGCCCCGCCCACCGGTCCAAAGGGGACGTTCCCGGCCACGTTCGGGATCGTGCCGTTGTACCCGCCGCCCCCGAACATCAGCGCCTTGCCGTTCCACTCCGCCGGCAACGCGACCCGCATCCGGATGTCCGGCGCCGCCGGATCCACCGGGTGCAGCGCCGCGTCCACCTGGCAGTACCCGCCGGTGACCTGCGCCGCGGTCACCGTGCCGCCGCTGGTCGGCAGGCCGATCGCGGCGGCCGGGATCGCCAGCCCGGCCAGCTCCGTGCACCGGGCCACCGGATCCGCGTGCGCCGGCGCCGCTAGTGCCGCGGCCGCCAGCGCCGGAACGAGCACGGCAACAGACCTTCTCATCGACGACCCCTCCCACCGTTGCGAGATCGCCAGGGTAGGCAGCGGGCGGGACGACTCACCATGTCGGCGCACCACACCGTCGGTCAGGGCGTCATGTGCTTGATCGACACGGCGGGCCCACGAGCTGGTAGCTCCGCGTCAGGCCGGATCCGTGAAGCGCGGCGCCCGCTTCTCGAACGACGCCGTCACCGCCTCGACCTGGTTGGGGCTGCCGATCAGCGCCGTGATCTCCCGCTGCTCGGCCGCGAAGCCGGCCTCGGGGTCGCGCGGCAGGTCCAGCAGGCGCTTGGCCGCGCGGATGGCGTCCGGGCTGCGTCCGGCGATCGACCGGGCCAGCTCCAGCGCCTCCGCCCGGGGATCGCCGGCCACGCGCGTCGCCAGGCCCAGCGCGACCGCCTCCTCCCCGCTCACCACGCGGCCGGTGAACGTCAGCTCCTTCGCCACGTCCCGGCCGACCAGCTCGGGCAGCACCTGCGTGCCGGTCATGTCCGGGATCAGCCCCCACTTGATCTCCAGGACCGACAGCTTCGCGTCCGGCGCGACGATCCGCATGTCCGCGCCCAGCGCGACCTGCAGCCCGCCGCCCAGCGCGTGCCCGGTGATCGCGGCGATCACCGGCACCGGCAGCTCGGTCCACACGTGGGCCGCCCGCTGCCCGGTCGCCTTGGCCGGCCCGTCCGACGGCGGCAGGTCGACGTCCGCGCTGATCCGGTCGCCGGAGCGCATCGCCTGGAACGCGGCGAAGTCCAGGCCCGCGCAGAAGTCCGGCCCCTCGCCGGACAGTACGACAGCCCGCAGCCCCGGCTCGGACTTCAGCCGCTCCCCGGCGCGCACCAGGGCCGCGAACATGGCGGGGTCCAGGGCGTTGCGCTTGTCGGCACGGTTGAGCCGCACATCGGCGACGCCCTGGCTGATCTCGATGCTGACGCGGTCCATGGCGCCAGTCTCACCCGGAGGGGGTGGCGGGGACAAGATCACCCCGCCACCCCACCGCGGTCAGCGGCCCGCGATCAGCGCGAGGTCCGCCAGCAGGATCCGCTCCAGCTCCGGCGCGAACCCGGCCCGGCGCACCGCGTCCGCGGCCTGGTCGAAGTGCCCGGCGTCCAGGTGCCGCAGGATCGTCGCCGTTTGCTCGGGGCGCGCCCCGGCCTCCGCGACCAGCACCCGCACCCCCGTCACGTCGACCACGACCTCGAACTTCGCCGACGCCGACGCCGTCCCACCCGGACCGGTCGCCGTCGCCACGAGTTCGTGCGTGCCCGCGGCCAGCGACCGCGGGTCCAGCGGCGCCGCCGGGTCGATCCGCGCGCCGTCCAGCGTCACCGAGACGGCCGAAGCGTCCCGCGCCGACACCGCGACCGGCGCCGGCACGTACCGCCGCAGCTGGCCCGGCACCGAGACCGTCACCGAGGGCGCGGCCTGGCCCGAGCGCCACCCGGCCAGCTCCCCGGCCCGGTCGGTGATGATGGCGTCCACCCCGGCGTCGGCCAGCTTCCGCCAGGTCGCCGCGTCGTTCACGGTGTAGGGCATGACGGCGATTCCCGCCGCGTTCAACCGGGACACCGCGTCCGGCCGGGTCAGGAGCGCCGCGGCGGACGGGTTGTAGGTCACCACGCCGAACGCCTTCGCCGTCGCCACCGGATCGGCGTCCACCGCACCCCGCAGCAGGCCCAGCGGGATCTCCGGCGCGATCGCGCGAGCGTCCCGCAGGACCTGCTCGTCGAAGCTCTGCACCAGCACCTGCCGCGTCATGCCCCGGCTGCGCACCTCGTCCAGGATCCGCGCGGTCTCGGCGCGGGTCTCCGGGCCCTTGATCTCCAGCAGCAGCGTCGATCCGCTGGTGCGGATCAGGTCCAGCACCTGCCCGAGCGTGGGCACCTTCTGCCCGGCGAACGCCGGTGAGAACCACGCCCCGGCGTCCAGCGCGGTCACCTGCGCGGCGGTGAGCGTCGAGATGTCGCCGGTGCCCTCGGTGGTCCGGTCGACGGTGTTGTCGTGCATGACGACCGGCACGCCGTCGCGCGTGGTCTGCGCGTCGATCTCCACGTACTCGGCGCCCGCGCGGACCCCGGCCTCGACCGCGGCGAGCGTGTTCTCCGGCGCCACCGCGGAGTAGCCGCGGTGGGCGACCGTGAGCGGCAGCGCGCCGTCCGGCTGGGTCACCGGCAGCGGGTCGAGCCGGGTGACCGTCACGTCGTCGACGCTGATCTTCGCGCCGTCGGCGATGAACCCGAACACGCCCGACGCGCTGCGCCGCAGCTTGGTGGTGCTCAACACGGTCTTGCCGTCGAAGCTCCAGGTGGCGCGGCTGCCGTGCACCTCGATCGCGACGCGGATGTCGCGCCCGGTGCCGGCGTCGTGCGGCGCGGCGGCGGTGTCGGTGACGTTCCAGGTGCTGGCCTCGGTGCGCTGCGCGAACTCGATGCCGTTGGTGGCGGTGGAGGCCGACCGCATGATCGCCTGGCTCCACGGCACGGTCCCGTCCGGCGCGGTGTCGAGGACGAGGCCGGCCCAGCGGCTGGAGTTGGTGACCGCGTCGAACCGGATGGTGGCCTCGGCGCGGAAGTCCTCCAGGTGGGTGCCGAAGGTGATCCGGGACAGCGTGCCGGGCGCGGTGTTGGTCAGCTTCCCGCCGCTGACCTGCCAGGTGCCGGCGACCGGGGTCCACCCGGCGGGCAGCGCGGCGCCATCGAAGGACTCGCGGACGACGACGTCGCCGGGAGCGGCGGCAGCGAGCGTGGGGACGAGGGCGGCGGCGAGGCCGAGGGCCAGCGCGGCCGCCAGGGGACGGTGGGGAGTGCGTCTCATGCGCCGGACGCTATGTCCGGATTGTGGCCGGATGGTTGATCTTTGCTGGCCGTCCGGCGACGATCAGCGCACGACCCGGGCCGAGCCGCGCTCGATGAGTTCCGCGCTCAACCGCACGGTTTCCCGGGGCCGGTCCGGGTCCGCGATCCGCCGCAGCAGCAGCTCCACCCCGGCCGTGCCGACGTCGTCGGCGGGCAGCCGGATCGTGGTCAGGCCCGGCTCCAGGTAGGCGGCGAACGGGTGGTCGCCGTAGCCGAGCACGCGCACGTCCTCGCCGACGGTCAGCCCGCACTCCCGGACCGCCTTGTAGACCCCGAGCGCGAAGTAGTCGTTGCCGGTGACCACCAGGTCCGGGTGGTGCTCGCGGGTGATCAGCCCGGCCGCGAGCCGGTGGGCGTCGTCCGGGCGCCACGGCAGCGCCGCGTCCCGCGTCCGGTGCCCGGGCACCTTCAGCACCAGCGAATCACCGCCGAGCGCCCGCCGGAACCCGGCGATGCGCGCGGCCACCGTGCTGATCTCCAGGTCCTCCTCGAACAGCCACGCCGGCCCCGGCCCGGCCACCCGGGACACCGCGTCCGCCACCGCCTGCTCGACGTCGATGCCCACGAAGTCGAACCCCAGCTCCGGGATGTCGCGGCTGAGCAGCACCACCGGCAGCCCGGCCGCGGACAGCTCCGCCCACACCCCGGGCCGGTGCTGGATCGGCACCGCCAGCACCCCGTCCACGCCGAAGCGCAGCAGCTGCTGCACCGCGCGTTCCTCGTTGTCCTCGTTCTCCTCGGTGACCAGCAGCAGCACCGAGTACCCGGCCACCCGGCACTGCCGCTCCACCGCGGAGATCAGCGCGGCGTAGAACGGGTTCGACGGGTTGGTGATCACCAGCGCGAGCACCATCGTGGTGCCCGAGACCAGCGACCGGGCGTGGCTGTTCGGCACGTACCCCAGCCGCCGGGCCTCGGCCACGATCATCTCCCGGGTGGCCTCGCTGACCTGGTCCTTGCCCGACAGCGCGCGCGACACCGTGTTCGCGGACAGACCGACCCTGTCCGCGACGTCACGCAACGTGACCCGCCGAGCGCGCACCACCAGCCGACCTCCGGATCAACCCTTGCCAACAAGATAGATGCGCAGCTTCCCGGTCGCGCCGGGACCCACGGTGCAGCTCACCCGCAGCCACTGCCCGAACCCGCTCACCGGCCAGGTGATCAGGCCGGGGGAGTCGATGCGGTGCTCGGCCTCGTCCAGCGGGCACCAGTGCAGCCCGTCCGGGGAGATCTCGGTGCGGAAGACCAGCGGGCCGTCCGCCTCCAGCGCCTGCACGAAGAACCGGGCCTCGGCCGCCCACGGGAGTTCGTACGGTTCGGTCGCGAAGTCCTCGCGCACCACGGTGTTGCGTTCCAGCACAGCCGTCATCGTCGAGCGCATGTCGTGCCTCACCACTCCACCGAGATCAGGACCGAGTCCAGGAACAGGAAGTTGCGCACGCCGCAGTGCGTGCGGACCGAGAAGTAGAAGTTGAGCAGGTTGTCCAGCGTGCCGTAGCGGTCCGGGTACGGCGGCACCGGCACGTCGCGCATGTCCATCACGCGGTCGTTGAGCTGGAGCTCCACATTGGACCGCGTGCTGGTGTCGATGTCCCACCGCAGGTAGTGCCAGTTGATCTTGGTCGGCACCTCGTTGACGCACATCTCCAGCGGCTCGCCGAAGGTGCGCCAGTCGTCCGGGTCCGGCGCGGTGAAGTCGGCGGCGTAGGGCAGGGCGAACTTGCCCTCCTGGTGGTCGCGCGGCGTCGGCTCCGGCACCACCGGGTACATCCAGCGGTTCGTCATCTCGCCGTCCAGGTTGGTGTTCTGGTAGCGGATGACGTTGTGGTAGCGCAGGCCGCCGTCCGAGCAGATGTCGGTGGCGACGGTGAACGCGCCGAACTGCGACTCCGACGGGTGCCGGTTGCCGTCCCAGTGCACCGACGCGGGCGCCTCGTGCCCCACGGTGGCCTCGGCCTTGAACGCGAAGTGGGTCTCGATCCGCACGCGGCCGCGGCCGGCCATCGTCAGGCGGCGGATGCCGGTCGCGGTGTGGCCGGGGTAGGGGCGGGTCGCGAGCTTGAGCGCGTAGTTGCCGCTCAGCGTCCCGTGCGTGCCCACGTCGAAGAACGTGCACGAGGACAGCTGCGGCGGGCGGAAGTCGCGCATGTGGTCGTCCACGGTGTCCAGGTCGCCGCGCCCGTCGTAGTTGCCGAGCAGCTCGGTCCAGCCGTGCGTGGTGGAGTCGAACCGGTCGAAGCACAGCACCCGGGACAGCGGGTTGTACTTCGCCAGCGCCGTCTCATTAACGTTCATGTAAGTCAAAGCGGTTCCTTGTCTCTTGACCGCAGGGAAAGCGAACTCGTAGCCTGTCGCCACCATGAACGTTAATGTAGACGTTCGCGAGACGCAACGAAGGGTCGGCGATGAGACTCCGGATCAGCCGGGCCACGGTGGGCTCGACCGTGGGCACGGCACTCGAGTGGTACGACTTCTCCCTCTACGGCACGGCCGCCGCCCTCGTGCTGCCGCAGGTGTTCTTCCCCTCCGGTGATCCGGTCGTCGCGACCCTGTCGTCGCTGGCCACGTTCGCCGTCGGCTTCTTCGCCCGCCCGGTCGGCGGCGTGATCATCGGCATCCTCGGCGACCGCGTCGGGCGCCGCACGATGCTGTTCGTGACCCTGATGGTGATGGCCGTGGCGTCCACGCTGATCGGCCTGCTGCCCAGCTACGCCACCGCCGGCGTGTTCGCGCCGGTCGCGCTGGTGCTGCTGCGGGTGGTGCAGGGCCTGGGCGCCGGTGGCGAGTACGCGGGGGCGATGCTGCTGTCCGCCGAGCACGCCGAGACCAGGGCACGCGGCATCAACGCCAGCGCGCCCACGCTGGGCAACGCGGTCGGCTCGCTGGTGGCGACCGGCGTGTTCTTCCTGACCTCGGCGCTGATGTCCGATGCGGACTTCACCGGCTGGGGCTGGCGGATCCCGTTCCTGCTCAGCTGCCTGGTCGGCGTCGCCGGCGTGATCGTGCGGCTCAAGGTGCCGGACAGCCCCGAGTTCGAGCGCGCCAAGAAGGAGGGCCACAGCACGCGGGCGCCGCTGCGGGCGCTGTTCGCCACGTCCGGGCGGAAGATCCTGCCCGGCATGCTGATCTCCGTCGCGCCCAACGTGATCAGCTACCTGCCCTCGGTGTACGCGCTGAGCTACCTGTCGAAGGAGGTCGGCACCGCGGCGTGGGTGGGGCTGCTCGGCATCGTCATCGCCAACGCGCTCAAGGTGGTCACCGTGCCCACCGCGGGCTGGCTGTGCGACCGGTTCGGGCGGCGGCCGGTGATGATGACCGGCGCGACCGCGGCGGCGCTGCTGTTCTACCCGTTCTTCTTCCTGCTCGACACCGGCACGCCGGTGGTGATCTGGGCGGCGCTGGTGATGCTCTACACCCTGTGCAACGACCTGACGCTGGCCTCGCAGGCGACGATGATGTCCGAGCTGTTCCCGGTCGGCTACCGCTACACCGGCGTGACGTTCACGCGCGAGATCGCGGGCGCGCTCGTCGGCGGGTGCATCCCGTTCGTGGCGGCCGCGCTGACCTCGGCGTCCGGCGGGCAGACCTGGCCGATCGCGCTGGTGTGCGGGCTGTTGTGCCTGCTGTCGGTGCTGGGCGCGCGGTTCATCGCCGAGCCGGAGCACCTGCGCCGCCGCGACGCCTCGCCGGTGCCGACTGCGGCGGGAGGGTGACGCCCGGCACGCCGGCACGTACCATGACGCCAACCCGACCGGACGTTCGGTAATTCGAGGCGAGGAGGCCGAGGTGGGCGCGTTCCCGATGACGCTGGACGCCGGCACCACGACGAGCTTGGAGTCCTGGCGCGACCTGCTGGCCCGCGCGTTCGTGCCGCTGGACGTCGTCGCGATCGGGAACCGGTTCCACGGGCGGGTGGCCGCCCGCCCGATGGCCGACCTGCAGGTGTCCGTCGTCAGCTCGACGCGCCAGGTCACCCGCCGGACCCGGAGCCTGATCCGGCGCGGGGCCGGCGACCTCTACAAGGTGGGGCTGCAGCTGCGCGGGCACGGCGTCGTCCAGCAGGACGGCCGCACCGCGCGGCTGGCGCCCGGCGATCTGACGGTGTACGACACGAACCGGCCCTACGACCTGGTCTTCGACGACGACTTCGAGATGCTGGTGCTGGTCGTGCCGCGGCGCCGGCTGAAGCCGCGGGCGCCCCGGGTGGACGATCTGACCGCCGTGACGATCCCCGGCTCGGGTGGCAGTGGCGCGCTGACGTCGGCGTTGCTGCGGGGGCTGGATCCGCGGGTGGCCCAGCCCGGGCCGGAGGCGGCTTTCCTGTCCGATGCCGCGGTGGACATGCTGGCCGCGTGTTTCGCCGCGCAGGGCGAGCCACCGGCGGACACGGTGGTGACGGCCGCGCAGCGCTACATCGAGGAGCACCTGTCCGACCCGGGGCTGTGCCCGGCCGAGGTGGCCGCCGCGGTGCACGTGTCGCTGCGCCAGCTGCAGAAGCTGTTCGAACGCCGCGGCGCGACGATCACCGGCTGGATCCGGGACCGCCGGCTGGAGCGGTGCTGGCACGACCTGGCCGACCCGGCCCTGGCGACCCGCCCGGTGGCGGCGATCGCGGCGTCGTGGGGCCTGGTCGACGCGGCGCAGTTCAGCCGCACCTTCCGCGCCCGGTACGGCCGCACGCCGCGGGAGCACCGGGCGCAGCTGGTGGCGGGGTAGCGGACGCCGGTGTTCGTGCAGCGGGTCCGGCTGGCCCCGGACGCGGACGGCGGGCGCTACCCGTTCACCCTGCCCGCGGTGGCGCACCTGTCCCGCTCCGGCGGCCTGCCGCTGGCACCCGGGGTGACCTTCCTGGTCGGCGGGAACGGCAGCGGCAAGTCCACCCTGGTCGAGGCGCTGGCGGTGGCCGCGGGCTTCAACCCCGAGGGCGGCAGCCGGAACTTCCGGTTCGCGACCCGCGCGAGCGAGTCCACCCTGGGCGACCACCTGGTCCTGACCTGGGGCGCCGTCAAGCCGCGCACCGGGTTCTTCCTGCGCGCCGAGTCCTACTACAACGTGGCCTCCGAGATCGAGCGCCTCGACCGCGACCCGGGATCGCCGCCCCTGCTGCCCGCCTACGGGGGCGTTTCGCCGCACGAACGCTCGCACGGGGAGTCGTTCCTGGACCTGGTGACGCACCGGTTCGGTCCGCACGGCCTGTACCTGCTGGACGAGCCGGAGGCGGCGCTGTCGGTGCGCGGGTGCCTGGCGGTGCTGGCGCGGCTGGCGGAACTCGCCGAGCAGGGCAGCCAGATCGTGGCGGCCACGCATTCCCCGATCCTGCTCGCGCTGCCCGGTGCCACGATCTACGAGATCGGCGACAGCGGGGAGATCGAGCAGGTCGATTACGAGGACGCCCTGCCGGTGCGCCTGACGCGGGATTTCCTCGCCGCGCCGCAGCGGTACCTGCGGTATCTCCTCGCCGGGGAGTGAGCCGGTGCGCGCAGGCACAAGAGCCGTGCGCGCAGACGCAAGACCGGCCGGTGTGACGTGCCGCATCCTCGGGGCAGGCGACCCGTCCGGGTCGTGATCGACGCCGATCGCCGAGGAGCACCGCCCGTGACCACCACCGAGACCTTCCCCAGCCAGCTCTTCCTAGCCGGCCAGTGGCGCGACGGCACCGGGGGCACGTTCGCCGACCTCAACCCGGCGACCGAGGAGAAGCTGGCCGACGTCGCCGCCGCGTCGCCGCAGGACGTGGACGCCGCCGTCGCCGCCGCCCGCGCCCAGCTGTCGGGGGAGTGGGCCGCCCTGCCCGGCTCGCAGCGCGGCCGGATCCTCAACCGCGTCGCCGACCTGATCGACCGCGACGCCGAGCTGCTGGCCCGCCTCGAAGCCCTCGACATCGGCAAGCCCCTCGGCCAGCCGGCCGTGCTCGACATGCCCAACGCCGCCCGCACGTTCCGCCACTTCGCCGGCTGGGCGGACAAGATCACCGGCCAGGTCATCCCCACCGACGGCTACCTGGGCCGCCCCACCCACTCCTACACCCGCCGCGAACCCGTCGGCGTGATCGCCGCGATCATCCCGTGGAACACCCCGCTGATGATCACCGCGTGGAAGCTCGCGCCCGCGCTGGCCGCCGGCAACACCGTCGTGGTCAAGCCGCCGGAGGACGCGCCGCTGTCGATCCTGCACCTGGCCAAGCTGCTGAAGGAGGCCGGCCTGCCCGACGGCGTGGTCAGCGTCCTGCCCGGCCTGGGCGAGGTCACCGGCCAGGCGCTCGTCGACCACCCGGACGTCGACAAGATCAGCTTCACCGGCAGCCCCGAGGTCGGCCGCCACGTCGGCGTCGCCGCGGCCCGGTCGTTCAAGCGCATCACCCTGGAGCTGGGCGGCAAGTCACCGCAGATCATCCTCGCCGACGCCGACCTCGAAGCGGCCATCGGCGGCACCGCGATGGGCCTGTTCTTCAACCAGGGCCAGGTCTGCGCGGCCGGCACCCGCGTGCTCGTGCACCGCTCGCTGTACTCCGACGTGGTCGACGCCCTCGCCGGCGCCGCCAACCAGCAGGTCCTCGGCGACCCGCTCGACCCGGCCACCACGATGGGCGCGCTGGTCAACAAGAAGCAGCAGGAGCGCGTCCTCGGCTACATCGAGAAGGGCCGCGCCGAGGGCGCCCGGCTCGTCGCCGGCGGCGGCCGCCCCGAGCGGCCCGGCTTCTTCGTCCAGCCGACCATCTTCGCCGACGTGCACAACGACATGACGATCGCGCGCGAGGAGATCTTCGGCCCGGTCGGCTCGGTGATCCCGTTCGACGACCCGGAAGAGGCCGTCCGCATCGCCAACACCACCACCTACGGCCTCGCCGCCACCATCTGGACGCGTGACGTCAGCGCCGCGCACACCCTGGCCGGGCAGGTCCGCGCCGGTGCGGTCGGCGTGAACGGCTGGGCGCCGATCGACGCGGCCCTGCCGTGGGGCGGCATGAAGTCCAGTGGCGTCGGCCGCGAGCTGGGCTGGAGCGGAATCCTCGCCAACACCGAGGAAAAGGTCGTCACCGTAGTCCTTTGAGGACACTTCGGCTCGAGGAGGAGCGAAGCATGCCCATCACCACCAAGGTGTCCCTGGTCCGCCAGGCCCCCGGCACCTACGAGACCGCCACCGTGGAGCTGGACGACCCGCGCCAGGGCGAGGTCACCGTCAAGCTCGCCGCGTCCGGCCTGTGCCACTCCGACGACCACGTCGCCACCGGTGACGTGCCGGTCGCCGTCTACCCGTACGTCGGCGGGCACGAGGGCGCCGGTGTCGTCACCGCGGTCGGGCCGAACACGCCCGGCTACGAGGTCGGCGACCACGTCGTGTTCTCGTTCCTGCCCGCGTGCGGCAAGTGCGAGTTCTGTGCGCAGGGGCTGTCCAACCTGTGCGACCTGGGCGCGTCGCTGCTGACCGGGGCGCGCGCGGACGACCCGGCGAGCTTCCGGATGACCGAGAACGGCAACCCGGTCGGGCAGCAGTGCGGCATCTCGACGTTCGCCGAGTACACCACCGCGTCGGTCGACTCGGTGGTCAAGATCGGCAAGGACATCCCGCTCAAGGCCGCCGCGCTGGTCGGCTGCGGCGTGCCGACCGGGTGGGGTTCGGCGGTGAACTCGGCGAACATCAAGCCCGGCGCGACGGTGATCGTGATGGGCATCGGCGGGATCGGCGCGAACGCCCTGCAGGGCGCGGCGCACGCCGGCGCGAAGACGATCATCGCCGTGGACCCGGTGCAGTTCAAGCGCGACAAGGCGAAGGTGTTCGGCGCGACGCACGCGTTCGCCACGATCGAGGAGGCGGCCGACTTCGCTCGGTCGCTGACCAACGGGCAGGGCGCGGACGCCACCATCGTCACCATCGGTGTCGTGCAGGGTGATCACGTGGGCCAGGCGCTGGCGTCGATCCGCAAGGCCGGGACGGTCGTGCTGACCGGGCTGGGCAACATCACCGAGGCCGGGGCGCCGATCGCGCTGGGCGACCTGACGCTCATGCAGAAGCGGCTGCAGGGCTCGCTGTTCGGCGAGTCCAACCCGCGCCGCGACATCCCCAACCTGCTGCGCATGTACCAGGCGGGCCAGCTCAAGCTCGACGAGCTGATCACGACGGAGTACCGCCTCGACGAGGTGGCGCAGGCGTACGAGGACATGCACGCCGGCCGCAACATCCGCGGCCTGGTGGTCTTCGACTGAGACGGCGGACGGCCCGGCGCCCGACGGGGGCGCCGGGCCGTCCGTGTTCACCCGTTGACTTCGGCGATCAGTTTCGCCAGCGCTTCCGCGGTCAGCGGGCTGCCCGGGAAGGCGGACATCCGGCTCAGGGGCAGGCTGCCCACCAGCGAGATCGTCGCGGGGTCGGCCACCAGCCGTCCGATCGGGCCGCTGCCCGCGGCCGCGGCGAAGGCCTGTCCCAGCAGTTCGGCGCCGCGTGGGTCGGCGAACCATTCGGCCACTGTGGACTCCCCGGTCAGCGGTACCCGCACGTCGTCGCCGGTCACCTCGGCCATCGCCGTCGTGTGCAGGTCGCGTGAGGACGAACCGACCGCGCAGTGGTACTCGCCGCCCTCGACGATCCACCGGTGCAGGCGCGTGTCCCAGTAGGCCAGGTCCTCGCGGGCGATGTGCAGCACCACCTCGGCCGTCTCACCCGCCGCGATCGGCACGCTGGCGAACGCTTTCAGCTCCCGCGGTGCGCGGCGCACGCGCGAGCCCGGCACGCTCACGTACACCTGCACCACTTCACGCCCGTCCCGGTCGCCGGTGTTGGTCACCGGCACCCGCACCTCGATGCCCGCGTCCGTCGCGGTCGCGCGCGCCTCGCCGTACTCGAACGTGGTGTACGACAGCCCGAAACCGAACGGGTAGGCCACCTCCAGCTCGCGGGCGTCGAAGCCGCGGTAGCCGACGTGGATCCCCTCGCCGTAACGCACGTGCCCGTTCTCGCCGGGGAAGTCCAGGAAGGACGGATGGTCGGCGAGCCGGACCGGGATGGTCTCGGCGAGCCGTCCGGACGGATTGACGCGTCCGAAGAGGACGTCCGCGATCGCGCTGCCGCCGGCCTGGCCGAGCAGCCAGCCCTCCACGATCGCCGGCACCGCGGCCTCCCACGGGCGGGTCAGCACCACGGTGCCGTTGGACAGCACCACGACCGTGCGGGGATTCACCGCCGCGACGCGCTCGATCAGTTCGCGGTGCGTCGCGGGCAGGTCCAGGCTTTCCCGGTCGGCGCCCTCGGTTTCGTGCTCGCTGCCCACGAAGACCAGCGCGACATCGCTGTCCGCGGCGAGCGCGACCGCCTCGTCCACGTCGCCGTAGCCGGGGGCGAAGCGCACCGGCGCCGATCCGGCGAGCGCGGTGAGGGCGCCGTCGAGCCGCGTCGGCGTGATCTGCGAGCTGCCACCGCCCTGGTAGCGCGGGGTGCGGGCGAACTCGCCGAGCACCGCGAGCGACTGGCTCGCCCGCACCCCGCGCTACC
>NZ_PQHW01000040.1 GCF_003385215.1 Amycolatopsis thermalba | reverse complement strand
AAGCCGACGGCCTGGAAAGCGACATCGCCCCCAACGCCCTGCTCGACGAAGAAGACCAGACCCACAACAACACCATCTGGCACCTCTCCGACGGCCCCGACGGCAACAAAGGCTCCTGGTCCACCGGCGAAGACCGCATCGACTACCTCATGGACCCCAAACCCCTCGGCGGCCCCGGCAGCGCCCCCAAACCCGACCCACAGCTCTACGCGACCTACTCGCCCACGCAGGACGCGATGGGCACGGTCAAGGGCAAGGCCCAGTCCGCGGTCAACAAGCTGACCTGACGGAAAGAGCCCCCTCGGGAACCACTCCCGAGGGGGCTTTCCGCTCGCTCGCGTCAGACCGGGCTCGCCGCGGCGTCCGCGGGCACCACCGCACCGGCCGGGACCTTGTCCCCCAGCGCCTTCTCGTAGATGCGCAGGACGTCGACCGCGATGCGGTCCCACGAGTACCGCGACCGGGCGCGGTCGCATCCGGCGATCCCGTACGCCTCGCGCTGCGCGGGGTCGCCCAGCAGCCGCCGCAGGGTCGCGGCGAGCGCCTCCGGCCGCTTCGGCGGCACCAGCTCACCGGTCACGCCGTCCACCACGGTGTCGATCAGCCCGCCGACCGCGGCCGCCACCACCGGGACCCCGCAGGCCATGGCCTCCAGCGGCACGATGCCGAACGGCTCGTACCACGGCGTGCACACGACCAGGTCCGCCGACCGCAGCAGCGACGGCATCTCGTCGCGCGTCACCTGGCCCAGCAGCCGGACCCGGTCGGCGACACCGAGCCGCCGCGCCAGCTCCAGCAGGCGCTTGGCCTCCGGGTCGTCGGCGAGCCGTCCCTGCTCGGGGCCACCGGCGATCACCAGCTCGGCGCCGGGCACGGCGGGCAGCGCGGCGATCGCCGTCGCGAACCCCTTGCGCGGCACCAGCCGGCCGACGCTGACGATCCGGTGCAGGGTGCCGCGCGGGGCGGCCGGCCCGTCCGGCGTGAAGCGCTCCAGGTCCACCCCGCACGGGGCGACCGACATGCGTGCGCGCGGCAGGCCCATCCGGGCCAGCTCGAAGACCTCGTCGGAGCAGGTCGCGGCGACGCGGGCGGCGTTCTTGCCGATCAGCCGCTCCAGCTGCACCCGCTCGGGCGGGCTGGTGTCGGCGGTGCCCTGGTAGCGCTTCTTCACCACACCGAGGGCGTGGAAGGTCTGGACCACCGGCACGTCGGTGCCGCGGGTGGCCAGCAGCGACGCCAGCCCGGACATCCAGAAGTGCGCGTGCACCACGTCCGGGGTGTCCCGCTGCCACGACTTCGCCAGGTAGCGCCCGAACTCGGTCATGTGCGGCAGCAGCTCGTCCTTGGGCAGGCGCTCCGCGGGGCCGGCCGGGACGTGCACGACCCGGTAGCCCGCGAGGGCCCGGACCTGCTCCGGCTGCGCGCGGTCGTCGCGCCGGGTGTAGACGGTGACGTCGTGGCCCTGGCGGCACAACGCCGCGGACAGCTCCGCCACGTGCAGGTTCTGCCCGCCCGCGTCCACCTCGCCCAGCACGGCCAGGGGGTTGGCGTGCTCCGACACCATCGAGATCTTCATGCGCTACCTCCACTCGTCACCCGGCCGAGCTGGACGTCCCAGTTGCGCAGGAAGGCGTCCAGGCCGTAGCTGGCCAGCGCGTGCTCGCGCGCTTGCTTGCCCATCCGGTGCGCCAGTTCCGGGTCCGCCATGAGCTCGGCGGCCGCCCGCACCAGTTCGTTCACGTCCGCCGAGACGAAACCCGCCTCCGGCGGCACTGCCCGGGACGCCTCCGTGCCGGCCACCGCCACCACCGGCATCCCCAGGTGCATCGCCTCGATCAGCGACAGGCCCAGCGACGTCCAGCGTGGCGTGTGCAGGTACAGCCGGCACCGCGCCAGTCCCGTGTGCAGGGCGTCCTGCCCGAGATCACCCCGCGTGCGCAGGCGCTCGCCCAAGCCGAAGTGCTCCTCGAGCTTCTCCACGCCGATGCCCCACACGTCCAGCGGCGCGACCTCGGCGAAGGCGGGCAGCAGGTCGGTGCCCACCGCCCGGCCCCGCCGCACCGGCTCGTTCATCACGAGGCCGATCGAGGCCTCCTCGCCGGTGTAGAGCTCACCCGGGTCGACCACCCCGTGCTCGATGACCGTGGCGGGCGCCCGGCCGGAGTCCCAGATCAGGTGGTTGAAGTGGGTGACGTGCACCAGCGGGATCTCGTCCTGGCCGGCCAGCGGGTGCCGCGTGCGCGGCACGTCGCCGGTCGGGGTGTTGTGCTCCACGAACACCGCCGGCACGTCCCGGCCGGGCTTCCGCCCGGTCCAGCGCTCGGTCAGCTCGATCTCCTCCGGGCGCTGGAGGACGACCACGTCGATGTCGGCGTCGCGCAGCTGGGCCGGGCTCACTTCCCGCGCCGACGGCCACGCTCGGTCACAACGCCCCCGGCCCCAGGGACCACCCTCCGGCAACAGCGGAAGGAGGTACTCGTGCCGCCCGCGCACGAACGAACTGGTCCACGACCCGTGCACGTGCCACACCAGGATTCGCAGCGGATCGTCCTCTCCCCGTCTCATGGAGGAGTTCTTTCACCCTGGCAGAGGAACTAAACACGCTACGCAGCACTGCTACTCTCCGTAGTCGTCACACGCCTTCGGTGTTCCTCGTCCGGGTGGGCAGCAGGAAGACGACCAGTCCCAGCACCGCGACCACACCGTGCAGGGCGTTGTCGGTCCAGGCCGGGTCGAACAGGCGGCGGACGTCACCCGGGCCGCCGGTGCCCGCCGACAGCAGGCCCCACACGGTGATGCCCAGCAGTCCGAAGAAGACCACCAGGCCGAGGATCCGCGCGGACGGTCCCTTCCAGGCCGCCACCAGCGCGAGCAGGCCGACCGCGGTGCGCGTCAGGTTCAGCAGCGTTCCCGTGTGGAACCCGAGGAGTTCGCCGGACGTGGCGAACCCGCCGATCCCCAGTGCCAGGAACACCACGCCGACCAGTAGCGCGAAACCCTGGGCCACCGGCGCCCGCCCCGTGGTGTGTGCAGCCATGGAAAGACCTCCTTCGTTCCGGCTCGTCCGCCCGGGGTTCCCCGCGGCGGTCGGCCGCAACCAGGTGTGGCGAACGGCGGGACGGGGTAGCCCGGGCCATGACCAGGCCGGGACGAAGCAGCGGGGGGAAGCGGAACGTTGGCTGAGACGCGCCTCGCGGGCACCGTCGAGGACAACGATTCCTCGGTGGACGACACCCCCACCTTCACGGATCTGGCGGCCACCCCGCCGGAGGATCCGCGCCGCGAGCGGCTCCGCACCGCGCTGGTCACCCAGTACCTGTCGGTGGCCGAGCACATCGCGCGCCGGTTCAGCGGGCGCGGCGAGGCGTACGAGGACCTGCTGCAGGTCGCGCGGGTCGGGCTGATCAACGCCGTCGACCGGTTCGAGCCGGAACGCGGCACCGACTTCCTGTCCTTCGCGGTGCCCACGATCATGGGCGAGGTGCGGCGGCACTTCCGCGACGCCAGCTGGTCGGTGCGGGTGCCGCGCCGGCTCAAGGAACTCCACCTGCAGATCGGGCAGGCCAGCGGCGAGCTGGGCCAGCGCCTGGGCCGCGCGCCGACCCCGACCGAGATCGCTCGCGAGCTGGACCTCACGCCCGACGAGGTGAGCGAGGGCCTGCAGGCCGGCAACGCCTACTACGCCGTGTCGGTCGACAAACCCGCCGGTGAGGACGACGACGCCGCGTCGCTGGCCGACACCCTCGGGGAAGAGGACTACGGCATCGAGACCGTGGAGAACCACGAGGCACTGCAGCCGCTGCTGCGCGACCTGGCCCCGCGCGAGCGCACCATCCTCATGCTGCGGTTCTTCGGCAACATGACGCAGACCCAGATCGCCAAGCGCGTGGGCATCTCCCAGATGCACGTGTCGCGGCTGCTCGCGCAGACCCTGCAGCACCTGCGCGAGAAGCTCACCGAAGAGCCCTGACCTCGCGGTTTCACCCCGCCCGGCCCCGGGTAGCCGACGGCGGTGGATCGCCCGGGCCCGTTCCGTCCGATGTGGAGCGCCGGGCGCGCACCCCCACGGCTAAGGAGTGTTCCGCGCACATGACCGGCTTCTTCGCGGGCGGGCCCGGCAGTCCGTTCGACCAGTTCCTGGCCCAGTTCTTCGGCAACGCCGTGCCCAGCAGGCGGCCGAACGCGGTCGACATCACCCGCCTCATGTCCGACCAGGCGCGGGAACTCGTCGCGCACGCCGCCGAGAAGGCCGCCGAGCAGGGCCGCACCGACGTCGACACCGAACAGCTGCTGTGGGCGGCCACCCAGGCCTCGCCGACGCGCCGGCTGCTGGAGAGCGCGGGCGCCGACCCCGACGACATCGCGCGTGAGATCGACCGGCACGGCAACGGCGCCGGTCAGCGCAGCACGCCGGCCATGCTCGCGCCGGGCGCCAAGCGCACGCTGCTGGACGCGCACGGCATCGCCCGCACCCTCGGCTCCACCTACATCGGGCCCCAGCACCTGCTGCTCGCGCTCGTGGCCAACCCGGACTCCGCGGCCGGCCGCATCCTCGCGCGGGCGGGCGTCACCCCGGAGGCCTTCCAGGGGCCGTCACCGCAGGGCGCCCGGCCCGAGCAGCGGCCGGCCCGCACCGGCACGCCGACACTGGACCAGTACGGCCGCGATCTCACCGCCGAGGCGGCCGAGGGCAACATCGACCCGGTCGTCGGGCGCGACGAGGAGATCGAGCAGACCATCGAGGTGCTGTCGCGGCGCACCAAGAACAACCCGGTCCTGATCGGCGAACCGGGCGTGGGCAAGACGGCGATCGTCGAGGGCCTGGCGCAGCGCATCTGCGACGGCGACGTGCCCGACCTGCTCGCCCGGCGCCAGGTGGTGCGGCTCGACCTGACCGCGATGGTCGCCGGGACCCGCTACCGCGGCGACTTCGAGGAGCGCATGACCAACCTCCTCGACGAGATCCGCGCGCACCGCGACCAGCTGATCGTGTTCATCGACGAGCTGCACACCGTGGTCGGCGCGGGCGCGTCGGAGGGCTCGATGGGCGCGGGCAACATGCTCAAGCCCGCGCTGGCCCGCGGCGAGCTGCACATCGTCGGCGCGACCACGCTGGAGGAGTACCGGCAGCACATCGAGAACGACCCGGCGCTGGAGCGGCGGTTCCAGCCGATCCTGGTGCCCGAGCCGTCGGTGGCCGACACCGTCGCGATCCTGCACGGCCTGCGCGACCGGTACGAGGCGCACCACCAGGTCCGGTTCACCGACGAGGCGCTGGCCGCGGCCGCCGACCTGTCCGACCGCTACCTGACCGACCGGTTCCTGCCGGACAAGGCGATCGACCTGATCGACCAGGCGGGCGCGCGGGTGCGGCTGCGCGCCGGCCGCCGTCCCCACGACGTGCGTGAGATGCAGGCCCGGCTGGAGGAGCTGTCCCGGGACAAGGACCAGGCCGTCGCGGAGGAGAACTTCGAGCGCGCCTCGGCCCTGCGCGACGAGATCGCCGGCCTGCGTGAGCAGCTGCGCGCCGCGGACAGCGACGGGCGGCCCGGCGGGGCGCAGGAGGTGACGCGCGAGGACATCGCCGAGGTGATCTCGCGGCTGACCGGGGTGCCGGTGAACCAGCTGACCGAGGACGAGCGCGACCGGCTGCTGCGGCTGGAGGAGCACCTGCACGAACGGGTCATCGGGCAGGAGGAGGCGGTCGACGCGGTCGCCGAGGCGGTGCGCCGGTCGCGGGCCGGGTTCGCCCCGCCGGGCCGGCCCTACGGCAGTTTCCTGTTCCTCGGCCCGACCGGGGTCGGCAAGACCGAGCTGGCGCGGGCGCTGGCGGCGGCGCTGTTCGGCGACGAGGAGCGGATGATCCGGCTGGACATGTCCGAGTACGGCGAGCGGCACACGGTCAGCAGGCTGATCGGCGCTCCCCCGGGCTACGTCGGGTACGAGGAGGCCGGCCAGCTGACCGAGGCGGTGCGGCGGCGGCCCTACTCGGTGGTGCTGTTCGACGAGATCGAGAAGGCGCACCCGGAGATCTTCAACGTGCTGCTGCAGGTCCTCGACGACGGCCGGCTCACCGACGGGCGCGGGCGCACGGTGAATTTCACCAACACCGTGCTCATCATGACCAGCAACATCGGGTCGGAGATCATCTCCAGCAGCACGCAGGGCGCGCTCGGGTTCGGCACCGACCGCGGCGACGCCGAGGGGCCGCTGCGGGACCGGCTGATGCGGCGGCTGCGGGAGTCGTTCCGGCCGGAGTTCCTCAACCGGATCGACGAGATCATCGTGTTCCGCAAGCTGGCGGCCCGGCAGCTGGAGCAGATCACCGAGCTGATGCTGGAGCAGACGAAACGGCGGGCGCACGCGCAGGGCATCACGCTGGAGTTCACGCCGGAGGCGGTGTCGTGGCTGGCGCGGGCCGGGTACCAGCCCGAGTTCGGCGCGCGCCCGATGCGCCGCACGATCCAGCGCGAGGTCGACAACCCGTTGTCGAGGATGATGCTGCGCGGCGAGCTGTCCCCGGGCGCGCGGGTGCGCGTGGCCGGCGGGGACAAGGGCTTGTCGTTCGACGTGTCGGCGTCGGTGGGAAGGTGAGTGTGCGATGAGCGGTCCCGATCCGCGGCCGGGCGACACCCCGCCCGACCCCGACCCGGCCCGGACGCCGGGGCTGGAGCCCGGCGGAGGCGTCGCCCCCGGTGACACGCCGCCGGACTCGGGGCAGACCTCCGGCCTCTCGCACCACCAGCAGAAACCACCACGAGCCCTCCCCGTCGCGACGATCGTGATCTCGGTGGTGCTGGCAGTGCTGGTGGCGGCGCTGCTGGTGGCGTCGGCGGTGGGCTGGCTGCAGTTCTGAACCCAAGCCGGCCTGCGACGCCCCGGCGGCGGCGCGGCGCTCCGGCGACGGCGCTCCGGCGCTGGGCGGCAGGGGCAGCCCGGCGACAACGGCGCCCTGGCGGCACCGGCGGCAGGGGCGGCTCCGACGGGAACGCAGCAGGCCGGCACGGCAGCGCCGCACACCGGTGCCGTCACAACGCCGCGGCAGGCCGCACTGCGGCTCGGCTCCGCGGCAGTCCCCGGCGGCGGTGCAGCTCACAACACGGCGGCTCCGCGATCACCGCCCCGGCCTGACCACCCTCCGGCACCGCCACCCAGCGCCTTTACGCACCACCGCGCCGCGACAGCGCCGCACACCGGCGCCGCCGCAACGCCGCGCTGCGGCTCCCCGGCCGTCAGCCCCGGCGATGGTGCAGCTGCGCAAGCACGGCGGCTCCGCCACCGATCCCGCCACCCGGCCCAACCGCCCTCCGGCCGCCCGGCGGTCAGCCCCGCGCAGCGGCTCAGGGCGCGGGCGCCCCCACCGGGTTCGGGTGTGGCACCGGCGCCGGCACCAGCCCCCGCGCGATCGGCCTCAGCCAGCCATCCAGCGTGGCCAGCTCGTCCGCGTCCGCCACCGCGTACGGCGCCGCCGCCAGCTCGTCCGTCCGCCGCTCGATGTGGTCCCTCAGCCGGGCGCCCTCGTCGGTCAGTCCGTCCGCACGCACGAGTCCCCGCGCGGTGAGGCGCTCGCGTGCCGCCGTCCACTCCTCGTCCGTCCAGCCGCGGTGGGGTGCCACCACGCTCCCGCTGCCGTCCCCCGCGTCGCGCAGGGCGTGGGCCTCCAGGCCGTCGATCCCCTCCGCGGCGAGCACCGCCACGTGGCCGTCGCCGCGGTGCTCGCGCAACGTCGTCGCCGCCTGCCAGAGCGCGGCGAGCGCCTCGTCCGGCCACGGCAGCGCGGCGTTCGCCGCCCCAGCGGCCGCCCCGCCCAGCCGGCCGCCTCCACGATCCGCCGCAACACCGACAGCACCGGCCCCGGCACCTCCGGCACGTGTGCCCGCAGCGCCGCCACCGCACCCGCGCTCCGGGCTGCCAGCGCGTCCGCCGGGGACACCACCTCCCAGATCGCGGGCACCGACCGCGCCAGGAACGACGGCGCGAAGTTGTAGAACACCGCCGTCACCACCCCGAGCCCCGCCGCGCCCAGCGGCGCCGCCCGCGTCCCGACGTACCCGCGCCAGAACCCGCGAAGCCCCGCGGCCTCGTGCGCCGCCTTCGCCTGCGGGGCGAAGTAGGTGACGTCGTGCAGCGTCTCCAGCACCACCCACAGCTCCCGCGCCCTCATCGCGCCACCGCCGGGCGCTGCCGGCCCACCTGGGTGGCCTGCTCGAACGCGTGCCCCAGCTGCAGCACGGCGAAGTCCGCGCGGTGCGGCCCCACGATCTGCACCCCCACCGGCAGGCCGTCCGGCGTGAACCCGGCCGGCACCGACAACGCGGGCGAACCGCTGACCGTGACGAAGTAGGCCGAGCGCATCCAGTCCAGGTAGGTCTCCATGTCCTGGCCCGCGACCCGCACCGGGTACTCCAGCTCCCCGTCGAACGGCGGCACCTGGCTCACCGGCAGCACCAGGAAGTCGTAGCGGGTGAAGAACTCGCGGAAGCGGTGGAACAGCTCGGTGCGCCGGACCTCGGCGCGTCCCACGTCGGTCGCCGACAGCCGCAGCCCCTCCTCGGTGTTCCACACGATGCTGTCCTTGAGCCGGTCCCGCGCGGACGCCAGCAGCGGCCCGAACTTCACCGCGAACTGCCACGCCCGCAGGATGCGGAACGCCTCGTCCGCGCCGGTGAAGTCCGGGCAGTCGCGCTCCACCACGCACCCCATGTCCGCGAACGCCTTCGCCGACGCCTCGACCACGTCCGCAACCTCCGGTTCCACCGGCACGCTCCCGCCCAGGTCGGGCGACCACGCGATCCGCAGGCCGCGCACGTCGCGGTCCAGCGGACGGGCGAAGACCTCCCCCGGCGCGTCCAGCGCGATCGGCGACCGCGGGTCCGGCCCGGCGAGCACCGACAGCAGCAGCGCCGCGTCGGCGACGGTGCGGGCCATCGGGCCCGCCGTCGCCAGCCCGGACCAGCCCAGCGGCGCCGGCCACGACGGCACTCGCCCGGTCGACGGCCGGAATCCGACGACGTTGCAGAACGACGCCGGGTTGCGCAGCGACCCGCCGAGGTCGCTGCCGTCGGCGAGCGGGTGCATCCCGGTGGCCAGGGCGGCCGCGGCGCCACCGCTGCTCCCGCCCGCGGACCGGCCGGGGTCGTAGGGGTTCCGGGTGGCGCCGAAGACCGGGTTGAAGGTGTGCGAGCCGGCGGCGAACTCCGGCACGTTGGTCTTGCCGAGGCTGATCACCCCGGCGGCCCGCATGCGCTCGATCACCAGCTCGTCGCGTTCGGGCACGTGGTCCGCGTGCAGCGGCGAGCCGAACGTGGTGCGGATGCCGGCCGTCTCGTGGGTGTCCTTGTGCGCGACCGGGATGCCGTGCAGGGGCGGCAGGTCCGCGCCGCGGGCGGCGCGCTCGTCAGCCGAGGCCGCCTCGGCCAGCGCCCGCTCGGCGACGACCGTGACGACGGCGTTGACCCGTGGGTTGACGCGGTCGATCTGGTCGAGGTGCGCCTGGACGACCTCGCGGGCGGACAGCTCGCGCGCCCCGAGCGCGGCGCGCAGTTCCCGTGCGGTGCGGAAGGGAATGTCGGTCACGCGTCGATCCTGCCAGCAACGCGGGCCGCGGGCGGATGAGACGATGCCGGGGTGACGAACGGGGCGGATCGCCGGGTGATCGACGGCCCGGCCGTCGAGGCGGCGCTGGCCGGGCTCGGCGAGCGGGACGTGGTGCGCGAGTGGGCCGAGCGGTTCTCCGTCCTGGCCGACCCGTCGCGCCTGACGTTGCTCGTGTGCATCCACTACGCGCGGGAGATCTGCGTCTCCGACCTGGCGGTGGCGGCCGGCATGACGGACACCGCGGTCTCCCAGGCGCTGCGGCTGTTGCGCGCGCACGGCCTGGTCACCGCGCGGCGAACCGGCCGGATCGTGCGGTACCGGCTCGCGGACGCGACCGTCCACGAGCTGATCCACCACGTCCGCCCGCACCCGGATCACTAGCGCCGCCCGGTATAGGTCGTTATACGCAGCGGAGCGCGGCGAGCGCACCGGTTCGCAGGTACCGTGCAGGCATGATCGGGTTGCCCGACGGCATCACCGCGTGCCTGTTCGACCTGGACGGTGTCCTCACCGGCACCGCCGCGCTGCACCGGGAGGCCTGGAAGCAGACGTTCGACCAGTTCCTGCGCGAACGGGACGGAAGCGGTTTCCACCCGTTCACCGACGCCGACTACGCCCGCTTCGTGGACGGGCGGCCGCGGCTGGACGGGGTGCGCACGTTCCTCGCCTCGCGCGGGATCGACCTGCCCGAGGGCGATCCGGGCGACGCGCCCACCGAGCACACCGTGCACGGGCTGGGCAACCGCAAGAACGATCTCGTGCTGCGGATCATCGCCGAGCGCGGCCCGAATCCCTACGAGGGCTCCCGCCGGTACCTGGAGGCCGCCCGGGACGCGGGACTGGCGATCGCGGTGGTGACGTCGTCGGCGAACGCGCAGGCGGTCCTGGACGCCGCCGGGTTCACCCCGTTCGTGCAGGCGCGCATCGACGGGCTGGTCATCACCCGCGACGGGCTGCGCGGCAAACCGGCGCCCGACTCGTTCCTGGCCGGGGCCGAGGCGCTGGGCGTCGGCCCGGAGCGGGCCGCGGTGTTCGAGGACGCGCTGGCCGGTGTCGAAGCGGGCCGGGCGGGGAACTTCGGGTTCGTCGTCGGCGTGAACCGGGCGGACCAGGCGGAGGCGCTGCGGGAGCACGGCGCCGACGTGGTGGTGGACGATCTCGCGGAACTGCTGGGGGACAAGGCATGAGCCTGGTGACGCGCGGCTACGAATGCGCGCCGTGGGAACTGCGGTGGCGCGGGCTGGCGGTGGACCAGTTGCAGCGCACCGAATCGACGTTCGCGTTGTCGAACGGGCACATCGGCCTGCGCGGCACGCTCGAGGAGGGCGAGCCGCGCGGTCTGCCCGGCACCTACCTGAACGGCTTCTACGAGGAACACGAGCTGCCCTACGCGGAGGCCGGCTACGGCTACCCGGAGGCCGGGCAGACGATCGTGAACGTGACCGACGGCAAGATCATCCGCCTGCTGGTGGAGGACGAGCCGTTCGACATGCGCTACGGCACCGCGACCGCGCACGAGCGGGTGCTGGACTTCCGGACGGGCACGCTGAGCCGGACCACCGAGTGGTCGTCGCCGACCGGCCGGTGCGTGCGGGTGCGGACCCAGCGGCTGGTGTCGTTCACCCAGCGGGCGGTGGTGGCGATCCGGTACGAGGTCGAGCCGCTGGACGGGAAGATGCAGCTGGTGCTGCAGTCGGACCTGCTGGCCAACGAGCCGATCGAGTCGGACAGCAAGGACCCGCGGGTGGCCGCGGCGCTGCAGTCGCCGCTCCAGTCGGAGTTCTTCCTCGCCGAGGGCTACCGCGCGGTGCTGGTGCACCAGACGCGGCGGTCCGGGCTGCGGGTGGCCGCGGCGATGGACCACCAGATCGAGTCGCCGGACGGGCTGCGCACCGACATCCTCGCCGAGGAGGACCTGGCGCGGCTGAGCATCGCGGTGGACGTGCCGCAGGGCAAGGTGCTGCGGCTGACGAAGTTCGTCGGCTACGGGTGGTCGGCGCAGCGTTCGGTGCCGGCGCTGCGGGCGCAGGTGGACGCCGCGCTGGCCGGGGCGTTGCAGACCGGCTGGGACGGCCTGCTGGCCGAGCAGCGCGCCTTCCTGGACGACTTCTGGGAGACCGCCGACATCGAGATCGACGGCGACCCGGAGCTGCAGCAGGCGACCCGGTTCGCGTTGTTCCACATCCTGCAGGCCGGGGCCCGCGGGGAGAGCCGCGCGATCCCGGGCAAGGGGCTGACCGGGCCGGGCTACGACGGCCACGCCTTCTGGGACACCGAGTCGTTCGTGCTGCCGGTGCTGACCTACAGCGTGCCGGAGGCGGCACGGGATGCCTTGCGGTGGCGGCACTCCACGCTGCCCAAGGCGCGGGAACGGGCGCGGCAGCTGGGGTTGCGCGGCGCGGCGTTCCCGTGGCGGTCGATCAACGGCGCGGAGTGCTCGGCGTACTGGCCGGCGGGCACCGCGGCGTTCCACGTCAGCGCCGACATCTCCGACGCGGTCGCCCGCTACTACTGGGCCACCGGTGACGCGGAGTTCGAGCGCCAGTGTGGCACCGAGCTGCTGCTGGAGACGGCGCGGCTGTGGATGTCGCTGGGCCACTTCGACCGGCACGGCCGCTTCCGCATCGACGGCGTGACCGGGCCGGACGAGTACTCGGCGGTCGCGGACAACAACGTCTACACGAACCTGATGGCGCAACGGAACCTCCGCGAGGCGGCGGCGTCCTGCGAGCGGGTGCCGGAGGTCGCGGCACTGTACGGTGTGGACGAAGCCGAGCTGGCGGCCTGGCGGCAGGCGGCCGAGCGGATGTTCGTGCCGTACAACGAAGAGCTGGGGGTGCACCCGCAGTCGGAGGGGTTCACCGAGCACCTGGACTGGGACTTCGCGGGCACGCCACTGGAGAACTACCCGCTGCTGCTGAACTACCCGTACTTCGACCTGTACCGCAAGCAGGTGGTCAAGCAGGCGGATCTGGTGCTGGCGCTGCATTTCCGGGGGGATGCGTTCACGCCGGAGCAGAAGCAGCGCAACTTCGCCTACTACGAGGCCAGGACCGTGCGGGACTCGTCGCTGTCGGCAGGCACGCAGTCGGTGATCGCGGCCGAGGTGGGCCACCTGGACCTCGCCTACGACTACCTGGGCGAGGCGGCGCTGACCGATCTGCACGACGTGCACAACAACGTCCGGAACGGACTGCACATGGCGTCGCTGGCCGGGGCGTGGATGGGGGTGGTCGCGGGTTTCGGCGGGATGCGCGACCACGACGGCAAGCTGAGCTTCGCGCCGCGGCTGCCGCCCGCGCTGGACCGCATCCAGTTCCGCATGTGCTTCCGCGGCAGCCGGTTCGCGGTGGAGATCCACCGGGACGACGCGACGTACCGGCTGCTGTCCGGCAAGGAGGTGGAGATCCGGCACCACGGCGAGCCGATGTCGGTGACCGGGACGCCGACGACGAAGCCGATCCCGCCGATCGACCCCGGCCCGGCGCCGCACCAGCCGGTGGGCCGCGAGCCGGCCCACCGGGACCCCGCCCAGGTGCGGCGGAACATCGCCGCTTCGCGCTGATTTCGCGGGCGCCGTGATGCCACTCGTACCGGAACCAGCCGCCGGGACTCCCCGCCGCTGAGATCGGCACGCCGACCGCGGCAGCCGGGGTCCCACCGAGGCCGCCCTTCCCGCGGGACCCCGGGCCCCGCCGCCGGGTGGCCGTCGGGCCCCACGCTCGACGCGATGGGCGCCGGGCAACGGCCACATGGCCGCCAGCCCCCGCCCAGCGCCGCCGGTACCGGCACGGCCGGACGGCCATCAGGCCCCGCGCCCAGCGCCGCCGGCGCCGGATGGCTGCTGCTTCCCAGCGCGGGCCGGGCTCCGCCCGGTGCCCGCCGCCCGGGCTCAGTCCGGTGGCTCGGGCACTCCTTCCTCGACCTCGATCTTTTCCGAGTTCGGCGGCTTCTCCACGTCGTCGGTGGGCCCGAGGTCCAGATCGGGGTGCCGCACCTCCGGGAAGTCCGGGGACAGCGGCGGCTCCGGGCTGACCGGCTTCTTCTCGTCGTCCTTGTCGTTCATGGCACCGGCTTACCCCATTTCCCCGCACTGTCAACCGCGCTGTCAACCGGGCTGGCACCGCGGGCACCACACGGTGCCCCGCCCGCCGACCCGGCCACGGGCCAGCGCACGACCGCACCGCGGGCACGACCCCGACGGCTCGTCCCGCCGTCCGGTCAGCCACGTCTTGCGCGGCGGCACCCGCCCGGCCTGCACCGCCTCGCGCAGCACCTTCCGCATCTCCCGGTGCAGCCGGTCGGCCGCCGCGCGGTCCAGGTCCGCGGCCCGGGCCCGCGGGGCGATCCGGGCCCGCCACAGGATCTCGTCGGCCAGCAGGTTGCCCAGCCCGGCCAGCACCGCCTGGTCGGTCAGCAGCTGCTTGAGGCCCCGGCGGCGGCCGAGCAGGTCCCGGAACCGCTCCCGCGGCACCTCCAGCGCGTCCGGCCCGGTGCCGGCCAGCAGCCGGTCCAGCTCCGCGTCGTCGGCGAGCAGGCGCAGGCCCTGCAGCTTGCGCATGTCGCGGTACCGCAGCTCCCCGTCGTCGAAGGCGAAGATCACCCGGTCGTGCCGCTGCCGGTCGTCCGAACCGGACCACTCCAGCGACCCGGTCATGCCGAAGTGCAGCACCACCGTCTCCGGGCCGCCGTCCGCCGGCACGACCAGCCACTTCCCCAGCCGCCGGGGCTCGCCGAACCGCCGGCCCCGCAACGCCTCCCGCAACCGGCGCGCGCTCACCCCGCGCAGCACCCCCGCGTCCAGCGTGGTCACGCCGGTGATCCGCTTGCCCACCCCGTGCGCGGCGAGCGTGCGGCGGAAGCCTTCGACGTCCGGCAGCTCGGGCATGCCGCAGCGTTCCACCGCGCCCGCGCACCCAAACGTCAATTCATCACGTGTTGATTTCTGGCGGCCGCGCGGGCATGCTGTTCGCATGGTGCTGCCGAAGAGGATCGCCCGGTTCAACCGCGTCGCGACCAACCGCGTCCTGGGCCCGCTGACCAAGAGGCTGCCCGGGTTCGGGACGATCGTCCACCGGGGCCGCAAGTCCGGGACGACCTACCGGACGCCGGTGAACGTCTTCCGCGCCGACGGCGGCTACGTCCTGGCGCTGACCTACGGGCCGGACACCGACTGGGTCCGCAACATCCTCGCCGCGGGCGGCTGCGAGATCGAGACGCGGGGCCGGTCCGTCCGGACGACCCGGCCCCGCGTCGTGCACGACGAGCAGCGCACCAGCATGCCGCCCGGCGTGCGCCAGATCCTGTCGGTCGTCGGGGTGACCGACTTCCTGTTCCTGGACCGGGTCAGCTGAGCAGTTCGCGCAGCTCGCTCACCACGCCGACGCGCCGGGCCGGGTCGGGTTCGAGGAACGTGACCTGCAGGGTGGTGACCCCGGCCGCGCGCAGGGCGGCCAGCCGCTCCTTGACCAGCCCCTTCGGGCCGACCAGGGAGATCGCCTCCAGCAGCTCGGCCGGAATCGCGGCGGCGGCCTCCTCCTTCTTGCCGTCCAGGTAGAGGTCCTGGATCAGCTTGGCCTCGGCCTCGTAGCCGTAGCGGCAGGCCAGCTCGTTGTAGAAGTTCTTGCCGCGGGCGCCCATGCCGCCGACGTAGAGAGCGACGACCGGGCGGACCCAGTCGAGCATGTGGCCCACGTCCTCGCCGATCGCCACCGGCACCCCGACCGCGACGTCCAGCTCACCCAGCGACGGGTCCCGCTTGGCCCGGCCCTCGGCCAGCGCCTCGCCCCACACCTCGGCGGCGCGCTCCGGGTGGAAGAAGATCGGCTGCCAGCCCTCGGCGATCTCCGCGGTCAGCGCCACGTTCTTCGGCCCGATGGCCGCGATCTGCACCGGGATCCGCTCCCGCACCGGGTGGTTGATGATCTTCAGCGGCTTGCCCAGGCCGGTGCCCTGGTCCGCGGGCAGCGGGATCTGGTAGTGCTTGCCGTCGTGCACCACGCGCTCGCGCCGCCACACCTGGCGGCAGATCTCCACGATCTCGCGGGTCCGGCCCAGCGGCGCGTCGTAGCGCACGCCGTGGAAGCCCTCCACGACCTGCGGCCCGGACGCGCCGATGCCGAGGATGAACCGGCCATCGGACACGAAGTCCAGGCCGGCCGCCGTCATCGCGGTCAGCGTCGGCGTGCGCGTGTAGATCTGCAGGATGCCCGACGCGAGCTGGACGCGCTCGGTCTTCGCCGCGACGTAGCCGAGCTGGCTGACCGCGTCGAACGAGTAGGCCTCGGGGATGGTGACGACGTCGAGGCCGGCCTTCTCCAGCTCGACGACGTCGCGGACGCTCTCGGCGAACCCGCCGGAGTACGAGATCTGGGTGCCGATCCGCATCGATGCCACCTTCTGTCCTAAGCGTGCGCTTACCTGTCGTGCGAGCCACCCTACCGGCTGGTAATCCAGTCCGAAACCACCCGGTCGAGGACCGGCAGCGGGAGGATGCCGTGTCCCAGCACGACGTCGTGGAACTCGCGGATGTCGAACCGCTCCCCCAGCGCCCACACCGCGCCCGCGCGGATCCGGTCGATCTCCAGCCGTCCCGTCATGTAGGACAGGGCCTGGCCCGGGCAGCCGGCGTAGCGGTCGGTCTCCTCCTCGATCTCCACCGCCGCCATGGGCGTGTTCTCGCGCAGGTAGTCCACCGCCTGCTGCCGGGACCAGCCCAGGGCGTGCAGGCCGGTGTCCACGACCAGCCGCGCGGCGCGCATCGCGTCCTGGGTGAGCATCCCGAGCCGGGCCACGTCGCCGGTGTAGAGGCCCATCTCCTCGGCCAGCCGCTCGGCGTAGAGGCCCCAGCCCTCGGTGTAGGCGTTGACGCCGGCGACGCGGTGCAGCAACGGCAGGTCCAGCCCGAGCGCCAGCGACAGCTGGAAGTGGTGCCCGGGAACCCCCTCGTGGTAGGCGATCGCCTCGCTGACGTGCCGCAACCGCTCCCCGGCGTGGAAGGTGTTGGCGTAGTAGATGCCCGGCCGGGAGCCGTCCAGCGCCGGTTCGACGTAGTAGGCGATGGTGCCCGCGTCGGCGTCGCTTTCGGGCACCGGGCGCACCTCGCACCGCGCGGACGGGATCGTCTTGAACCACCGCGGCGCCTCGGCCTCCGCCCGCTCGATCGCGGCGCGCGCGGCGGCCAGCAGTTCCTCGCCGCTGCCCCACCGCAACGCGGGATCGGTGCGCAGGCGGCCGAAGATCTCGGCCGTCTCGGCCGTCCCGAACACCCGGCGGCCGATCGTGCGGAACTCCCCGGTCAGGTCGGCCATCAGCGCCAGCCCGATGTCGTGCAGCTCCTGCGCGGTGCGCTCGGTGGTGGTGTGCGCGCGGATCAGCCCGGCGTAGCGCGGCAGGCCGCCCGGCTGCCAGCACAGCCCGGCCTCCGCCGCGGGCCGGGCCCGCGGCCGCAGTTCCCCGGCGAGGAACTCGCGGTAGCGGGTCAGCGCGGGCCGCACGACGCCGGCCAGCAGCGCGTCCCGCTCGGCGGCCGGCGTCTCCGACCCCACGTCGAGTCGCAGCGACGGCAGCTCCGGCGCGGCGAGCATCCGGTCGAAGTAGCCGATCGCCGCATCGACCAGGAAGTCCGGCGGGACCACGTCGCCGGACTGCCGTTCCACCACCTGGTCCACGAAGGACGGGAACGCGGCGAGCCGGGCGAGGAAGCCCCGTGCCCGGGCCTCGCCGGTCACGTCGATCATCGGCAGGGTCATCAGCAGCAGCTGCACCGGGGCGGTGAAGGCGTCGCTGACGGCGAACTCGGGCAGCCGCGCGTCGAGCAGGTCGACGGCGGCCCGGGCCTGCTGGACCACGACGTCGCGGGTCAGCGATTCCTCCGGCCCCGGCGGGGTGGCCGCTTCGGCCCGGGCGGCGATGTCCAGGTAGGCCGCCCGGTGCCGCACCTCCGCTTCGGCGGTGAGGTCGGGCAACCGGTCGTGGTCGCCGGGCAGGCCGAGCACCGACGGGCGCAGCGGATCGGCCTCGAACATCCGGCCGGTGAGCTCCTCGGCGAGCGCGTCCACCTCGCTCATGCCCGCTCGATCCACTCGTCGACGACGGCCGCCAGCACCGACAGCGGCAGCGCGCCGCCGCCGAGGACCAGGTCGTGGAAGGCGCGGATGTCGAACCGCTCCCCCAGCGCCTGCTCGGCCCGCGCCCGCACGCGCTGGATCTCCAGCCGCCCCACCATGTACGACAGCGCCTGGCCCGGGTAGGCGATGTAGCGGTCCACTTCGGACTCGATCTCCACCTGCGGCATCGGGGTGTGCTCGCGCAGGTAGTCCACCGCCTGCTGCCGGCTCCAGCCCTTGGCGTGCAGGCCGGTGTCCACGACCAGCCGCCCGGCGCGCATCGAGTCCATGGTGAGCATGCCGAGCAGCGCGACGTCGTCGGAGTACAGCCCCATCTCCGCGGCCAGCCGTTCGCTGTAGAGGCCCCAGCCCTCGGCGTAGGCGTTGAAGTCGCCGATCCGGCGCAGCAGCGGCAGGTCGGTCAGCGTCAGCGCGGTGGAGAGCTGGAAGTGGTGGCCGGGGATCGCCTCGTGGAACGCCATCACCTCGGCGGCGTGCCGGAACCGTTCGGTCACCTCGTGGGTGTTGGCGAAGTAGATGCCCGGCCGGGAGCCGTCGACGGCGGGCTGCAGGTAGAACGCCGCCGGCCCGCCGGGCGCTTCGGCCGCGGGCACCGGCTCCACGACCCACGGGTGCGGCGGGATCCGGCCGAACCAGCGCGGCGCGGCCTCCTCGGCGCGGCTGATCGCCGACCGCGCGGTGCCGAGCAGTTCCTCCGCGCTGCGCCAGCGCAACCCCGGATCGGTCCGCAGGCGCCGGAAGATCTCGGCCAGGTCGTCGGTGCCGAACACGCGGGAGCCGATCTCGCGGTACTCGCGGGCCAGCTCGCCGATGAGGCGCAGCCCGGTTTCGTGCAGCTCGTCCGGAGTGCGGTCGGTGGTGGTGTGCGTGCGCGCCAGGGCGGCGTAGATACGCTCACCGCCGGGCAGCCAGCACACGCCGGGCTTCTCCGGCGGGCGCCCGTGCGGAGCGATGTCCGTCGCCAGCGCGTCCTGGTAGGCCGCGAACGCGGGCCGCACGACCTCGGCCAGCACCCGCTCACGCGCGGCGGCGAACTCCTCGCTCGGCGCGGGCTGGCGCAGCAGCGGGTCGGCGTCCGGCGCGGCCAGGTAGCGGTCCAGGTGCGCGACCGCGGCGCGCACCAGGTGCTCGACCGGGACCCGCCCGGCGGCGACGCCCGCGCGGTGCCGGTCGGCGGCCTGCTCCAGGTACCGCGGGATCGCGGCGAGCCGGTCGAGGTGGCGGCGGCCCTGCTCGTCGTCGGGCACGCCGATCATCGGCAGGATGGTCAGCAGGCCGACCGCGGGGGCGACGAAGATGTCGCTGATCGTGAACTCGACCAGGTGGGTGTCCAGCCGGTCCAGGTTGCCGCGGGCCTGGGTGAGCAGCACGTCCCGGGTCACCCGGTCCTCGGCGCTCAGCGTGGACGCCTCGATCGCCTCGGCGCGCCGGACGAACTCCTCGAGCCGGCCGCGGTGGGCGGCCTCGGCCTCGGCACTGAGCTCACCGAGCCCGGTCCGGGCGGACTCCAGCCCCAGCACCGCGGGCCACAGCGGCTCCGCGTCGAAGAGGGCTTCCACGAACTCGTCGGCGAGCTTCACGACCTCGGTCATCCATCCGTCCCAGTGTCGTCGGGGTGCGCGTCCCGCCAGCCTAGAACCTCGGAGGGCCGGGCCGGGGTGACCGAGGCCAGCGGGTAGCGTTTCCTGCTGTGGCCGTGACCGATCCCGCCGACGCCCGCCTGCTCGCCGCGCTGGCCGAGCTGGGCAAGGTGGCCGTGCACGAACTCGCCGCCCGCGTGGGCATGGACCCGCGGGAGGCCGCCTACCGGCTGGTCGCCCTCTCCGGCAGCGGGCTGCCGCTGCTGGTCGGTGTGGAGAGCGACCCGCAGGGCCTGCGCGCGGCGCTCGCCGGGGCGTTCCCGGCGGCGCAGCCGCAGACGCCGCAACCGGCGCCCTACCCGGTTCCGCCCGCCGGCTACCCACCGCCGTCCGGTGCCGTGCCGGCCGGGTACCCGAACGCGCCGTCCCACCCCCAGTCCGGACCGGTGCCGGCCGGGTTCGCCCCGCCGGGCGCGCCCCCCGCGCCCGGCTACCCGCCGCCCGCCAGGCCCGCCGCGGGTTTCGCTGGGCAGAACGGCCCCGGCCGCGGTGTCCCGCCCGGTGGTGTGCCGTCCGGGCCGTACCCGGTCCCGGCGCCGCCCGCCGGGGGCTCGGGGCCGTACCAGGTCGCCGGTGTCGCGTCCGGGCCGTATCCGGCGCCGCTGGACCCGGTGATCAGCACGTGGGGCCCGCCGCAGACGGCGTCCTGGGCCCGCGGCGACCAGCGGCCCGCACCACCGGCGGGCCCGCGCACCGGGAAGATCGGCGACAGCCTGGCCGGGCAGGGCCTCGACGGCGAGCAGCTCACCGTGCAGCTGCTGGAGGTGCAGGACCCGGCGGACTACCTGTTCGGCGCGGCCGGGTACCGGCTCGAACCGGGTGAGCGGGCGGTCGTGGTGCACACCGAGGTCACCAACAAGGGGCCGATCCCGTTCGTGTCGCTGCCGGACAACTACCTGGAGCTGCTCACCGAGGACGGCACGCCGGTGGGGAAGGCGCCGGTGTCGCTGACGTCCCGGCCGCCGCACAAGATCGGGGTCCAGCCCGGCGAGACGGCGGGCGGGCACACGGTCTACGTGCTGCCCGAGTCCACCCGGGTGGTGGCGGTGCGCTGGAGCCCCCGCCCGGAACCGGACGACCGCACCCTCACCTGGTCGCTGGAGGACTAGACGAGTGAGTCCTATGACGCTGGCGGTAGCGCAGGTGCTGCCGGGAGCGCGCTCGCAGGCCCGATGGTTGCGGTGTGTGCCCGCCACCTGCCCCGACGCGTTGCCTTACCGGCCCGGCCAGTCCGGGGCCAGGACTACTGACCCTGGCCGGCAAGAGCTACGCCTCCCGCGACCCGGACACCTCCCGCACCGACCGCGGGGTGCGGCTGCTGCGACCGTCCTACCGCAACCGAACCCCACACCCCCGCCCAGCACCTGCTCGAGCCGGCCCGGCAACTGACCGAACCGGTCAGCAACACCCCCAAAGGCCAACTCGATCTCGAACTCATCTGGCACAACCGCCGCCCGGGGAGCCACAACCGGTGGTTGAGCCTGCTTAAGCTGGCCCGGTGGACACCGAGGCACTGCGATCGTTCGTGCTGGCCGCCGAGCTGCGGCAGATGCAGCACGCGGCGGACGAGCTGGGCGTGACGCAGCAGGCGGTGTCGAAGCGGATCGCCGGCCTGGAGCGCGAACTCGGGGTCCGCCTGTTCGTCCGCACCGCCCGCGGCGTCGAACCGACGCTCGACGGGCAGGCGTTCCTCCCGCACGCACGGGGCATCGTCGCCGGGGTGGACCGGGCCGTCACCGCGATCCGGCCGGGCTCGCGGGCGCTGCGGATCGACGTGCTCGGCCTGCGCACCGCCCAGGCCGTCGTCCTGCACGAGTACTGGCGGTCCCGTCCCGGGACCGAACTCGATGTGGTGACCCTCCGGGTCGACGACCCGCGCGTGGTGGCCGCCGCCGTGCAGGCCGGCGAGGTGGACGCCGCGTTCCGCGGCGTCACCGATCCGGCCACGCTGCCCGGCGAGGTGCGGATGATCCACGCGTTCGACTCGCCGCTGGAGCTGCTCGTCGGCCCCAGGCACCCGCTCGCCGCCGAACGCGCGGTGACGCCGGACCGGTTGCGCGGCCTGCCGATCCGGGTGCCCGGCATCGCGCCGCGGAGCGAATGGGGTGTGTTCTACGACCAGCTCGCCACGGAGTTCGACCTGCGCATCGACGCGGCGGGCCCGAACTTCGGCAACGAGGTGCTCGCGGACGCCCTCGCCGAGTCGGCGGACCTGGCGACCCTCGTCGGCGCGCGCGACCGCTACCTGTGGCCGGCTCAGCACGACCTGCGCCGCATCCCGATCGTGAACCCGGCGCTGGTCTACCCGCTCTCGCTGCTGCTCCCCCGGACGAACCCGCACCCGGGCCTGCGGGCGGTCATCGAGCACTTCGCGAGTCTGCCACCGCTGACCGGCCCGGCCTGGCTGCCGTCCTGGGCCCGGAACCGCGCTACCGGGTGACCCGTAACGGGCGGGCCGCCTAGCTTTCCGCCCGCAGCACGTCCAGGGCGTGCGACAGGTCCTCCGGGTAGGGCGCCTCGAACTGGACCCAGCGGCCGTCGGCGGGGTGGGCGAAGCCGAGGGTGCGCGCGTGCAGCCACTGCCGGGTCAGGCCGAGCTTGCGGGCCAGCACCGGGTCCGCGCCGTAGGTCAGGTCGCCGGCGCACGGGTGCCGCAGCGCCGAGAAGTGCACCCGGATCTGGTGCGTGCGGCCGGTCTCCAGCTTGACGTCCACCAGGGACGCCGCGCGGAACGCCTCGATCACCTCGTAGTGGGTGACCGACGGGCGGCCCCCGGCGACGACGGCGAACTTGTAGTCGTGCCGGGGGTGCCGGTCGATCGGGGCGTCGATCGTGCCGCGCGTCGGGTCCGGGTGGCCCTGCACGACGGCGTGGTAGCCCTTGTCGACGGTGCGTTCCTTGAACGCGCGCTTGAGCACGGTGTAGGCGTGCTCGCTCTTGGCCACGACCATCACGCCGGTGGTGCCGGCGTCGAGGCGGTGCACCACACCCTGGCGCTCGGCCGCGCCGGAGGTGGAGACGCGCAGCCCGGCCGCGGCGAGCGCGCCGACGACGGTGGGCCCGGTCCAGCCGGGGCTGGGGTGCGCGGCGACGCCGACCGGTTTGGCCACGACCACGATGTCGTCGTCGTCGTGGAGGATGCGCAGGCCCTCGACCGGTTCGGCGATCACCTCGACCGGGTTGTCCGGGTCGGGCAGGGTCACCTCGAGCAGCACCCCGGCCGAGAGGCGGTCGGACTTGCCGGCGGGACGACCGTCGAGCAGGACGTCGCCGGACTCGGCCAGCTCCGCGACGACCGTGCGGGACAGGCCGAGGAGTTTCGCCAGGCCCGCGTCCACGCGCATGCCGTCGAGCCCGTCCGGGACGGGCAGCATCCGGGCGCTCAACGCTTGGCTTTCTTGACGGAGCCGTCGTAGTCGCGGCCGAGCAGGGACAGCAGCACGATCAGCACGCCGCCGACGCAGATCGCCGAGTCGGCCACGTTGAAGACCGGCCACACGTCACCGTCGGGCGCGAACAGCGACACGAAGTCCACGACGTGACCGCGCAGGACACCGGGCGCGCGGAACACGCGGTCGACGAGGTTGCCGAGCGCGCCGGCCAGGATGAGCCCGAGGCCGATCGCCCAGCCGGCCGAGCGCAGCCGCTTGGCGAACCAGATCAGCGCGACGACCACCCCGAACGCGACGATCGCGAACACCCAGGTCATGCCGGTGACGCCCAGGCCGAAGGCGGCGAAGGGGTTGCGGATGAGCTGCAGGTAGACGAGCCCGCCGAGCACCCGGACCGGCTCGTGCCCCTCCAGGGTCGCCACGACGACCGACTTGGTCACGACGTCCACCGCGAACACGACGATCGCGATCACGGCCAGCAGCAGGGCGCGCCGCCGGGGCGGGGGCGCCGGCTGCTCGTCCGGCACGGTGTCCGGGTTCGGGGAGGGCTGGGGGTCACTGCTCACCCCGCCATTGTCCACGCCTGCCGGGAGGGCCCCCGGCGCAGGCCGGGAAACGCCCGGAACCGCCCACACCGCTCAGGCCAGAAACCCCGGCAACGGCCGCGGATCCGGGCACGGCGCCCACCGGCCCTCCACCACCCCGTAGGTCCACCGGGCGCCGCGGGCGACGATCTGCCGAAGCGCGGTCACCAGCCGGTCGATGTGCTCGGCCGTGGTGCCCAGCCCGAGGCTCACCCGCAGCGCCTGCTGCCCCTCCCCGCCGGTGCGCTCCACCAGCCGCCGCACCGCGATGTGCGCGCAGAACGCGCCGTCGCGCACGCCGATGCCGTACTCGGCCGACAGGACCGCCGCCACCCAGCCCGGCTCGAACCCGTCGAGCACGAAACTCACCGTGCCGACCCGCTCGGCCGCGCCGTCGAACAGCCGCAGCTCCGCCAGGCCCGGCACCGCCGCCAGCCCCCGCGTCAGCCGCTCCAGCAGCTCCCGCTCGTGCGCCACCACCGCGTCCCACGACCCGGCCAGCTCCTCGCACGCCACACCGAGCGCGTACACGCCCACGGTGTTGGGCGAACCGGCCTCGTGCCGCTCGACCCCGCTCTGCCACGCCACCCCGAGACCGTCGCCGTCGCGGCGCACGGACTTCGTCGCCCCGCCGCCGGCCAGGTACGGGTCCGCCGCGCGCAGCCAGTCGCCCCGCCCGATCAGCGCGCCCGCCCCGAACGGCGCGTACAGCTTGTGCCCGGACAGCACGACGTAGTCCACGTCCAGCTCCCGCACCGAGATCGGCCGGTGCGGAGCCAGCTGCGCGCCGTCCAGGGCGACGCGCGCGCCGTGCCGCCGGGCCACCGCCGCGATCTCGGCCACCGGCAGCAGCTCGCCGGTCACGTTCGACGCGCCGGTCACGACCACCAGCCGCGGCCCCTCCGGGCACTCCGCCAGCGCACTGTCCACAGCGGACACCGCGGCCAGGCGCGTGTTCGGCAGCGGGATCCGGCGCACGTTCGGGCCGCGCCACGGCAGCAGCGCCGCGTGGTGCTCGGTGTCGAACAGCACCACCGACGTGTGCCGGGGCAGGCTGCGGGCCAGCAGGTTCAGCGCGTCCGTGGTGTTGCGGGTGAACACGACCGCGTCCGAGGACCGCGCGCCGACGAACCGGCGCAGCACGTCACGGGTCCGCTCGTAGACCTTTGTGGACACCTGCGAGGCGAACCCCGCGCCGCGGTGCACGCTGGCGTAGTGGGGCAGGAACTCGTCCACCGCGCGCCGCACGGACTCCAGGCACGGGGCGCTGGCCGCGTGGTCGAGGTTGGCGTAGTCCAGCTCCCCGCCGGTGACCAGCGGAACGGCCGCGGCTGCGGTGACGGCGGGGGTGGTGACGCGATCGAGAGCGAGAGTCATCGGAACGGCTCCTCGGGTCCGGGGACCCGCACCGGGGTCCGCGCTTGCCCGCCGCACCTCGCGACGAGCCAGGTCCTCACCCGGGGCACCCCACCGCGGAAGGAGGGTTGCCGGCCAGCGAGCCGGGGCTTGGCGCTGGCACTCATGACCTACGCCGACACAGTAACCGATCGTCCCCGCGGCGCGCCAGCGGGTCTCACGTGCCGGACTCGCCCTTCCAGCGCGCCAGCGGCCCGGCCCGGTCCACCGCGCGGATGCGCCGCTCGGCCGCCTCCCGCGCGGACTCGGTGCTCACGATCAGGATCTGGTCCCCGCGCTGCAGCCGGTCGGTGCGCTGCGGGGTGAAGCTGCGGCCGTCGCGGACGATCAGGCTCAGCGACGCCCCGGACGGCAGCCGCAGCTCGGACAGGTACACGCCGTGCAGGCGGGAGCCGGGCTGGATCTTGACCTGGAGCAGCTCGGCCTGCAGCTCGTCCAGCGGCGCGGCGTCGACCTGGACCTCCTTCGGCTCCGCGTCCCCGGGCAGCCGGAGGATCCGCGCGAGGCGGCCCAGCGTCAGCCCCTGGACGAGGGTGAGCACGATCACGAGCACGAACACGGCGTCGACGAGCCGTTGCGCACCGGCCATCTGCTCGGACAGCGGGATCATCGCCAGCACGATCGGCACCGCGCCGCGCAGCCCCGCCCAGGACAGGAACACCTGCTCGCGCAGCGGAACGCGGAACGGCAGCTGTGTGACGAGCACCGACACCGGGCGCGCGAGCAGCAGCAGGACCGCGGCGGCGATCAGGCCGGGCACGATCGACTCCAGCAGCCGCCCGGGTGAGGCGAACAGGCCCAGCAGCACGAACAGCCCGATCTGGGCGAGCCAGCCGAGACCCTCCGCGAAGGACACCGTGTCGGACCGGTGCGGCAGCCGGGCGTTGCCGAGCACCACCGCGGCGACGTAGGTGGCCAGCAGCCCGGACGCGTGCAGCAGCTGCCCGGACGAGTAGGCCACCACGCACACCGCGACCGTCGCGAGTGGATAGAGACCGGTGGCGGGCAGCGCCGCGCGCCGCAGGGCCCAGGCCCCGGCGAAGCCGAGCACCAGGCCGAGCGCCAGGCCCGCGCCCAGTTCGTAGACCACCAGCAGCGGCAGCGACCAGTCCACCAGGGTGCCCTGGGCCAGCACGACGACCGCGATGTAGGCCGGCGCGTCGTTGATGCCGGATTCCAGTTCGAGGGCGCCCACCAGTCGTTTCGGCAGGCCCGCGCTGCGCAGCACGGAGAACACCGCGGCCGAGTCGGTGGGGGCCAGCACCGCGCCCCACAGCAGGGCGGTCCGCCAGTCCAGGCCGAGCAGCCAGTGCAGGGCGGGCCCGGTGATCGCGATGCTCAGCCCGACCGCCACTGTGGACAGTGCCACTCCCTGGCCCAGCGCGGGTTTCACCGCCGACCAGCGGGTGGTCAGGCCACCCTCGGTGAGGATCATGACCAGGGCGGCCAGGCCCAGCGCCTGGGTGAGGAACGGGTCGGAGAACTGGATGCCGAACCCGGCTTCGCCGAGCAGCACGCCGATCGCGAGGTACAGCAGCAGCGACGGCAGGCCCAGGCGGGTGGAGAAGCGGACCGCGAGGACGGCGGCCAGCAGGACGGCCGAGCCCAGCCCCAGCACGACCGGCAGCTCGCCCACCCGCACCTCCCCTGCCCGGTTTCTCCGGCTCTCAGAATAGGGAGGCCAGGCGCTCTGCCGCGCCCGGTGGGTCCCCCGGCAGCGCGACGAGCTCGTCACGCTGCCGTTCCCCTTGCCGGGCAACGAGATCACGGACACGCACGCGGAGTACCGGGGCGAGCACCGTCCGCCGCGCCGCCGACGGCAGGTGCGCAGCCGGTCACGAGGAGTACCCGGCCGCGACTCCCAGACTCGGCTCCCAGCGAAGGCCACGCGAGGCGAGGGCCGGGCCGCCGACAAGCCACACCTCACCCAGTCCCCGGGCGCTCGGCCGGTAATTCCACCCCCAGGCGCGCCAGGGGCTCCGCCGCGGCGGGCGTCACCCGCACCGCGCGGTCCGGGCGCCGCTCGAACCAGCCCTGCTCGACTCCGTGCGTGAACAGCGCCGCCGGGAGCGCGCCGCCCAGGTGGTCGCGGCGTTCGGTCCAGTCCAGGCACGCTCGCAGCAGCGGGCGCCGCCCCGTGGGGATCCGCACCCCCAGCTCACCGAGCACCTCGCGGCCGCGCGCGGTCAGCGCCAGCCCGGCACGCTCGGTGATCAGCCCGGTCCCGATCATGCCGTCCCGCAGGGCCACCCCGGCGGCCCCGGCCAGGTGGTCGTAGCAGGTGCGCGCGAACGCCAGCCGCCGGGCGCGCAGGGACCCGCGCAGGCCCGAGGTGGACCGGTGCTCGGCGTGCTGCGCCAGGTGCTCGATCAGCTCGGCCACCCGCGGGTCGGCGATCCGCACGTAGGAGTGCCGCCCCTGCTTCACGCCCGCGACGAACCCGGCCTCCCGCAGGCGGCTGACGTGCTCGCTCGCCGTCGACGGGGCGATCCCCGCCGCGCGGGCCAGCTCACCGACCGTCCACGCGCGGCCGTCGAGCAGCGCCAGGCACATCGCCGCCCGGCTCGGGTCGGCGAGCACCGCGGCCACCTCGGCCAGCGCGATCGTCTCCACACCGGCCACCGTAGCCACCGGACGCATCGGCCCGGGCCGAAACGTCAGCCCAGCGCGCCCAGGAACACCGACGACACGGTCACCGCCGGCTTCGACGAATCCGACCCGAGCAGCAGCACCGCGAACGCCACGTCGTCGCGGTACCCGGCGAACCACCCGTTGGACCGGCTGCCGTCGCCGAACTGCGCCGTGCCCGTCTTGCCGTACACGGCGCCGTTGTCCCGCAGCCCGGTCGCGGTGCCGCCGGTGACCACCTCACGCATCATCGTCCGCAGCGCGGCGATCACGTCCCGGGACGGCGCCCGGTAGCCGGTGTTCACCGTGGTCTCCAGCTCCTGCCACAGCCGCGGCGTCACCTCGTCGCCGCGCGCGACGGTCGCCGCCATCAGCGCCAGGCCGAACGGGCTGGCCTGCACCGTGCCCTGCCCGATCGCCGACTCGACCTGCTCCGCCCCGCTCGTGCTGGGCACGACCTTGCCGGCCTCGGTGGTGATGCCGGGGATGGTGAAGTCGGCGTTGAGGCCGAACCCGCTCGCCGCGTCGGCCAGCGCGTCGGCCGGCAACGTCGAGGCGAGCTGGGCGAACGTGGTGTTGCACGAGTGCGCGAACGCCGAGTGCAGCGGCAGCGGCGGGAAGGAGAACTGGTCGTCGTTGGGAATCGTGCGCTGCCCGATGCGCGCGGTCGCCGGGCAGTCGGCGATCGTGTCCGCGGTGGCCGTGCCGGACTCCAGCAGCGCCGCCGCCGTGGCGATCTTGAACGTCGACCCCGGCGCGTACAGGCCGTTCAGCGCCTTCGGCTCGGCCCCGGCCGCCGCGTTCTGCGCCACCGCGAGCAGGTCACCGGTGGAGGGCTGGATCGCCACCAGCATCGCCGGGCCCGCCGCCGAGTCGACCGCCCGCTGCGCCGCCGCCTGCGTGGGCAGGCTCAGCGTCGTGGTCAGCGGCGCCACCTCGACCTCGCCCTGGCCGAACAGCGTCTCCTGCACCGCGCCGTCGAGGTCGGTGCTCACCACCGACCAGCCGTCCTGCGACCGCTCGGACACCGTCCGCTGCATCGCCGGCACCAGCAGCGGCCCCGCGCCCGGCTCGGCCGCCCGCGTGCCCGACGACTGCCAGGCCAGGACCGGACGGCCGTTGCGGTCGACCACCGCGAGCTTGCCCGCGCGCGTGCGCACCGCCAGCTGCTGCCCGGTGCGCAGCTTCGGGTGCACCACCGCCGGGCTCCAGTGCACGAGCCAGCGGCCGTCGGCGGAGACCAGGTCGAGGGTGTTGTCGTAGGACCACACCTGCCCGGCCGCGATCGTCCAGCCGACCTGGAACGCCGCGGTGGCCCGGGTGGCGCCCGGCGTGACCTGGCCCAGCCGCGCCGCGACCGACACCGGGGCCAGGCCGCGGCGTCCGTCGGCCAGCAGCACGCTCGCCGCGCGCGGGTCGTCGGTCAGCGCCGCGGCCGCGTCGGCGTCGCCCTCGGCGAAGGCGCGCAGGAACCGGGCCGCCACGGTGCCGGCGTCCTCCGCGCCCGAACCACTGGCCTGGGGCTTCTCCGGCGAGGAGCCACCCCACACCACGACCACGGCCGCCACGACGATCGCGACGACCGCGGCCGCGCCACCCGCCAGCACCCACCTGCGCCACGTCACCGGCGATACCCCCTGTTGGTGTTTCCCGGTCTGTCGGGCATCAGGGTGCCTTCGTTACCGCCACGGTGATCTTCTCCCCGTCGCCGACCGCACCCGAGAACCCGCCGTCGACGTGCGCGAACGCCACCTCGCCGGCGAGCGTCTCGCCCGCGATGAACTCCTGGTGGAGCGTCGCGGCGGCCACCACGTCCTCCGGCGCGTCCACGGTCAGCGCGATGCGGTCGGCCACGTCGAGCCCGGCGTCCCGGCGCGCCTGCTGCACGACGCGGACCAGGTCGCGCGCCACGCCCTCGGCGGCCAGCTCCGGGGTCACCGCGGTGTCCAGCTGCACCAGGCCGGAGCCGCCGGGCAGCTCCGCGGCCGCGCTCTCCTCCTTGGCGACCAGGCGCCGCTCGTACTCGCCCTCGGCGAGTTCGATGCCGGCCGCCACCACCGCGCCGGACGGCGAGGTGGTCCAGTCGCCCGCCTTGACGGCCTTGATCACCTTCTGCACGTCGCGGCCCAGGCGCGGCCCGGCGGCACGGGCGTTGACCGCGACCTCGAACCGGCCGTGCGCGGCGACGTCGGTGCTCAGCTCGACCGCCTTGACGTTGACCTCGTCGGCGATGATGTCGGTGAAGTCCGCCAGCGCGTCCGCGTCACCGGCCGCGATGACCAGCTTCGCCAGCGGCAGCCGCACCCGCAGCTTGTTCGCCTTGCGCAGCGACAGCGCCGACGAGCACACCTGGCGCACCCGGTCCATCGCCGTCACCAGCGCCGCGTCCGCGGGCAGCTCGTCCACCAGCGGCCAGTCCTGCAGGTGCACCGACCGGCCACCGGTCAGCCCGCGCCACACCACCTCGGTGGTCAGCGGCAGCAGCGGCGCCATCGTCCGCGACACCACCTCCAGCACCGTGTGCAGCGTGTCGATCGCGTCCTTCTCGCCGGCCCAGAACCGCTCGCGCGAGCGGCGCACGTACCAGTTCGTGAGCACCTCGAGGAAGTCCCGGGTGGTCGCGCACGCGCCCGCGATGTCGCAGGTGTCCAAAGCGGACTGCACGTCGGTGACCAGCTCACCGGTCTTGGCGAGGATGTAGCGGTCCAGCACGTGCGTGGAATCGGTGCGCCACTGACCTTCCACGCCCTCGGCGTTGGCGTACAGCGCGAGGAAGTAGTAGGAGTTCCACAGCGGCAGCACGGCCTGGCGCACCGCGTCGCGGATGCCCTTCTCGGTGACGATCAGGTTGCCGCCGCGCAGGATCGGGCTGGACATCAGGTACCAGCGCATCGCGTCCGAGCCGTCCCGGGCGAACACCTCGTTGACGTCCGGGTAGTTGCGCAGCGACTTCGACATCTTCTGCCCGTCGGAGCCGAGCACGATGCCGTGCGCGACGCAGGTGAGGAACGACGGCCGGTCGAACAGCGCCGTCGCCAGCACGTGCAGCGTGTAGAACCAGCCGCGCGTCTGCCCGATGTACTCGACGATGAAGTCACCCGGGTAGTGGTGCTCGAACCACTCCGCGTTCTCGAACGGGTAGTGCACCTGGGCGTAGGGCATCGAGCCGGAGTCGAACCACACGTCCAGCACCTCGGGCACCCGCCGCATGGTGGACTTCCCGGTCGGGTCGTCCGGGTTCGGCCGGGTGAGCTGGTCGATGTGCGGGCGGTGCAGATCGGTCGGCCGCACGCCGAAGTCGCGCTCCAGCTCGTCGAGCGAGCCGTACACGTCCACGCGCGGGTACGCGGGGTCGTCCGACATCCACACCGGGATCGGCGTGCCCCAGTAGCGGTTGCGCGAGATCGACCAGTCGCGCGCGTTCTCCAGCCACTTGCCGAACTGGCCGTCCCTGACGTGCTCGGGGTACCAGGTGATCTGCTGGTTCAGCTCGACCATGCGGTCCCGGAACGCGGTCACCTTGACGAACCACGACGACACCGCGCGGTAGATCAGCGGGTTCCGGCAGCGCCAGCAGTGCGGGTAGGAGTGCTCGTAGGTCTCGTGCCGCAGCAGGACCGCACCCTGCCGGGCGGCCGAACCGGTGCCGTACTTGAGGTCCTTGATGATGTCGGCGTTGGCGTCGAACACCTGCTGGCCCTCGTAGTCCGGCACGGTCGCGTCGAAGCGGCCGCGCGCGTCCACCGGGGTGACCGGAGTGATGCCGGCGGCGTCGCCGGCGGCCTTGTCGTCCTCGCCGTAGGCCGGGGCCATGTGGACGATGCCGGTGCCGTCGTCGGTGGTGACGAAGTCGGCCAGCAGCACCTGGTGCGAGTTCTCGGCGCCGACGAAGTACGGGAACGGCGGCGCGTACTTCACGCCCGCCAGCTCGGCGCCCCGGTGGCGCGCCACCACGACCGGCTCCTCGCCGAGTTCCCTGGCGTAGGCGGGAAGCCGCGACTCGGCGAGCAGGAAGCGCTTCCCGTCGCGCTCGACCACGGCGTAGTCCACGTCCGGGTGCACCGCGACCGCCTGGTTCGACGGCAGGGTCCACGGCGTGGTGGTCCAGATCAGCAGGTACGTGCCGTCCAGCTCGGTGCCGTTGCCCTCGGCGCGGAACCCGACCGTCACGGCCGGGTCCTGGCGGCTGGCGTAGACGTCCTCGTCCATCCGCAGCTCGTGGTTGGACAGCGGGGTCTCGTCGCGCCAGCAGTAGGGCAGCACGCGGTAGCCCTCGTAGACCAGGCCCTTGTCCCACAGCTGCTTGAACGCCCAGATCACCGATTCCATGAAGGTGATGTCGAGCGTCTTGTAGTCGTGCTCGAAGTCGACCCAGCGGGCCTGGCGGGTGACGTAGTCGCGCCACTCGTTCGTGTAGCGCAGGACGGATTCGCGGCACGCGTCGTTGAACGCGGCGATGCCCATCTCGTCGATCTGCGACTTGTCGGTGATCCCGAGCTGCCGCTCGGCCTCCAGCTCGGCGGGCAGGCCGTGGGTGTCCCAGCCGAAGCGGCGCTCGACGCGGCGGCCGCGCATGGTCTGGTACCGCGGCACGATGTCCTTGACGTAACCGGTCAGGAGGTGGCCGTAGTGCGGCAGGCCGTTGGCGAACGGCGGGCCGTCGTAGAAGACGTACTCGTTGCTGCCGTTCGTCCCCGGTTCGCGCGCGTCGATGGTGGCCTGGAAGGTCCGGTCGGACTCCCAGTAGGCCAGCACGCTGTCTTCCAGCGCCGGGAAGGACGGCTGGGACGGGACCTGGCCGGCCGGGCCGTCGCCGAGCTGAGCCTTCGGGTACATCGGTGCGCTCCTCGCGGGTGCTCGTCGCTCTCGTGGCGGATCCTCGGCGGATCCAGCACGGGGACGAAAAGGCGCCACCTGAGCGCGCTTCCGCGGTACCACCCCGTTTGCCCGCTCACCGAGCGGGCCCCTTCGTTGACGGCTGTGACGGGCCGTACCCGTCCGGTTCTACTGAGGACCACCCGGTCCCGTTCTTCCGGAGGCTCCCCGGTGATGGCCGGATCGACGCCGTGTCCGTCCAGGTTAGCCGCCTCCCGCAAGCCGGTTTCGCTCAGGGTCGGCCGACGGCGACGGCGGTGAGGACGGCCGCGGCCAGCCACATCCCGGCGCCCAGCACCGCGGCGGCGTGCAGCCCGTGCAGGAACGCCGCGGGCTGGGCCGGGCTGCCCGCGATGGCGCCGAACGTGGCGATGCCGAGCGCGCCGCAGGCCTGGCGCGCGGTGTTGTTGACGCCGCTGGCGATGCCGGCCCGGCCGGCCGGGACGCCGCCGACCGCCGCGGCGACGACGGCCGCGGTCAGCAGGCCCAGTCCCACGCCGAACAGGGCGAACGCGGGCAGGAACGAGCCGGCGATCGTGCTGTGCCCGGTGACGCGCAGCAGGCCGAGCAGGCCGGTCGCGCCGGTGAGCAGCCCGGCGATCATGACCGGCCGCGGGCCGAACCGCGCGGTGAGCCGCCCGGTGACCGGGGCGAGCAGCGACAGCGGCAGGAATCCGGGCAGCATCGCCAGCGCGGCGGTCAGCGGGCCGGCGTGGTGGACGCCCTGCAGGTAGAGGGTGGCGAGCAGGATCGTGCCGAGGCCGGCGAAGTTCATCGCGCCGGCGACGACGTTGGCCGCGGCGAAGGTGCGTGACCGCAGCAGGGTCAGCGGCAGCATCGGCGCCGGGCCGGTCCGGCGGGCGGCGAGGAACGCCGCGGCGGCGGCGACACCGAGGACGGCGGCCGGGATGCTGGACTCGATGACCGCGTAGACCAGGGCGGCGAGGGCGGTGGCGCCGGTGAGGACGCCCTTGACGTCCACGCGGCCGGTGGTGGGCGGATCCGCCGGGACGAGCAGGGTGCCGGCGGCGGCCAGCGCGGTCAGCGGCACGTTGATCCAGAACAGCGAGCGCCAGCCGGTGGCCGTGACCAGCAGCCCGCCCAGCAGCGGGCCGGCGGCCAGTGCCAGCGCGGAGACGCCGGCCCAGACGCCGAGCGCGCGGGCCTGTTCGTGGCGGCCGGGGAAGGTGCGGGTGATCACCGCCAGCGTCCCGGGCAGCAGCAGCGCGGCCCCGGCGCCTTGGGCCACGCGGGCGGCGATCAGGGTCGCGCTGTCCGGCGCCAGGGCGCACCCGGCGGAGGCGAGGCCGAAGATCCCCAGGCCGGCGAGCACGACCCGGCGGTGGCCGAGCACGTCGCCGAGTGCCCCGCCGGACAGCAGCAGCGCGGCGAGCACGACGGTGTAGCCGTCGACGATCCACTGGAGCGCGGGAACGCCGGCGTGGAAGCGGGCGCCGATGCTCGGCAGGGCGACGTTGACCACGGTGACGTCGAGCTGGACCAGGAACATGCCGGCGCACTGGGTGAGCAGGACGGCGGAACGCTTGTCGGGCATGGGTCCAGGAGACCCCGGATTCGTTTCCGGGTGGGTGGAAGTGTGCCGGGACGCTTCGGCGCCGGTGGAAGTGTCGGCGCGGCATGCTGGAGCCATGAGTGGAGGGGACGCCGACATCGCGCGCACCGCGGCACTGTTCGCGGATCCGGCCCGGGTGCGGGTGCTCACGGCGCTGGCCGACGGGCGGGCTCTCGCGGCGTCCGTGCTCGCGGCCGAGGCCGGGTTGTCCGCGCCGGGGGTCAGTGCGCATTTGGCGAAGCTGCGGGAGGCGGGGCTCGTCGAGGCGGAGCGGTCCGGGCGGCACCGCTTCTACCGGCTGCGGCCGGACGCCGTCGAGATCCTCGAAACGCTCGCCCGCTTCTCCCCCGCCCGGCCGGTCACCTCGCTGCGATCGGGGACGCGGGCGCGGGCGCTGCGGTTCGCCCGGACCTGTTACGACCACGTCGCCGGGCGGCTGGGCGTCTCGGTGACGGCGGCGCTGGTGGAGCGCGGGGCGCTGGTCACGACGGACGGTGTCCCCGGCACGAGCCGCCGCCCGGGCGACGCGCTGTCCCAGCCGCTGGCCGAGCACCCCTACGCCCTGGGGCCGGAGGCGCCGGAGGTGCTGGCGCTGCTCGGGCTGGACGTGGACGCCGTGGCCGCCGCCCGCGGGCGGCGGCCGTTGCTGAAGTTCTGCCTGGACTGGTCCGAGCAGCGGCACCACCTGGCGGGCGGACTGGGCGCGGCGCTCGCGGCGCGGTTCCTGGAGCAGGGCTGGGTGACGCGGCACCGGCCCGGGCACCGGGCACTCCGGCTGACCGACACGGGAGCGGACGCACTCGCCGGACGGCTGGGAGTGCGTGTCGCCGGCTGAAGCCGCGGCAGCGCCTCGGGGAAATCGGGCCGCGTGGGCTCGGATCCTGGTTTCGGGGGCGGCTCGGCCGGAGGTGCGTCAGGCCTTCGCGCGGTGGGCCTCGGCCAGGTGGGCGTCGGGGGTGCAGCGGGCGCGCTGGACGCCGCGCTCGCGGCGCGTGTTCCTGAAGCAGGGCTGGGTGACGCGGCACCGGCCCGGGCACGGCTGACCAGCACGGGCACCACCGCGCTCGCCGATCTCCTCGGCGTGCGGATGGCGTGAGCGTCAGGCCTTCGCGCGGTGGGCCTCGGCCGGAGGCGCCTCAGGCCTTCGCGCGGTGAGCCTCCCTCAGGCCTTGGCGCGGTGGGCCTCGGCCAGGTGGGCGTCGGGGGTGCAGCGGGCGCACGGCGTGAACCCGAGGTCTCGGGCCTCCTTCACGGAGATCGGGATCGTGTCGCGGTCGGCGAGCCAGCCGCAGTCCGTCAGGTGGTAGCGCGGGTGCTCGTCCACGACCACGACCTCGGCGTCCAGCTCGTCCACGATCTCCGCGTCCGCCGGGGCCGTGGGCTCCTCGCCCGGCTCGCCCTCCTCGGCGGTGCCGACCAGCTCACCGGCGGTCGGCAGCAGCGCGGTCTGGTCCACCGGCGCCTCGTCCACCTCGGCGTCCGCCGTCGACGGCTCCCCGGCCGGCTTCTCCGCGTCCTCCGCGACCTCGGCGGCCGACGGCTCCTCGTCCACCGCGGCGGCCGACGACTCCGCCGCGGGCTCCTCATCCGGTTCCGCCACCAGCGCGGCGGCCGCGCGGCGACGGGCCACCCGGCGCCGCACGAAGTCGGCCACCAGCAGCAGCCCGGCGGCGACCGACAGGCCGATCGAGATCCACGCCCACAGCGAGTTCGCCGTGACCAGAGCCGCGATCAGCAGCCCCAGCGCGGCCAGAACCAGGATCAGAACGATGAAGAGCACGGTGAATTACAACACGAACCACGCCCGGAACGGTTCCGACCCTCCCACGCGGAGTGCCGGAACCGTCACCGGGAAGCTCAGCCGGCCTCGGCGCGGGGACCGAACGAGTAGCCCTGGCCGCTGCCCGATCCCGCGCTCGCCTGTCCCGAGTTCGAGGACGCCGACGCGGGCGCGGCGGAACCACGATCGTCGAGCTCGCGCAGCTGGGACTCCAGGAACCCGCGCAGCCGCGTGCGGTATTCGCGCTCGATGGTGCGCAGTTCCTCGATCTTCTTGCCCAGCGCGGTCTTCTCGCTGTTCATCGTGTTCATGGTCTCGGTGTACTTGCGCTGCGCCTCGCGCTCCATGGTCGTCGCCTTGTCGCGCGCCTGCCGCTCCAGCGTCTCGGCGCGGGTGCGGGCGTCGTTGAGCATGTTCTCCGCTCGCGTGCGCGCCTCGTTGACCATCGAGTCGGCCTTGGTGCGGGCGTCGGAGAGCAGCTGCTCGGACTTCGCGCGAGCCTCGGCCAGCATGCCGTCGGACTCGGTCTTGGCCTCGGCGGTCAGCCGGTCGGCCATCTCCTGGGCCAGGCCGAGGACCTTCGCCGCCTGGACGTTCGGCTCGCCGCCGTCCGACATCGGGTGGGCCTGGGTCTGCTCGGCGGCCGAGGGCGGCGGCACGGGCGCCAGGCGGCGCTCCTGCGGTCCGGCTCCGGCGCGGGCGGCCTCGAGGTCGGCACGGGTGCCTTCGAGCTCGGCGTCGAGCTGCTCGACCTGCTGGCGCAGCTCGTTGTTGTCCTCGATGAGCCGCGCGAGCTCGGTCTCCACCAGGTCGAGGAACGCGTCCACCTCGTCCTCGTTGTAGCCCCGCTTGCCGATGGGTGGCTTGCTGAACGCGACGTTATGCACGTCAGCGGGGGTCAACGACATCAGATCACCTCACGCACTCCATGGCCTGCTCCGACACCTGGGTTCCCCCGAAGTCACCCAGGAAGCGCCAGTTGCATCAGTATGAACACAACCAACAGCAGCACCATAATCGATAAGTCCAGTCCGACGCCGCCAATGCGAACCATCGGAATGATCCTCCGCACCACGCGGACCGGAGGATCGGTCACTGTGTAGATGGTCTCCAGCGTCACCGCAACCCCACCGGCGGGGCGCCAATCCCGTGCGAAGGCACGCACGAGCTCCACCACGACACGTGCTGTGAGCAGCAGCCAAAAGACGAACAGCACGTAGTAGAGGACTAGCCGGACCGCATCCACGAACACCACTCTGCCACATCACCGTGACCCCGGGAGCACCCGGAACACCCGGTCTGTCCGGGTCACGTAATCGAACTGTGATTTAGCCAACGGTTTCACCCGTTCGGCCTAAATTGCTACGAATAGTAGTTGGGCCATCACCCTGTTCCGGGTCATTTTCCGGACCGGGTGGTCGCCCTCAGTGACGGAGGAACAGCCCGCCCTCGGCGATCCGGCGGCGTTCCTCCGCGGTCACCTCCACGTCCGGCGGCGAGAGGAGGAACACCTTGCTGGTGATCTTGTCCATCGAGCCGCGCAGCGCGAACGCCAGCCCGGCCGCGAAGTCCACGAGACGCTTGGCGTCCGCGTTCTCCATCTGGGTCAGGTTGATGATCACCGGGATGCCCTCGCGGTACGCCTCGCCGATCCCCCGCGCCTCGACGTAGCTCGTGGGGTGCAGCGTGGTGATCCGCCCCAGCGCGTCCCGCGCGGACGCCCGGGCCGGCTCCGGTACCGGCCGCAGCCGCGCCACCGGCTCCGGCTGCCGCTCGACCGCCAGCGCGCCGTGCACCGGCGGCTCCGGCGCCCGTGGCCGCGCGCGGAGCGGGCCCTCCTCGTCGTAGCCGGACCCGTCGCGGTACCGTCGGCGGGCACGCGGCGGCGGCTCCTCGTCGAAGCCGTCGTAGGCTTCGTCGGCGTAGTCGCGCCGGTAGTCGTCGTCGTACCGGTCGGCGGCCTCGTAGGAGTCGTAGCCGTCGTAACCGTCACTGTCGGCCGGGATCATGCCGAAGTAGGCCTTCAGCTTCTGCAGCGCGCTCATGCCTCTCCCTAGCCGCTCCCTCACCTGACTACCCGGACGCGATCGCTCACTTCCGGGTGATCTCGCTACGGCGAGGCTAAACCGCGGGCGCCGAGCAACGCGGTTCCGACACGCACACATGTCGAACCGTGCGCGATGGCGGGTTCCAGATCACCACTCATCCCGGCGGACAGCTCGACCGCCTCCGGGTGGTTCCGGCGGAGGTCATCGGCCGCTCCGGCCAGGCGCGCGAAGGCCGGCGCGGGGTCCGCGCCGAGCGGCGCGACCGCCATCAGGCCGCGCAGCCGCAGCCCGTCCAGCCCGGCGATGTGATCGGCCAGCTCACCCAGCCGAGGGAGCGGACAGCCGCCTCGTGACGGATCGTCGTCGAGGCTGGCCTGGATCAGGACGTCCAGCGGCCCGGACCGCTCCCCCGCTTCGTGCGCGTTGCGCAGCGCCTTGGCGAGCGCGTCGGCAAGCCGGATCGAGTCGACCGACTGGACCTCGTCGGCCCACCGCACCACCGAGCGCGCCTTGTTGCGCTGCAGCCGCCCGATCATGTGCCAGCGCGGCCGCGCCTCCGGCCGCAGCACGCGCACCTCGGCCGCCTTGGCGCCGGCCTCCTGGTCGCGGTTCTCCGCGAGGTCGGTCTGGCCGAGGTCGGTGAGCAGGGCCGCGTCGGTGGCGGGGAAGGTCTTGGTGACGGCGAGCAGACGCACCTGCGCCCGTGGCCGCCCGGCCGCCGCGCACGCCTGCGCGACGCGCGCCTCGACGGCTTCGAGCGCCTTGGCGATCCCCTCCCGTCGCTGCTCGTCGCTCATTCCGGCTCGGCCCAGGTCAGCGCGGCGATGCGGCCGGTGGTGCCGTCGCGCCGGTAGCTGAACAGCGTGGGGTCCTCGGCGGTGCAGCGCGGGTCGACGCCGACCTTGCCGACCCCGGCCTCGGCGAGCTGGCGCCACAGGCCGGCGCGCAGGTCCAGACCGGGCTTGCCGGTGCGGGTGCGGGTCGCGCTGCCGGGCAGGTGCTGGTCGACGTCGGCGGCCATCCCGGCGGGCACCTCGTAGCACTCGCCGCAGATCGCCGGGCCGAGCAGGACTTCGATGCGGCCCATCTCGGCGCCGGCCGCGACCATCGCCTCCAGCGCGGCGGGCAGCACCCCGACGCGGGCGCCGACGCGGCCGGCGTGCACCGCGGCCACGACCCCGCTCTCCGGGTCGCCGAGCAGGACCGGCACGCAGTCGGCGACGAGCACGGCGACGGGCAGGCCGGGGGTCTTCGTCACGAGCGCGTCGGTGGCCTCGGCGGGCGCGGTCTCGCTGCCGTCGACGACGGTGACCGTGCGGCCGTGCACCTGCTCCATCCAGGCGACCCGCTCGACACCCAGCTCGGTACCCAGCCGCTTGCGGTTGGCCGCGACGGCGGCCGGATCGTCACCGACGTGGTCACCGAGGTTGAACGTGTCGTACGGCGGCGCCGAAACGCCACCCGCCCTGGTCGTGACCACCCGACGGATGCGCAAGTCCCACTACCTCCACTCGCCTGGTTTGCCCTGAGCCTACTGGGAACCGGACACCGTGCTCGGCCGGTCTCACCGCCATGGATCTGCCACCCGTGCCCCCGAGCGTCCGCGCGCTGGCCACCTCCGGGAAGCTGCCGCCGGAGCTGGCCGCGCTGTTCACCCCGCCCGGCCAGGAGAAGTGGACCCGCATCGCCGAAGCCGTGGACGAGCGCCTGGACGAGGTGGACCCGGCGGTGCGGGGCGCGTTCGCGCTCGCCGGCGCCTACGGCCACCTGGACGACATCGGATTCCTCTCCTCCGGGGAGATGGCCGAGCACAACGACCGCGCGATCGCCCTGCTCGAGAGGGCGCTGGAGCACGGCGTCCCGGACGAGGAGGCGGAGGACCTGTGGGAGGTCACCCGCCGGGTGCCGGAGGTCGCCCATCTCGCCCGCGACCGCGAGGAGTACCTCGCGAAGCACGGCGCGACCGCGGGCCAGCGCCTCAAGGCCAAGCTGGACGAGGCGGACGCGCGCTACGCGGCGGGCGACCGAGCCGGAGCGCTGGTGTTGTTCCGCGAGGTCGGCGAGGCCGACCTCTGGGGCGAGTTCAGCGGGGCGATGGACATGGCCGACCTCGGCTGGTGCCGGTTGTTGCAGGACGCCGTGCGGTTCGACGGGCCCGAGGCGACGCGGCGGATCTGGCAGGAGGCGCGCGCCAGCCGCCACGCGGCGCGGTTCCCGCACCCCCACTGGTCGGTGCCGCTGGCCGAGCTGCTGATGGGCGCCGGGGTGCCGGACATCCTGGAGGTCGTGGTCGCCGAGCGGCTCGACGCCGCGCTGCGGGACCACCTGCCGTGGGAGCTGTCCGAGGACGAACGCTGGACGCTGTCCCGCGCCATCGACGAACTCGAACAGCACCACCGGGCCTGACCGCGGGTCAGGCCCGGCGCGGGGTCAGCGCCGCATGAAGGGCGGGACGTCCACGTCGTCGTCGGACGGGTCGTCGGTGACCGGGACGGCCCGGCTGGGCAGGCTGCCCTGGCTGGTGCTCGTGCGCGGCGCCGGGTAGCTGCGGCTGCCGCCACCGGGCTGCGGCAGCCCGCTGGGCGGCGTGCCGTAGCTGGTGCCCGACGGCGGCGTCCGCGGCGGCGTGACCGGGAAGCCCCCACCGGCGGGCGGGGCGGGCGGCGTCGCTGCCGGGGGCGCCGGCTGGCGGACCTGCCTGGCCTCGGCGGACGCCGTCGTCGAGCGGGTGCCCACGGCGGGCGGCTCGAGCTTCTTGTGGGTGGGCGAGCCGGAGTCGAACCCGGCCGCGATCACCGTCACGCGCACCTCGTCGCCGAGGGAGTCGTCGATGATCGTCCCGAAGATGATGTTCGCCTCGGGGTGCGCGGCCTCCTGCACCAGCGAGGCGGCCTCGTTGATCTCGAACAGGCCGAGATCGGAGCCGCCCGCGATGGACAGCAGCGCGCCGTGCGCGCCCTCCATCGAAGCCTCCAGCAGCGGCGAGTTGATCGCCTTCTCCGCGGCCTGCACCGCCCGGCCCTCGCCGCGCGCGGAGCCGATGCCCATCAGCGCGCTGCCCGCGCCGGACATCACGCTCTTCACGTCGGCGAAGTCCAGGTTGATCAGACCCGGCGTGGTGATCAGGTCGGTGATGCCCTGGACACCGGAGAGCAGGACCTCGTCGGCGGAGCGGAACGCGTCCATCAGGCTGACGCCGATGTCGCCGAGCTGCAGCAGCCGGTCGTTGGGGATGACGATGAGGGTGTCGCACTCGTTGCGCAGCGCCTGGATGCCGTCCTCGGCCTGCTTGCCGCGGCGCTTGCCCTCGAAGGTGAACGGCCGGGTCACCACGCCGATCGTGAGCGCGCCGAGCTTGCGCGCGATCGAGGCGACCACCGGCGCGCCGCCGGTGCCGGCGCCGCCGCCCTCCCCCGCGGTCACGAAGACCATGTCGGCGCCCTTGAGCACCTCCTCGATCTCCTCGCGGTGGTCCTCGGCGGCCTTGTGCCCCACCTCGGGGTTCGCGCCGGCGCCCAGGCCGCGGGTCAGCTCGCGGCCGATGTCGAGCTTGACATCCGCGTCGGACATCAGCAGCGCCTGCGCGTCCGTGTTGATCGCGATGAACTCGACACCCTTGAGGCCGACCTCGATCATGCGGTTGACGGCGTTCACGCCACCACCGCCGATGCCGACGACCTTGATCACCGCGAGGTAGTTGTGCGGGGGCGTCATCGGGTCCGCCTTCCTATCGTGATTCCTCGTACCGCTCGCCGGGAGCGAAAAACCCTCAACCTAAACTCAAGGTTCAGAGTTATGTCAACTCCCCACTCCGTCCGCCGAAGGTAGGGATCCGGCGAAGCGGAATCCAGTAGCCACGCCGCGTGTCGTCCGTGGCGTTGCAAAATCACCGCGCCGGACGCCTCATTCGCCGGTCCGGCCGTCGGTCAGCTCACGCAGCAGATCCAGGTGCCCGGCGTGCCGCCCGGTCTCCTCCACCATGTGGATCAGCACGTAGCGGAGGTTGACCGAACCGTCCTTGAAGGACACCAGGGTGTCCGGCGCCAGCTCCGCCGCGATCTCGCGGCTGGTGGCGCACTGCGCGCGGTAGGCGGCCACCAGGTCCGCGAGCGGGACCGTGAGCGCCTCGCGGAAGTCGGCGTCGCGGTCGTCCGCCAGCTTCTCCGCCCACCGGTTGGGACGGCCGGCGAGCACCGCCTCGAACCAGTAGTGCTCCACGTAGGTCAGGTGGCCGACCAGGCCGGCGATCGTGGTCAGCTCGCTCGGGACCAGGCTGCGGCGGGCCTGTTCGTCGGTCAGGCCCGCGCACTTGAGCACGACGGCCTCGCGCAGGAAGTCCAGGAAGGCGGTCAGCTGCTCGCGCTCGCCGCCGTCGAAGGGCGGTTCCGTCCTGATCATGCGCACAGCTTCGCACAGCGTCCCCGCCGGTGTCTCCGTCCTCAGGAGACCGTCGGCAGCTCGGGGCTCGCCACGTCGTAGATCCGGCCCTCGCGTGTCAGGAGGACGCCCAGCACCCTGGCCTTGCGCTCGGCGTTCGACGCGTCGCCCCAGCGGACCGTCTTGCCCGTGGTCAGCGTGAACTCCACGCCGCCCGGGGTGCCGGCCCGCACCACGGCGATCTGGCCCTTCAGCGGCTCCGGCACCGTCGCGAGCACCGCGACCACCGACCGCGTCACCGCGTCCTCCGGCGACACCACCGCCACCTGCAGCTCCGGCAGGCGCTCCGGCTTGTTCTGCACCGTCTTGTAGTCCAGGCCGCCGGAATCGACCAGGTGGAAGCCGTCCCGGCCGGCCACGAACCCGATCGGCGACCGCTCCGTCACCGTGATGTCCACAGTGGAGGGCCACGACCGGGAGACGTCCACAGTGGCCACTCCGGGGATCGCCGTGACGCGGGCGGCGATCTCGTCGGTGTCCAGCAGCAGCATCGGTTTCAGATCGGGCACCGCCGCCGCGGCCAGGATCTGGTCCCCCGGCACGCTGTGCGCGCCGTGCACCTCCACCGAACGTACCCCCAGCAGCGACGTGAACATCACGACGTACCCGAGCCCGAGCACCGTCAGCACGCTCAGCGTCGCCACCCACCGGCGCCGCAACGCGCGGCGCCGCGAGACGCCCGTGCCGGTGCGCCGCCGGGCGGTCAGCGGGCGCCGTCCCCGGCGGCTGCGCACCGCCGACGACGACCGCCGCGTGGACGGCCGGCTGCGCTCGTCGCTCCGCGCTCGCGTCGCCACCTAGCCCCCGGCCCGCCGGTCCAGCTCCGCCAGGATCTCCGGCCCCAGCTGGGTCACGTCGCCCGCGCCCATGGTGACCAGCAGGTCCCCGGGCTTGACCAGGTCGGCGGCCAGCGTCACGGCCCGGTCGAACGCCGGCTCGTAGTGCACCCCCGCCCCGGTGATCCGCTCCGCGATCAGCGCGCCGCTGACGCCCGGCTCCGGCTCCTCCCGCGCGCCGTACACGTCCAGCAGCACGACCTCGTCGGCCAGCCCGAGCGCGTCGGCGAACTCCGCGGCGAACAGCTTCGTGCGCGAGTACAGGTGCGGCTGGAACACCACGACCACCCGGCCCCCGCCCGCCGCGTGCCGCACCGCCCGCAGCTGCGCGGCGACCTCCGTCGGGTGGTGGGCGTAGTCGTCGTAGACCCGCACGTCGGCGGCGCGGCCCTTGAACTCGAACCGCCGCCGCACCCCGCCGAACGCGGCCAGCCCCTCGGCCAGCCCGCCCAGCGGCGCGCCCAGCTCCAGGCCGGCCAGCACCGCGGCGACGGCGTTGAAGGCCATGTGCTCGCCCGGCACCGCGACCCGCACGTCGGTCTCGGCGCCGTCCAGCGCGATCCGGATGACCCCGCCGCCGTCGGCGGGCCGGTAGTCCAGCACCTTCGCGTCCCCGGCGCCGGTCACCGAGCGGCCGTAGCGGCGCACCCGCACGCCCTCGGCCGCGGCGTGGTCGCCCAGCGCGTTCGCGGCCTCGTCGTCGGCGCACACGATCAGCAGGCCGCCCGGCTCGATCCGGCGGGTGAACTGCGTGAACACCGCGGTGTAGGCCTCGGCGGTGCCGTGGTGGTCCAGGTGGTCCGGCTCGACGTTGGTCACCACCGCCACCGACGGCGAGTAGCTCAGGAACGAGCCGTCGCTCTCGTCGGCCTCGGCGACGAACACCCCGCCCTCGCCGTGGTGCGCGTTCGCGCCGGACTCGTTGAGGTCACCACCGATCGCGAACGACGGGTCCAGCCGGCAGTGCTGCAGCGCGACCGTGAGCATCGACGTGGTCGAGGTCTTGCCGTGGGTGCCGGCGATGCAGGCCACCCGGTGCCCGGCCATCAGCAGCGCGAGCGCCTGCGCCCGGTGCAGCACCGGGATGCCGCGCTCGCGGGCGGCCACCAGCTCCGGGTTGCTCTCCTTGATCGCGGTCGACACCACCAGCGCGGACGGGCCGCCGGGCAGCGCGTCCAGGTTCTCCGGGCGCTGCCCGATGCCGATCTCGGCGCCCTGCGCGCGCAGCGTCAGGAACGCGCGGGAGTCCTTGGCGTCCGAACCCGACACCCGGGCGCCGCGCGCCAGCAGGATCCGCGCGATGCCGCTCATGCCGGCACCGCCGATCCCGATCAGGTGGGCCCGGCCCAGCTCGGCGGGGACTTCGCTCATTTGCCGCACACCTCCAGGACGATGCGCGCCAGCACCTCGTCGGCCTCGCGGTGGCCCAGCCCGACCGCCGCGGCCCCCATCTTCGTAACCCGGGCGGGGTCGGTGACCAGCGGGATCACCAGCTCGGCGACCTTGGCCGGGCTCAGGTCCGCGTCCTGGACCATCAGCGCCGCGCCGGCGTCGACCGCGGGCCGGGCGTTGATCGCCTGCTCGCCGTTGCCGTGCGGCAGCGGCACGAACACCGCGGGCAGCCCGACCGCGGACACCTCGGCCACGGTCATCGCGCCCGACCGGCACAGCACCACGTCGGCCGCCGCGTAGGCCAGGTCCATCCGCTCCAGGTAGGGCACCGGCACGTAGGCCGGGCGGCCCGGGAACTCCTGCACCACCAGGCTGTTCTTCGGCCCGTGCGCGTGCAGCACGCCGATCCCGGCGTCGGCCAGCTCCTTGGCCGCGCCGGACACCGCGTTGTTGATCGACTGCGCACCCTGCGAACCGCCGAACACCAGCAGCGTCGGCGCGTCCGGGTCGAGCCCGAAGTGCGCCCGGGCCTCCGCCCGCAGCGCCGCCCGGTCCAGCGAGGTGATCGAGCGCCGCAGCGGGATGCCGACGACCTCCGCGCCCGGCAGGGGCGTGCCGGGCACCGCGACCGCGACCCGCTTCGCGAAGCGCGCCCCGACGCGGTTGGCCAGGCCCGGCGACTGGTTGGCCTCGTGCACCACGATCGGCACCCGGCCGCGCGCGGCGAAGTAGGCCGGCAGCGACACGTACCCGCCGAACCCGACCACGACGTCCGCGCCGACCCGGTCCAGGATCTCGCGGGTCTGCTTGACCGAATCCCGGATCTTCAGCGGCAGCCGCAGCAGGTCGGTGGTCGGCTTGCGCGGCAGCGGCACCGGCGGGATCAGCTCCAGCGGGTAGCCGCGCGCCGGGACCAGCTTGTTCTCCAGCCCCCGGGACGTGCCCAGCGCGACCACCGTGGCGTCCGGCCGCAGCCGCCGCACGGCGTCGGCCAGCGCCAGCGCGGGTTCGATGTGTCCGGCCGTGCCGCCGCCCGCCACCACCACGGTGGGAGCCACGCCGGTAACCGCCTTGCTCACTTGCTCCTACGTCCCTCTCCGCACTGAACTTCCCCGTCTGCCCGGCGCCGCGCGCCGGCGCTCGGGCGCCTGCGCCGATCGTGCCCCGCGGGCCGAGGGCCGGTCCCCGCGGGGTGCCGCACGGCCGCTGCCCCGCCGCCGCGTCGGCGGCCGGTACACCTCGGGCGCCGGCAGGCGCAGGAGACGGCCGAACTTACCCGGTCCCTGCGACCGCAGCGCCGCCACCGACTCCGGCTCGTGCCGGGCGGCGTTGGCCAGCAGGCCCATCAGGAACATGGTGACCCAGATCGACGTGCCGCCCGCCGAGATCAGCGGCAGCGTCACGCCGGTGACCGGCAGCAGCCCGACGACGTACCCGATGTTGATCCCGGCCTGGGACACCGTGAACACCGTGAGCGTGCCGGAGGTGATCCGGATCCACGGGTCCAGGTTACGCATGGCGATGCGCAGGCCCACGATGGCGAGCCCGACGAACAGGCCGATCACCACGATGCAGCCGATGAAGCCCAGCTCCTCGCCGATCACCGCGAAGATGAAGTCGTTCTGCACGTTCGGCAGGTAGGACCACTTCGACGGGCCCTGCCCGAGCCCCTTGCCGAACAGCCCGCCGTCGGCCAGCGCGTACTTGGCCTGCGTGGCCTGGTAGGCGGCGCCGCTGGTGTCCGAGCCGGGCGAGAGGAACGACATCACCCGCGACATGCGGTAGGACGCGGTCAGCGCCAGCACCACGGCCCCGGCGATGCCACCGGCGAGGATCACCGCGAACAGCCGTTTCGGCGCGCCGGCGAACCACAGCAGCGACATCAGCACCACGCCGAGCGTGATCGTGCCGGACAGGTTCGGCTGGGCCATGACCAGCGCGAACATCAGCAGCGCGACCGGCACCACCGGCACCATCAGGTGCCGCCACTGGTGCAGCACGTGGTACTTGGTGACCAGCACGTGCGCGCCCCACAACGCGAAGGCGACCTTGGTGAACTCGACCGGCTGCACCGAGAAGCCACCGAGGGCGAACCACCGCTGGGCGCCACCGCCCGCCGACCCGAGCGGCGTCAGCACCAGCGCCAGCATCACCAGGCACACCAGCACGGCCATCGAGGACAGCGCGCGGGTCCGCTTCAGCGGCATCCGCAGCGCCACCCAGAACACCACCGATCCGGTGAGCACGAAGATCAGGTGCTTCTTGAACAGCGCGTACACGCCGGAGCCGGTGTCCGGGTCGACCGAGGCGACCGAGGACGCCGACAGCACCATCACGATGCCGATCGAGGTGAGCAGGCCGGTCAGGGCCAGCACCAGGTGGAAGTCGGCGAGCGGGCGCGACAGCCACGCGGTCAGCGCGGTGAATGTGGCGCGCGCCGGGCTCTGCCGGTCGCCCCGGTCCCGCCTGCGCGGCTCGCGGTCCTGCTTCTGGTCCGGCTCCTCAACGACCGTCATCGGCAGACCCCGTCGCACGGGCCAGGACCGCGTCGGCGAAGGCGTCGCCCCGATGGGCGTAGTTGCGGAACATGTCCAGGGACGCCCCGGCGGGCGCCAGCAGCACCACGTCACCGGGCCGGGCCAGGTCGCTGGCCACCGAGACCGCCTCGTTCATGGCCTCATCGTCACCCGAAGCGACCCGATGGACGGGGACATCGGGCGCGTGTCGCGCGAGAGCGGCGGCGATCACCGGGGCGTCGGCGCCCATCAGCACCGCGCCGCGCAGGCGTCCGGCGACCACCTCGACCAGCTCGTCGACCGCGGCGCCCTTGAGCTGCCCGCCGGCGATCCACACCACGCTGGAGTGCGCGAGCAGCGACCCGGCGGCCGCGTGCGGGTTGGTGGCCTTGGAGTCGTCGACGTAGCGGACGCCGCCGAACTCGCCCACCTCGACCGCGCGGTGCGCGCCCGGCTGGAACTCGCGCAGGCCCTTGGCGACCCCAGCGGGGTCGATGCCGTACGCGCGGGCCAGCGCGGCCGCGGCCAGGGCGTTGGCGAGGTTGTGCGGGCCGGCCGGGCGCACCTCGCTCACCGAGATCAGCTCGTCGGCGGAGTGCTGCGGGTCCGGGCCGTAGGCGCGGTCGATCAGCAGGTCCTCGACCAGGCCCAGCTCACCGGGGCGCGGGGTGTCCAGGCGGAACCCGACCCGCTTGGCCCCGGCGGGCGCGTACTCGCCGGCCAGCCGCACCGACCACGGGTCGTCGGCGTTGTGCACGACCACCGAGGAGTGCGCGTGGATGGTGCCCTTGGCGGCCGCGTAGGACTCCATCGAGCCGTGCCAGTCCAGGTGGTCCTCGGCGAGGTTGAGCACCACCGACGCGTGCGGCGCCAGCGTCGAGGACCAGTGCAGCTGGAAGCTGGACAGCTCCACCGCCAGCACCTCGTAGCCGGAGAACACCGCGTCCAGCACGGGCAGGCCGATGTTGCCGCAGGCCAGCGCGTGCGCCCCGCCCGCGCGCAGCATCGACTCCAGCATGCCGACCGTGGTGGTCTTGCCGTTGGTGCCGGTGACCGCGAGCCAGGTGGCCGGGTTCGGGAGGTCCCGGGAGGCGCGCCAGGCCAGCTCGACGTCGCCGATCACCTCGATCCCGGCGGCGGCCGAGGCGACCAGCAGCGGCGCGGTCGGCCGCCAGCCGGGGCTGGTGACCACCAGGTCGGTCCCGGCCGGGGGTTCGGCCAGGCCGGGCACCAGCTCGGCGCCCAGGCCGTCCAGCTCGGCCAGCCGCTCGGCGTTGCCGTCGGTCACCGTCACCCGGGCGCCGCGCTCGGTCAGGGCCCGCACCGCCGAGCGCCCGGTGACCCCGGCGCCGGCGACGAGCACGTTGCGTCCGGCGAACACCATCACTCGCTTTCTGCGCGGCGGAGCCGCGCGGGGTGGGCCGTCAGCCGGCACCGCCGCGGGTTCTCAGGAGCCCCCTCGCGAGGACAGCGCCGACGTGGTGAATTGGCATTCATGAGGAGGCGATCCCGGAGCGAGGGGGTTTCTGAGGTTCCGCCACCCGCACCGCTACGCAGACCGCTTCCGACCATTGTCAGCCTCCCGCGCCCAGCTGTTCGGAGTAGAAGAGGCCGAGGCCGAACATGCAGCAGATGGCGGCGAGCAGCCAGAACCGGATGATCACCGTCGTCTCGGCCCAGCCCGCCAGCTCGAAGTGGTGGTGGAACGGGGCCATCCGGAACAGGCGCCGCCGCGTCGTGCGGAACACCGCGATCTGCAGCACCACCGAGATCATCTCGACCATGAACAGGCCGCCGATGACGATGGCGAGCAGCTCGGTGCGGGTGGTGATGGACAGGCCGGCCACCAGGCCGCCCAGCGCGAGCGAGCCGGTGTCGCCCATGAAGATCTTCGCCGGCGCGGCGTTCCACCACAGGAACCCGACGCACGCGCCGGCCGCGGCGGCCGCGACCACCGCGAGGTCCAGCGGGTCGCGCACGTCGTAGCAGGCCGCCTGCGGGGTCACCACGCAGGACAGCCGGGCCTGCCAGAACGCGATCACCACGTAGGTGGCCAGCACCATCGCCGAGGTGCCGCCGGCCAGGCCGTCCAGGCCGTCGGTGAAGTTCACCGCGTTCGACCAGCCGGAGATGACCACGTAGCAGAAGATCACGAAGATCACCGCGGGGAAGGTGATCAGCGCGAGGTCGCGCACGTAGCTGAGGTTGCGCGAGGCCGGGGTGAGGCCGTAGCGGTCGGCGAACTGCAGCGCCAGGATGCCGAACGCCACCGCGACCACCAGCTGGCCGACCAGCTTCGCGGTCTTGTTCAGGCCCAGGTTGCGCTGCTTGCGGATCTTGATGAAGTCGTCGAGGAACCCGACCACGCCCAGGCCCACCGCGAGGAACAGCACGAGCAGGCCGGACGCGGACGGGCCGTCGTCGGCGGAGCTGCCCGAGCCGATCCAGTTCATCAGGTGCGCGGCGAAGTAGCCGACCACCATCGCGATGATGATCGCGACCCCGCCCATCGTGGGCGTGCCGCGCTTGGACTTGTGGCCCTGCGGGCCCTCCTCGCGGATCTCCTGGCCGAAGCCCTGCCGGGAGAAGACCCGGATCAGGTAGGGCGTGAGCAGGATGGAGACCAGGAGACCGATCGCGGCCGCGATCAGAATGCTGATCACGCAACACCTTCCTTGAGCAGTGCGTCAGCGACGAGCCAGAGCTCGGCGACCTTCGAAGCCTTCACCAGCACGACGTCACCGGGTTCCAGCTGCTCGCGCAGGAGGGCGATCGCGGCGTCGGCGTCGGGCACCAGCACGGACTCCTCGCCCCACGAACCCTCGTGGCTGGCGCCCTGGTGCATCGCGGCCGCCTCGTCCCCGACCACCACGAGCCTGCTGATGTTGAGCCGGACCGCGAGGCGGCCGATCTCGTCGTGCGCGGACACGCTATCGGCACCGAGTTCGCCCATCACACCGAGGACCGCCCAGGACCGCTTCCCGCGGCTGGCCGAGGCCAGGGTCTTGAGCGCGGCGCGCATCGACTCGGGGTTGGCGTTGTAGGAGTCGTTCATCACCACGACGCCGTCGGCCCTGGTGGTGACCTCCATGCGGCGCGCGGAGCGGCGCTGGGCGGCCGACAGGCGCTGCGCGACCTCTTCGACGCTCGCGCCCAGCTCCAGCGCGATGGCGGCGGCCGACAGCGCGTTGCCCACGTGGTGCTCGCCGTAGAGCGACAGCTTCACCGGCGCCTGTCCGGCCGGGGTGATCAGCCGGAAGGAGGCGCGGGCCTGCTCGTCGAGGGTGATGTCCTCGGCGCGCACCTGCGCGTCCGGGTGCTCGCCGACGCCGACGATCCGCGCCGTGGTCCGGCTCGCCATCGCGGCGACCAGCGGGTCGTCCAGGTTGAGCACCGCGACCCCGCCCTGCTCCGCGGACGGCAGCGCCTCGACCAGCTCGCCCTTGGTCTTGGCGATGCCCTCGCGCGAGCCGAACTCGCCGACGTGGGCGCTGCCGACGTTGAGCACGGCGCCGATGCGCGGCGGGGCGATCTCCGCGAGGTGGGCGATGTGGCCCGGGCCGCGGGCGGACATCTCCAGCACCAGGTGCCGCGTGGTCGCGTCGGCGCGCAGGGCCGTCCACGGGTGGCCCAGCTCGTTGTTGAACGATCCGGGCGGCGCGACCGTCGGGCCCATCGGCTCGAGCAGCTGCGCGATCAGGTCCTTGGTGGAGGTCTTGCCGGACGAGCCGGTCACGCCGACCACGGTGAGCCCGCCGCGGGACAGCTCGATCACCACGTGCCGGGCCAGTTTCGCCAGGGCGGCCAGCACGGCGGCGCCGGAGCCGTCCTTGTCGCCGGCCAGCGCGAGCGCGCGCTCGTGCGCCTGGCCGGGTGGCAGCGGCGGCACGATCACCGCGGGCGCGTCCACCTCGCGGGCGGCCAGCACCCCGGGGGCGCCGCTCTCCACCGCCTTGGCGGCGAAGGCGTGCCCGTCGACCTTCTCCCCCGGCAGGGCCACGAACAGCCCGCCCGGGGTGAGGCGGCGCGAGTCGAACTCGACGCTGCCGGTGACCGTCTCGCGTCCGTCGGTGCGGTGCAGCCGGCCGCCGGTGACGGCGGCGATCTGCTCCAGGGTCAGCGGGATCAACGGGTCTCCTGGTTCTCTTCGAGCCGGTGCCGGATCGCCGCCGCCAGCTCGTCGCGGTCGGAGAAGGGGTGCACGACGCCCGCGGCCTCCTGGCCGGTCTCGTGGCCCTTCCCCGCGATCAGCACGACGTCCCCGGCGCGGGCCAGCCCGACCGCCCGGACGATCGCCTCACGCCGGTCGCCGATCTCCAGCACCTCGCCGGAGCCGGGACCGGCCGCGCGGGCGCCGGTCAGCATCGCGGCGCGGATCGCGGCCGGGTCCTCCGACCGCGGGTTGTCGTCGGTGACGATGAGGACGTCGCTGCGTCTGGCGGCGGCCTCGCCCATCATCGGGCGCTTCGCGGTGTCCCGGTCGCCGCCGCAGCCCAGGACCGTGATGATCCGGCCCTCGGTGCGGGCGCGCAGCGCGTCCAGCGCCTGCGCCACCGCGGCCGGCTTGTGGGCGTAGTCCACGACGGCGGTGAAGTCCTGGCCCAGGTACACCCGCTCCATCCGGCCGGGGACCTCGACGTGCGCCAGGCCGGTGACGGTCTCCTCCAGGCTGACGCCGCACGTCTCCAGGATCGCCGCGGCGAGCAGCGCGTTGGCGATGTTGAACGTGCCCGGCAGCGGCAGCGTGGCCCGCGCGGTGCGCCCGGACGGCGAGTGCAGGGTGAAGCTCTGCTCGCCGGTGGCCGTGGTGGCGAAGTCGGTGGCGGTCCAGCTCGCGTCCACGCCCGGCTCGGTGGTCACGGTGATCGTGTGCGGCGTGACCAGCGCCTGTCCCCAGGCGGTGTCGATGCACACCACCTCGGTGGTGGAGCGGCCGTCGAACAGCAGCGCCTTGGCGGCGAAGTACTCCTCCATGTCGCGGTGGAAGTCCAGGTGGTCCTGGGAGAGGTTGGTGAACGCGCCGACCGCGAACCGGGTGCCGTTGACCCGGCCCAGCGCGAGCGCGTGGCTGGAGACCTCCATCGGCACGTGCGTCACACCCTGCTCGACCATCACCGCGAGCAGCGCCTGCAGGTCCGGCGCCTCGGGTGTGGTGAACGCGCTGGCCAGCCGCTCCCCCGCGATGCGGGTCTCGATGGTGCCGATCAGGCCGGTGACGTGCCCGGCGGCGCGCAGGCCCGACTCGACCAGGTAGGTGGTGGTGGTCTTGCCCGACGTGCCGGTGATGCCCAGCACGGCCAGCTCCAGCGACGGCTCGCCGTAGATCCAGGCGGCCATCGAGCCGAGCACCCCGCGCGGGTCCGGGTGCACCAGCACCGGGACGCCCGCCTCACGCAGCGCCGGCCGGTCCGCTCCGGCCTCGTCGGTGAGCACCGCCGCAGCCCCGGCCGAGATGGCCTCCGCGGCGAAGTCGGCCCCGTGCGCCCGCGCGCCCGGCAGCGCGGCGAACAGGTCGCCGGGCAGGACGTGCTGGGCCCGCAGGGTGGCCCCCGTGACGACCGTGTCGCCGGGCCAGCGCGGCTCGCCGACCAGGCGCGCGGCCGCGCGCGCGACCGGCGTGGTGAGCGGGACCGGCTCGATGCGGGCCGGCCGTGGCGGCGCCACCGCCGCCTTCACCGGGCTGTCCGGTACCCGCCCCTTCGCTTCCTGCGACATGGTGCTGCTTCCAGACGCTTCCACCGACACAGCACGGAAGGTTACCGAGCCGGGATTCCCCTCTTGCGGCCCGGTACTCCTAGCGCTTGTGTCTCGATTGGACAGCGACCGTCACGGCAGCACGAGCGGCACGTACGGCGCGGCGCCCTCGGACAGCGGGAGCTGGAACCGCTGCGTCAGGTACGAGGCGATGTCGTGGAACAGCGGCGCCGCGGAGTGGCCGGCGGGCAGCGTCGTGTCCGGGGCGTCCAGCCGGATGCCCACCACGAACCGCGGGCTGTCCGCGGGCAGGATCCCGGCGAAGGTGATGTTGTACAGGGTGTCGCTGTACGCGCCGGTCGCCGGGTTGACCTGCTGGCCGGTGCCGGTCTTGCCGGAGATCTGGTAGCCCTCCAGCGCCGCCGTGGGCGCCGTGCCGCTGTTGCCGTTCTTCCCGGTCTGGGTGACCGCGCGCATCATGTTCCGCACCGTCGTCGCGGTCTCCGGGCTGACCACCTGCGTGGTCTGCGGCGCCGCCTTGGGCACCACGGTGCCGTCCGGGCGGATCTCCTCCTTGACGATGCTCGGCTGCACGCGCAGGCCGTTGTTCGCGATCGCCTGGTACATCGCGGTCATCTGCACCACGGTCATCGACAGGCCCTGCCCGATCGGCAGGTTGCCGAACGTGGTGCCGGTCCAGGTGTTGCGGGGCGGCACGAACCCACGGCTCTCCCCGGACAGCCCCAGCCCGGCGCTCTGCCCGACGCCGAAGCGCTTGAGGTAGTCCAGGTACTTGTCCGGGCCCAGCTGCTGGGCCAGCAGCAGCGTGCCGACGTTGGAGGACTTCGCGAAGATGCCGGTGACCGAGAAGTTCTGCGTGCCGTGCACCCACGCGTCGTGCACGGTGTGGTCGGCGACCTTCAGCGCGCCGGGCACCTGCAGCACCGACTCGGGCGTGACCAGGCCCTGGTCGATCGCCGCGGTGGCGGTCACGATCTTGTTCACCGAGCCCGGCTCGAACGGCGTGGACACCGCCTGCAGGTCCATCAGCGACTGCGTGTAGGTCTTGTTGTCGTAGGGGTCGAACGTGGAGTCGTCGGCGATCGCGTAGATCTCGCCGGTCTTCGCGTCCATCACGACCGCGCTGGCGCCCTTGGCGCGCGACTGCCGCACGTAGTCGGCCAGCGCGTTCTGCAGGAAGTACTGGGTGTCCGAGTCGAGCGTGAGCACGACATCGTTGCCCGGGGTGGCGGGCTGCACGTCCCGCTCGGTGCCCGGGATGATCACGTTGTCGTTGCCCTGCTTGGTGTCGGCGACGTAGCGGCCCGGCCGGCCGGCCAGGTCGGCGTTGAGCGTGTACTCCAGCCCGGCCAGGCCCTGCAGGCTGTGCTTGGACACGTCCGGGTCGTCCATGCGCCAGTTCGCCAGGCCGACGACGTTGGAGGCCAGCGTGACGCCCGGGTACTCGCGGGCGGCCCGCACCTCGGCGCCGATCTCCGGGAACGCGGTGGTGATCTCCTCGGCGATCGACGGCTCGACCCCGTCGACCAGGTAGGTGAACGACGTGGTCTTGCGGAAGTCGGCGAGCAGCGCGGCCTGGGTGACCCGGCCGGGCAGCTTGGCGGCGATGAACCGCGCCGCGTCCGCCGCGCGGGTCTCGAAGCTCTGGCCCCCCGCCGGGTTCTTGGCCGCCACCTCGTCCCACGCCTTGCGCATCGCGCGCAGGTTCACCGACAGCGCGCGGGTTTCCACGGTGAACGCCAGCTTGACGTTGTTGCGGTCCACAATGGACCCGCGCTTGGCCGGGATCGGGATCGTGGTGCTGCGCTGGCTCTCCGCCTTCGCCGACAGGGCCGCCGCCTGGAAGCCCTGGACCTGCACGAGCTTGAGCCCGGCCAGCACCAGCACCGCGACGAGCACCACGCGCACGCCGACGTAGCGCCCCTTGCCGGTGGCGGCGTTGGGCTGGCCGGCCACCTGGCGCATGCGGGCGCCGTAGCTGCGGCGTCCCGGCCGCGCCATCACTGCCCTCCCGTGGTCTGCTGTCCCGGCGCCTGGGTCTGCCCGCCGGACGGCGGCACCTGCGCCTGGTCCTGCGGCTGGACGACCTGGCTGTCGCCCTGCGGCACGTCACCCTCGATCGGGCGGCCGCCGACCGGCGTGCCCTGCGGCACCACCGGCGTCACCGGCTCCTGCGTGACCGGGGCGCCCTCGGCCTTCTTCGGCTCGCCGACCACGGTCACCGACCCGTCCGGGTTGAGCACCAGGTGCGCCGGGTCCTTGGCGGGCACCATGCCCAGCGCCTTGGCCCGCTCGGCCAGCGACGACGGCGACTCCGCGCCGCTGACGTCCTGCTGCAGCTGCTCGACCCGCTCGGCCAGGGCGGCGTTGTCGTCGCGCAGCTGCTCGAGCCGGTAGGAGTCGGCGATCGCCTGGGTGGACAGCAGCAGCGTCGCCACCACACCCGCGGCGAGCAGCACCATCACCAGCATCACGAACGTGGCGCGCGAACGCGGCAGCCGCAGCTTCAGCCGGATCTTCTGGCGCTCGGGCTCGGGCGCGCGCTTCAGGCCCTCGGCGCGCTGGGCCCGCCGGGCGTAGGCGCGCTCGGCGGCGGTGGTGCGCTGAGCCTGCCGGGTGGGCTGCCGCCGGGGGCGGCGCCTGGCCGGTACCGGTGTGCCCAGGCCCTCCTCGGCGGGTGCGTCCGAACGGCGCGGACGCCGCCGCGGCTCGGCACCGGCCTGCCTGCGTGCCCGCGTAGGCGCTGTCATGCGTCCGCCTCCTGTGTCTTGCGACGGTGCTGTTGCGGGACACCCGCACCCGGGCCACGCACCCGGGCTGGCCGCATGACCGGGGCTGCGCGATTGTCGATCATGCGTCGGCCTCCTTGATCCGTTCGGCGACCCGCAGGCGCACCGACGCGGCCCTCGGGTTCTGTTCGATCTCGTCTTCGCTCGCCTTCTCGGCGCCGCGCGTGATCAGCTTCAGTTCCGGCCCGTGGCCGGGGAGTTCGACGGGCAGGCCGGGCGGGGTCCGCGACTTCGCCAGCTCCGCGAAGGCCTGCTTGACGATCCGGTCCTCCAGCGAGTGGTAGGACTCCACGACGATCCGGCCGCCCACCGCCAGCGCGGACAGCGCCGCGGGGATCGCCCGGCGCAGCACCTCCAGCTCGCCGTTGACCTCGATGCGCAGGGCCTGGAACGTGCGCTTGGCCGGGTGCCCGCCGGTGCGGCGGCTCGCGGCCGGCACCGCGTCGTAGAGCAGCCGCACCAGGCGCTCGCTGCGGTCGAACGGCTGCCGCGCCCGCTCCGCGACGATCGCCTTGACGATCCGCTGGGCGAACCGCTCTTCGCCGTACTCGCGCAGGATCCGGACCAGCTCGCCCGGCTCGTAGGTGTTGAGGACGTCCGCGGCGGTCTGTCCCGTGGTGGGGTCCATCCGCATGTCCAGCGGGGCGTCCCGGGCGTAGGCGAAGCCGCGCTCTTCCTCGTCGAGCTGCATCGAGGAGACGCCGAGGTCGAACATCACACCGTCCACACGGGACAGTCCGAGCCGGTCGAGGACGTCCGGCAGGGTGTCGTAGACGGCGTGCACCAGCTCGGCCCGGTCGCCGAACTTCGCCAGCCGCGCGCCGGCGCGCTCCAGCGCGTGCGGGTCCCGGTCCAGCCCGATGAGCTTCAGCTGGGGGAATCTGGTGAGCAGTGCCTCGGAGTGCCCGCCCAGGCCGGTGGTCGCGTCGACCACGACGGCCGGGCGGCCCTCGAGCGCGGGAGCGAACAGTTCCAGCACGCGCTCGGTCATCACCGGCACGTGCGCGGCTTCGGCTGCCACTTCTCCCACCCCCTTAAGCCGTCGCGCGGATGCCGTCAGGTCCCCGCCCGCCCGCTGCGGACCTGGTGCCGGGGAAGGTGCACCAGGGCCACTGAGCGGACAGAGGCCTCACGACATCCGTCGCCGGATCCCGCCCCCACTTGCTGTCGCCACCCGCGCCCCCCGACGGCGCGGGTCACCTAGAAGACTCCCGGCAGGACCTCTTCCTGGGCCTGCGCGTAGCTGTCCTCGTGTTCCTCCAGGTAGGACTCCCAGCGCTGGGCGTCCCAGATCTCCAGGCGCGTGATCGCCCCGATCACCACGCACTCCTTGTTGAGCCCGGCGTAGCGCCGGAGCTCGGGCGCGATCGCGATGCGCCCCTGGCCGTCCGGACGCTGCTCGTCGGTGCCCGCGAACAGGTACCGCTGGTAGGCCCGCACCGCCTCGTTGGTGAAGGGCGCCTCCGCGACCTTGCGGGCCAGCTGCTCGAACTCGGCGCGCGGGAAGACGAAGAGGCAGTGATCTTGCCCCTTGGTGACCATCAGCCCACCTGCCAGCGCGTCGCGGAACTTCGCGGGCAGCGTGAGCCGCCCCTTGTCGTCCAGCTTGGGGGTGTGCGTGCCGAGGAACACCGGCACTCACCTCCCCACCGCACCCGGTGCTCCACCGGATGCGGCCCCTGGGGCATCCCTACTGCCCCACTGCGCACCACCGTACCCCACTTTTCCCCACAGTCAACGCCGCGAAGCTGCCCGACCGGGCGATCCTCGCGGTATTTACGCAGGTCAGCGCGAGGGGGGCGAAGTGGGGAGATCGTGGGGAGCCGCGCCGGGCCTCCCCCACGCCGGGTACCTCGGAGGGCCCGTGAGGCCCGTTCCGGGGCCTGGTGGGGGC
>NZ_PQHW01000004.1 GCF_003385215.1 Amycolatopsis thermalba | reverse complement strand
GTGCGGGTGCTGGTCGCCGGGGACGCGGGGGACCTGGCGGAGCGGGCGCGCGGGCTGCCGGTGCGCTTCCTGGGGCGGTTGCGCGATGTGAGCGCTTTCCTGCGCGGGCTGGACGTGTTCTGCCTGCCGTCGCGGCGGGACACGCTGTCGCTGGCGGTGCTGGAGGCGATGGCGCACGGGTTGCCCTGCGTGACGACGGCCGTCGGGGAGACGGTGGCGGAGCTGGCCGGCGCGGCGATGATCGTCCCGCCCGGGGACGCGCGAGCCCTGGCGGACGCGCTGGACCGGGTGAGCACGGACGTGGCGCTGCGGCGGAAGCTGTCCCGCGCGGCCCGGGAGAAGGCCGTCGAGGACTTCGACGTGCGACGGATGGCCGCGGAGACGGCGGAGGCGCTGGCGGCCGCGCACGCGCTGAGCAGCCCCGCCCGCTGACCCGGGGTACCGGCGGACGGCCGGTGCGCTGAGCCCGTGCCGAGGCCGGATGGCAGGCCGCGGGCGGGGCGAACGGCGGCCCGGGGGCCTGCGGGTGAGCTACGCCTGGGGCTGTCGATGCGTGCGGGCGGGCCGCGGGTTGCGGCCAGGGGTAGTGCTGTCGGAACGAGCCACGGCCCGGGCGTTCGCTGACGTGCGTCCCAGCGCTCCGGGCTGGAGTGGGCGAGCGCGGGCCGTTCGGCGGGTTCATCGCCAGCGGCTGGCACACCGCGGGCCTGCAGATTCACCGATCACTACCGCTCCCGCAACGCCAGCCTTGTCGGCGCGGGCGTCGCGCCCCGAGCCGGACCGCGGGCTCGTCCACACCCGCGGCGAGCTGCTCAACCAGGACGGCCAGGTCGTGCCGGGTCTCGTCGCGATGAATCTCGTCCGCCGCCGCGCGTGAACTGGTTTCGAAACGTTGCGGGGGGGCTATCCGGGGGTCACTTCGTCCCTAAGGAGTAGTCATGACCGGGCGTTCCGCAACCGCGACCACGGCTCGCAGGCCGGTGCAGGCCGCGGCCACCATCGTCGCCGCCGTGTTCCTGCTGGTCGGGATCCTCGGGTTCATCCCGGGCATCACGACGAACTACGGTGACCTCACCTTCGCCGGCCACCACTCCCGCGCGATGCTGCTGGGTGTCTTCGCGGTGTCCATCCTGCACAACCTCGTGCACCTGCTGTTCGGCATCGTCGGCCTGGCACTGGCCCGCACGCCGGGCGGCGCGCGCGGCTTCCTGGTGCTGGGCGGCTTCGTGTACCTGCTGCTGTGGGTCTACGGGCTGGTGATCGACCAGAACAGCGGCGCGAACTTCGTCCCGCTCAACAACGCCGACAACTGGCTGCACCTGGCCCTGGGGGTCGGCATGATCGCGCTCGGCTGGGGGCTCACCGCCGTCGAGCGCGGCCGGGAGAACCGCGCCGCCTAGATCCCGGTCAGCTGCGGGATGGTCGCGGTGCGGCCGGCCAGCAGCATGACCAGGGCCTGGATCGGGCCGCGGACCTCCGCGCCCTCGCCCGCGCTCCAGTCGGCGTCCGTCGCGATGAGACGGTGGCCGGCCAGGCGTTTGCGGGCGTGGAACGGGAAACCGATCTCCCACAGGTGGTCCGCGGCCGCGACCGCCGCGTCGGCAGGCATCGGCAGGCGCCTGCCGAGCGGCATCGCGATGTCCTGCGTGTGGACGTGCACGTCCATCAGCGCGTTGTCGAGGGACTGCCGGGGCGCGAGACGGCGGACGCCGATCGCGCCCCGCAGCATGTCCACCACCTCGGCCGGTGAGTGCCGCGCCGCCTCCCGCTTGGTCAGGTCGTGGACCATGCGGTTGAAGCTGCCGCGTGCCCGGATCGCCGCCTTGAGGGCGGCGCCGACGCTGAGGTAGGGGGCCAGCGCCACGTGCGTCACGACGTCGTGGACGGTCCAGTCGTCACACAGCGACGGGTGGGCCCGCTCGGCGTCGGTCAGGGATTCGAAGAGGTCGGCCAGCCGCGTGCGCTCCGCGTCGATCGCCAGCCACTTGTCGTTGTGGTCCATGGGAACCTCGCCCGAAAGTGGTAAGATAGTCTGACTACTTTAATCAAAGCCTCTGACTATCGTCAAGGAGCGGGCGTGAACACCGGACTGCTGCTCTACATCCCGTACCGGCACCTGGAGAACCGGGTGATGGACGCGATCCGCGCCGCGGGGTTCGACCTGACGCTCGCGCAGGCGCGGTTGTTGCAGCGGCTCAACCCGGGCGGCAGCCGGCTGACGGAGCTGGCCGAGGCGGCGCAGGTGACCAAGCAGACCGCCGGGTTCCTGGTCGACCAGCTGGAGCGGGCCGGGTACGTGCAGCGGATGCCGGACCCGCGCGACGGCCGGGCGCGCCTGATCCACGGCACGGACAAGGCCCGCGAGGCGGTACCGCACGCGGAAGCCGAGATAGCCCGGATCGAGGCCGAGTGGGAGAAGCACGTGGGCAAGCGGCGGTTGACCCAGCTGCGGGAGACGCTGGAGAAGCTGTGCGAGATCACCGATCCCTACCGCTGAGCCGCAGCCGAAGAGGGTCGCGGCCGGGGGTGAACCGCGCCGGCCGTCAACCGAACCGTCCGCGTCCCTGATGCGCCACCTGCCCGCGCCCCGGCCGCGGACCAGGCCAGGGCGGGACGCGGCGCTCAGGACTGCGCGTCGGAGGTGGGTTGCTCGGTCTCGTCGTGCTGCCAGAGCGCCGACCACACCAGCCCGCGGTTCTCGGTGCCGCCGGTCCGGGTCGTGCTCTCGGGCTGCTCCGGCCACAGGTTGATCGCACCCGCCGGAATCCTGTGGGTCGTCATGCGGGTCACGGTAGGCATCGCGCGGTCCACCCCCGCCGACGGGAGGGCGCCGGTGCGAGTCAGGTCACTCAGTCGAAGAATCGGGACATGTGTCCCGCGTCCGGTTCCTCCGCCGAACCGTCCTTGACCGGCCGCAGCTCGGCGAAGATGCTCGCCCCGTCGCAGCCCGCGTGCAGCGGGAACCACGTGCGCGACGACCCCGGCCGCCGGCAGATGCCCTTGATCGTCTGCACGTCCAGCAGCCGCACGTGCGTCGGATCGGCCACCGCGTTCACGTAGCGCCACCACGGGGACAGCACGTAGGCGATGCCGTCCGGCCGCAGCACCCGGTGCACCTCGTCCACCAGCGGCAGGAAGTCGATCAGGTGCTCCAGGATGTGCACCAGGAACACCCGGTCCGCGCACGAGTCCGCGAACGGCAGCGGCCCGGACAGGTCGGCCACCACGTCCACCTCGCGGGTGGTCACCAGGTCCACGCCCAGGTTGCCCGGGTACTGCTTCTGCCCGCCGCAGCCCAGGTCCAGGATCAGCGGGTCCCGCCCGCCGACCCGCACGCGGTCCCACACGGCGAACACCCCGTCCAGCCGCCCGATCAGCTCGCGCGCGGTGTCCAGGTGCGCGCGTTCGCCGACCTCGCCGGTCAGGTGCGCCACGCCGCGGTCGAAGCGGACCTCGAGGTCGAGGCCACGCAACCGCTCGTCGTGTTTGAAGAGTTCGTCCGCCGCCCGGCTCAGGAATTCGTCGCGGAGCCGGAGGCGCTGCTCGGAAACGGGCTCGCTCATGATCCTCACGGGGGAACGACGTCGTAGGCTTCGGTGTCCCGGTTCACCACCGTGGTCGGTGACTCCAGGTGCACGGCGCCGGTGGGCAGGATGCCCGCCGCCCCGTACTTGGCCGCGACCTTCATCTGGGCCAGCACGTCCTCACCGCAGTGCTCCGGCGGCAGCTGCTGCCAGAACTCGAACCCGCCGACGTTCACCAGCGCCTCGCGGTCGAACATCGCGCAGCCGCCGACCCAGGCCACCTTGTAGGCGGTCCACTTCGGACGGTGCCACACCCGCTCCGACAGGTGCGTCGGGTTGGCCGCGTTGTGCAGGGTCCAGCGCTGCCATTCGCGCGTGCCGGGCGTGATCTGCTCCGGCTCGGGGCTGCCCTCCCACTCCTCGTACGGCTCCAGCTCGTCCGGCCGCCGATCGTCCAGGTAGGACAGTCCGGTGACGGCGTTGCCGACCATGCCGCAGCCCAGCTCGGAGATCGCCGAGTGCAGGCGGGTGATCGCCCCGGGTTCGAGCCACACGTCGTCGTCCAGGAACAGCACGTAGTCCGCTTTGGACTGGTCCAGCAGGTGGTTCCGCTGCTGTGCCAGCCCGCGCCGGGGCAGGTTCCGGCTCAGGTGCACCGGGTGCCCGCGGTGCCGCAGCACCCGCACCATCGCCTGGACCGGTGGGGAGTCGTAGGACGCGTCCCCATCGGACTGGTCGGCCACGTGCACGGCGAAGTCCGGGAAGTCCTGCGCGGCCAGGCCGGACAGCGTCACGGCCAGCTCGGCGGGCCGCTCGCGCGTCGGGATGAGGACGTCGACCCTCACGCGCCCTCCCCGACCGGGGCCGAGGTCCGGATCTTCTCGATGACCGAGGTCGTCGAACGGTCCGCGACGTAGCCGAGCACGCGGACCTCGCCACCGTAGGCGCGCACGGTCGGCGCCTCGGGCAGCATGTTCTCCGTGTAGTCGCCGCCCTTGACGTAGAGCTGCGGCTCGAGCAGCTTCAGCAACTCGATCGGGGTGTCCTCTTCGAACACCGCGACGTGGTCCACACAGCTGAGCGCGGACAGCACGGCCGCGCGGTCCTGCGCCGTGTTCACCGGCCGGTCCGCGCCCTTGAGCCGGCGCACGCTCTCGTCGGAGTTGACCGCGACGATCAGCACGTCCCCGAGCCGCTTGGCCTCGTTGAGGTAGGTGATGTGCCCGCGGTGCAGCACGTCGAAGCAGCCGTTGGTGAACACGACCCGCCGCCCGGCCTCGCGGTGCGCGGCGACGGCGCGGGCGAGTTCGCCGGCGGGCACCGCGGCCTCGCGTTCCCGGCTCAGCGCCAGGGAAAGCTCGGCGGGCGTGCAGATCGCCGTGCCGTCCTTGTGCACCACGACGTTCGCCGCCGCCTGCGCCAGCTCCATGCAGCTCGTGGTCGGCAGGCCCGCGGCCCGGGTCAGCACGAGCGCGGCCGCGAACGTGTCCCCGGCGCCGCTGGCCTGGCTTTCCGGCGCGGGATCGGCCCACGTGCGGTAGCCGCGGCCCTCGCCGCTGAGCAACATCGCACCGTGCCGGTCCATGGTCACGACCGCGGCCGCCGCGCCGGTCTTGTCGAGCAGCGTCCGCCGCTCGTCCTCGAACAGGCGCGCCCGCTCCTCGCCCCGTTCGGGCAGCTCGGCGCCGAGCAGGTGCGCGGCCTCGGCGGCGTTGGGCGTGACGAGGTCGGGGCGGGCCTGCTGCCAGTGCTCGAAGTCGTGCGCGTCGACGACCAGCAGCGGGATGTCCGCGCGCAGCCGCGCCACCGCGTCCCGCAGGGGCTTGCCGAGCAGGCCGTTGCCGTAGTCGCACACCATGAGCGCGTCCGCGCCGGCCAGCGACTTCTCCAGCGCCTGGGTGAGGCGGTTCGTCTGGACCGCGGGCAGGTCGTCGCGGTCGCCCTCGTCGAAGCGCAGCATCACCTGGTCGTCGGCGACCACGCGCTGCTTGCTGATGCTGCGCCGCGCCGGTGCGGTGAGCAGGTTCTCCGTGTCGACGCCGTGGGAGTCCAGCAGCGCGGCCAGTTCCCGGCCGGGTTCGTCGTCGCCGACGACGCTGACGAACCGGACCCGCGCGCCCAGCGCGGCCAGGTTCGCCGCGGTGTTCGCCGCCCCGCCCGGCGACAGGGCGCGCGCCCCCACGTCGACGACGGGCGCCGGGGCCTCGCGGCAGATGCGTTCGCAGTGGCCGGACAGCCACACGTCCAGGATCGCGTCGCCGAGCACCACGACCGTGGGCGCGGTCTCCGACAGCAGCCGGACGAGGTCCGGCGTGATGGGGGCCACGTCCTTGGTCTCGCCTGCCATGTCCACCTCCGCTTCTTCTCCTGCTCCACCAGTAGCCGGATCTTGGGCTGCGAAACATTTCCGTTTGCTGCCTGCGGAAACGGGCACCTTGAGGGCGTGGTGAACTCGGAGCCAGGGCCGGCCGTCGGCCCGATCGAAGCGAAGTGGCCGGATGTGCGCAGGATCGCCGTGCTGCGCGGCGGTGGTCTGGGGGACCTGCTGTTCGCGGTGCCGGCGATGGCCGCGCTGCGCGGCGCCTACCCGGACGCCGAGATCGTGTTGCTGGGCACGGAACTGCACCGCGAGCTGTTCGCCGGGCGCCCGTCGCCGGTGACGGAGGTGCGGCCGCTGCCGCCGTACGAGAACGTGCACGAGCCCGCGGGCCAGCCGTTCGACGAGGCCGAGCAGCGGGCGTGGTTCGACGCGCTGAAACCGGTCGACCTGGCCGTGCAGCTGCACGGCGGCGGGCGGAACTCGAATCCCTTTCTGCGCAAGCTGGAACCGCGGTACCTGGTCGGCGCGCGGACCCCGGACGCGGCGGAGGCGGACCGGTGGCTGCCGTTCCGCTACTACCAGCACGAGGTGCTGCGGGCGCTGGAGGTCGTCGGGCTGGCCGGGGCGCGGCCGGTGGAGCTGGAGCCGTCGATCGTGGTGACCGACGCGGACCGCGCGGCGGCGGCTCCGGTGCTCGACGGGCTGCCGGAGCCGCTGGTCGTGGTGCACCCCGGGGCCGGTGACCCGCGCCGGCGGTGGCCCGCGGAGCGGTTCGCCGAGATCGCGGCCAAGCTCGCGGCGAGCGGCCGCGGCGTGGTGGTGATCGGGGCGCCCGACGAGCGTGAGCTGGTGGAGCGGGTGGCCGGGATGGCCGGGCCGCCGGTGCGGCCGCTGACGTCGCTGAGCATGTCCGCGCTGGTCGGGGTGCTGGACCGGTGCTCGGCGTTCGCCGGCAACGACAGCGGGCCGCGGCACCTGGCGGCGGCGGTCGGCGCGCCGACGGTCAGCGTGTACTGGATGGGCAACGTGGTCAACGCCGGGCCGCTCGGCCGGTCGCGGCACCGGGTGCTGATCTCGTGGATGTCGAACTGCCCGGTGTGCGGCGTGGACTGCACGCGCGAGGACCTGCCCCGCTGCGCGCACGACGATTCCTTCGTGGCGACGGTGCCGGTGGACGACGTGCTGGGCGAGCTGGAGGAACTGCTCGCCGGACGGTGATCACCGCGGTGCGGCCGTCTCCAGCACGCGCATCGAGCGGGCCACGGCGAGCAGCAGGGCGTCCTCGGCCTGCCGGGTCACCGTCGTGACCTGGTCGAGCCGCACCCGGCCGTCCAGCTCGCGGTGGCGCGCGGCCAGCTCGTCCAGGTAGCCGGGCAGATCGGTGAGCCGGTCGTCGGTCTGGTCCAGGCACGCGACGGCCCCCGCCAGCTGGTCGAGCAGCCGCGCGTACCCGGCGGTGAACTCGCGGTCGGCCTCGTCCTGCTGGGCCGCCGTGAGCAGCGCCTCGGTGATGCGTTTCACCTGCTCGGAGACTTCTGTGAGCACGCTCAGCGGCGACTCGAAGGACGAGGGCAGGGGGCTGCGGCCGCGGCGGCGGTGCACCAGCCAGCGGATGTTGAACCGCACGCTCTCCCGCCCCCAGCTGACCGCCTCGTCGGCCTTCCGCACCGTCGAATCGAGACGCCGGGCGTGCCGCATCCATCGGGACGCCGTGTCGGAGTCCCACTCGTCGCGCAGGTCGCCCGCGATCGAGCGCAGCAGGTCGCGCACCTCGGCGGCGAGCGCGGTCACCGCGTCGCGGGTGTGCCGGAGGTGGACCGGCGGCAGGATCACCGTGTTCACCGCGAGCCCGATCGCCGCGCCGAGGACGCTCTCGGCCATGCGTTCGGCCAGGTAGAGCAGGTTCCCTGCGGTGCCGTAGGAGATCATCAGCAACGCGGTCACCCCGACCCAGATCCCGCTGCTGCCGAAGCGGTGCCACTGGCCGAGCAGCATCCCGACGAACACCGCGGCTGCGAGCGCCAGCACCGGCTGCGGGATCAGGTGGGCCGCGGCGTAGGCGACGGCCAGCCCGAGCAGCAGCGCGGCCGTCTGCTGCGCGGCGTTGGTCAGCGAGCGGTAGACGGTGGCGGTCATCAGGAACACCGCGGCGTACGGCGCGATGAACGACTGCGGCGACGGGATCACCAGGCGCGCGACGAGCCAGGCGAGCACCGCGGCGAGCGCCATCTTCAGCGCCTGCACGATCGCCTCGCGCTCGCGCCCGGGGAAGCGCAGCGCCCGCGAGAACCAGGACCAGGGGGACAAAATTCGTGTCATCGATCTGGCGATACCCGGTCACACTGGTCGCCATGCGCATCAGGACGGCCACCGCGGCCGATTTCGACCGGCTGCCGGAGATCGAACGCTCGGCGGGGGAGTGTTTCCGCGACGTCGGGATGCCCGAGATCGCCGACGACGAGCTGCCCGCGCCGGAGGAGCTGGCGCGCTACCCGTTCGCCTGGGTGGCCGCCGACCCGGAGCCGGTGGCGTACCTGGTCGCGGAGCCGGTGGACGGGGCGCTGCACATCGAGCAGGTGTCGGTGCACGCCGCCGTCGCGCGGCGCGGCATCGGGCGGGCGCTGATCGAGGAGGCCGCGCGGGCGGGTTTCCCCGCGCTCACGCTGACCACGTTCGCGGAGGTGCCGTGGAACGCGCCGTACTACGAGCGGTGCGGCTTCGTGCGGCTGGCCGGGGACGAGCTGACGCCGGGGCTGCGCCGGATCCGCGCGCGGGAGGCCGCCCGCGGGCTGGACCGGTGGCCCCGGGTCGCCATGCGCCGCGGCTGACCGGGGCTCAGCGTGACCGCACGGATTCCAGCAGATCGATGGCCACCTGGCGGAGTTTGATGTTCTGCCGCTGCGACTGGTCCACCAGCCGGTCGAACGCCTCGGCCGCGCTGATGCCGTGCACCGCCATCAGCACCCCCTTGGCCTGGTCGATCTCGGCCCGCGAGGTGAGCGCGTTCTCCAGGTGCCGGATCTGCTGGCGCGCGTGGTACCAGCGCCGCGCGTTGCTGATGGCCGCGGAGGCGGCGCCGGTGAACAACCGCATCAGCTTCTGGTCGAACGGGTCGAAGGCGCCGTCGATCCGGCTGTACAGGTTCAGCGAACCGACCAGCTCGTCGCCGTCGCGGGTGCCGCTGCCGAGCAGCAACGGCACGGCGAGGAACGTCAGGACCCCGCGATCCTGTGCGGCGGCGGCGAACTCGGCCCAGCCCTCACTGTCCGGTTTGGACACCGCGCGGACCGGTTCGCGCGTGGTGACGGCGAGCAGGCACGGTCCGTCGCCCGCCGCGTACTGGGCCTGGTCGATCCCGATCAGCTCGTCGTCGGTGATGGCGGCGGTGCGCGGGCCGGCGTCGTCGAGCAGGGTGACGCTGACCGCGTCGGCGTCCGCGATCGCGTTCACCGCGGTTTCGGCGAGCCGCCGCAGTACCGCGTCGAGGGGCTCCTCGTCGTCGAGGCCGACGCGCAGGTTCTCCAGTGCGAGGGTGACGTCGTCGAGTCTGGCCAGTGGCGCGGGCCGCTCGGGTCTGGTCATGTGTCGGTTCTCTCCGCGTGTGCGCTGCCCGGCACGCCGCCGGACCGCCGCGCGGGCAGCGAGCGGGGGACGGGTGCCGTGATGGGGTGGGTGATCCGGGATCCGGGGAGGATCAGAACCGGAGCCTTCCCACTGCGGATGAGCGCGGATGTATCCGCCGGAGTTCGTTCATCGTCAAGCCCTTCGCCTCTGTGGTGCCGTCCGCCGTTCGGACGGCGCGGGCGCCGGCTGCTTGACGCTGGCGAGGATCATACGTGGCGCCGGGGTGGCGCCCAACAGAGCCCGGAGAAGTGGGGTTGAGCCGGCTCGGCTCAGGAATCCGGTTCGTCCACCGGAGACCAGAGGCTGGGCAGGTTGACCACGATGCCGTCCTGGCTGCTGCGGGCGATGATCACGACCGCGTCCTCGTCGCCGGGATTCTCCTCGCGGTGCGGAACCCACGGTGGCACGAAGACGTAGTCGCCTGGCTCGGTCTCCAGCCGGATCTCTTCGTCGCCATCGGCGAACACGAACACCGGGTGCCCGGACTTCACGTAGATCGCCGTCTCGGCCTCACCGTGGTGGTGGTCACCGGAATTGGTGTGCGGGCCCACGTGCGTCTCGCCCATCCAGACCTTCTCCGAGCCCGCGGTCTTGCCGGACACGGCCTCCAGACGGCGCATCCCGCTGGTCTGCGCGGTGTCGCCGGTCAGCTCGCTGCCCTTGATGTGCCGCAACGGGCGGTGCCAGGCGTCGGTCACGGGCGCGTCCTCCTGCTCCGGTGAAGTGCTCTCGTCCACGGTAGCCGGTTTCGGCGGCCCCGATCGGGGAACGGCATCGGGGGAAGGGATGACAACCCACTGCGAGGAGGTCGGAAAACCATGGCGCAGCTCGTGCGCGACGTGATGACCCGCAACCCGGTGACGCTGTCCGCGGACACCCCGGTGCGGCAGGCCGCGCAAGCCATGCGGGAGAAGGACATCGGCAACGTCCTGGTCCGCGACGGCGACCGGCTGGCCGGCATCGTGACCGATCGCGATTTGGTGGTTCGCGCGCTGGCGGACAAGGACGACCCGGCGAGCTGCACGCTGGGCGAGGTGTGCAGCGGCGAGCTGGTCACCGCGAGCCCGGAGGAGCCGGCCGACGCCGCCGTCCAGCGGATGCGGCAGCACGCCGTGCGGCGGATCGCGGTGGTCGACCACGACCAGCCGGTGGGTGTAGTGTCGGTCGGTGACGCCGCGATCGAGCGCGACCCGTCATCGGCGCTCGGTGACATCAGCGCGGCGCGCGGCAACGCGTGACCCGAGTGGGCGGCCCGGATCGGGGTAACCGCCCGGCATGACCAACGCACGGACGAGACCGCTGGCGGTCGTCACCGGTGCCTCCACCGGGATCGGCCGCGAGCTGGCGAAGCAGTTCGCCTCGCACGGCTACGACCTCGTGATCGCCGCGGAGAACGCGGAACTCGACGACGCCCAGCGCGAGCTGATGGCGCTCGGGGCGCAGGTACTGGCCGTGCGGGGCGATCTCGCGAGTTACGACGGAGTCGAGAACCTGGTCTCCGCGGTGGCGTCGGTGGACCGCCCGCTCGCCGCGCTGGCCGTCAACGCCGGGGTCGGGGTGGGCGGCGCCTTCGTCGACGGGACGCTGCGGGACGAGCTGAACGTGATCCACCTGAACGTGACCTCGGCGGTGCACCTGGCCCGGCGCCTGCTGCCGGGGATGGTCGAGCAGGCCGCGGGGCGGGTGCTGTTCACCTCGTCGGTCGCGGCGATGACTCCCGGCCCGTTCCAGGCCGTGTACAACGCGACGAAGGCTTTCCTGGCGTCGTTCGCCGAGGCGCTGCGCGAGGAGCTGAAGGACAGCGGGGTGACGGTCACGGCGTTGCTGCCGGGGCCGACGGACACCGAGTTCTTCGAGCGCGCCGGGATGACCGACACCAAGATCGCGCAGGGCCCCAAGGACGATCCGGCGGAGGTCGCCGAGCAGGGGTTCGCGGCGATGATGGCGGGCAAGGACAAGGTGATCGCCGGTTCGGCGCGCAACAAGGTCCAGGCCGCGGCCGCGCGCGCCGTGCCGGACACCGTGAAGGCGGCGATGCACCGCCGGATGGCCGAACCGGGTTCGGGCGATTAGTCCTCTGTGGACCGCACCAGGAGCACCGCGGTGAGGTCCTCCGGACATCTCGCTCGTTGGCCTGGTGGACGGCTGTACGCTGAGTTTCGCCTGGTCGAGCGGGCAACGCGGCGGCGGGAACCGCTCAGCGGTGGACGGTCGTCCGGGATAGACTGGCCGGGTGGCGGAAGCGCGTGTCGACAAGCGGGTGCAGCGCGGGCTGCGGTCGCGGCGGGTGATCCTGGACCGGGCGATGGACATCGCGTCGGTGGAGGGGCTGGAGAGCCTGTCCGTGCGGCGGCTGGCGACCGAGCTGGACGTGAGCAAGAGCGGGGTGTTCGCGCAGTTCGGGTCGAAGGAAGAGCTGCAGCTGGCCACGGTGCGCGCGGCGATCGAGGTGTTCGTGGGCAAGGTCGTGAAGCCCGCGCGGAAGGCCCCGGCGGGGATCCGGCGGGTGTGGGCGCTGGCCGAGGCGTGGCTGGCGTACGTGCGGCAGCCGGTGTTCGAGGGCGGGTGTTTCTTCATCGCGACGGCGGCCGAGTTCGACGCGCGCCCGGGCCGCGTACGCGACGCGATAGCCGCCGGCCGGCGCGACTGGCAGACCCTCTACCGCACGACGATCGCCGAGGCGCAGGAGATGGGCGAGATCGCCGCGGACGTGGACGCCGGGCAGCTGGCCTTCGAGCTGGACGCGCTCACCCGGGCGGCCGCGGAAGACGCCCTCCTGCACGACGACCCATCCCGCTACGACTACGCCCACCGAGCGATCCGCACGCGCCTCGCCACGGTGGCGACACCCGGGGCACCCACACTGCCGGAGGACTGACCCTGGGGCGCCGCCCCGGCTGGGGGGCGGCTGTCCGCGCCCGGTCCGTGGGAGGGCTGAGGCGGGTGAGGCTACGCGCCCCGGATGGGGCGCCGCGCCCGCTGCGCCGCCCGGTTCGGATGGTGGCGGCTCCGCGCGCCCGCTTTGCCGAGGGCACACGCGCCGCGCCCATGGCGCTGGAGAAGTTCCGGTACCCGGGGTTAGCCGGCGCGCGCGGGTGGAACACGTCCGCCATGAAGGTCGTCGTCACCGGGGCGTCCGGCAGTCTCGGCACCGCGTTCCTGCGCGCGGCCGCCCGCAGGCCGGACTGGGAGGTCGTCGGGCTGGCGCGGCGCGTCCCGGACGGCCGTCCACCCTACGACCGCGCCCACTGGGTCCCCTGCGACCTCGACTCCGACGACGCCCCGGACCTCCTGCCGAAGGTCTTCGCCGGGGCGGACGCCGTCGTCCACCTCGCCTGGGCCATCCACCCCGCCGTGGACGAGCCGCCGCGCAACCGGACCAACATCGAGGGCTCCCAGGAGGTCCTGGCAGCCGTCGCCGACGCCGGGGTTCCCCGGCTCGTCTGCGCCTCCTCCGTCGCCGCCTACACGCCCGCCCCGCGCTGGACCCGCGTCGCCGAGGACTGGCCCCGCACCGGCGTCCCCGGCAGCGCCTACAGCCGCGACAAGGCCCGCCTCGAACGACTCGTCGAACTGTTCGCCCGCCAGCACCCGGACGTCCGCGTCGCGGTGTTCCGGCCGTGCGCCGTCGCCCAGTACGACTCCGGCGGCCAGCTCGCGCGCTGGACCCTGAGCCCCCTCCTGCCGCCCGCGGTGATCGGCAACCGCCTGCTCCCGGTGCCGCTGTGGGACGGTCTGCGCGTCCAGGCCGTGCACGCCGCCGACGTCGCCGACGCCATCTGCCTCATGCTCGACCACCACGCGGAGGGCGCCTTCAACCTCGCCGCCGAACCCGTCCTCGGCGTCCACGACCTCGCCGAGCTGTTCGGCGGCTTCCGGGTGCCGGTGCCGCGCCGGCTGGTCACCGGCCTCGCCCTGCCGACCTGGCGGCTCGGGCTGCAGCCGATGCACCCGGGCTGGCTCACCCTGGCCGACCAGGCGCCGCTGATCGACACCACCCGCGCCCGCGCCCAGCTGGGCTGGGAACCCCGCCACGACGCGAAGGAGGCGCTCGCCGAACTGGTCGCCGGCATGCGCGACGGCAGCGGCACCGGCAGCGGGCCGCTGGCGCCGCGCGCTGCGGAATCGTGGCTGGAGCGGTTGGCTGGGATCAGGCTGGGCCGGCCCAGCCGCCAGACGCAGGCCTAGAAGGGAGCCTCGTGACCGAAACTGTCGACGCGGTCGTCGTGGGCGCGGGTCAGAACGGGCTCGTGGCGGCGAACGTGCTCGCCGACGCCGGCTGGAGCGTGCTCGTGCTCGAGGCCGAGCCGGAGCCGGGCGGGGCGGTGCGCAGCGCCGAGATCACCGCGCCCGGGTTCCTCAGCGACCTGTACAGCGCGTTCTACCCGCTCGGCTACGCGTCGCCGGTGCTGCGGGAACTCGGCCTGGACTCCTACGGCCTGGTGTGGCAGCACGCGCCGCTGGTGCTCGCGCACGTCCTGCCCGACGACCGGGCCGTGGCGCTGTCCCGGGACCTCGACGAGACGGCCGCCTCGGTCGCGGCCTTCGCCGCCGCGGACGGCGACGCCTGGCGCGACGCGTTCGACCAGTGGCAGCGCGTGCGGCACGACCTGCTGGAATCGGTCCTGCGCCCGTTTCCGCCGGTGCGGTCGGCGTCGAAGCTGGTGCGGAAGATCGGAGTCGCGGAAGCCCTCCGGCTCGTCCGGATGGTGACGCTGCCGGTGCGGCGCCTCGGCGAGGAACTGTTCGACGGCGAAGGCGCGCGGCTGCTGTTCGCCGGCAACGCCCTGCACACCGACCTCGGCCCGGACAACGCCGGCAGCGGTGTGTTCGGGTGGCTGCTGGGGATGGCCGGGCAGGACGTGGGGTTCCCGGTGCCGGAAGGCGGCGCGGACCGGATCGTCACCGCCCTCGTCCGCCGCCTGGCCGACCGCGGCGGCCGGGTCGAGTGCAACCGCCGGGTGCGGAACGTGCTCGTCGCCGGCAACCGGGCGATGGGCGTGCGGGACGAGCACGGCGAACCGGTCCGGGCCAGGCGGGCGGTGCTGGCGGACGTGCCGGCGCCGGCGCTGTACCGGGAGCTGGTCGGGGAGGAACACCTGCCCGCGCGGCTGGTGTCCGACCTGGACCGGTTCCAGTGGGACAACGCCACGATCAAGGTCGACTGGGCCCTGTCCGGGACGATCCCGTGGACGGCCGAGCAGGCGCGCCGGTCGGGCGTGGTGCACCTGGACGCCGATCTCGACGGGCTGACCGCCTACGGCGCGGACCTGGCCCGCGGCCGGGTGCCCGAGCGGCCGTTCCTGCTGCTCGGCCAGATGACGACGACCGATCCGTCCCGCTCGCCCGCGGGAACGGAGTCGGTGTGGGCGTACACGCACGTCCCCCGGGGCGAGAAGTGGGACCGGAGCAGGCTGGAGCGGTACGCCGACCGGATGCAGGAGATCGTCGAGCAGCGAGCGCCCGGTTTCACGAGCCTGATCCAGGGGCGGTGCGTGCAGGGGCCGGGCGAGCTGGAGGCGCACAACGCGAGCCTCGTGGAGGGCGCGATCAACGCCGGCACCGCGGCGATCCACCAGCAGTTCGTGTTCCGGCCGGTGCCCGGGCTGGCCAGGGCGGACACGCCCGTCGACCGGTTGTACCTGGCGGGCGCCTCGGCTCATCCCGGTGGGGCCGTGCACGGCGCCCCGGGAGCGAACGCGGCCCGGGCGGCGCTGGCCCGGAACGGGCTGGTGGGCGGGCTGTACGGGGGGATGATCAAGGCAGCCCACCGGGCGATCTACTCGTGAGGCCGGTGAAGCGACGAGCGCGCCGTCAGCGGTTCGTGGCGATGTCGGCCAGGCGGTTGAGGCTTTCGGTGTTCCGCGGCGCCAGCAGCCCGGCCTGGACCGGCTCCGGGAACACGCTCAGCGGGCCCCGCACCAGCTTCTCCGCCATCTGGACCTCGGTGCCGCCCTCGGTGTCCGGGGTCAGGGTCAGCGTGATCTTCGCGGCGCCCATCGGCCACATGCGGGCCTCCAGTTCGAGGAGCTCGTTCTCCTCGACCGCGAGCACACAACTCACGTCCTGCACGCTCACCGGCCACGGCCCGACACTGTGGTGAATCCGGGAACCCACCTGCGGCCAGTGGCCGTCCACCTGCCGGATGTGGGCGGCGCCGACCACCCAGCCCGCGTAGGTCCAGCCGTCGGCGAGGACGGCGAACACCTTTTCGGGCGGGACGGGAATCCGCTTGCTCACCACGATCATGTCTCGCTCCCCGGCTCGGTCCACCGGCAGCGAGTACCCCGCGCGAGCCGGGGCAATCAGCTCGCTTCGGTCGCGGGCGGCGCCACGGCCTCGTCCACCGACGACGTGATCCGCAGCTGCTCGTCGAGCCGGGTGACCTGCAGCGGCCGCAGCACGGCCCGGCTGGTGGCCACCACCCGCAGCTCCACCGAGTTCTCCTCGCACTTCTGCTGCGCGTTGACCAGCAAGCTCAGCCCGATCGACCCCAGGAAGGTCACCTCGGACAGGTCGACCACCACCGGCCCCGGCGGCTGGGTGTCGGCGCAGGCGGACTGCACCGCGCTGTCCAGGTCCGGCGCGCTGGTCAGATCCACGTCGCCCGCGGCGGACACCACGATGGCACCGTCGACGAGGCGACGCGTGACACGCAACTCGGTGGTCACCCGAGATACCTCCTACTGTCGTCGTTCACCGCGTCCTGCCGTCGGCGGACCACAAGGAAGCTGCACCGGTACCGGGATAGCCGCCACGGCAACAGGCTGGCGGCTCAACCGTCCGCCGATCCTAACCGGGATGCACGGCGGGTGAGGATCGGGGCGGAAAGTGGTTAACCGGCCACCTCCGGGGAACCTCCGACACAGCCGATACGCGAGCAAGGACCGCTGGCGGGAGGACACTGTGAGGACCGACGGCGCGCGCCGACCGACGCAGCACCGCAGCAGGCCGTCCGAGTGGCGGCGGGCCGTGACGCGGTTGCCGGAGGAGGCACCGGCGGCTGGTCGGGCCAGGGACTTCGCCACCTCGGCGCTGCGGGCGTGGGAGGTGCCGCCGGACACCCGGGAGGACATCGTGCTCGCCACGTCCGAACTGGTCACCAACGCCGTCGAGCACGGGCGCGGCGAGGTCACCGTGGTGCTGCGGCAGAACGACGACCGGGTGGTGCTGCGCGTGTGGGACGAGGACACGCACGTCCCGGTGCCGCGACCGGTCGGCCAGGACTCGGTGCGCGGCAACGGCCTGGTGATCGTCGACGCGCTCAGCGAGTCCTGGGGCTACGAGACCGGCGCGGAGGGCAAGTGGGTGTGGGCCGAGTTCGCCCTCCCGCGGTGACCGCTCAGCGGTGCGCGGGCAGGTGCCGCGCGCCGCGCGGGGACCGTCCCTCCGGCTGCGCCGACCAGCGGCACAGCAGCAGGCACACGTCGTCGTCGTGCTCGTCCTCGCCCAGCATCTCGGACAGGATCCGGTCGCCCGCCTCGTCCGTGGGCAGCGCGGCGACGCCGGCGAACGCGCCGGTCAGCCGGTCAAGTCCGTCGTCGAGGACCTCGGCCCGCCGCTCCACCAGACCGTCGGTGTAGAGCAGCAGGTCACTGCCCGGGGCGATGGTCTCCTCGTACTCGGCGATGTCGAACGCGAACGGCACACCCAGCATCGGCGCGTTCGGCCGCTCCAGGTACCGGACCCCGTCCGCGCCGCAGGTCAGCATCGGCAGGTGCCCGGCGCTGGCCCAGCGCATCCGGCCGGTGTCCAGTTCCAGGTCGGCGACCACGGCGGTGGCGAACAGCGTGCTGTCCAGGCCGCGCAGCAGGTGGTGGGCCAGCCGCAGCGCCTCCGCCGGGCCGTGCCCCTCGGCGGTGTAGGCGCGCAGCGCGTTCTGCAGCTTCCCCATCACCACGGCGGCGTCGAGACCGTGCCCGGTGACGTCCCCCACGGTGAGCACCATCGTGCCGTCGGCCCGGGTGAACGCGTCGAACCAGTCGCCGCCGATGTTCACCCCGGTCGCGGCCGGCCGGTACCGCGCGCACAGCTCCAGATCGTCCGGGGCGCTCAGGGTGGGCAGCATCGCGTGCTGCAGCCGCTCGGCCAGCTCGCGCTCCCGCTCGTACTCGCCGGCGTTGCGCAGGCCGACCGCGGACCGCGCGGCGACCGCGGTGAGGAAGGACACCTCGTCGCCGGTGAACTCGCTGTCCCGGTGCAGCTCGAGCACGCCGAGCAGGTGCGGGCCGACCGTCAGGGGCAGCAGCAGCCGCTTCGGCTCGATGTGCGGCTGGTGCCCGGTGGCGACCCGCTTCACGTCCGCGTCCGGCGCGCTCTCCGGCCGGGGCAGCCGCCTGAGGGCGCGGTTCTCGCTGGTCACCAGCCACACGCCGGCGCAGTCGGCCAGGTTCTCCCGCTCGATGAGCCCGACCAGGGCCTCCACGACCTCCCGGCCGCGCAGCGAGGCGGACACGCTGCGGCTGACCTCGTCCAGGAACGCCGAGCGCTGGCGCTGCAGCTCCACCTCGGCGTGCAGGGCCAGCAGGCCCGCGTTGGTCTGTTCCAGCTCCGACTGGTGCAGCCGCAGCTCCCGTTCCTGCCGGGCGATGGTCTCGCGCAGCTCGCGCAGCAGATCCTCGGTGGTGGCCTCCGTCACCGTGCGCCACCTCCCGCGACGACCACCACGCACGCGTCGTCCCGCCCGCGGCCGCGCTGGCCCAGGATCCAGCCGGCGACGGTGGCCGGGTCGTGGTTGAACAGCCCGGGCCAGTCGCTGCTGCTCCACTTGTCCGAGATGCCGTCGGTGTGCAGGACCAGCCAGCTGCGGGGCGACCACGGGTACACCGAATCGGAGGGCCGCGGCCGGGCGGCGACGCCGACGATGCCGTGGCGGGACACGATGCGCTGCACGGACGTGTCCTGGTCCGGGTAGAACCGGGTGGACACGTTGCCCACCCCGCAGAACCGCATGCGCCCCTCCGCCGGTGTCAGCTGCGCGACGGCCACGGTCGCGCCGCGGGTGGAAGCGAGGGACGGCTGCATCAGCTCCAGGATACGAGCCGGCCGCAGCTCGGTGTGTGCCGCGACGGTGGAGATCGCCGCGTCACTGGCCCTGGCCGCTAACTGGCCGTGGCCCAAGCCGTCACTCAGCGCGATGGTCACGCTATCGTCCGCGGTCAGCGCCGTCCAGCGGTCGCCGCATTCCGATTCGCCCGGAGCGGTGAGGATCGCGCTGCCGATCCGCAGCCCGCCGGGCACCGGCGACGGCTCCCCGTGCCACCGCGCGAGCACCGAGGTGCCCTGGCCACGGCGGCTGTAGACGTCGAACACGTCCGCCGCGCGGCGCACCGCGCCGAGGCCGCCGCCGAGGGTGCCGGTGGTCGAGTAGCCGTCGCGCATGCTGTCCTCGATCCGGCCGATTCCCGGTCCGCGGTCGACCGCGAGCACGTCCAGCCTGCCCAGCGCGGGCACCACGCTGAACACCCCGCGCCCGGCGTGTTTGAGCAGGTTGGAGGCCAGCTCGGTGGCGGCCAGCGACACCCGGTGCACCCGGTCCAGGGGCAGCCCGGCGCGGGCGGCGGCCGACGCGGCGATCACCCGGGCGCGGCCGACGTGGCTCGGTTCGGTCACGACCAGGTCGTCGCGGGTCACGGGCCGGTGTTCCGGCGGACGGACATGCTGATCTCCACCCTGGTCCCGCGGCCGGGCACGGACTCGATCCGGAACTGGTCGGCCAGCCGCTTGGCGCCGCCCAGGCCCAGGCCGAGGCCGGAACCGGTGGTGAACCCGTCCGCCATGGCCGCCTCCACGTCCGGGATGCCCGGACCCTTGTCCGTGAAGGTCATCCGCACGGTCGGGTTGCCGCCGAGGTCCTCGACGGCGACTTCCGCCTGCCCGCCGCCCCCGTAGACCAGGGCGTTGCGGGCCAGTTCACTGGCGGCGGTGACCAGCTTGGTCTGCTGCACGAGGCTGAACCCCGCGGTGGACGCCGCCTCCCGGGCGGCGTGCCGCACATGCACGATGTCGTACTCGTCGTGGATGGCGACCGTGCTCGTCGAAGGCGCGCGTGTCACCGCAGCGCCGTCCGCACGGGCCCCGCCGGCGGGGCGAGAAGCGAGAGACCCTCCTCGACGGAGAGCGCGGTGAGCAGGCCGGGCAGGGTCAGGCCGAGTTCGACCAGGGTGATCGCCACGGCCGGCCGCATGCCGACCACGACGGTGCGCGCCGCCATCAGCGACGTGATGGCGGCGATGTCGTGCAGGGTGCGGGCGAGGAACGAGTCGATGATGTCCAGCACGGACACGTCGATGAGCACGCCCCGGGCGCGGGTCTCCACGACCTTCTCGGTGAGTTCGGCCTCGAACTCGGCCACCGACTGGTCGAGGAGTTCCTCCTGAATGGTGACCAGCAGCACACCGCTCAGGTTGACGATGGGGACGCCCGCCATCAGACCACGCCCGGTCCCGCGGACGACCCGACCTCCAGGCCCAGCCGCCTCAGGGCGTAGGCCAGCGCGTCGGCCAGCCGCGCCCGGGTGGCGACCTCGCCGAGGTCGATGCCCAGCTGCACCATCGTGTTCGCGATCTGCGGGCGGATGCCGCTGATCACGCACTCGGCACCCATCAGCCGGGCCGCCATCGCGGTCTTGAGCAGGTGCTGGGCCACCATCGTGTCCACCGTCGGCACGCCGGTGATGTCCAGGATCGCGACCTTGGCCTGCTGGGTCATGATCGCCTGCAGCAGGCTCTCGGTGGCGACCTGGCTGCGCATGCTGTCCAGGGTGCCGATCAGCGGGATGGCCAGCACGCCGTCCCACAGCTTGATGACCGGGGTGGACAGCTCGGTCAGCTGGTCGCGCTGGATGGCCAGCGTCTCCTTGGCCGCGGCCAGCGCGGACTCGACGAGCACGATCCGCAGGGTGTCCACGGCGCTGGAGAGCAGCAAGGCGCCCGCGGTGAGCAGGTCCGCATCGGCCTCCTGCTGCCACAGGCGCAGCAGCGGCTTCTTGAGGTCGCTCACCTCGACGGCGGTGCGCGCGCTCACGCCCTCGTTGCCGTCCAGCTGCGAGGCGAGCGCGGTGAGCAGCGAACGCAGGTCGTTGAAGCCCTCGGCGGCCGGGCTGTCCGCGTCACCGGCCGCGATGGCCCGGCGCACCCCGCGCAGGACCTCGGCGCTGTCGCCGGCGGCCTGGTCGGAATCCTGCGCCACGGAGCGGAAGAACGGTGAGTCGGCCCACTGCGCGACGATCGTTTCCTTTTGGGCGTCAAGGAAATCGCTGACCACGGCGGTGATCTGGCGGTCGGAGGTTGTCGTCATCGCTCCCAGGCTCCAGCATGGTGGACGGTCGCGGGCACGCGAGCACAATCCACGAAGTTCGTTGCTTTGCGGCAAACTTATTGCACACGGGCGCCGGGCGACAACCGGGGCCGAAGCCGACGCCACGATTTTGGAGAGAGTTCGAACCATGACGACGGACGAAGGCGCGACCAGGTCCGCCACGGCTTCCGTGGTGCGCACGGAGGCCAGCGGGGACAGCGGACGTGTGCTGCTGCTCGGCGAGATCGACCACGGCGCGGTGGACCAGCTGGACCAGGCCGTGGAGAAGCTGCTCGGATCCGGGGTGGTCCACCTGGTGCTCGACTTCGCGGGCCTCAACTTCTTCGACTCGGCCTGCATCAGCGCTCTGATCAGGGCGAAGACCAGCGCGGAGGAGCGGGGCGGCACGGTGAAGCTGGCGAACGTGGACCGCTACGCGCGGCGGATCCTGGACATCACCGGGCTGCTGGGGTCGTTCACCATCGAGGGTGAGGAGTCACCCACCGCCCGGGCGTGACCAAGCCCTCACGCCCACCCACGGTGAATGGCAGGTTTGGGATTCGCCAGCCGGGGGTAGCCCGGCTGGGCCATGAGCGGTTTCAAACCCGTCAGGGGCCGGTTTCCGGCGCGGTGTCGAGCAGTGGCGCCCCGCCGGCTTTCCGGTGGGCGAAGTGCGAGGGCAGATGTACCTGGAATACGAGGACGCGCAGGCGCGGGGACTGCGGCGGTACGTGCGACTGGTGACCGAGGCTCTGGGATTGGGCGGCAACGCCTACTTCGTGCAGATCGATCCACCACCGGCCAACGCGTACCTGGCGCTGGAACGGCGCCTTCCGGAGTTCCCGGACCGCGACGCGGCCCTCATCTGGAGCGAGGACACCGGCTGGTCGCTGGTCGTCGAATCGCACTGCGGTGAGGACCTGATCGTCCTGGCCTACCTCGGCACCGACGTGCTGCCCGCGCCGCGGGTGGTGGCGCGGTTCGCCGAGGACCTGTGCGACGGCGTCGCGACCGGTGTCCTCCAGCCGCCGGCGTGGGATCCGGCGGACGTCGGGGAACGGCTGGCCGCCTACGCCGCACCCGCGCTGGCCGGCTGACGCCGCAAGCAGATCGTGCCGACTTCCCGGACCCGCACTAGGCTGAACGCACCCGCAGGTGCCCCTACGCGTGTCCGGGAGGTTTCGGTGACCGAAGAAGCGTTCTCGGTGCGGCACCGGGTGACCGGGGACGCCGTCGTGGTGACCGTGTCCGGCGGGGTGGACCTGTGTTCCGCGCCCGCGATGATCAGCGAGATGGACCAGGCCCGCCGCGCGGCCACGCCGCCGCAGCCGGTGATCGTCGATCTGTCCCGCGTGGACTTCCTCGGCTCCGCCGGGTTGTCCCTGCTGGTCGAGGCCGAGCAGCGATGTGCCGAAGCGGGCACCCCGCTGCGCCTGGTCGCGTCGAGCCGCGTCGTGTTGCGCGCGCTGGAGGCGGCCGATCTGCGGCAGGTGTTCACGGTGTCCGAGACGGTCGAGTGCGCACTGGGTGAGGGCTGACCCGGTCGATGACGCGTCCCGCTGATACGTCTTATTTGGACACACTGGGCGAAATGGGGGCGATGGTCGCCGGCCGCGACTGGTCGGCGAGCGCGCTCGGCCCCGTCGAGGACTGGCCCGCGGAGCTGCACGCCGCGCTGCGCCTGGTGCTTTCGTCGCGGTTTCCCATGCTGGTGTGGTGGGGGCCGGAGCTGACGGTCTTCTACAACGACGCCTACCGCCCGGCGATGGGCGAGAAGCACCCGCGCTACCTCGGTCGCCCGGCGTCGGAGTGCTGGGCCGAGGCGTGGGCCGAGCTGGGCCCGCTGACGCGGCACGTGATGACCGGCCGGGGCGCCACGTATTCGGAGAACCAGCTGCTGTTCCTGGACCGGCACAACTACCTGGAGGAGACGTACTGGACGTTCTCCTACAGCCCGATCTCCGACGACCGCGGCGCGGTGCTCGGCATCCTGGTCGCGGTGCAGGACACCACGGTGCAGGTGATCCGGCAGCGCCGGCTGGCGGTGCTCAACGACCTCGGCGAGGTGTCCGCCGCCGGGTCGGTGGCGCAGACCGCGCGCTCGGCGGTCACCGCGCTGAGCCGGCACGGCGCGGACCTGCCGTTCGCGCTGGCCTACCTGTTCGACGACGGGCGGGCGACGCTGGCCGCGGCCTACGGGGTGGGGCCGGGGGAACGGGCCGCGCCCGCGGTGCTGGATCGCGGCGGGGCCGCCGTGTGGCCGTTGTGGGACGGCGAAACCCGGGTGTGCGACGGGCTGCGGCACCGGTTCGGGCCGGAGTTCGTGCAGCCGGTGGTGGTCGGCACGGCCGCGCCGGACCAGGCGGTGGTGCTGCCCCTGGTCGCCGCCGGGCGGGCCGAGCCGGTGGGCGCGCTCGTGCTCGGGGTGTCGGCCTACCAGGCGCTGGACGCGGACTACCGCGCGTTCCTCGAACTGCTCGGCGGACAGGTGTCGAGCCTGATCACCGACGCGCTCGCCTACGAGAGCGAGCGGCGGCGCTCGGAGGCGCTGGCCGAACTGGACCGCGCGAAGAGCGAGTTCTTCGCCAACGTCAGCCACGAGTTCCGCACCCCGCTGACCCTCATCGCCGGCCCGGCCGAGGACGCGCTCGCCGACACCGACGAGCCGTTGCCGCCCGGTCAGCGCGAACGGCTGGAGCTGGTGCACCGCAACGCCGGACGGTTGCGGCGGCTGGTCAACGACCTGCTCGACTTCGCCAAGATCGAGGCGGGACGCCTGCAGCCGGCCGCCGCGCCGCACGACCTGGCCGCGCTGACCACCGAGATCGCGGAGAGCTTCGCCCCGGCCGTGCGGCGCGCCGGGCTGCGGTTCGAGATCGACTGCCCGCCGTTGTCGCGCGCGGTGGAGGTCGATCCGGACATGTGGGAGAAGGTCGTCCTCAACCTGCTGTCCAACGGGCTGAAGTACACCCGGGAGGGCGGGGTCGCGGTCCGGCTGCGCGAGTCGGACGGGCACGCCGAGCTGACCGTCGCCGACACCGGGGTCGGGATCCCGGCCGACGAGCTGCCCCGGCTGTTCCAGCGGTTCCACCGGGCCCGCGGGCGCGAGGGCAGGTCCCACGAGGGCGCCGGGATCGGGCTGGCGCTGGTGCGGGAACTGGTGCGCTTGCACGACGGCACGGTGTCGGCGGATTCGGTGGAGGGGACCGGAAGCACGTTCTCGGTCCGGTTGCCGCTCGCGGCGGTCGCGCCACCGCCCACCGACCGCGCGCTGACGGTCGCGCCCGCCTACCGCGACGAAGCGTTGCAGTGGCGGGCCGACAGCGAGCCGGAGCCGGCGACCGGGGACGGGTCCGGGCCGACGTTGCTGGTGGTCGAGGACAACACGGATCTGAGCCGGTTCATCGCGCGGATGCTGCGCCCGGTGGGTCGCGTCCTGCTGGCGCGGGACGGCGTCGAGGGGCTGGAGCTGGCCCGGCGGCACCGGCCGGACCTCGTGCTGTCCGACGTGATGATGCCGCGGCTGGACGGGTTCGGGCTGATCCGGGCGCTGCGCGCGGAACCGGCCACGAAGTCGGTGCCGGTGCTGTTCCTGTCCGCGCGGGCCGGGGTCGAGGCGGCGGTGTCGGGTCTGGACGCCGGCGCCGACGACTACCTGCCGAAACCGTTCTCCGGCGCGGAACTGCTCGCGCGGGTGCGGGCGAACCTGGTGCTGTCCGGTCTGCGCCGGCGCGAGTCGGAGTTCCGGCGCGCGTTGTTCGAGTCGTTGCGGGAAGGAGTGTTCGTCGCCGACAGCGGCGGTGGCGTGGTCGAGGTCAACGCCGCGTTCACCGCGATCACCGGGTACGGCGCGGACAGCCTGCCGATGGCGTGGCCGTACCCGTGGCTGGGCGAGGACGCGGCCCGCGTGCCGGCCGGGGACCTGGTGCGCCACCTCGGCGACGGCCGTGAGGTGTCGGTCGTGGTCCGGCGTCCGGACGGCGGTGAGGCGTGGGCCGCGCTGACCCTCACGCGCGTCGCCGAGGGTGACGGGCGCGCTTGGCTGGTCGGGACGCTGCGGGACGTCACGGTCGAGAAGAAGGCGGCGGACCGGGAGGCGGTGCTGGCCGCGTTCGCCGCGGACCTGGCGGCGGCGACCGACGTGTCGGAGGTGCTGCACGCCGGGGTGTCCGCGCTGCGGGTGATCCTCGGCGCGACGCGCGTGGTGGCGGCGGTGTGGCCGACGGTGGAGAGCGGCGGTCTGGTCGCCGGTGATCCGGAGGCCGGCTCGTTCGACGAGCTGGAGCCGGAGCTGTACGAGCGGCTGGACCGGGCGCGCCGCCAGCCGCCCGGGCAGATCTGGCCGCCCGAGGCGGGCCGCGAACTCGGCGCGGCGCTGGGCAGCGGCGATTCGGTGGTGTGGGCCGAGCGGGCGGACCAGGTGCTCGGTGCGGAGGAGCGGGCGCTGTTCGGGATGCTCGTGGCCCAGCTCGCGCAGGCGCTCGGCCGGGCCCGCAGCTACGACGAGGCGCGGGCGGTCGCGTTGACGTTGCAGCACGCCATCCTGGGCCCCACGGACCTGCCGGGCGGGTTCGCGGTGCGGTACGAGCCGGCGGTGCGGCCGCTGGAGGTCGGCGGCGACTGGTACGACGTGGCGCGGTTGCCGGACGGCCGGATCGCGGTGGTCGTCGGGGACTGTGTGGGGCGCGGGCTGGCGGCGGCGTCGGTGATGGGGCAGCTGCGCAGCGCGTGCAGCGCGTTGTTGCTCAGCTACGGTGATCCGGCGCGGGCGCTGGACCAGCTGGACGGGTTCGCGCGGCAGATCCCGGGTGCCTTGTGCACCACCGTGTTCTGCGCGGTGGTGGATCCGGAGGCCGGGGTCGTGACGTACTCCAGTGCCGGGCACCCGTCGGCGGTGCTGAGCCACGCGGACGGCAGTGATCAGCTGCTGGACCAGGCGTTGTCGGTGCCGCTGGCGGTGCGCCGGTCGGCGGATCGCCCACGCGCGACGGTGCCGCTGCGGCCGGGTTCGGTGCTGCTGCTCTACACCGACGGTCTGGTGGAGCGGCACGGCCAGCCGATCGACGAGGCGATCGAGGGCGCGCGGGTGGCGTTGCGGGAGGTGCCGCGCCGCCAGTCGGCCGAGATCACCGAGCACCTGCTGGACCGGTTGCTGCCGCCGGCCGGGCACAACGACGACGTGGCGGTGCTGGTGTACGTGCACCCGCCCGGGCCGTTGCGCCTGGACCTGCCCGCGGTGCCGCGGAGCCTGGTCGACATGCGGCGGGACCTGCGGCAGTGGCTGGCCCAGTCCGACGTCCCGGACGAGGCGGCGCAGGACGTGATCCTCGCCGTGGACGAGGCGTGCACCAACTCGATCGAACACGGGTACTCCGGAAGCGGCGAGGGCACCCTGACGCTGACCGCGGCGGCCGACGAGGGTGGCGTGGAGGTCGTGATCACCGACGACGGCACCTGGCGACCGCCACCCGCCGACCCCGGAATCCGCGGCCGCGGGGTCGGGTTGATGCGCGCGCTGATGACGGAGGTGGACATCACGCCCGGCGAGCAGGGCAGCCGAGTCCGCATGAGGCGCACCTGGAAGGACTGACGGCGCGACTACCCTCGCAGGCGTGGTCGAGCCGGTCGAGCGGGACAGCCGCGGCATCCTGCACCCGAGGGCGGGGCTGCGGCGCTTCGAGCTGACCCGGTTCCCGCCCTCGCCCGGGGTGGACCGGTTCGTCGACCGCTACTGGTTCGTCTCGTGGGACCTGCCCGAGGTGTACGAGCAGGACGTCCTCGTGCACCCGGTGGTCAACGTCGTGTTCGCCGACGACGGCGGCACGGTCACCGGCGTGCGGACCGAGCGCCTCACCCGGCGGCTGTCCGGGCGGGGCCGGGCGCTGGGGGTGATGTTCCGGCCGGGCGGATTCCGGCCGTTCCTGGGCCGGCCGCTGGCCACGATCACCGACACGGTCCGCCCGCTCGCCGACGGGTTCCCGGCGCTGCACCCGGCCGAACCCGCGGTGATGGCGGCGCTCGCGGACGGCACCGACGGCGCCGAGATCGCGAAGCTGGTCGACGCGGCCCTCGCCCCGCTGGTGCCGGACGAGCGTCAGCCATCGGAGGACACGACCGCCCTCGCCGAACTCGCGGCCCGCGACCGTGACCTGCGGCGGGTCGAGGACCTGGCCGCCCGGGGCGGGTTGAGCGTGCGGCAGCTGCAGCGCGCGTTCGCCGACCACGTCGGCGTGAGCCCGAAGTGGGTGCTGCGGCGGTACCGGATCTACGACGCGGCCGAACGCGCGGCGCGGGCGGAGACGGTGGACTGGGCGGCGCTCGCGGCGGACCTCGGATACGCCGACCAGGCCCACCTGACGCGCGAATTCACCGCCGTGGTGGGAGAGCCCCCCGGACGTTACGCGCGGCGGTCCTGACGAGATCCGGTTCCGCGGCGGCAGGCGGCCCGTGAGGGGGATCGGTCGCGCCGGTTTGCTGTGGTGGTGGCGCTGCGGTCCACGCCACATCTCCACTCCTGATATATTGCAAAAAGAACAACCGCATTGCAACATACGCAACGGAGGCCATCCAGTGGACGTGCTGACGGTCGGCGAGACCATGGTCATGGTCACGCCCGAGGCGGGTGGTCGTCTGGTCTCGGGCAGCCGCTTCCTGCTGCGGCCCGGCGGTGCGGAGTCGAACGTCGCGGCGTTGCTGGCCCGCCTCGGGCACCGGGCGGCCTGGGCCAGCGCACTCGGCGCCGATCCCCTCGGCGACCTCGTGCTCGACGACCTCCAGCGCCACGGCGTCGACACCTCCCTGGTCCGCCGCGACGAGCACCGCCCCACCGCGGTCTACTTCAAGGACCCCACCCCGGCCGGCACCCGCGTCTACTACTACCGCGCCGGCTCGGCCGCCTCCGCCATCACCACCGCCGACATCGCGCGCTGGACCGCCCGGCCCGCGCGCCTCGTGCACGTCTCCGGCATCACCGCCGCCCTCTCCGGCCAGGCCCGCGAAGCCACCCGCGCTCTCGTCCGCGGCCCCGGTCTGGTCAGCTTCGACGTCAACCACCGCCCCCAGCTGTGGGACGGGGACGCGCCCGAGGTCCTGCGCGAACTGGCCCAGGACAGCGACATCGTCTTCGTCGGCCGCGACGAAGCGGAGGCCCTGTGGGGCACGACCGACGCGGAGAGCGTGCGCGCCTTCCTCGACCGGCCGCGCTACCTGGTGGTCAAGGACGCGGCGATCGAGGCGGTCAGCTTCACGCCGAGCGGAGTCCACCGTGCACCGTCCACAAAGGTCGACGTGGTGGACGCCGTCGGCGCCGGGGACGCGTTCGCGGCGGGGTGGCTCAGCGGTTTCCTCGACGACCGCGACGAGATGACCCGCCTCAGGCTGGGCCACTACGCCGCCGCGCGCGTGCTCGAAGAGCCGTCGGACTTCGCCGAGCTGCCGCCCGCGTCCGAGATCGTCCCGGAACTCGGCTGATGTCCCAGACCGTCGCCCGCGCCATCGACATCGTCGCGTTCGTCTCCCGCCGCCACCGCACGCTCGGCGAGATCGCCGACCACCTCGGTGTCCACAAGTCGACCGCGCTGCGGATTCTGCAGACCCTGGAGGAGGGCGGCTTCGTCCGCCGCGTTCCGGACCACCGCTACGCCATGGGGTTCCAGCTCATCGCCTACGGCCAGCTCGCCCTGGACCAGGTCGAGGCCCGCGCGTTGGCCCGGCCGATCCTGCAGGAGCTGAGCGAACGCTCCGGGCACACCGTCCACTTCGCGGAACTGGCCGGCGACCGCGTGGTGTACGTGGACAAGATCGACGGCCGGGGCAGCGTGGCGATGGGCTCGCGCATCGGGCTGCCGGCGATCCTGCACACCGCCGGTGTCGCGAAGGCGATCCTCGCCCACCAGCCGGATCGCGCGCGCTGGCTGTCCAGGTGCGACTACCAGCGCTTCACGCCGACCACGGTCGCCGGCCCGGAGGAGCTGTCCGCCGAGCTGGACCGCGTCCGCGAGCGCGGCTGGGCCGAGGACGACGGCGAGCACGAGGACTTCCTGAACTGCGTGGCACTGCCGGTGTACGACGCGCGCGGCCAGGTGACGCACAGCCTGTCCGTCACCGCGCTCAAGGTCGTCGCCCCGCTGGCCGAGCTGCGTGCCCACCTCGACGAGTACCGGACCGCCGCCCACCGGGTCTCCCGGGCACTGGGCTGGGGAGGAGACGACCATGGACGCCGCTGACTTCTTCGCCGCGCACCTCGACCGCAACCCCGTGCTGGGCATCTTCCGCGGCCTCGATCCACAGGCCACTGTGGACATGTGCACGCGTGCCTGGGAATTCGGTGTGGAGCTGGTGGAGATCCCGGTGCAGACGCCGGACGCGATGCCCTCGCTGCGCGCGGCCGTCGAGGCAGCGGCCGAGCGGGGCAAGAGCGTCGGCGCGGGCACGGTGACCACAGTGGACCAGCTGAGCGCGGTGCGGGAGGCCGGCGCCGAGTTCTCCGTGGCGCCCGGACTGCACCCGGACGTGGTCGCCGAGTCGCAGCGGCTCGGCCTGCCGCACCTGCCGGGCGTGGCGACGGCGACCGAGATCGCGCACGCGCTGGCCCTGGGCAACACGTGGCTGAAAGCGTTTCCCGCCCGCCAGCTGGGCGCGGACTGGATCACCGCGCAGCTCGCGCCGTTCCCGTCGGTGCGGTTCGTCGCCACCGGCGGGATCGACGCCGGCAACGCCGCCGATTTCCTCGCCGCCGGATGCCGCGCGGTCGCGGTCGGTTCGGCACTGGCGGACCCCGGCGCGCTGGCCGCGCTGAAGCGAGCTATCGCAGGCTGAGCAGGTCCACGACGTCGGTGAGCGACTCGTTGGCGGCGAAGGCACGCCGCTGACGCTGGGCCCCGTTGCCGTGCTCGCGCACCCAGTTCAGCGATTCCACCACGAAGCCGAGGTCGCCGGTTTCGGTGAGGGCGCGGCGAATCCGCTCGACGAGCTGGCCGACCAGCACGGGAGTCGGGGTGAGGCGGCCGGTTTCCGGGTGCAGGGCCGAGCCCTCCAGGCCGTCGCGGGCCGCGCGCCACAGGTTGGCCCGCAGCACCTCGACGGGCACCGGCGGCGGCGGGTAGTCCAGTTCGGACAGTGCGGTGAGCACGAGACCCCGCACCAGCACCGCCAGCGTCGTCGCCTCGCGCGCGGTCGCCGCGACGTCGCTGATGCGGAACTCCAGCGTCGGACGCTTCTCGGACAGCCGAATGTCCCAGTAGATCATGCCCCGGTCCAGCATCGCGCCGGATTCGAGCATCGCGGCCACGCGGGACTCGTACTCGCCGAGCGAGCCGAACAGCGGTGGCGGGCCCGCCGACGGCCAGCGCGACCACAGCACGTGCCGCCAGCTGCTGTACCGGGTGTCGTGGCCGCTGTCGAACGGCGAATTCGCGGTCAGCGCGAGCAGCACCGGCAGCCACGGCCGGACGTGGTTGCTGATCCGCACACCCGTGGCCCGGTCCGGGATCTTGACGTGCACGTGGCAACCGCAGGTGGTGCCGGTGCGCGCGATCAGGCCGAAGTGCTCGCCCATGCGCCGGTACCGCGGGGTGGGCGTGAGCCCCGGCGGGTGCTCCTCGGCGAGCAGCGGCGTCGCGGTCGCGATCAGGCGCAGCTGCCGTTTCGCGGCCTCGCCCGCCAGCCGCGAGCGGAAGTGCGTGAGCTGGTCGAGCAGTTCCTCCGCGCCGTGGCACACCTGCGTCGCCAGCTCGACCTGGCTGCGCGCGAGCTCGCGCTGCACGTCGCCGTCCGGCCGCTCGGCGGCCTCCACCACCTCCGGACCACGGTCCGACAGGTGTCCCTGATCGTCGACGAGCAGGAACTCCTCTTCCACACCGAACGTCGGTATCTGGTCCAAGCCTCGCCCTCTCCACTCGGTGGCCGCTGTTTACCCGCTCCGCGGCTGTTCAAGCCCGGACGGCAGGCTCTTTGCCATCCCGGCAAATTTTCTTGTCACCTCTGCCGGGCGCGCGGATAGTCGCCGCCATGGACGAGAAGTACGACGTTGTGGTGGTGGGTGGCGGCGCGGCAGGCCTGGCCGGGGCACTCGCGCTGGCCCGGGCGCGCCGGTCGGTGCTGGTGGTCGACGCGGCCCGGCCGCGCAACGCCCCGGCCGGGCACGTGCACAACTACCTGGGCCGGGAGAGCACCCCGCCGGCCGAGCTGGTCGCCATCGGCCGCGACGAGGTGGCCGGGTACGGCGGCGAGGTCGTGACGGGCACGGTGACCGCGGCTGCCCGGACCGGGGACGGGTTCGAGGTGACCCTGGACGACGGCCGGTCGGTCCACGCGCGCCGCCTGCTCGTGACGACCGGGCTGGTCGACGAGCTGCCGGACATCGACGGGGTCGCCGAGCGGTTCGGGCGCGACGTGCTGCACTGCCCGTACTGCCACGGCTGGGAGGCGCGTGACCAGGCGATCGGCGTGATCGGCAGCAACCCGCTGGTCGTGCACGCGGCACTGCTGTGGCGGCAGCTCAGCGCGGACGTGACGGTGTTCCGGCACCACGCGCCCGAGCTGACCGACGAGCAGCGCGAGGAGCTGGCCGCGCGCGGGATCCGCGTGGTCGAAGGCGAGGTCGCGGCCGTCGAGGTGAGCGAGGACCGGCTGACCGGCGTGCGGATGGCCTCCGGGGAGGTCGTGCCGCGGCAGGTGGTCGTGGTCGCGCCCCGGTTCACCGCTCGCGCCGGGTTGCTCACCGCGCTCGGCCTCGAGGTGACCGAGCAGGTCGTGCAGGGCCACGTGGTCGGCACGTACGTGGCGGCCGACCCGACCGGTGCCACCGCGGTGCCGGGCGTGTGGGTCGCCGGGAACGTCGCGAACGTGACCGCGCAGGTGATCGTGTCGGCGTCCGGCGGGCTGACGGCGGGTGCGGCGATCAACGCCGACCTCGTCGCGGAGGACACCCGGCAGGCGGTCGCCGCGCACCGCGCCGGGGTGTTCGCCCGTGAGGGCGAGGTCGGCGAACTCGTGGGAGGGGTGCGGCGCCATGGGATCCGATGAGTACGGCGAGGAGTTCTGGGAGGAGCGGTACCGCTCGCACACCGCGGTCTGGAGTGGACGGCCGAACCCGCAGCTGGTCGCCGAGGCCGCGGACCTCCCGCCGGGCGCGGCGCTGGACATCGGGGCCGGCGAGGGAGCCGACAGCTGCTGGCTCGCCGGGCGCGGCTGGCGCGTGACGGCGCTGGACCTGTCCGAGACCGCGCTGCGGCGCGGGGCCGAGCACGCCGCGCAGGCCGGAGTCGGGGAGCGGATCGAGTGGGTGCGGGCCGACGTGCGGACCTGGGACCCGGGTGACCGCCGCTTCGACCTGATCTCGGCGCAGTTCCTGCACCTGCGCAACGCGGAGCTGCGTGAGCTGGCCGGGCGGCTCGCCGAGTGGGTCACCCCGGGCGGCACGCTGCTGCTGGTGCACCACGACGCGCGCGACCTGGAGACCACGATGGGGCGGCCGAACGTGCCCGAGCGGTTCAGCAGCGCGGAGGAGGTGGCGAGCTGGTTGCCCGCCGGATGGACGGTGGAGGTCGCCGAGGCGCGGCCCCGCGCCGCGACCGACCCGGACGGCAACCCGGTGACCATCCACGACGCCGTGGTGCGGGCGCGACGCTAGGGCTTGCCACCACGGAGCCGCGGTCACCGGCTCCGCGGTCACGCCTCGGGCACGTCTGCCGTGACCCGCAGGCCACCGGCGCGGCCCCGGGTCCGCCCGCACGGAACCGCCGTGGGCGGTGGTGATCGAGCGGACGATCGACAGCCCGAGGCCGGCGCCGTTGGTGTGGAACGTGCGGTCGCCGGTCAGGCGGCGGAACGGCTCGAACAGGCCGCGCAGCGCCTCGGCCGGCACCGGCGGGCCGGTGTTCTCCACGACCAGCGCCCCGTTCACCTCCGTGCGCACCGAGCCGCGCGGCTCGTTGTAGAGGATCGCGTCGCGCGGGCGAAGCTCGGGTTCGACGGCCACCCCACGACGGTCTGCGTGCGCGCGGAGGAGTCCGAAGTGGAGAAGTGTGCGGCCGGTGCTCGGCCCGACGCTGAACCCGCAGGCGCCCAGCGAGGTCGAGGTCACCGGCCGACGGAGGCAGTGGCGTGGCTCAGCCGCGGTAGGTCTGGGACAGGCGCGCGTAGGCCACGACGTTGTCCGCGTAGTTGCGGGTCGAGCGGTCGAAGTCGCCGCCGCAGGTGATCATCCGCAGCTCCGGCCCGGCCGTGTCGCCGTAGACGTCGTCGGTCGGGAACCGCGACTTCGGGTATCGCTCGACGCGGTAGACGGTGAACACGGCGGTGGTCCCGTCGGCGCGGTGCACGATCGCCTGGTCGCCGGGCTTGGTGTCCTTGAGGCGGTGGAAGGTGCCGGGCACGTGGTTGTAGTCGACGTGCGCGGCGAGCACCGCGGGCCCGGTCTCCCCCGGTGATGGGCTGCCGGTGAACCAGCCGGTGGTCACGGCGTCCTCCGGGACCTCCAGCGCGCCGTCGTCGGTCAGGCCGAGGTCGATGATCGGGCCGGTGCGGACCCCGATCGAGGGCACCTCCAATGTGACCGGCCGGGAGTGTGGCAGGGGTCCGTCGACCGGGGTGGTGACCGGCGTGGTGGTCTGCGCCGGCAGCGCCGATGTCGGCGCCGCGGCCGGCGCGGGCTGCGGCTCGGCCGGGGAGCCGCAGGCGGTGAGGGCGGCGCCGATGGCCGCGAACGCGAGCCATCGGCGCCAGCGCGTGGTGCTCATCGGCCGGCGCGCCGCCGGAGGAGCAGCATGGTGCCGGCGCCGCCGCCGACCAGCACGAGCGCCCCGACCGCGACGGCCGGGCCCGCGTCGGTGCCCTCGTCGCCGCCGCCGGTGTCCACGCCACCGACCGGCTTGACCTTCACCTGCGAACCGCCGCCGGTGGTGTTCTTCTCCCCGAACCTGGTCTCGCACGCGATGCCGTCGTGGTCGGCGTCCAGGCGGTGCGGGTCGCTGCGGTCGGCGTCGAGGACAGCCTGGGCCTGCGCCTGGGTCGCGAAGTCAGCGCAGTCCAGGTCCGCCGGGGCAGCCTTGGTGCTCGTGACGACCGGCGGGGCCTGGGTGACGGTGCTGGACGGCGTGGACGGCGTGGACGGCTGCCCGCCCTTGCTCGGCAGGGTTTCGCAGGCCTTGCCGTCGTTGTCGTCGTCGAGGCCGTACGGATCCGACCGATCCTGGTCGAGAACGGCCTGCGCCTCTTCCTGGTAGGTGAAATCGCTGCAGTCGTACTTGTCGGTGGGCTGCGCGAAAACCGCAGGTGCCGGACCCAGCAGTGCGATACCCGCCACTGCGGCCGTGCCGAGAACGCGACTGATCATGCGCATGGGGGACGTCCTTTTCCGGGGAAACGATCTCGGGGAAGATTCAGCCGCTTTGTCGTTCCGGAATGAACGAACGTTACTCGCGCAATTCCGGAAATTGTTTTCCCGATAATGTCGGTATTCGGACCTTGTTCGCGGGTCAGAACGGCCAGTCCGCGTCCCGGCCGGACTCCAGCAGCGGGATCATCCGGAAGGCCGCGTCGGTCAGCCCGCCGAACGTGTGCCGCGTGCCCAGCCCGGACGGCGTGTTGCCGGTGGCGTACCCGGCGACGTTCCACACGTACAGCGGAACCCGGTCCGGCACACCCATCGACGCGTCCGCCGTGGCCGACTGCTCGTCGGTGACGATGACGACCCGGTCGTGGCGGCGGTAGTGCCTGCGCACCGCCGCCGCGGTGTTGGTGGCCGGGAACTTGTCGAGGCTGTCGACGAACGGCAGCAGCGACCCGCCGCGCGGAACCCGCACCTCGCGGCTGTCCCAGCCGTACACCACCACCGTCGGCCGCTGCGCCCGCACCGCCAGCGCGCACCCGAACAGGGCGGCCTGGTCGGCGAACGTGACCGCCGACCGCCTGCCGCTCATCCACATGGAGGCGGACCGGTCGATCAGGATCAGCGTCCGCCCCGGCAGGGAGGGCACGTTGGACAGCGACGCGTGCAGGGCGCGCTCCAGCGCCGGTCCCCACCGCAGCGACGGCGCCGCGCGGTAGGCGGACAGGAACCGGAACGGGAACTGCCGCGACCGCGCCACCTCCGCCGGATCGGCGAGCCGGGCCGCGACGCGGTCGGCCACCTCGTCCGGCAGCCCGGCCTCGTCGAAGTTGCGCAGGTTGCGCAGCAGCGCCATGTACCCCATGCCCGGGATGACGGCCTGCCACGCCGCCGCGTCCAGCGGGCCCTGCAGGTGCCCGGCCAGCGCCTCCCACGTCATGCCGGCGGCCCGCAGCTGCGCGGGGTCCAGGGCCGCTCGCCGACGCTCCACCGGGAGCGCCATGAGCGCCCGCCGCCGGGCCAGCAGGTCCAGCTCCGGCGCCGTGCCGCCGCGCAGGAGGTGTGCAAAGAGCGCGTCCTGCACGGCGTCCCGCGGCTGCGGGTGCACCAGGCGCAGCACGTCGGCGAATCGCACACCGCGACTACCGCTGTCCCACTTCAGGACCGACCGCTCGTCGTACAGCGCCCCGACCGCGTCGGCGACCCCGCGCTTGACCGGCTTGGGCAGGCGGCGGCCGTAGCGGCTGAACCAGTACGCGATCAGCTCGCCCGGCTCGTCCGCCCGCCGCAGCACACTCGCCACGACGGCGCGGTTGGACGGCCCGTCGTCGGCGCCGCCGTCCAGGCGTGCCTTGACGAACTCGGCCGCGCCGACGAGCGAGGCGGAGCGCATGTTCGCCTCGGTGCGCAGCCAGCGCAGGAACCGCGCCGTCCACTGTGGATCGCCGAGCGCGGCGCGGCGGACCAGCTCGGCGTAGCGGCTGTCCCGGTCGCCCGCCTGCTCGTAGAAGGTGTCCTCGCCGACCATGTTCGCGACCGCGAGCAGGAACAGCTCGGACTTGGTGTCGCGGGCGTAACCGGTGCCGCCCTGGTGGTTGACGACACCGGGCACCGCGGCCGTGACGATCGGGGACCGGTTCGCCGGTCTTCGGCGGAGCAGGTTGAACTTGGACATGCCTGCCTCGCAGGGGAAAAAGGGGAGCCGGCGACCTCGGACAGGCCCGAGAAGGAGTCGGTGAAGGTTTCCACCTCCTTGCGGAGGCGCAGGAGTCGAACCTGGTGAACCGGAAGTAACCCTCGCCTGCGCACCGGGCCTGTCCGAGGTGACCGGCGTGCGAAGATCAGGATACGCCGCAACTCCCGTATCCCGAACCGATTTTTGCGGCGTGCTGGCGGCAGGGATCGTGGACAGTGTGTCGGTGCGTCGGGTTGATCAAGGCGGCCCTGGCCGATGAATGGGCCTACCTCCACGCGTCACCAACCTCGTCGGGCACTACAGCTAGTCTCCTTCCGATTCCCGCCGGGTGAGCACCCGCGGGCCGTCCTCGGTGATGGCGACCGTGTGCTCGGAGTGGGCCGTGCGGGAGCCGTCGGCCGAGCGGATCGTCCAGCCGTCCGGGTCGTACACGATCCGATCGGTGGTGCGGGCGAACCACGGTTCGAGCGCGAGGGTGAGGCCCGGCTGGAGCTTCAGGCCGCGGCCGGCCCGGCCCTTGTTGGGCACGTGCAGGTCCTCGTGCATGGTGCGGCCGATGCCGTGACCGCCGAACTCGGTGTTGACCGGGTAGCCGTAGCCGGAGGCCACCGCCCAGATCGCCGCCGAGATGTCGCCGAGGCGGTTGCCCGGACGGGCCGCCTCGATGGCCGCCTCCAGTGCTTCCTCGGTGGCGCGGATGAGCCGCAGGTCCTCCTCGGCGGCGGTTCCGACGACGATGGTGCGCGCCGAGTCGGCCACCCAGCCGTCGATGCCGACCGCGAGGTCCGCGGTGAGTACGTCCCCGTCGCGCAGCGTGTAGTCGTGCGGCAGGCCGTGCAGGACGGCGTCGTTGACCGACAGGCAGATCACGTTGCGGAACGGGCCCTTGCCGAAGGACGGCGCGTAGTCCCAGTAGCACGACTCCGCCCCGCGCCGCTTGATCATGCCGCGCGCGTGGTGCTCCAGGTCCAGGAGGTTGACACCCACATCGGCGAGCCGGCCGATCTCGGTGAGCACCTCGGCGACGAACCGCCCGGCCACGTGCATGCGGTCGATCTCGGCGGGCGTCTTCAGTTCGATCACGAAAAACCTCACGTCACGGTGTTCGGTATTATTATACCGCCACCCTAGCGCACCTCCGGTATAGTAATACCAGTCACGCTGCGTGCCCAGTGGTGGATCACACTAGGCCGGACGGAGGCTTTTCCTTGCCCCGAGCTGGGCGAGTGTGGATTGTTGACCCACGTGAGCCAGACCAGTGACCCGGCCGTCGCCGATCTGGTGCGGGAGCGGGCCCGCACCTTCGACCACCTCGACCCCGCCCAGGCCGCGACCATCCACGAAACCCTGGCGCAGTTCCGGAAGTCCTGCCCGGTGGCGCACAGCGAGGCGCACGGCGGCATGTTCGTGGTCACCCGGTTCGACGACCTCCGGCACGTCGCCAAGCACGGGGACACCTTCTCCTCCGCCGCGGAGGTCGGCGCGGTCGTCGTGGCGCCGGAGACCGGCGAGGTGATCGCGCCGCTGTTCGAGCAGGACCTGCACGAGCACGCCGGCTGGCGACGGCACCTGCAGCCGTTCTTCACCCCGCCCGCCGCGGCGGCCCACGAGGACTACATCCGCCGCGTGTCCCGGGAAGTCGTGGCCGGGCTGGCTCCACGCGGGCAGGCGGACCTGGTGCCGGAGCTGTGCGCGAAGATCCCGCCGCTGGTGATCGCGTCCCTGCTGGGCCTGCCGGAGGAACAGCGCCCGACGCTGGCCGCGCTCGTGCACGGCCTGGCCGCGGCCGACAGCCCGCGCACGGCGGAGGCGATCGGCCGCGAGTACACCGAGTTCCTGCTGGCCCACATCCGGTCCCGCCGCGGGAAGACCGGGTCCGACGTGCTCACCTCGGTGGTCAACAGCGAGATCAACGGCAGGCTCGCGAGCGACCACGAACTGCTCAAGTTCACGTTCCTGCTCATCGCCGCCGGCAACCTGACCACCACCGACCAGCTGGCCAGCATTCTGCTGGAACTCGCCGAGCGGCCGGACCTGCGGCGGCGCGTGGCCGCCGATCCCGGGTTGATCCCGCAGCTGGTCGAGGAAAGCGTGCGGCACGAGTCCGCCGTCGCGGCGACCGGCCGCACGGTGGTGCGCGAGACGGAACTGGCCGGCGTCCCGCTCCGCCCCGGTGACCGGATGCTGCTGACCTGGGGCTCGGGCAACCGCGACGAGGACCACTTCCCGGACGGCGACGAGTTCCGGCTGGGCCGCCCGCGCCGGCCGCACCTCGGCTGGGGCGCGGGCGCGCACCGCTGCCTCGGCCTGCACGTCGCCCGCGTCGAACTGCGGGTCATCTGCGAGGAGTTCCTCGCGGCGATCCCGGACTTCGCGCTGCCGGAGGGCTTCGTGGCCGAACGCACCTACGGCGTCATCCGCGGGGTGAAAGCGCTTCCCGTCACGTGGCCCGTCTAGCGGGCGCGGCGGTCTGCTGGGTGTACCAGGTGGCCAGCTGCGCCCGCCGGTTCATGCGCAGCTTGGCGAAGATCTTCGTCAGGTGCGTCTCGACGGTCCGCCGCGAGACGGCCAGCTCGGCGGCGATCTGCGGATTGCTGAGCCCGGCCGCGACGAGCGCGGCGACCCTGGTCTCGGCCGCGGTGAGCGCCCGCAGCGTCACGTCCGGACGGACGTCGACGGTGTTCACCTCCACCGGCCGCAACGCGAGGTCGTAGACCTCCTCGGTGCTGAGCTGGGTGCCTTCGGCGTAGGCGGCGCGGAAGGCGGCCTCCCCGATCGCGGCCACGATCCGCTCCTCGGCCAGACGCCGTTGCCGCCGGAACGGCACCAGCCCGCCGAGCCCGACGCCGTGGCGCTGCTGCAGGCCGAGACAACCGCCGAGCAACCGGGCGGCCTCCCGGGGCTGCCCGGCCCGCGACCGCCACCACGCCCCGGCCTCGACGGTCCACGTCGAACCCCACCGATCGCCCATCTCGACCTGCGGGCGCAGGCACTCGTGCAGCACGTACCGGGGGTGCGTGCGCGCCGGGAGCCCTTGTGTCCACAGTGCCCAGCTGGCCGCCCACGGCGACTCGTGCGCTTCGGCGTCGGCCAGGCATTCGTCGGAGGCGGCGTCGGCGATCTCGGACGGCCCGAGCAATCCCGCCGCCACCGACAGGATCAGCGCCGCCATCTGACCGTCCCCGGCCATGCCGGCCGCGCGGAACCCGTCGCGGGCCCGCCGCAGCAGCGGCAGGCCCGCGGTGTCGCCCAGGCTGAGCACCCGGTAGGTGCCCTCGACGTAGAGCACCGGTGGCGCGTCCTCGGCGCCGAGTTCCCGGGCCATCGCCAGGCACGCGTCACGGTAGTGCTCGCCGCGGGACCGGTCGCCGATCGCGGTCAGCGTGAACCCGAGCGAGGCCAGCGCGGCGACTCGGACCATGCTCGGTTCACCGGGCCCGGCGCGCAGCAGGTTTTCGATCCAGGCGCACGTCGTGGCCTGCTGCGCGTAGAAGAACGGGATCCGCGTGCGCATCACGTCGGTCACGATCGCCAGCCCGGTCTCCACCTCGCCGGAGCCGGCGCACCAGTCGACCGCGGCGCGGATGTTGGGCATCTCGCGGTAGACCCTGGCCAGCCACTCCAGCTCCTGCGGCCCGAACCACTGCGCGGCCGCGTCCGCCACGAGCCGCCGCACCCACCCGCAGTGCGCGTCGCGCACCCGCCGGGTCTCCCCGAGCGCGTCCAGGTGACGCAACCCGTACTCGCGCAACGGCTGCAGCTGCGTGTAGCGCCCGTCCGGGCTCATCAGCACGATCGACTGCCGCACCAGGCCCTTGACCAGCGTCATCACCTCACCGGTGCCGACCGCGTCGTCGCCGCCGCAGACTTCCTCGGCCGCCTCCAGGTCGAACCCGCCGGAGAACACCGCCAGCCGGGCCCACAGCCGTTGCTGCGCGGGACTGCACAGCGCCCACGACACGTCCAGGGCCTGGGTGAGGGTGCGGTGGTGCGGTTGCGTGCGGCGGGCGGTCGCGGTCAGCAGCCTGCCGCCGTCGAGCCGCTGCAGGATCTTGTCCGGGGACAGGCCGGAGCCCATCTGCGCGGCGATGAGCTCGATGACCAGCGGCAGGCCGCCGGACCAGCGCGCCAGCTCGACCGCCGCGGCGAAGACCGGCCCGTCGTGCGGGATGGCGGGGTAGCCGGCGGCGGTGGCGCGCTCCAGCAGCAGCACCACGGCCTCGCTGGTGTGCGCCCGTTCCGGGGAGGCGTGGACCTCGGGGATGCTCACCGGGGGCACGGTGATGATCCGTTCGCCGACCAGTTCCAGCCGGTGCCGCGAGGTGGCCACCACGCTGAGGCCCGGGACCTCGTCCAGCAGCGCGACCACCACGTCGGCGACCGCGTCGAGCAGGTGCTCGGCGTTGTCCACCACCAGCAGGGCCCGCTGCTCGTGCAACCGCTCGACGAGCACCTGCAGCGCCGGCCGCTGCGAGTGGTGGTCGGTGATGCCCAGCGCCGTGACGATCGACTGCGCGACCGCCTCCGCCGCGTTGCTGGCGGGATTGAGGTCGGCCAGGTGGACCACGGCGGTGACGTCGAACGCGCTGCCGGTGCGCTGGGCCAGCGTCACGGCCAGCCGGGTCTTGCCCACCCCGGCCGGGCCGGTCAGCGTGATCAGGCGGACGTCGTCCCGCAGCAGCCCGGCGAGCGAGCGCAGCAGCTCGTCCCGCCCGACCAGACTGGTCAGCCCAGCGCTCGCCAGCTCCGCTCGCCTGATCACCGCCGCCCCACAAGGTTAAACGCCGTTCAACCGGTCGCGGTGAACTGTAAGGGACGCCCGCGGTCGCTGTCACCCCTCGTGGCCTCACGTACGTGAGGCCGGGCCAGGTTTGTGGAACGCCCGGATGTGCCGGAGCCGCCGTCGCGCCACGGTGGAGTTCCGGACGACGCGAGAGGAAGACCGATGACCCGCACAGCCATCGGCTGGGACCCCGGCGGCCGCGAGTGGACCACCCGCCCGTCCGGGGCCGCGGTCCCGGCGCCTCCGCTGGCCGGTGACCTGCTCGTCGACGACGCCGCGCGCGAGGCCGCCTCCCGTGACCTGGGCCGGCTCGTGACCCGACGGCCCAGCGCGGTGCTGCGGCCGGCCGAGGTGGACGACATCGCCAAGATGGTCCGGCTCTGCCACGACCACGCCATCCCGGTCGCCGCCCAGGGCACCCGCCACCAGACCAACGGGCAGGCACTCGCGCCGGACGGTCTGGTCATCGACATGACCAGCCTGAACACGATCCACCGGGCCGACGGGGACCGCGCCGACTCCGACGCCGGGGTGCTGTGGTCGGATCTGGCGGCCACGCTCGCCGGATCGGGGCTGCGCTTCGCGGGCGGGCTGACCGGGTACGTGCCGCTGTCCGTCGGCGGCACCCTCAGCGCGGGCGGGATCAGCCCGAACTTCGAGGCCGGGGCGCAGATCGACTTCGTCGAGCGGATCCAGGTCGTCACCGGCCGGGGCGAGGTCGTGTGGGCGTCGGAGGCGGAGAACCGGAAGCTGTTCGCGGCGGCGCTCGGCGGGCTCGGGCAGGCCGGGATCATCACCCGCGCCGAGCTGGTGGTGGCGCCGATGCCCGCGCGGGTGCACTCCTGGGTGCTGCCGCATCCCGGCATCGACGGGGCGTTCGCCGCGATGCGCGCGTTGATCTCCGGCGGGCTGGCGACCGAGGTCTACTGCATGATCGTGCCGCCGGGGCCGACGTTCCTGGTGCACGCGGCCTGGTACGAGTACGCGGACGGCGCGCCGCCGCCGGACGTGCCCGGCCGGCTGGGCTGGGCCGGTCCGGTGCAGCACGAGGTGTCCGGCTACCTGGACCACGTGCTGAAGTATTCGGCGATCATCGACCAGTGGCGGCAGGCCGGCTGGGACGAGCGGCGGAAGCCGTGGTTCGACGTGTTCCTGCCCGGTTCGCGGGTCCGGGAGTTCGTCGGCGCCACCCTCGACCGCATGACCCCGCTGGACTGGTCCGCACCGCACGGCGAGGGTTTCGTGTTGCTGTTCCCGCACCGGACGAGCGCGTTCCGGCGGCCCCGGCTGCGGTTGCCGCGGCCCGAGCCGGACGGGCTGGTGTGGCTGTTCGACGTGCTCAACGCCGCCGAGCACGACGCGGACGCCGGCTACGCGGAGGCGATGCTGGTGCGCAACCGGGAGTGGATCGCGGACGCGACCGCGGCCGGCGGCGTGGTCTACCCGATCGGCACGCACGGTTTCACGGCCGCGGACTGGCAGCGCCACTACGGCGACGACTGGGAGGACGTGGTGCGGGCCAAGCGGCTGTTCGATCCGGCGTTGATCCTCGCGCCGGGCCAGGGGATCACGGCCGCGGTGCGATGACGCTGGCCGGGAACGCGCGGATGAACAGGCAGCGGGTCTCGCTGCACCGGGCGGGGATCACCCCGGAGCTGGTGCTCGACGAGGCGGTGGCGCTGACCGCGGACAAGGGCCTGCGTGGCTGGCGGATGCGCGAGCTGGCCGACCGCCTGGGCGTGTACCCGGCGGTGGTCTACCACCACGTGGGCGCTCGCGGCGCGATCACGGCCGCCGTGGTCGAACGGATCGCCGGGCTGGTGCTGGTCCCGCCAGGCGGTCGCGGCTGGCGGTGCTGCCTGGCCGATCTGGCCCGGGAAATCCACTCGGTGCTGGGCCGGTATCCCGGGGTGGCCTGCGAAATCGCGCTGCAGACCGCGCGGAACGGCCCGCCGCCGGCGATCGGGGTGCCGCTGGTCGTGGCGCTGGAGGAAGCCGGAATCCGGTCGCGGGCGCCGGAGGTGGCGCGACGGGCGGTCCGCGCGCTGTGCTGGCAACTGGCGCAACAGGACGAGCTGCACCAGACGATCCCGGCCGAGTGCCTGGGACGGCTGTGGGACCAGGACGTGGCACTGATCCTGAACGGACTGGCGGCCGACCTCGGCGGCTGATTGCCACGGTCCGATGTGGACTCCCGGGCCCGCCGCAGCCGCACGATACCGCTGTGACAGGCGGGCCCGCCCGGGAATCTCGATCAGCTCCGGCGCGTGATGACCATGATGTATTCGCAGGGAGCGTCCGTCCGGTTGGCGAACCCGTGGTCCGCGTCGGCCTGGAAGAACAGGGAGTCGCCGCTGTGCAGGGTCTCGCTGATCCCGCCGATCGCGACCGTGAGGGTGCCGTCGAGCACCACGAGTTGTTTCTCCGTGCCCGGCGGATACGCGGGCAGCAGCCCGGTGGAGACCTGCGCGGGGAGGTGGTGGACGATCATCTCGGCTCGCCCCGCGCCCGGGGCCGCTGACACCATGTGCCGCTCGAAGCCGGTTTCCGGGTCACGGAACACGGGGCGTTCGTTCTTGCGCATGACCACGGCCACGCCAGACGAGGCGGCAGCCGGCGCACCGACCAGGTCCGAGAGCGACGCGTCGAGCGCGTGGGCGATCCTCGACGCGACGCCGATCGTCGGGCTCTTCTCGCCGCGTTCGACCTTGGACAGCATCGCCCGGCTGACCGATGACTGCGCGGACAGCTGCTCCAGCGTCAGGCCCGCCTCCTCGCGGAGCCGCCGCACGTTGCCGCCGAACGCGCCGGCCAGGTCGTCACCGTGCTGTGGTCCGGCCGCGTTTCCGTCTTGCTCGACCACCGTGCTCCTCGATCCATGGCTACTTCGCTGCGGACAGTGTAGGGTCTCTTCTAAAGAAGACAGATTCTTCTATTGGAGACATGGGGGTTTCATGCGTTTGATCTCGAGTGGCCGCCACCACGCCACCTTTGATTTCGGTGATCTGCAGGTGATCTCGTTGCGGGACGGGTACATCGACATGCCGCCGACCCGGCTCCGCGACGAGGACGGGTGCGCGCTCGATGAGCTGCCGGCCGCCGTCCCGCTGGCCGGCGACAACTTGCGGCTGTCGGTCAACGCTTTCTACGTCACCGACGGCACGCGATCGGTTCTCATCGACACCGGCGCGTCCAACGTCTGGCACGACCCCACGATGGGGTTGATCTACGACGCGCTCGACGAAGCGGGAATCGACCGAGCGGATGTCACCGATGTCGCCATCACCCATAGGCACGAAGACCACGTGAGCGGCCTGATCGCGCCGGATGGTGCAGAGGCGTTCCCCGGACTCGAGCGCGTGTGGATCGGCGCGGGCGACACCTCGGTGTTCACGGGACGGCTCGCGCCGATCCGCGACCGGGTCGTGCCCGTGTCGGAGCAGGTCGCGATCAACGACTGGACCACCGCGATCCCGACACCGGGCCACACGCCCGGGCACACCGTCTACGAGGTCAGGAGCGACGCCGGCCACCTGCTCGCCTGGGGCGACACCGTGCACGTGCCCACGCTCCAATTCGAGCAGCCGAACGTGTCCTGGGAGCTCGACGGCGACCAGTCCCAGGCCCGCGCCGCGCGGGCGGCGCTCCTCGACCGACTGACCCAACCAGACCACTTCGTAGCCGGCGCTCACCTCGACTCACCGGGCATCGCGCGCGTAACCCCTTCCGGCGACGGTTATGCGCTGGAATACCTGGCACCACAGATCGGCTGACCGAGCCTGTCGGCCGCGCTCGCGATGGCGGCCAGGAGGGCGAGCACCATCAGCAGCCCTGACCGGCCGATCCGCTCCCGGCCGTTCGGTCCGCCAGGACCGGGTCGAGCCCCACCAGCCACCGGTCCGGGGCTGCCGCCGCGCAGCGCGCCTAGGGAGTCTCCGGTAATTGATCTACCTGTAGGCATGGCTGATCTTGGGTGGTGGTGGGTCGGGGTGAGTTGACGGATCGGGGCGCCATGGCGTGACCTGCCTGAGTTACGGTCTTTGGAAGACCGCCCGCGCATGAACCGTTGCGGTTGTGGACCGCGGATGGCATCTGGCGGCCGGTCCCGGGGCGGACTGAGCACGAAGATCCATCGTGCGGGTCGATGGGCGCGGGTTGCCGATGCGGATGCTGCTTACCGGCGGCCAGGCCGGCGACAACCCGCCACTGCTGCCGCTGCTGGATGGCGGCGGGCGTCCTCCCGCTTCCGATGCCGAGGCCTACCGGCAGCGAAACGTGGTCGAACACTGCTTCAACCGGCTCAAACAGTTCCCCGGCCTGGCCACCCGCGATGCCACACGCGCCGCCTGCCACCAGACCGAACTCACCACCGCCGCCATCGTCCTCTGGCCCCGAAGACTTACCGGACACTCCCTAGGCCGGTCGGGTGAAGATGGTCGATTCTCGTGCCCAATCCTCGCCGGGCGCCCACGCTGCAACCGAGCCTCGCCACCCGGGCGGGCCACCACTGGGGAAGGACCCACCCATGCCGACACGAACGAAGGCTGCCCTGTGCGCGGTCGCCCTGGCCGGGCTGGCGCTGGCCACGCCGCAGGCGACCGCCGCGACCTACCCCACCAACCCGTTCAACGTCTCCTACGGCGCCACCTACGCCGCCGGCACCATGACCTGGTACGCACGGGCCGTGCGGCTCGACGGCAACTTGCGATCGCTGAGCAGCAGCGGCTGTCGCAGGGCTTACGCGGTCGCCTACACCGCTGACCTCGCCCAACTGGACGAGCGCAGCACCAGCGCCCAGTGCGGAGACCAGATCAAACCCTTCCAGATCGACCTCACCGCCGACGTCGCCGGCGGCGCCGCCATCGTCTCGGTCTGCCTGCTGGACGGCGGCGGCGCGCCACTCGGCGAATGCAAGGCCTACGCCCGCTCCGACGCCAGCTGATCCGCGGCAGCCGGAACCGGAGGGGAAGGGGGAGGGTCAGCGCGCGAACCGGTCGCGCTGCGCCTGGGTGGGCGTGCGGTCGGCTCGCGTGGGCGCGGCACCGCGTGGCGGTGCACGAGGTGTTTGGGTTCGCGGGACTTGCCGCTCACCTGGCGGGCCTCCACAAGGCGCGGAAGTGCGCGTTGCCTTCGCTGAGTTCGGCCACCAGGTTCCGCAGAGCGGGATCCGGTGGGCCGAAGCCCGCGGCTACCCCGCAGGTTCGCCACGGTCGCTTGCGCGGTCCTCGTGCCCGCAGGCAGCGCGGTGCCCATCGGTGCCCCGATCGCCCGCCTCGACGACGGCAGCGGCGACCAGCCACCGACCACACGCGACACACCGGCACCGGTGCCCGCAGCACCGGCCGTGTCGCGCGGGAAACAGCCGCCCGGCGGCCACGCCCCTCGTGCGGCGGCTCGCCCGCGAACACGGGATCGACCTCGCCGGGATCACCGGCAGCGGACCGCGGGGACGCATCGTGCGGTTCGACATCGAAGACCGCTACCGCTCCCGCCGAACCCGTCGCCGACGCCGACGCCGTCCGCCACGCCGTGGCGACCCGTCTTGCCGACAGCGCCACCGTGCCCCACTGCGGGCGCACCCGGGGATCGACGCCTCGTACTCCCCGGAGGGCCGCGGCGAAACCGTGCTGCACGAGGGAATCCACGTCGGGATCGCGGTGTCGTCGCCGAGCGGCCTGGTGGTGCCGGTGGTCCGCGTCGCCGACCGGTCCCCGGTCACGGTCACGGTCAGCAGCCTCGGCATGTTCGGGGTCGACCAGTTCCCCGCCATCATCAACCCGCGCCAGGGCGCCATCCTCGCGTTCGGCGCCGCACTCGGTGAGCCGTGGCGCATGCGGTACACGATCACCGCCGATCACCGCATCATCGACGGCGCGCTCGCCGCTCAGTTCCTGGCCACGCTCACCGGCCTGCTCGAACACCCGTTGCGCGTCATCGAGTGAGGAGCCCGGACCACCGCGCGAACGCGCCGACCTCGGCGAGCCCCCTGCGCCGAGGGGATGCGGGCGATGAGCCGCTGGCACGCCAACTCGCCGACGTTGGGCTGGGACAGGCTGTCCGGCAGAGCGACGGTCGGGCAGGACGGTGGCGTACGACCGCCGCAGCGGGGCGGCACCGCCGGACCAGCTGTCAGATCGCCCCGCAGCCTGTCGGCACGACAGTGAGAACGGAGCCGGCTGCGGTCACCACCCGAAGGCGCGCCCGATCCAGAAAAGCAGAAAACCCCAGGCCCTAGGACCTGGGGTGACTGTGCGCCATCAGGGACTCGAACCCCGAACCCGCTGATTAAGAGTCAGCTGCTCTGCCAGTTGAGCTAATGGCGCTGGCCTCGGCCGCCTGGTCTCCCTGGCGACGGAAAAAAGATTAGCACGCCCGCGGGAGGCCGTTCACGGGGGTCCCCTCTCGTGTTTCGGCAGGTCTTTGCCCCTCGTCTCGGCGAGATCGGGCAGACTGGGCGCAGGAGAACGAAGCGGGCGATCTTCACCGGATTGGGGGCATCATGCGGCGTTCGGTGGTTGCGGGCAGATGGGCTTGCCTGGTGCTGGCGGCCGGGTTGCTGGCCGGCTGCACGGCGGAGGCTGGCAACGGCGGTACCAGCGGTTCAGGGGCGTCAGCCTCGGCTTCGGCGGAAGCTGCTCGGCCGGCGTCGATCGCCGTGGTTCCGTCGTCCGGTGCCGCGGACGTCGCGCCAGGTGAACCCGTTTCGGTGACGGCTACCGGCGGCAGGTTGACCGAGGTCACGCTGCGCAACCCGGAGGGTGAGGCCGTTCCGGGTGCCTTGTCGGCGGACGGCACGTCGTGGGAGTTCGCCGACGGTCTCGGCTACGGCAAGCAGTACACGCTGACGGCGGTCGCGGTGGGCGGGGACGGCAAGCAGGTCACCTCGACCTCGACGTTCACCACGGTGGCGAAGCCGCGGAAGACGATCTCCGTCTCGTTGAACATGCAGGACGGGGAGACGGTCGGCGTCGGGATGCCGTTGATCTTCACGTTCAACTCGAAGGTGGCCGACCGGTCGGCGGCGGAGCGGGCGCTGAAGGTGGTGACCGAGCCGGTCACCGAGGGCGCGTTCCGCTGGATGAGCGACAGCATGGTGATCTGGCGGCCGAAGGACTACTGGCAGCCGGGCACGAGGATCTCCGTGGAGGCCGCGATCTACGGCAAGCCGCTGGGTGGCGGCGCGTACGGGCTGGAAGACCGTGCGGCGAAGATCACAGTGGGTGACAAGGTGGTCGTGGTCGCCGATGGGGCGTCGCACCAGGCGAAGGTGATGGTGAACGACGCCGAGGTGCGGACGTTGCCGATCTCGATGGGCAAGCCGGGTAACACGACGCCGGTGGGCACGTACACGGTGATGAGTGAGCACAACGGCTACACCATGGATTCCGGCACGTACGGTGTCCCGGCCGACACTCCGGGCGGTTACCGGACGTTCGTGAAGTACGCGGTGCGCTTGTCGAACAGCGGGATCTTCTACCACTCGGCGCCGTGGTCGGTGGGTTTGCAGGGGCGCCGGAACGTGTCGCACGGCTGCATCAACCTGTCGGACGCGAACGCGAAGTGGCTGATGGACCTGTCGAAGAAGGGCGACCTGTTCACGGTCACGAACAGCGGCGGCCAGCCCCTGGAACCGACCGACGGCTGGTCGGTCTGGCAACTCCCCTGGACAGCCTGGACAACCCCCACAAGCAGCTGAAGGCGCGACGCCCCGACGAGGTCGCGCAGCGCTCGCCAGGGCGAGGAAGCTCGCGCCCTGGGGCTGCGGGGACCTCTGGAGGAATGACGAACCCCACCCAACGGCCCCCACGAGGTCGCCCAGCGACCGAGTAGGGGACCCCGCACCAGCCCACGCCCGATGAGGTCGCCCAGCGACCTCGTCCGGGCCACGCTGGTCCCCGCCATTCGTGCTCAGCGCTCGCCGGGGTGAGGAGCTCGCACCGTGGGGGTCCGGGGGCTCGGCCCCCGGAGGAAATGACGAACCCCACCCGGCGAGGCCGCGAAGCGACCAGCCCCAGGCCACTCGCACCCGCGCCCGCCGAGGCCCGATGAGGTCGCCCCAGCGACCTCGTCCGGGCCACGCTGGTCCCCGCCATTCGTGCCCAGCGCTCGCCGGGGTGAGGAGCTCGCACCGTGGGGGTCCGGGGGCTCGGCCCCCGGAGGAAATGACGAACCCCACCCGGCGAGGCCGCGAAGCGACCGAGCAGGGTGGGGCCATGGGGTGAGTGACGGGACTTGAACCCGCGACTTCCTGGACCACAACCAGGTGCTCTACCAGCTGAGCTACACCCACCACGTGGGGCGTCTTGCGATCGCCACCAGCCGGGATATCGTAGCGTGCCCGCGAGCGGGGGCACGCGGGGGGTCACTTGGTGTGTTTGAGCTGCACTTCGGCGGCCGCGGCGCGGGCTTCGTCGGTGCTGGGGCCGGGTAGGGGCACGAACGCGGTGCGCCGGTAGTAGTCGAGTTCGCTGATGGATTCCTTGATGTCGGCGAGTGCCCGGTGCGCGAGGCCCTTCTCGGGCTTGGCGTAGTAGATGCGGGGGTACCAGCGCCGCACGAGTTCCTTGACCGAGGACACGTCGACCATGCGGTAGTGCAGGTGGGCGTCGAGGGCCGGCATGTCGCGGGCGATGAATCCGCGGTCGGTGGCGATGGAGTTGCCGGCGAGGGGGGCGCTGTTGGCTTCGGGAACGTGGGTCCGGATGTAGTCGAGGACGCGTTGTTCGGCTTCCTCGAGGGTGGTGACGGAGCGGCGGACTTCGTCGGTGAGCCCGGATTTGGCGTGCATTTCGCGCACGACGTCGGGCATGCCGGCGAGCACGTCGTCATCGGCGTGGATGACGAGGTCGAGGCCGTCGCCGAGGATGTTGAGGTCGGCGTCGGTCACCAGGGCGGCGATTTCGATCAGGGCGTCCTTCGCGAGGTCCAGCCCTGTCATCTCGCAGTCGATCCAGACAAGACGGTCGGTCACCGGGAAACCCTAACGCGGGCCGCGCGCGGGGACCGTCCGGCACAGCGGAACGGGCCGCCCCGACCGCGGCCCGTTCCGGGTGTGTCAGCTGTTCTCGATCTGCGCGATGATCGTCTTGGCGTCGTCGATGGGGATGGCGAAGCCGATGCCGACGGATCCGGTGGAGGTGGCCGACGGGCTGTAGAGGGCGGAGTTGATGCCGATGACCTCGCCGTTCATGTTGACGAGTGGTCCGCCGGAGTTGCCCTGGTTGATGGAGGCGTCGGTTTGGATGGCGGTGTAGCTGGGGCTGTCGCTGGCGGTGTTGGCGGTCTGCCCGAACGGGGTCTCCGGCTCGCCGCTGGAGATGTCGGAGAGGTCGCGGTCGACGGCGCTGACGATGCCCGAGGTGACGGTGTTCTGCAGTCCGCCGGGGGAGCCGATGGCGACGACCTGTTCGCCGACCTGCACCTTGCCGGAGTCGCCGAGGGTGGCGGCGGTGAGGCCGCTGGCGCCTTTGGCCTGCAGGACGGCGATGTCGGCCTTGGTGTCCGCGCCGAGGACGCTGGCCTGGTACTCGGTGCCGTCGGACAGGGTGATGGTGACGTCGCCGACGGCGTCGGACACAACGTGCGCGTTGGTGAGGATCTTGCCGTCGGCGGTCAGGATCACGCCGGATCCGATGGCCTCGCCCTGGCGGGTCGTGACGTTGACCTGCACGACGCTCGGCAGGACCTTGGCGGCGACGGCGCTGACGTCGGTGTTCGTGGTGCTGGACACCGTGGTCGCGGACGTGGCCGTGCCCGTGGAGGTGCCGCTGTCGAGGGCCACGACGGCGGCTCCGCTGGCGCCGCCGATCACGGCCGCGGCGAGGGTGCCGGCGGTGACGAGTGCGGCGACGCGCTTCTTCTTGGGCCGCGGGGGCGTGAGCACCGGCGCGGCCGCGAGCGGCTGCTGGTAGTGGGGGTGGCTGTAGGTCGGCGGGACCCCGCCGACCTGGCTCGCCCGGAACTCGTTCTCGTTCATGCTCATGAGGTTGGTCCGCGTTCTTGTGAGAATCCTGTGGAGCGACCCGGAAATCTCCTGAGAAGATTTTCCTGAGAGTTCGTCACTCCCGGAGCCGTTTCGGCAGGGCCGGCCAGGTGCGGCCGGGGGACAGGTCGCGCGCCAGGCGTGCCCAGGCGTGGGGCGGGACGGTGGCGGCGGGTTCGGTCGGCTGGATTCCGGCGCGGCGCAGGGCGCGCCGGTCGAACAGCCGGTCCGCCGGTGCGGTGGGGTGGCGGTAGGCGCTGGACAGGACTGTCCACAGTGCTCGTTCGGCCGAGCGGGGGAACGAGTTGCGGCGGATCGCCAGGTGCGCGGAGTCGACGCGCGGTGGCGGGGAGAAGTGGTGCGGGCCGATCCGGGTCACCAGTTCGAGGTCGAAGCGGGCGGCCCACCACGCCTGTTCGAGCTGGCGGGGCACGGTCGCGCAGATCCGTTTGGCGAAGCCCCATTCGACGATCACCGCGGCACGGTGGAGCGCGGTGCGGGCGGTGAGCATGCGACGCAGGATCGTGGTCGACAGCGCGTACGGGAGATTGGCCACCAGCAGGAACTTCCTTCGGGGCAGGGGAATGTCGCGGGCGTCGCCGTGCACGACGCGAACGTTCGGCCGATCACCGAAATGGGTGGTCAGGCGGCGCACGAAGTGGTCATCTCGCTCGACGGCGAGAATGCGCGCGCCGGTGGCGGCGAGGTGACGGGTGAGGGCGCCCTGTCCGGCGCCGATCTCCAGGACGAGATCGTCACCGCCGACGGTGCAGGATTGGACGAGTTGTGCGGCGATCGCCGGTGTGGCAAGGAAATGCACGCCGGCGGACCGCCCGGCACGGGGTGCCGAGGGCATGGGAACTCCACGTCATGAGAGCGGGCAGGAAGCTCATGACGCAGCGGCCGGCGGTGGGGAACTCGGTGTGGAAGGGCAGCCACTGCGTCAGGCGCGCCGCAAGCGGGCGAACACCATGCAGGACTGCGAGAACATACCCATGGCCCCACCGTAGCGAGGCGGGCAACTGGTTTTCCCGGAATTGTCGGTGGGTCCCGCTACCGTCATCCCATCATCGTCGAACCGAAGGAGAGCAACGATGACGAGCAGTGTGACGGGCACCGTCGAGATCGCCGTGCCGGGGCCGTTCGACCTCGCGGCGGCGGCCGGTTTCCTGGAGGGGTTCGCGCCGGCGTCGCGCCCGGACGCGGCGGAGGAGCCGGGCACGCTCCGGCTGGCCTTCCCGTTGCCGGGCAGGTGGGTGCATACGGGGGTGCGGGTGCGGCAGCGGGCGCCGGGGTCCGTCGAAGTCACTGTGGTGGCGGGGCAAGCGGATGTCGAGGAGGCGGCGCGGCACGTGGCGCGGATCCTGTCACTGGACGTGGACGGCTCCGGTTTCGCGGCGGTCGGTGAGCGAGATCCGGTGGTGGGTGCGTTGCAGGCGCGGTATCCCGGGTTGCGGCCGGTGCTGTTCACGTCGCCGTACGAGGCCGCCTGCTGGGCGATCATCGGCCAGCGGATCCGGTTCACGCAGGCGGCGTTGTTCAAACAACGCATCGCTGAACGGCACGGTGAGCAGCTCGATGTCGACGGGCGTCCGTTGTGGTCGTTCCCGGCGCCGGCGGAGTTGCTGGAGATGCCCGCGCCGTCGTGGCTGCCGGAGATCAAAGTGGACCGTCTGCGCGTGGTCGCCGAAGCCGCGCTGACCGGCGTCCTCGACCCGGATGCCTTGCGCGCGGCGGATCCCGCGGATGCCCTGGACGCACTGCGCGCCCTGCCTGGTGTGGGGGCGTTCTCGGCGCAGCTGATCCTGATCCGCGGCGCAGGCCACCCGGACGTCTTCCCCACGGACGAGCGATACCTGCTCGAGGAGATGCGCCGGGCCTACGACCGCCCCGCCGCATCGACCACGGAACTCGCCTCGATCGCCGATGCGTGGGCCCCGTACCGCAGCTGGGCAGCCCTCCTGTTCCGAGTGGACCGCACCCACCACCCGATGCCCAGCGCGGCCGGGGCAGCGACGGAGGCGCCAACGCAAGCCGCCTGACACATCGCCCGCACCGTCACGTGGGCGGGAGCTGCCACCGTGCCTGGCAGAGCGCCCACGCTGCTACCTCGGTGAGAGGGGCCGCCGCGTGCGGGGATGGCAGGGCCTCGCTCTCTCACCTCGGTTGGGGAGGAGCCGCTGCATGTGAGGTGGCGGGGCCTTGCTCTGTCCCCTCGGGCGGGGAACTGACGCGTGGGCCCTGACGGGGCCTCGCTCTGTCACCTCGGCCCGGAGAGCCGTCGCACGCGGCCCGGCGGGGCGTCGCTCTGTCAACACGCCCGGGCGGAGCTGCCGCGCGGGGTCTGATGGGGCGCCGCTCTGTCAACACGGCCGGGCGGAGCTGCGGCGTGCGGCCGGGCGCGAGGCGGGTCCGGTCCCGCACCCAACTACCAGTGAAGGAGCTGTGAACGCGATGGGGGTGATTACAGGGAGTGCACCCCACATGTGGTGAGCTTCGCGCGTGAACGAGGCGACGGCAGAGTTCGACGTGCTGGCGGGTCTCTTCGGGGCGCAGCCGGATCCGTCCATTCCGGTGCCGCTGGTGACCGGCGGTGTGGCGCTCCTGCTGGTGCTGTCCGGCGCGCCCTGGCGGATGGCCCGCAACGTGGTGACGATCGTGCACGAGGCGGGTCACGCGCTGGTCGCGGTGCTGGCCGGGCGTCGCCTGCAGGGGATCAAGCTGCACTCCGACACCTCGGGCGTCACGGTCTCCCGGGGCAAGCCCGAGGGCCCGGGCATGGTGCTGACCGCCCTCGCGGGCTATCCGGCGCCCGGGATCCTCGGCCTGGCCTTCGCGAGCCTGCTGGCCGCGGGCCGCATCACGGTGCTGCTCGCGCTCGCCGCGTTGCTGCTGCTCGGCGTCCTGGTCATGGTCCGCAACGCCTACGGCGTGCTGTCCGTGGTCCTCACCGCCGGCGGGCTCGCGGTGGTCGCGCTGGTCGCCGGGCCGCAGGTGCAGGCGTGGTTCATCTACCTGATCACGTGGTTCCTGCTGCTGGGCGGGCTCCGGCCGGTCATCGAGCTGCAGATGAAACGGCGGCGCGGCGCGGCGCGGGACTCCGACGCGGACCAGCTCGCCCGGCTGACCGGCGTCCCGGCCGCGCTGTGGATGCTCATGCTCGGCGTGATCGCGGTCACGTGCCTGTTCGTCGGCGGCGTCTGGCTGCTCGAACCCGCACTGCAGCCCTGACCTGCCCGTGCGGCACACTGGAGGCTCCCAGTTTCCAGCGTGGAGGTAGCGGTGTCCGACGAGGTGGCGAAGGCTGTTGAGGAGTGCGCACGGGCGGCCAAGGCGGCGGCCCCGTCGTTGGCCACCGCGTCGGACGAGGCCATCGACGCGGCGCTGACCGCCATGGCGGACCGTCTCCTCGACGCCCGCGAGAGCGTCCTGGAGGCCAACCGGGCCGACGTGGCGCGCGCGGAGCAGGAAGGCATGAGCGCCGGACTGCTCGACCGTCTCACGATCACCGAGGAGCGGCTCACCGGCATGGCCGAGCAGCTGCGCCTGCTGGCCGGCTCGCCCCACCCGGAGCGCGCGATCCCGGTGAAGGCGCTGTCCGACCGCCTGCGGCTGGTCGAGCGGCGCCGCCCGGTGGGCGTCATCGGCGCGAACTACGAGGCCCGGCCCAACGTGACGGTCGACGTCGCGTCGCAGCTGGTCAAGTCCCGCAATGGCGGGGTGCTGCGCACCGGTTCGGCCGCGCTGGGCTCCGCGCAGCGACTGCTCGAGGTGGTCATCGCCCCGGCGCTGTCCGACGCGGGTATCGACCCCGCCGTCGTGCAGCTGGTGCCGCGCGTCGAGCGGGAGGCCGCCGCGGCCCTGGTCCGGTTCCCGGACCTGGTGCCGCTGGTCATCCTGCGCGGCAGCGGCGAGAGCACGCGCGCGCTCGCGCTGGAGGCCGCCCAGCACGGCGTCCGGACGCTCGCCCACGCCGACGGCGGTGGCGTGCTGTACGTCGACGAGGCCGCCGACGCCGGCAAGGTCCGCGACCTGGTGTTCAACAGCCTGGACCGGCTGGGCGTCTGCAACCGGCTGAACCTGCTGCTCATCCACTCCGCGGTGCACGACCAGCTGTGGCCGGTCATCTCCGAGGCGCTGGCCGCGCGGAAGGTGACGCCGTCCCTGCCGCCGCACGAGCACGCCATCGGCTACGAGTGGGCGCTCGACTCCGACCACGAGGCCACCGTGACCGTCGCGCAGGTCAGCGGCGTGGCCGAGGCGGTCTCGGTCGCCAACGAGCAGACCTCCGGCCTGGCGGCGGGCATCGCCACCGAGAACGCCGAGACCGCGACGGCCTTCCTCGACGGCTACACCGGAACCGGCGTGTTCTGGAACGCCCCGACGCGCCTGCTGGACGGCTTCAAGCTCCTCGCCGTGCCGGAGACCGGCATCAACCTGGACCGGGTGCCGGGCCCCCGCGGGCCGGTCACCTACACCGACCTGTACGTGCGCCAGTACGCGGTCCTGCCCGCGGACAACTGAGCCGGGCCGAGCGCGTCCGCCCTGCGTCAGTCGCCTGACACGGGGCGGATGCGCAGGCTGGCTAGCCGCGCCGGAGCACGTATGGGTGCAGCCGCGTGTAGCCGCGCACGGTCACCGGGCGGCGGGAGCGCACGGCGAAACCCGGCAGGTCGGCCAGTTCGCCCGCCAGTTCGCGGTCGATCAGCACCGTTCCGGGGCGCGCTACCGACGTGAGCCGCGCGGCCACGTTCACGACCGATCCGTACACGTCGCCGAAGCGGCTCAGGATCCGGCCGGCCGCCAGGCCGGCCCGCACTTCCGGCAGTTCGGCGTCGGCCGCGGTGCGCTCGGTCAGCGTCAGCGCGATCCCGGCCGCGACGGCCGGCGCGTCGGCCACGAACAGCACCTCGTCGCCGATCATCTTCACCACGCGGCCGTGGTGGTCGGCGATGACCTCGGTCGCGAGCAGCTCGAAGCTCTCCAGCACGGCGCTGAGTTCGCTCTCGGCCAGGCGCCGGGTCAGCCGCGTGTAGCCGACCATGTCGACGAACCCGACGACCTCGGTCCGCGCCTCCAGGTCCTCCTCGGGCGACGCCAGCGCCCGCCCGGCGAAGGCCGCCAGGTGCCGCCGCCACACGAAGTCCTGCACCCGCTGCAACTCCGGCAGCAGGCGCTCGACGAGCGTGACGATCTGCGCGTCGTCCCGGCCGAGGCCCTCGTTCTCGGTGATCAGCGTCCACAGCATCCGCACCTGCCACTCCGCGAGCCGCGACAGGTGCAGGCCGAGCGTGCGGGCCACCGGCGCCTCCAGGCCCTGGTCGAGCAGCCCGGAGGAGATCAGCTGGTCGGCGGTGCGCACGGCGTCGATGTCGGCGTCGGTGAAGACCACTTCGTCGTCGCCGACCGTGGCGAACCCCAGCGCACGCCAGAGGCGGGTGGCCCGTTCGATGGGCACACCCGCCTTGTCGGCCACCTCGAGCCGGGTGTAGCGGCGCTTGCCGCCGAGCAGGATGCTCTCGAGGCGCTCGGAGTCCACGCCGGCCTACGTGGTGTGCACGATCAGGACGTCGACCCCCGACTTGCGCGCCGCCTCGGACGGCACCGACCCGAGCAGGCGCCCGGTGAGCGTGTTCAGCCCGCGGTTGCCGACGACCAGCAGGTCGGCCGACTTGTCGGAGACGACCTTGCGCAGCGCCTCGACCGGCTCGCCCACCACGGCGATGGTCTCGGTCGAGCCCGCGCCTGCCTTGAGGGCGCGGTCGCGGGCGCTGCGGAGGGTGTCCTCGGCCGGCGCCGAGCCGACCACCTGGTAGGCCTCCTCGCCCAGGACGTCCTGGGCCTTCTCCACGTCCTGCCTGCTCGCCGGGTAGTAGGCGCACACGATGACGAGCGTGGCGCCGGAGTCCGCGGCCACGGCCGCCGCCCGGTCGACCGCGCGGAACGATGAATCAGACCCGTCCGTACCGACAACCACGGTCCGGTATGCAGCCATCCCAATACCTCCGGCAAGGGTGCGCGCCTGTGCGCTTTCGCAAGTGGCGCCCTAGGTTACTCGCCAGTCGGTTTCTGCGCAGCCCCGCCACCGGTGAGGTTTGCCCGTTCTTCGGCGGGCCGTGACAGCGTGCCCCGCGCGCCTCGTCACCTGGGGACAACCGCCCCGGTGACAGGTGCTCGACAGCGGAGGGCTGGTGGGAGGCGGGGCCGGAGGGCCAGTCCAGCTGGTCTGGTGCTGGCCGGAGCGGGGCGCCGTGTGGGTCCGGCCGAGGTGTCAGCTCTTCCGGGCCGCGCTGTGCTGCGAGTGGGGCGCATCCTGACCACCGGCGGGACCTGCATGACGGCAGGCCGGCTCAGGCAGTGGCTCAGTCCCCGCCTGGCCTCACTCCCTGCGGGGAGGGAGGGGTTTCCGGCCGAAGAGGGACGCCCGTCCGGATCCCTGCCGAGGTGTCACTGCCGCTCGGGAGTGGCTCGTTGTCGAGGTGTCACCGCCGCTCGGGAGTGGCTCGTTGTCGAGGTGTCACTGCCGCTCGGGAGCGGCTCCTCCGCCGGGCTTCACTGCCGTCCCGACGGTTTTCCCGCTGGGGCGGCCTCGCGTTCCTCCGGCAGCGGCTCGATCACCGGTTCGGCCTCGCCGAGGACTGAGTTGGCCTCTACCAGCACTTCGCGCGCTGCCTTGACCTGTTCGGCGATTCCGGCGCGCAGCTTGCGCAACGCCTCGACCCGGTCGGCCGCCGCGTTGATGCGGCGCGTCGACTCCTCCGTGGCTTCCCGCACGCGGCGGGCCGCCTCGTCCGACGCCTCCGCCAGGCGGGCGTTCGCCTCGGTGATCGACTCCGTCTTGCGCCGGTTGGCGTCCTCGATCGACTCGCGGCGGCGGCGCTCGATCTCGGCCTTCGCGGCGGCCTCCTCCTCCGCGACCTTCTTGCGGATCGCCGCGGCCTCGTCCGTCGCCTCGCGGACGCGGCGCTCGGCTTCCGCCTTGCTCGTCGCCTCCTGCTCCGCCAGCACCCGCATCGCCTCGGTGCGGCGCGCCGCCATCGCGATCTCGAAGTCCTCCTCGACCTGGGTGCGGCGCTGCTCGGCCTCGCGATTCAGCCGGTCGCGCTCCTCCTTGGCCTTGGTCGTGATCGACTCGGCCTCGGCGCGCGCGGTCTCCAGGACCGTGCGGTGCTCGGCCTCCATCTCCTTGCGCCGCGCGTCCAGCTCGGCCAGCAGCTGCTCGTAGCGGGCGCGCATGGCGCTGGCGTCCGACTCGGCCTTCGCCCGGATGTGCCCGGCCTCGGCCTCCGCGCGGGCCCGCGTGTCGGCCGCCTCCTCCTGCGCCAGCCGTAGCATGCGCTGCAACCGCTCGGACAGGCCCTCGACCGTCGTCGGCGGCTGGCCCAGCCGCTCGACCTGGCCGCGCAGGTTCTCGATCTCCCCGCGAGCCTGCTCGAGCTGCCGGGCGAGGTCGCCGGCCTGCGAGATGGCGGCATCCCGGTCGGCGGCGAGCATTTTCAGGTCGCTGTCCAGCCGTTCGAGGTGCTCGTCGACCTGGTGGCGGTCGTAACCGCGCTTGGCCAGGTCGAAACCCGCGCCGAGCGGTACAAGCTCTCGTTCGTCGCCAAGGCTCATACGGCCCAGACTACTTAGGCGCCGCGGAACAAATTGATCCGGTCGATGTGCTTCGACCGCTTCTCCGCGTCGCGCACGCCCAAACCCTCCTCGGGGGCGAGACACAACACACCGACCTTGCCCTGGTGGGCGTTGCGGTGCACGTCCAGCGCGGCCTGCCCGGTCTCGGTCATCGGATACGTCTTCGACAGCGTCGGGTGGATCAGGCCTTTCGCGATCAACCGGTTGGCCTCCCACGACTCGCGGTAATTCGCGAAATGCGACCCGATGATCCGTTTCAGGTTCATCCACAGGTACCGGTTGTCGTACTGGTGCAGGTATCCCGAGGTGGAGGCGCACGTGACGATCGTGCCGCCCTTGCGTGCCGCGTACACCGACGCGCCGAACGTCTCCCGGCCCGGGTGCTCGAACACGATGTCCGGATCCTCACAGCCGGTCAGCTCCCGGATCCGCGCACCGAAGCGCTGCCACTCCTTCGGGTCCTGCGTGTTCTCGTCCCGCCAGAACCGGTAACCCTCCGCGGTCCGGTCGATCACCAGTTCGGCACCCATCCGGCGGACGATCGCCGCCTTCTCCGGGCTGGACACCACGCACACCGGGATCGCGCCACCGTTGAGCGCGAACTGCGTCGCGTACGACCCGAGCCCGCCGGAGGCGCCCCAGATCAGCACGACGTCGCCCTGCTTCAGGTTCGCGCCGTTCGTGGTCACCAGCTGCCGGTAGGCGGTGGAGTTGACCAGCCCGGGACAGGCGGCCTCCTCCCAGGTCAGGTGGTCCGGCTTGGGCATCAGCTGGTTGGCCTTGACCAGCGCCAGCTCGGCCAGCCCGCCGAAGTTCGTCTCGAACCCCCAGATCCGCTGGTCGGAGTCGAGCATCGTGTCGTTGTGCCCGTCCGGGCCCTCCAGCTCGACGTTGAGGCAGTGCGCGACGATCTCGTCGCCCGGCTGCCACCGGTGCACGCCCGGCCCGGTGCGCAGCACGACGCCGGCCGCGTCCGAGCCGACCACGTGGTAGGGCTGGTCGTGGCGCTGGGCCAGCGGCGAGAGCCTGCCGTAGCGCTGCAGGAACTTGAACGTCGGGATCGGCTCGAAGATCGACGTCCACACGGTGTTGTAGTTGATGGCGCTGGCCATCACCGCGATCAGCGCCTCACCGGGCCCCGGCTCGGGCGTGGGCACCTCGTCCACGTGCAGCGACTTGCGCGGGTCCTTGTCGCGGGAGGGGATCCCGTCGAACATGGCGACCTCGTCCGCGTGCACGGTCACGCCGCGGTAGGCCTCGGGCACCGGCAGGGCGCCCACCTCGGCGGTCTCGCCGGTGAGGATCGCGTCCCGGATGTCCGTGATCGTCATGTCGGTCTCCCTGCGCTGGGTCGGAGGAGATGACATTACTGGCCAGTAACGTCCTCCGCCACTGTCCGATTTGACCGTAATCCGGGTGTGATTGACCGGCCGGCCAATCAAGGCGCACCATGGCAGTGCGGAGACCGCGCCGCGTGGTCTCCCGGATCGGGTTCGGAGGTGATCACGAATGGCTGATCGTTCGAAGCGGGCGTGGACCCGTCCGCACGACTGGGCCGAGGTCGTGCTCGGGGTGGTGGCGGTGCTGACGCCACTGTGGGCCGACACCGACACCGCGACCATGTGGACGATGATCGTGCTGGGCGCCCTCATCGCGCTGGACGGCCTGCTTTCGCTGTCCATGCCGGGCCTCGTCTACGGCGAGGGGGTCCAGGTCATCCTCGGGGCGCTGCTGTTCATCGCGCCGTGGGTGATGACCTACACGGCACTGGACGTGGCGGCGTGGTCCTCGTGGATCATCGGCGCCCTGACCGCGATCGCCGGGCTGGCGGCCCTGCCGGTGGCGAACGCGGTGCACCGCGGTGGGATGACGACCGCGCACTGAGGGCAGTCACCCCGGTCGGCCCACGACGAGCCGGTTTTCGGTTAGCGTTGTGGGCCGGCGAGCTGTACGAGAGGCGGGCGGAGTGGCGCGGACCGAACACGGGGACGACCTCCCGGCCAAGGAGCGGATCCTCCGCGCGGCCGAGGACCTGTTCGCGGAAAGCGGTTTCGACGCCACTCCGACCTCCCGGATCGCCGAGCGCGCCGGCGTGCCGAAGGGCCTGGTGCACTACTACTTCCGCCGCAAGTCCGACCTGCTGAGCGCGCTGATCAAGCGGTTGCCCGACGAGCAGATCGACGCCACCCGCGTCGTCGTGCCCGGGGACATCGCGGAGAGCCTGCGGCGGCTGGTGTCCGAGCTCGACGCGCGCCTGGCCCGGTCGCGGATGCTGTCCCACCTGCTGTGGCGGGAGGCGGACACCCACCGCGCGGTGCGGGACGCGCTGCACGACCGGTTCCAGCAGCTGGTCCGCCAGGTGCGCACGGTGATCATCGCCGCCGGGGACGGCGCACTGCCGGTGGCCGACGTGGACAGCGCGGCCGGGCTGCTGGCGCTCGCGGTCAGCTACCGGCACTCGGTGGCGCGGCACGGCGGGGACGATCCGCCGGACCTGATGGAGCGGGAGCTGAACTTCATCGCCGACGCGCTGATGGCCCGGCCCGCGCCGGGTTAGTGCGACGCGGCGGGCTCGACCAGCTCGACCAGGACGCCGCCGGCGTCCTTCGGGTGCACGAAGTTGACCTTGCTGTTCGCGGTGCCGCGCTTGGCCTTGTCGTACAGCAGGCGCAGCCCCTTGGCCCGCAGCGCCTCGGCGGCGGCCTCGACGTCGGTGACGCGGTAGGCGACCTGCTGCAGACCGGGGCCCTTGGTGTCGAGGAACTTCCCGATCGTCGAGTCCGGCCGCAGCGGCGCGAGCAGCTGGACGGCGGGGCCGTTCTCGTCGCCCGGCGCGTGCAGCATCGCCTCGCGCACGCCCTGCTCCTCGTTGACCTCGGAGTGCGTGGCGATCATGCCGAAGTTGTCCGCGTAGAAGTCGATCGCGGCGTCCAGATCGGCGACGGCGATGCCGACGTGGTCGATGGTCGTCACGAACGGCTTCAGCGCGTCATTCATAGTGGTGAGGATAAGGCTTGGCCCCGCGGTGCGTGGGTGCCGCGGCTCACACCTGTACTGGACGGCCGCTCCGGGTATCGTCGGATCGACCGCCGTCGTTCGTCTGTTGGAGGCTGTTGTGTCCGGTTCCGTCATCCTGGGTGCGGCGCGTACCCCGATCGGGCGTCTGCTCGGTTCACTGAAGGACTTCACCGGGGCGCAGCTCGGCGGGATCGCCATCAAGGCCGCGCTCGAGCAGGCCGGGGTCTCCCCGGACCAGGTGCAGTACACGATCATGGGCCAGGTGCTCACCGCAGGCGCCGGCCAGATCCCGGCGCGGCAGGCCGCGGTGGCCGCCGGCATCCCGATGGACGTGCCCGCGCTGACCATCAACAAGGTGTGCCTGTCCGGCCTGGACGCGATCGCGCTGGCCGACCAGCTCATCCGCGCCGGCGAGTTCGACCTGGTGGTCGCGGGCGGCCAGGAGTCGATGACCCAGGCGCCGCACCTGCTGCCCAAGTCGCGCTCCGGCTTCAAGTACGGCGACACCACGCTGCTCGACCACATGGCCTACGACGGCCTGTTCTGCGCCTTCGACCAGTGCGCGATGGGCGCGTCGACGGAGAAGTACAACTCCCGCTACGGCATCACCCGCGAGGACCAGGACGCCTTCGCGGCCCGCTCGCACCAGCGCGCGGTCGCCGCGACCGAGGCCGGGCGGTTCAAAGCCGAGCTGGCGCCGGTGTCGATCCCGCAGCGCAAGGGCGACCCGGTCGTGTTCGACACCGACGAGGGCGTGCGTGCCGACACCACGGCCGAGAGCCTGGCCAAGCTGCGCCCGGCCTTCGCCGCCGACGGCACCATCACCGCGGGTTCGGCGTCGCAGATCTCCGACGGCGCGGCCGCGGTGATCGTCGCCAGCCGGGCCAAGGCCGAGGAGCTGGGTCTGGAGCCGCTGGCCGAGATCGGCGCGCACGGCGTGGTCGCCGGGCCGGACGCGAGCCTGCACGAGCAGCCGTCCAACGCGATCAAGGCCGCGCTGGCGAAGGCGAAGCTGGACGCGAGCGCGCTGGACCTGGTGGAGATCAACGAGGCGTTCGCCGCGGTCGGCCTGGTGTCGACCAAGGCGCTGGGCATCGACCCGGAGATCGTGAACGTCGACGGCGGCGCCATCGCGCTCGGCCACCCGATCGGCGCGTCCGGCGCCCGGCTGGCCGTGCACCTGGTGCACGAGCTGCGCCGCCGCGGTGGCGGTCTCGGCGCGGCCGGGCTGTGCGGTGGCGGTGGCCAGGGTGACGCGCTGCTGATCAAGGTGCCCGCGCTGTAGTGCCACTGGACGTCGGGGAGCTCGTCGACCGCGCGCGGGAGGGACAGCCGCGCGCGGTCGCCCGGCTGATCTCGCTGGTCGAGGACGCGCACCCGCGCCTGCGCGAGGTGGCCGCGGCGCTCACGCCGCACACCGGGCGGGCGCGGGTGATCGGCCTGACCGGACCGCCCGGGGTCGGCAAGTCGACTTCGACGTCCATGCTGCTGTCCGCGTTGCGCGCGGAGGGCAAGCGGGTCGGGGTGCTGGCGATCGACCCGTCGTCGCCGTTCTCCGGCGGCGCGCTGCTCGGCGACCGGATCCGGATGACCGAGCACGCGACCGATCCGGGCGTGTTCATCCGGTCGATGGCCACCCGCGGGCACCTGGGCGGGCTGTCCTGGGCGACGCCGCAGGCGGTGCGGGTGCTCGACGCCGCCGGGTTCGACGTCGTGCTGATCGAGACCGTCGGTGTTGGACAGTCCGAAGTGGACGTCGTGAAGCTGGCCGACACCACGGTGGTCCTGCTGGCGCCCGGGCTCGGCGACGGGATCCAGGCGGCCAAGGCCGGGGTGCTGGAGATCGCCGACGTGTTCGTGGTGAACAAGGCCGACCGCGACGGCGCGGAGACCGTGGTGCGCGACCTGAAGCAGATGATCGCCTTCGCGCGCCGGGAGATCCGCGGCGAGAGCTGGCGGCAGCCGATCGTGCGCACGGTCGCCGCCCGCGGCGAGGGCGTGCCGGACCTGGTCAAGGCGCTGTCCGAGCACCACGACTGGCTCGCCTCGCACGGGGAGCTGGCCCGCCGCCGCGCCGAGCGGGCCGCGAGCGAGGTGGCCGCGATCGCCCTGCGCGAGCTGCAGGCGCGGCTGACCGACCTGCACGGCGGCGGGCACCTGCCCGCGGTGGCGAAGAAGGTCGTCGACCGCGAGCTGGACCCCTACACCGCCGCGGACGAGCTGCTGGCCGCGCTACGGTCCGACCGCGCGTAGCCCGTCCACCAGCGCCTCCACCGCGGGGCCGAACGCGTGCTCCGCCGGGGTCGCGTAGCCGATCACCAGCCCGCCGGGGCCGGAGCCCATCCAGTAGCGGCTCAGGTGGTCCACCGCCACCGACCGGCGGCGCAGCGCGCGCAGCACCGCAGCCTCGCCGGGCACGCGCAGCACCAGGTGCAGCCCGGCGGAGATGCCTTCCGGCACGAACTCCGGCGGCAGTGCCGCGAGCAGCCGGTCCCGGCGGCGGCGGTAGGCGACGCGGCGCTGCCGGACGTGCCGGTCGTAGGCGCCGGAGTTCAGCAGGTCGGCGAGGACCAGGTGGTCCACCACCGGCGACCGCCAGCCCAGCGCCGCCATCGTGTCGCGCACCGGGCCGACCAGGCGCCGCGGCAGGACCAGCCACCCGATCCGCAACGCCGGCGCGAGCGTCTTGCTGACCCCGCCCGCGTAGACGATCCGCTCCGGCGCCAGCGACTGCACCGCCCCGACCGGCTGCCGGTCGAACCGGAACTCGCCGTCGTAGTCGTCCTCGATCACCAGGCCGCCCGCCGCCGCCCAGCCGGCCAGCGCGGAGCGGCGCTCCGGCGCGAGCGTGACCCCGAGCGGGTACTGGTGCGCGGCCGTCACGACCGCCACCGGACTGTCCAGTTCGGACACCCGGATCCCGCGCTCGTCCACCGGCACCGGCACGATCTTCGCGCCGCCCCGGGCCGCGCCCTCGCGGAACTCCGGCAGCGACGGGTCCTCGAAGGCGATCTCGTCGAACAGGTGGCCCAGCACGCCGATCGCGTGCGAGTAGCCGCCGCACACCACGATCCGGTCCGGCTCCGCGAGCACGCCGCGGCTGCGCGCGAGGTACCGGGCCAGTGCTTCGCGCAGCGCGGCCGGCCCGGCCGGATCGCCGTAGTCGAACGAGCCCGCGGGCATCGACTGCACGACCCGGCGCGTGGCGGACGCCCACGCCGCACGCGGGAACGCCGACAGGTCCGGCCGCCCGGGGAACAGGTCCCAGCGCGCGTCCCGGAACCAGGCGGAGGTGGGCGGCCCGGACTTCTCGCGTGGTTCGGCCGGGGTGCGCGTGTCCGCGGCCACCCGGGTCGGCGCGCCCTGCCTGGTGCGCAGGTACCCCTCGGCGGTCAGGTCGTTGTAGACGCGCGTGACGGTGCCGCGGGCGATGCCGAGGTCGGCCGCGAGCGCGCGCGTGGACGGCAGCGCCGTGCCGGGGGCGAGCCGGCCTTCGCGGACGGCGCGCCGCAACGCGTCGGCCAGCCCGCGCCGCCCCTCGGACGGCGACCAGTCGAGATGCAGATCGGAACTGGACCACGAACCTGTCACGAAACTGGACCATACCCGTGGGCCAGCGCGGGTTAGTTTGGTCGTATGACCGAGCGACTCCAGTTGTCCGCCGCGCTGCCCGAGGCCTACCAGTCGATCCTCCACCTGCACACCGTCGTCGAGAAGGCGGCCGCGGACGCGGGACTGGACCAGCGGCTGATCGAGCTGGTGAAGATCCGCGCGTCGATGCTCAACGGGTGCGCCTACTGCCTCGACCTGCACGCCCGGGACGCCCGCAAGCTGGGGGAGAGCGAGCGGCGGATCCTCATGCTCAGCGCGTGGTGGGAGACCGACCTCTACACCGAGCAGGAGCGGGCCGCGCTCGCGCTGACCGACGCGATGACCCGGCTGCCGCAGCACCAGGACGTGCCCGACGACGTCTACCAGCAGGCGACCAGCGTGTTCACGCAGGAGCAGTACGTCGCGGTCGCCTGGGCGGCGACGGTGATCAACGCCTTCAACCGGCTCGGGGTCACCAGCCACAAGCCGCTCCCGGCGAACCCCCGGTGACCGCCGAGGCGCTGCGGGCGCTGCACGTCCCGGGCGACCCGCTGATCCTGCCGAACGCGTGGGACGCCGACACGGCGCGGCTGGTCGAGGAGGCCGGGTTCCCGGTGGTGGCCACGTCCTCGGTCGCGGTCGCCGCCGGGCTCGGCTATCCGGACGGCGAGGCCGCGCCCGCCGGGGAGATGTTCGCCGCCGCCGCGCGCATCGCCCGCGCGGTGTCGGTGCCGGTGACGGTGGACGCCGAGAGCGGCTACGGGCTGTCCGGGTCCGAGTTCGCCGCGCGGCTGCTGGACACCGGCGCGGTCGGCTGCAACTACGAGGACACCGACCACCCGCGCGGCGGCCTGCGACCGGTGGACGAGCAGGCGGCCCGGCTGGCGGCGGTGCGCGAGGCCGCGGGCCGGGACCTGGTGATCAACGCCCGCATCGACGTGTTCCTGGGCGCCGCCGACCCGCGTGCCGTGCTGCCCGAGGCGATCGAGCGGGCTCAGGCGTACCTCGCGGCGGGTGCGGACTGCGTGTACCCGATCCTGTTGCGGGACCGCGAAGTCCTGGGCGAGTTCGTGCGGGCGGTGAGCCCGGCGGCGGTCAACGCCAACGGTCCCGTCGCCGAACTGGCCGGGCTCGGCGTCGCGCGGGTCTCGCTCGGCGCCGGGCTGTGGCGCGCGACCCGCGGGTGGCTGACCCAGCACCTGAAGACGCTGCGGTGACGCCGGGGAGGTGCGTACCCCCAGGGGCGCACCTCCCCGGCTCCCTCAGCAGGACTGCTTGTAGAAGTACTGGCTGTGGGCGTCCATGTTCGCCTTGGTGAGGGAGTGCAGCGGCGCCGTGAGGTTGCGCGTCACCGGCCTGCCCTCCAGCGCGGCGACCGCCTGCTGGACGCCCTGCTGCCCGATCATCGCCGGGTCCTGCGCGATCAGCGCCTGGTACTCGCCGTTGCGCAGACCCTCCACTTCGGACGGGCTCGCGTCGAACCCGACCAGCTGGACCTGGCCCGCCTTGCCGGCGCCGCGCAGGCCCGCCGCCGCGCCCTCGCCGGTGTTGAGGTTGGTCGCGAAGATCCCCACCAGGTCCGGAGTGGACGCCAGGGCCGCGGTCACCTTCGACATGGCCTCCCCCGGCTCGTTCTGCGTGAACTGGATGCCCACCGACTTCAGGTTCGGGTACTTCTTCAGCTGCTCGGAGAACCCGGCCGCGCGCGCGTTCGTCGTCGAGGTGCCCGCGATCGTGTCCAGCACCAGCACCGATCCGGACTTCCCGCCGACCAGCTGCGCCAGCGTGTCCGCCGCGAGCTGACCGCCCGCCGTGTTGTCCGACGAGATCGACGACTGCGCCACGCTGGTGTCCTTCAACGACGTGTCGACCTCGATGATCTTCACCCCGCGCGCGGCGACCTGCTGGATCGGCGCGAGCATCGCCGTGTCGTCGGTCGGCGCGATGAGCAGCGCGGCCGGTGGGTTCGACCCCAGCGCGTTGACCTTCTCCGTCTGCAGCGCGGCGTCGAACTTCTGCGGCGCCGAGGTGTCCAGCGTGTAGCCCAGCTTCTGCGCCTCGGCCTGCGCGCCGCACTGCATCGAGATGTAGAACGGCTCCGCCTGCACGCCAGGGATGAGCGTGAGCCGCTTGTTGTTCTCCACCGGCGCGCCGCCGGAGCCGCCGACCTGGCCGGACCCGCAGGCGGCCAGCAACACCGCGGCCGCCGCCAGTCCGGCGATCCTCGCGAACCTCATCCGATCCCTCTCCCTACCTCGTTGTATTGGGATTTCACCGGGAATTGCGTGCGCGGCGGCGCCGCTGGTCGAACCACACCGCGGCCACCAGCACCGCGCCGACCGCGATCATCTGCCAGAAGTCCTGGACGTGCGTGATGTTGAAGCCCTTCTTGAGCACGGCCGGGATGAACACCCCGATCACCGTGCCCAGCACCGATCCCACCCCGCCGAACAGGCTCGTCCCGCCCATCACGGTCGCGGCGATCGCGTTGAGGTTGTCGTTGGTGTGCGCGGTGATCGTGGTCGAGGCGTAGTAGGCCAGCGACAGGAACCCCGCGACCCCCGCCAGGAACCCGGTCAGCAGGTACACCTTGAGGAGGTGCGCGGTCACCGCGATCCCGGACCGGCGCGCGGCCTCGGCGTTCGACCCGACGGCGTAGGTGTAGCGGCCGAAGCGGGTGGTGTGCAGCAGCCACGCGCCGATCAGCGTGATCACCGCGGCCACCAGCACCAGGTTCGGGATGCCGCCGAACGACGTGCCGTAGCCGAGCGTGCGGTTCAGCGTGGTGGGCACGCTGCGCACGTCGGAACCGCCGTTGAGCAGGTACGCCGCACCCAGCGCGGCGCCCATCGAGCCGAGCGTCACGATCAGCGGCGGGATCTTCGCCACCGCGATGAGGAACCCGTTGATCAGCCCCCACGCCGTCCCGGCCAGCACCGCGGCGATCAGCCCGACGGTGATCACGCCCCACCCGGCGGCGCTCGCGTTGCCGCCGGAAAGCGCCTCCATCGTCTTGCCGCAGACCATGCCGGAGAAGATCAGCACCGAGCCGACGGACAGGTCGATGCCGGAGGTGATGATCACGAACGTCATCCCGACCGACAGCACGAGCAGCACCGACGTCTCGATCAGCAGCGTCTGGAACGTGAACACGGTGGCGAACTCGTTCGGCGCGAGCACGGTGAACACCGCGATCAGCGCGAGCAGCACCAGCGCGATCCAGAACGTGTTGGCGCCGATCAGCCGCTGCCCGAGGGACCGCTTGCCGATCCCGCCGCTCACCTCGGTCTGCACCGCCGTGCTCACGCCGCCTCCTTGGCGGACGCGGCAAGCCGCGGCGGTGTTTCTGCGTCGGCGAGCGTGGTGTTCGATGATTCGGACCTGCAAGCAGTCCTCATGCCGCCTCCTCGTGGGTCAGTGCGCCGGTCATCGCCGCCACCAGGTCCTCGAGCTTGGTCTCGGCCGCCACGAACCGGGCCACGCGCGTGCCCAGCCGCAGCACCTCCACCCGGTCGGCCACCGACAGCACCTCGGGCATGTTGTGGCTGATCAGCACCACCGCGATGCCCTCGTCGCGGACCCGCCGGATCACGTCCAGCACCCGTTCGCGCTGCACCACGCCGAGCGCGGCGGTCGGCTCGTCCATGAACACGACCTTCGACGCCCACACCACCGACCGCGCCACCGCGACGCTCTGCCGCTGCCCGCCGGACAGCGAGCCGATCGGCACGTCGGTGCTCTGCAACGTCACCCCGAGCCGTTGGAACTCCTCGACCGCGCGCCGCCGCATCTCGGCCTTGTCGAGCATCCCGAGCCGGCCGAGGATGCCTTTCCGGCGGATTTCCCGGCCGAGGAACAGGTTCGCCGCCGGATCGAGTTCCGGGGCGACCGCGAGGTCCTGGTACACCGTCTCGATGCCCAGCCGCCGCGCGGTCACCGGTGAGTCGAGCGACACCGTCCTGCCGTCCAGCCGGATCTCGCCGGAGGTCGGCTGCTCCGCACCGGACAGGCACTTGACGAGGGTGGACTTCCCCGCGCCGTTGTCCCCGATCAGTGCGGTCACCTCACCCGCGCGGGCCTGGAAGGAGGCGCCGCGCAGGGCCTCCACCGAGCCGTAGTGCTTGACCAGGTTCCGCGCGTCCAGCAGGACGGTGTCGCTCATCAGCGCGCTCCGGGCGCCGGGGGACGACAGCGGATGACGGTCAGGTCGCCGGCCAGTTCGAGCTGCCCGGCCGCGTGCGGCACCACCAGCGTCTCGCCCTTCGCCACGGCGATCTCCCCGCCGTGCTCGGTGCGCAGCGTGCCCTGCCCGTCGAGCGCGACGAACACGGCGAACGACGGGTCGAGCGCGAGGGCGGGGGACGGGCGCAGCTGGTCGGCGCGGAAGAACTCCGCCGACCCGGCGGCCAGCAGGTCCACAGTGGACCCGGGCTCGTCCGCGGTGTGCTTGACGATGCTCGCCAGCCGGTCGTCGTCCCAGCCGGAGGTGTCCAGGGCCCGCAGCGCGGTGTCGAACCCGAGGCCGAGGTGCCCCTGGTCCGGGTCGTCCAGGAAGTTCCGCCACTCGATGGTCAGCGAGAAGTCGGTCGGCTGCTGGAGTTCGACGACGAACACGCCCGCGCCGATCGCGTGCGGCAGGCCGGCCGGGATGTAGACCGTGTCGCCGGGGCGGACCGGGACGCTGTTCAGCGCGCTGAGCATCGCGTCGGTGTCCTGCTCGCGCACCCATTCGCCGACCGTGGCCGGGCTGACGGTCTCCCGGAAGCCGGGGTGGACGCGCGGGTCGTCGCCGCTGGTGCCGACCACGATCCAGGCCTCGGTCTTGCCGAAGTGCGAGTCGAAGTGCTCGCGCGCGAAGGCGTCGGTGGGGTGGAAGTGCACCGGCAGCCGCTGGCCCGCGTCGAGCAGCTTGACCAGCAGCGCGGTGGAGTCGTGAAACGCGGCCACGTGCTCGGCGCCGAGCCAGGACTTCGGGTCGTCGCGGACGGCGTCCCGCAGCCAGCGGCCGTCGGGCAGCCGGGTCAGCCCGGCCTCCTCCTGGCCGAAGCGGGTCGTGGTCGAGGCGACCCAGTCTTCGGGACCGAACGCCGAGTCCTGAGTGGATGCTCCGCGGAGTTCGGCGATGGCCGCGCCGCCGCGGTAGAACTGGGCCGGCTGGTTGGCCGGGAGCTTGATCGGGGCGGTCACGGGGCCACCTCACCGGAGCCGCGGGGAACGAGGTGCACGGGCAGGACAACCTTTCTCGGTGCGGAGGCATCGCCGTTGATGCGGGCGAACAACAGCTCGGCCGCCGCCGACCCGAGACGGCTCACGTCGTGCGCGACGACGGTCACCGGCGGGTCGAGCAGGTCGGCCAGTTCGAAGTCGTCGAAACCGACGACGGCCGGGCGCGGCGTGACGTGGGCCAGCGCCCGCAGCAGGTGGACGGTGACGCGGTTGTTGCCGGCGATGATCGCGGTGGCCGGATCGGGATCGGCGAGCAGGCGGGCCACCGCGTCGGCGACGCTCTGCCGGGTGGGCGGGCGCAGGATCGCCAGGCGCTCGTCGAAGCGCAGCCCGGCGCGGGCGCACCCCTCGCGGTAGCCGCGCAGGCGCTCGGCGGCGGTGTAGATGTCCGGCCGGTCGCCGACGAAGGCGATGCGGCGGTGCCCGTGCCGGGCCAGGTGGGCGACCGCCTCGACGGTGCCGCCCAGGTTGTCGACCAGCACGGTGTCGGCGGCGATGTCCCCGGCCGGGCGGTCCACGAACACCACCGGCGTGCCCGCGCGCATCTCCGGCAGCAGGTAGCCGTGCTGGGTGCCGGCCGGGACGATGAGCAGGCCGTCCACGCGGCGGGAGCAGAACTCCAGGGCCAGCTCGCGTTCGCGCTCGGAGTCCTCCTCCGACGAGCCGGACAGCACGTGCCGACCGAAGGTGGTGGCGACCTTCTCGGCCGCGCGGGTGAGCTCGGAGTAGAACGGGTTGCCCACGTCCTCGACGACCAGGCCGATCGTGCCGGTGGTCGAGCCGCGGCGCAGGTTGCGGGCGCCGAGGTTGCGCCGGAACCCGAGCTCGTCGATGGCGGCCAGCACGCGTTCGGCGGTCTCCGGGTGCACCGCCGGCTCGTCGTTGACCACCCGGGAGACCGTCTTGATGCTCACCCCGGCCAGCCGGGCGACGTCGTTCATCGTGGCGCGCCGCGACGCCTTCCCCGGACCCGGCGACAACGTTGTCATAGCGGGTGGATTTCACACCACCGGGCGGCGGTGTGTCAACCGCCGCCCGGCCGGGGTCACCGCTCCAGGTAGCAGTTCATGCGGGTGTAGTCGAAGGTGAGCGCGAAGGGCTTGAAGAACTCGTGGGTGAAGTTGGCGACGATGTCGAACCCGAACATCGCCGACTGCCCGGGGCCGGGCGTGCCCATGACGGGACCGTCGCTCGCCGATCCGCGCACGTCGTGGGCGACGGCCCGGCCCATCGAGACCCGCTCGGCGACGATCGGGTAGACCGGTCTGCCGTTGAGCTCGCCGGGGTTGGCGTGGTCCACCGCGATGCCCGCGCGCTCGGCGATCTCGACCGTGGTGTCCAGGCCGTGGGCGATGCCGCCGGTGTCCAGCGTGATGATCTTCGGCCCGTGGTCGTTCAGGCTGCCCATCGAGCACGGGTAGTGGTCACCGGCCAGCCACAGCGGCAGCCGCTCGCCCCGGGGCCGGAAGGTCGTGTCCTTCCGGCGCAGCACCAGGGCGCGGCCTGCGTAGTCCATCGTGGTCAGCAGGTGGTAGAAGACCGTCGTGCCGATCACGCCCGCGGGTGTCGTGCCGTCCGGCCGCGGCGGCTTGCGCTGGTTCGACCACTGCATAGGGATGTTGCGGATCTCCAGGTCGCCGAAGCGGATCGACTCCAGGATGCCGAGGTGGAGGGTGACCGGCTGGCCGCCGGCGAAACCGGACACCGTGGCGACCGAGCGCAGACCCAGCTCGTCGGCGACCGCCTGGTCCAGGTCGAGGGTGCCGTAGGTGTCGAGCACGAACCGGCGCGGCTCGCCGCCGTTGACCGAGGCGTCGATCGTCGGCAGCGGATCGAGGTCCTGGAACGGGAGCCGGACCGCCTGCGCGCCGCGGACTTCCCATGGCTTGCCGTTCAGCTGCGCGTAGAGCTTGCCGAACGGTGAGCCACCCAGCAGCGGCACGGCGCGGTCGTGCCGGTCCTGCCGCACGAAGCACTCCACCAGCTTCCGGGTGGTGTCGGCGTCGCCGGGATTCAGTTCCAGCGCGCGGGAGAGGAACTGCTCGGCGTCCGGGAAACGGTTGTGCAGCAAGGCGATGTAGCCGCGCTGGGCCGCCGCCCTGGCGTTCGCGGGGTCCTTGCGGAGCAGCTTGGCGTAGCCGCGGTCGGCGGCGTCGAACGACCCGGCCCGGAACAGCTGGTCCGGATCGGCGCTGGCGGCGCTCGCGAGCCCGGAGGTCATCAGGGGGACGGTCGCGGCGGCCAGACCGGCCTGCCACAGGAAATCGCGTCGGCGGAGAGTCATGCCGCAACACCTACCGAGCGGACCCGATGATCAGCCGATGCCCGAGCCATACGCGATCCATATCCACCCGCGGCCAAGATGGCCAAGTGCGGGTTCTGGTGGTCGAGGACGAGGCGGCCCTGGTCAAGTACCTCGTCGCCGGCCTGCGCCGGCACGGCTTCGCGGTGGACGTCGCCGCGGACGGCGCCGCCGCCCTGGAGAAGTGCGCGGTCACGCCCTACGACGTGGTCGTGCTGGACCGCGACCTGCCGGTGGTGCACGGCGACACCGTGTGCCGCCGCCTGGCCCAGGACGGCACGGCGCGGATCCTGATGCTCACCGCCTCCGGCTCGGTCGCCGACCGCGTCGACGGCCTCGGCCTCGGCGCCGACGACTACCTGGGCAAGCCGTTCGCCTTCGCCGAGCTGGTCGCTCGCGTCCAGGCGCTGGCCCGGCGCAGCACCCCGGCCCGCCCGCCGGTGCTGCGGGCCGCCGGCGTGGTCCTCGACCCCGCGCGCCGCACCGCCGAACGCGACGGCCTGCTGCTGCACCTCACGCCCAAGGAGTTCGGCGTGCTCGAACAGCTCCTGGCCGCGGGCGGGGACGTGGTGAGCGCGGAGACGTTGCTGGACAAGGTGTGGGACGAGCACGCCGACCCGTTCACCAACGCCGTCCGCATCACCGTGGGCACGTTGCGCCGCAAGCTCGGCGACCCGCCGGTCGTCGAGACCGTGACCGGCGCCGGCTACCGGATCAGCCGGTGCACCTGAGCGCTCGCGGCCGCCTCACGCTCCTCTACACCGGGCTGGTCCTGGCCGCCGGTGTCGTGCTGACCGCGCTGACCTACCTGCTGCTGCGCTCGAAGCTGGAGCGGCGGATCTCGCTGCTCATCATCCGCACGCCCGACGATCCCACGCCGGCCCCGCCCGACCTCACCGGAACCGCCGACCAGGTGCGGGACGTGGCGCTGTCCGAGTTCCTCGGCCAGGCCGCGATCGCGCTCACCGTGGTGGTCCTGCTGGCCGCGGTGCTCGGCGGGCTGGTGGCGGGCCGGGTGCTGCGCCCGATCCGCGCCATCTCGGCGACCGCGCGGCGCCTGTCCGCGGAGAACCTCGCCGAGCGCGTCCCGGTCTCCGCGCCCGCGGACGAGCTGGCCGGCCTGGCCACCACGATCAACGGGATGCTCGACCGCATCCAGCAGGGCATCGCCGAGCGCGACCGGGTGCTGCACAGCCAGCGCATGTTCACCGCGAACGCCGCGCACGAGCTGCGCACCCCGCTGACCACCGTCCGCACCGCGATCGACGTCACACTCGACGGCGACCCCAGCCGGGCCGAGCTGCTGGCGATGACCGGCGACATCGCCACCGCGGTCGAGCACAGCCGGCGCACCCTCGACGGCCTGCTGGTGCTGGCACGCAGCCAGACCGGTTCGAATTCGCGCCAGCGGGTGGACCTGGCCGCTCTGGCGGCCGCGGCGCTCGACGGCGCGGCGGCCGCCCACTCGCTGCACGTGCGGTCCGAGCTGGCGCCCGCGCTCACCGACGGCGAACCCGTGCTGCTGGAACGACTGGTGGGCAACCTCGTCGACAACGCCGTCCGCTACAACCACCCCGGCGGCCGGATCGAGGTGACCACCGGCAGCGCCGACGGGCAGGTTGTGTTGTGCGTCTCGAACACCGGGAGCGTGGCGCCGGACGATGCGCAGCGGCTGCTGGAACCGTTCGTCCGCGGCGCGGGCGCGCGCGTGCGCGGCGAATCCGGCGCGGGGCTCGGGTTGTCGATCGTGCACGCCGTCGCCACCGCCCACGGCGGACGCGTGACGCTGGAAGCCCGGCCGTCCGGCGGACTCCACGTGACGGTGTGGCTACCGGAATCCTCTGTGGACGGCCGCTCGTGATGATGATCACGACCCCCGGAGTTCCAGTGAGGACCATCACGCCTCACACTGGGTACCGAAGCGTCCGACAGCGTGGTTGACGTAACCGGAGTCGGACGTTTTCTCATGTGCTTCTCACAAGGAGGAAAGCAGTGACCAGCAAGGCCGCTCTCGTGTTCCGCGTGGCCGCCGTCGCCGAGGCGCTGTCCTGGGCGGGTTTGCTGATCGGGATGTTCCTGAAGTACGTCGTCGACGCCCCGAACGAGGGCGGCGTGCCGGTGCTCGGCATGGTCCACGGCGTCGTCTTCGTCGTGTACCTGATCGTCACGCTGGCCGTGTTCAAGCCGCTGGGCTGGCGCCCGCGCGTGGTGATCACCGCGCTGCTCGCCAGCATCCCGCCGCTGTTCACCTGGTGGTTCGAGACGTGGGCGCTGCGCACGGGCAAGCTGGACGGCCCGGAGCGCCTCACCTACGGCGGCACCGGCCTCATCGTCCGGGACACCGTCTCCGCCTGATCTCCCACGCGAAAGCGCCGCCGCCACGACCTGTGACGGCGGCGCTTCGTGCTGTCGTCAGGCGGGCTCCCCGCGGCGCGGGGAGCCCGCCTCGTCTCAGAACAGGGCCGACGCGAGGTTCCGGCGTGCCGCCGCGACGCGCTCGTCCGCCGGGTCGAACAGCTCGAACAGGCTCACCAGGTGCTCGCGCACGCGGTTGCGGTCCGGGCCCGCGGTGCGGCGCACCGCCTCGATGAGCCGGGCGAACCCGTCCTCGACCTTGCCCGTCGCCACCTCGTAGTCGGCCGCGGCGAACTGGGCCTCCAGGTCGTCCGGGGAGGCGTCGGCGCGGGCGACCGCCGCCGGGTCGGCCTCGGCGGCGCGGGCGGCGAACCGCACCTGCGCCAGACCGGCCTTGGCCAGCTCGTTGGCCGGCTCGGTGTCCAGGATCCGCTGGTAGGCGGCCTCGGCGGCGGCGAAGTCACCGCGCTCGAACGCGGCCTCGGCCTCGGTGAAGCGCGGGTCCTCGGCCTCCTCGGCGCCACCGGCGCCCGACGGCGGGATGCCCGGCAGCTTGCCCTTCAGCGCCTCCAGCAGCTGGTCCAGCCACTGCCGGATCTCGTTCTCGGGCAGCGCGCCGGAGAACGCGTTGACCGGCTGCCCACCGGCGATCGCCACCACCGTCGGGATCGACTGGACCCCGAAGACCTGCGCGATCCGCGGGTTGGCGTCCACGTCGACCTTCGCCAGCACCCAGGCGCCGCCGGACTGCTCGGCCAGCCGCTCCAGCACCGGGCTCAGCTGCTTGCACGGCCCGCACCACTCGGCCCACAGGTCCACCACGACGAGCTGCTGCAGCGACCGCTCGACCACCTCGGCCTGGAACGTGGCCTCGGTGACGTCGATGACCGCGGCACCGGCGCCGCCACCCCCGGCCGGGGCGCCACTCGACGGCGGCGGGGCGTTGCGCTGGGCCTCGGCCCTGGCTTTGAGCGCGGACAGATCCACCGCGCCGGACAGCGCGGCGGACATGGCGGCTGACTTCGCTGCTGATGCGCGTGGATTTGTCACGCTTCCATCCTGGCATGTACTGTCCGGCGGTTCACCGGAGGTGCTCCTCCAGCCGCTCCACTTTCGCCTCCAGCTGACCGCTGTCGAAGCCCGGCCGGATGTCGGCCTTCAGCACCAGCGACACCCGGGCCGCCCCCTCACCGGCCGCCTCCACCGCCCGCTTCACCACGTCCATGACCTCGTCCCAGGACCCCTCGACGTTGGTGAACATCGCGTTGGTGGAGTTCGGCAGGCCCGAATCGCGGACGACCTTCACCGCCCTGGCGACCGCTTCGCTGACCCCGCCGTCCGGGTCACCGCCGGACGGGCTCACGCTGAACGCGACGATCATCGGCTCTCCTCACGCTTGCGACACTTTGCGCACTACCCTGCCCCCTCGGTCAAGAACCCGCTGGTAGCTTCCCTGCCATGAACCGCCCGCTGCCTTTCGACCCGATCGCCCGCGCCGCGCAGCTGTGGGAGGACCGGATCGGGCCGTCCGCGACGATGGCGGCGGTCACCGGCGTGATGCGCGTGCAGCAGATCGTCCAGTCGGCCGTCGACGGCGCGCTCAAGCCCCACGGCCTGACCTTCGCCCGTTACGAGGCGCTCGTGCTGCTGTCGTTCGCCCGCCGCGGGGCGCTGCCGATGCGGGTGATGGGCGAGCGGCTCCAGCTGCACCCGACCAGCGTGACCAACATCGTGGACCGGCTGGAGAAGGACGGCCTGGTCAAGCGGGTGCCGCACCCGACCGACCGGCGCACCACGCTGGTGGAGATCACCGACGACGGTCACGCCCGGCTGGAGGAGGCGACGAAGGCGGTCACCGCGATCGACTTCGGGCTCGTCGGCCTCACCGCGAAGCAGACCGAGCAGCTGTCCGAGCTGCTCACCAAGGTGCGCAAGGCCACCGGCGACTTCATCGGCTGACGGCTCAGCCGTATTGGGTGCTGCACGGCCCCGAGCCCTGCAGGTACCCGGTGCGCATGGCCTCGACGCGGTTGAACCCGCTGGCCGCCGGCTTGCCCTCGACGTCGGCCGCGACCAGCGAATCCGGTCGCAGCAGGTCCGAGATCGCCTCGTCCAGGTCGCCCGCCGACAGCCGCATCTGCTGACCCTCCTGCGCGGCCACCGCGGCCCACGCCCCGACCAGGCACGCGGTGCGCAGCCCGGCGTTGGCGTTGTCCAGCGACGCGCCGACACCCTTCTGGATGCCCATCGCGTACCGGGACGCGACCTCGGAGAACGCGGCGAAGTCGCCGTGCCCGCCGCTGCTGGACCCGGTGAACTCGCCCTCCTGGTCCACCGGCTGCCCCAGCTCGGCCAGCACGGGCAGGTCGATCCGCACCGTGTGGTCGCTCGTGCAGTACGTCGCGGGCGGGGTGGACGTGCCGTTGGGGCAGGACGCGCCGCCGTCGACGATCTCCGGCGCCTGCACCTTGGCACCGGCGAAGGCCGCGTCGAGGCTGTCCTCCAGCAGGTCGATCGCGTCCTGGTCGACCTCGATGTCGCCGTCCCGGTCACCGGTGTCGAAGGGCCGCTCGGTCAGGCGCGGCTGGATGTTGTCCAGCGTCATGCCCGCGCACTCCCGGGGCCCCTGCTCGAAGCCGATCTGGAAGGCGTAGGTCCGGTCGAACCCGGTGCCGTGCGCGGACCGGTCGGTCGCCGCGGTGCCCGCGCTGTCGCGCACCAGGAACAGCGACGACAGCGCCGAGTTCAGCCCGTCGGAGGTGGACACCGCGAAGTACTTGCTCTTGCCCTCGGCGACCCAGCGGTAGTAGGCGCCGGCGAAGCAGTCGGCCTGCTGCTCCTTCACGATCGTGGGCGTGTTGCGGCTGATGCCGGCCTTGTCGCCGAGCCGGTACTGCACCGCGTGGCCGAACTCGTGGGCCAGCACGGTGACCACCGACAGCGGCCCGAACTGGTCCATCATCGTGGGCAGCAGCACGCCGCGGTCCCACGCCACCGAGTCGTCCATGCTGCAGTAGAAGGCGTTCGCGTTGCCCTTGGTGTCGCCGCAGCCGTTCTCCTGGTTCTCGCCCTCGGAGTCGTAGGACAGCAGCGACTTCACCGGCTCGAACTTGACGTCGAAGTTGCCCGGCAGCGCGTCGGCCCAGTAGTCCTCGACGTCGGCGATGGTGGCGACGGCCACCCGGTCCGCCTCGGTGCTGCTGACGTTGGTCACTTCGAGGTCCGGCTCGGGCGCGGTCGGCTTGAGCCCGCTCTGGAAGTGCGTGATCGGCAGCCCCGCGACGTCACCCTCGGACACCGAGGCGCTCTTCCCGTCGCTGCAACCGGCCAGCCCCAGCGCCACCACCCCGGTCAGCGCCACCAGCGATCGCCGCACCCCGGCCCCCTCGATGTTCGTCACGCTTGTCGCAGCGCACCTTACCGATATCGTCGATCCCCATGAGAGCAATCCGCCGGTTCACCGTCCGCGCGAGCCTGCCCGAGCCGCTGGCCGGGTTGCGCGCGCTGGCCACCAACCTGCGCTGGACGTGGCACCCGCCGACCCGCGACCTGTTCGCGTCCATGGACGACGACCTGTTCCGGCGCGTGCGGGACCCGCTCCGGATGCTCACCGCGGTGCCGCCGGCGCGGCTGGAGGAGCTGGCCGGGGACGAGGACTTCCTCACCCGCGTCCGCGCGATGAGCGAGGACCTGGAGCGCTACCTCACCGAGGACCGGTGGTACCAGCAGCGCCCGCAGGGGGAGCAGTCGCCGGACGCGATCGCGTACTTCTCGATGGAGTTCGGCGTGCACGAGGCGCTGCCGAACTACTCGGGCGGCCTCGGCGTGCTCGCCGGTGACCACCTCAAGGCCGCCTCCGACCTGGGCGTGCCGCTGATCGGCGTCGGCCCGCTGTACCGGTCGGGGTACTTCCGGCAGTCGCTGTCGCTGGACGGCTGGCAGGTCGAGCACTACCCGGTGATCGAGCCGAGCGCGCTGCCACTGGAACTGCTGACCGGCGAGGACTCCGAACCGGTGCTGGTGCACGTCGCGATGCCCCGCGGGCGCGACCTGTACGCGCAGGTGTGGCAGGCGCAGGTCGGGCGCGTGCCGTTGCTGTTGCTGGACACCGACGTGGAGGCCAACGACGAGGACCTGCGCCGCGTCACCGACCGGCTCTACGGCGGCGACGCCGACCACCGCATCCGCCAGGAGATCCTGGCCGGCATCGGCGGCATGCGCGCGGTGCGGCGCTACTGCGAGCTGACCGGCCACCCGCAGCCGGAGGTGTTCCACACCAACGAGGGGCACGCCGGGTTCCTCGGCCTGGAACGGGCCCGCGAGGTGATCGGCGAGCACGGGCTCGCGTTCGACGAGGCCCTGTCCGCGGTGCGCGCGGGCACGGTGTTCACCACCCACACCCCGGTGCCGGCGGGCATCGACCGGTTCCCGGTGGACCTGGTGCAGCACTACTTCGGCGACGGCCGGCTGCTGCCCGGGCTGGAGCTGCCGCGGATCCTCGCGCTCGGGGCCGAGGACAACCCGGGCATGTTCAACATGGCGCACATGGGCCTGCGCCTGGCGCAGCGGTCCAACGGCGTGTCCCAGCTGCACGGGCGGGTGTCGCGGCGGATGTTCGCGCGGCTGTGGCCCGGGTTCGACGACGCCGAGGTGCCGATCTCGTCGGTCACCAACGGCGTGCACGGCCCGACGTGGGTGGCGCGGGAGCTGACCGCGCTGCTCGACGGCAAACACAGTGACAACAGCGTGTGGGGGCGCAGTGGTGAATCGGGCAGGCTGCCCAGCCAGATGGGCGTGTCCGACGAGGAACTGTGGGCGCTGCGGCGGGACCTGCGGCAGAAGCTGGTGCTCGAGGTGCGGCGGCGGGTGCGCAACGCGTGGCTCCAGCGCGGGGCCTCGGCTCTGGAGCTGGGCTGGGTGAACCAGGTGTTCGACCCGGACGTGCTGACCGTCGGGTTCGCCCGCCGCGTGCCGACGTACAAGCGGCTGACGTTGATGCTGCGCGATCCGGAACGGCTGCGGGCGCTGCTGCTCGACGACGAGCGGCCGATGCAGATCGTGGTCGCGGGCAAGTCGCACCCCGCCGACGAGGGCGGCAAGGCGCTGATCCAGCAGGTCGTGCGGTTCACTGATGACACTGCGATCCGTCGACGAATGGTGTTCCTGCCCGACTACGACATGTCGATGGCGCGCTACCTCTACCGCGGTTGCGACGTGTGGCTGAACAACCCGACGCGGCCGCTGGAGGCGTGTGGCACGTCGGGCATGAAGTCGGCGCTCAACGGCGGGCTCAACCTGTCCATCAAGGACGGTTGGTGGGACGAGTGCTACGACGGCAGCAACGGCTGGGCCATCCCGACCGCGGACGGGATCACCGACCCGCTGCGCCGGGACGAGCTGGAGTCGGCCGCGTTGTACGACCTGCTGGGGCAGCAGGTGGCGCCGCTGTTCTACGAGCGGGACTCCGCGGGCGTGCCGCGCGGGTGGATGTCGATGGTGTGGCACACGCTGGACGTGCTGGGGCCGCGGGTGCAGGCGTCGCGGATGGTGCGCGAGTACGTGGAGACGGCCTACCACCCGGCGGCGGTGACCAGCGCGGCGGCGGCCGCGGACGGCTACGCCGGCGCCCGGTCGCTGGCGGAGTACCGGCGCCGGGCCGACGCGGTGTGGCGGCAGGTGCGGGTGCTGGACACCGAGCTGACCGTGGAGGCGCAGGAACGCCTGGTGGTCGGCGACGAGGTCCGCGTCCGGGCGAAGGTGGACCTGGCCGGGCTGGCACCGTCCGAAGTGGAGGTCCAGACGGTGGTCGGCCGCGTCGGCGACACGGATGAGCTGGCGGAGCCCATGACGGTGCCGATGCAGCCCTCCCAGGAGGGCGAGTACACCGCGACGCTGCGCCTGCCCCGGGCGGGCTCGCTCGGGTACACCGTGCGGATCCTCCCGAGGCACGACCTCCTGGCGACCCCGGCCGAGCTGGGCAAGGTGGTACTGGCCTGACCGCAGAACTCGCGCGCGGGAGCGCAGAACTCGCGCGCGGGAGCGCAGAACTCGCGCGCGGGAGCGCAGGACTCGCGCGCGGGAGCGTGGGACTCGCGACAGGCGCGAGTTGAACGTTCGCGCGCGCGAGTCCCACCTTCCGGCGCGCGAGTTGACCGTTCGCGCGTGCGACATCTGCGCTCAGAGGAACCGGGCGCGCAGGTCCGGGCGCAGGAACGCGGCCGGCGAGGCGATCGACAACCCGCCGTCGACCGGGAGCACCGCGCCGGTGACGAACGACGCCCGCGCCGACGCCAGGAACGCCACCGCGTCGGCGACCTCCCGCGGCTCGCCCGTGCGGCGCAGCGGGTAGCCCTCCGCGACGGCGGGCAGGTCCGCCGAGCCGATCATCCCCGGCGCGACCGCGTTGACCCGGATCCCGCGCGGCCCGTACTCCAGCGCCAGCTGCCGCACCAGCCCGTCCACCCCGGCTTTCGCCGCCGCGTAGCCGGGGAGGCCGGGCGCGGCGAGGAAGCCGTTCACCGAGGTCACCGCTACGATGCTGCCCCCGGCCGGCATCACCCGCAGCGCCGCCCGCGCCGGGTAGAAGGCCGCGTCCAGGGTGTTCGCGATCGCCGAGCGCCACTGCTCGTCGGTCGCCTCCGCGGCGGCCGCCACCGGTTGTGCCGCCGCCGCCAGCACCAGCACGTCCAGCCGCTCCAGCGCCGCCACCGCGGCCTCCGCACCCGCCGGGGTCGCGCAGTCGGCGACCACGAACGAGTCGAACGCCGGGTCCGAGACCGGCTCCAGCCCGGCCCCGGCCACGTGGTCGTCCGGGAACGCCGCGGCGATCGCCCGCCCGATGTCCGAGCCGCCGCCGACGACCAGCACGCCTCTCATCCGCGCCACGCCGGCAGCGCCAGCTCGTCGAGGATCTCGGTCAGCGCCTTCTCCGTGCCCAGCTCCAGCGGCCGCGCCGGCAACCGCACCGCGGCCGACTCGATGACCCCGCGCCGCCGCAGGACCTCCTTGTGCACGGCCCACGCCTGCCCCGGCCGGACGCCGAGGTGGATCAACGGCAGTAGCCGGGTGAACGCCGCCCGCGCCTCGGCCCGCCGCCCGCTCGCCAGATCGTCCAGAACGGACCGCAGCGGATCGGCGAACTCGCACGCCGGCATGGTGCCGACCGCGCCGTTGTCGTACTCCTCGATCAGCGCCTGCGCGTTCTGTCCACCCAGGACGGTCAATCCGGTGCGCTCGCGCACCGCGGCCACTTTGGACGGCGTCGGCGGCGCCTCCACCTTGATCGAGGTGATGCCGGGGACGCCGGTGAGCACAGCCACCGTCGCCACGTCGATCGCCACACCGGTGACCCCGGGCGCGTCCTGGATCATCACCGGCACCCCGGCCGCGGCGACCTCGGTGAAGAACTCGACGACCTGCGCCGGCGACGGCTTGGCGAGGAACGGCGGCAGCACCATCACCTGGTCCGCCCCGCCGTCGCCCGCGGCCCGGACCTGTTCCAGCGCCGTCACCGTGCTGGTGCCGTTGACCCCCGCGATGACCGGCAGCGAAGTCATCGCCCGCACCTCGCGCAGGATGACCGCCCGCTCGGCCGCGGTGAGCGCGAACCCCTCGCTGGCCATGCCGAACACGGCGAGCCCGTCGACCCCGCAGGACAGCTGGAACTCCACCAGCGACCGCAGCGACGGCAGATCGAGTTCGCCGCGAGCGGTGAACGGGGTGGCCAGGATGGGGATGAGACCGGTGGGTGTGTCCGGCACGGGTCAGTTCTCCTTCGCGAGTTCGGTGATCTTCTCGGCGTCCACGTCGATGCCCAGGCCGGGGCCGGTGGGCACGGCGAACCCGGCCGGCCCGGCGGTCAGCGGGCTGCGCAGGATGCTCTGCGCGACCGGGATCGTGTCCGGCTGGTACTCGAAGAACGGGGTGTCCGCACTGGCCGCCGAGACGTGGATCCCGGCCGCCAGGGCGATCCCGAGCCCCACGGAGTGGTGGCACGCGACCGGCACGTGGTGGGCCGACGCGAGTTCCGCGATCGACATCGCCTCGGTGATGCCGGTGCGGGCCACGTCCGGCTGTGCCAGGCGCAGGGCCCGGCGGCCGAGCCAGTCGGCGAACTCGTACCGGTTGCGCATCGCCTCGCCGACCGCGACCGGCGTCCGGATCCGGGCGGCCAGCTCGGCGTGCCCGTCGACGTCCTCGGGCACCAGCGGGGCCTCGAAGAACAACGCCTTGCGCCGGTCCAGCTCCTGGCCCAGCTCGGCGGCTTCGCCGATCCGGTACGCCCAGTGCGCGTCCACCGCGATCCGCATCGACGGCGCGGCTTGCGCGACCGCGTCGAAGGTCGCCAGATCGGCCTCGATGCCCTTGCCGAGCGCGAGCTTGACCAGCGTCGCGCCCTTCCCGGCCCACTCGGCGGCCAGTGCGGCGCGCTCGGCCTCGGTCGGGCGGGGCAGGCCGGAGACGTAGGCCGGGACGTGCGTGCGGACCGCGCCGCCGAGCAGGTCGGCCACCGGCAGGCCGGTCAGCTTGCCGTAGAGGTCCCACAGGGCGATGTCGACGGCGGCCAGCGCGTCGGCCTGGTGCCCGACCAGGTGTCCGCGCTCGCGCATCAGGTCCCGCAGGCCGAGCCAGAGCGGGCGGACGCCGGTGATCTCGTGGCCGGTGAGCCACCCGGCGAGCATCCGGTCGACGATCGCGGCCGGCACCTCGGGCGCGACCGGCGCGAGCGCCTCACCCCAGCCGGTGGTGCCGTCCTCGGCGGTGACGCGGACGAGCATCGTCTCGAACCGGCCGGAGTAGAGGCTGCGCCACGGCTCCCGCACGACGTAGCCGCGGTCCTCGCTCAGCTCACTGCCGTCCTCCAGTTTGCCCAGGTAGGCCTGCGGCCCGGACAGCTTCACGACGTACGTGCTCACCTCGGCTATGCGCATGGTTACCAATCTTTGCATGGGACTTGCGTAATGTGCAAAGTCTCCGCATACTTCGTGTCATGGTTTCGGAAAGCGGTGGCAATCAGAGCGTGGAGCGGGCCTCGGCCGTGCTGAACGCCTTCACCTTGGGCCGGCCCGCGCTGCGGGTGTCCGACGTGGCGGCCGAGGTCGGGCTCGGCATCTCCACCACGTCCCGGCTGCTCGCGACGCTGGAGTCGGTCGAGCTGGTGCGCCGCGATCCGGTGAGCCAGCTCTACGAGCTCGGCCCGGCGGTGCTGACGATGGCCGGCATCGCGCTCAACAACGACCCCATCTACCGGCAGGCGCGTCCGGTCGCGCAGCGGCTGGCCTGGGAACTGGGGCTCGGGGCGAACGTGGCCGTGCGGCGCGGCGCCGAGCTGTTCTACCTGCTCAACGTCGAAGGTCAGCTGGCGCAGAAGTCGTTTTCGCTGATGGGGCAACGCAACCCGCTGCACGCCACCGCGATGGGCAAGAGCCTGCTGCTCGGCCTGTCGCCGGAACAGCGCCGGGACCTGCTGGGCCCGGAGCCGCTGCAGGGCTTCACCGGGCACACCATCACGACGTTCGAGGCACTGGACGCCGACCTGGCCCGCGTGACCGGCCGCGGTTACTCGACCGAGATCGAGGAGCTGGCACTGGGCCGCGCGTGCATCGCCGCGCCGGTGCGGGACCACACCGGCGCGGTCGTCGCCGCGATCTCGCTGTCCGGGGCGCTGTCCGCGATCGCGCTCGACGAGCGGGAGGCCGACCTGGGCCGCACCATCGTGGAGGCGGCCGACAGCGTGAGCATCGGCCTGGGCTACCTCGGCCCGGCGCACACGCCGGTGCGGGAGGTCCGATGAGGATCGCGGTCACCGGCGCCGCGGGACGCCTCGGCCGCACGCTGACCGGACGGCTCGCGGAGCGCGGCCACACCGTGGTGCCCATCGACGTCGCGCCGCCCGTGAGCCTGCCACTGTCCGATCGGGACGGTCTGATCGCCGCGTGCGCGGACACCGATGTCGTCGTGCACCTGGCCGCCCGGATGTTCTGGCAGCGCACCGACGACGCCGCGCTGTTCGAGACCAACGTGCTCGGCACCGCGAACGTGGCCGAAGCGGCGGCTCTGGCGGGCGCGAAGCTCGTGCTCGCCAGCACCGGCGAGGTCTACCCCGAGGGCAACCCGGTCTACCAGCCGCTCGACGAGGACCACCCGCGCGCGCCGACGAGCGCGTACGGGCTGACCAAGAAGCTCGCCGAGGACACTGTGGACTTCTACCGCCGCACGCGCGGGCTGGAAGCCGTGGTGCTGCGGTTCTCCCACTTCCAGGACGCGGCCGAGCTGCTCGACCCGAACAGCTTCTTCTCCGGCCCGCGGTTCTTCCTGCACCGCAAGATCGAACAGCAGCGGGCGTTCGGCAACGCGGCCGCGGTCGCCGCCCTGGAACCGCACGACGACGGCACGACCAAGCTGGTGCTGTCGCGGGGCGAGGACGGCACGCCGTTCCGGATGGGCATCCTGGACACTCGTGACCTGGCGAGCGGTGTCGTCGCCGCCGTCGAAACGCCGGGCCTGGACGGCGAGGTCATCGGGCTCGGCGCGGACGATTCGGTCGATTTCGACTGGCTGGTCCCGGAGCTGGCGCACCGAGCCGGACTGAACTATGTGGACGTTCGCCTGCCCGGTCCGGCCGTGCACTACACGACGTCCAACGCGAAGGCCCGCGAACTCCTCGGCTTCACCGTCGAATTCCCCGTCTCCCGCATGATCGCGGAAGCGGAACCGCGCTGATCCCCACTCCGACACGGACAACGAGGTCGTCATGTCTGAACAGGTCGCTGTGCCCGAAACCGTGAGCGCCGACCCGGTGCCCCGCCGGAAAGTGCTGCTCGCCGCGGGCGCGGGACACTTCGTGGAATGGTTCGACATGGGTATCTACGGCACCCTGTCGACCGTCATCGCCGCGAACTTCTTCGCCGCCGGTGACCCGGCCGCGGCGTTGCTGTCGACGTTCGCGGTTTTCGCAGCCGGGTTCGTGATCCGGCCGCTGGGCGGGTTGTTCTTCGGGCCGCTCGCCGACCGGATCGGGCGGCAGCGGGTGCTCGCGATCGTCGTGCTCACCACGTCGCTGGCCACGTTCGCGATCGGCGTGCTGCCCACCTACCACGCGGTCGGCGCGCTCGCGCCACTGCTGCTGGTGGTCGCCCGCCTGGTGCAGGGTTTCGCCGCGGGCGGTGAGACCTCCAGCGCGGTGACGGTGCTGTACGAGTACGCGCCCAAGCACCGGCGCGGGTTCTTCTCCAGCTTCGCCGACACCTTCGGCTTCGCCGCGTTCGTGTTCGGCTCGGGACTGGCGCTGCTGCTGACCGCGTCGTTCGGGGACGCCACGATGACCTCGTGGGCGTGGCGGCTGCCGTTCCTGCTCGCGCTCCCGCTCGGCCTGGCCGGTCTCTACCTGCGGCTCAAGCTGCAGGACACGCCGGAGTTCCGCGAGCTGGAGGCCAAGGGCGAGGTCACCGAGAGCCCGGTGCGGGAGACCTTCCGCACCGGCGGCAAGGCGATGCTGGTGCTGGCCGGGCTGGTCGTGATCAAGGGTGTGGCGCACTGGACGCTGCAGACGTTCATGCCGAGCTACCTGCAGACGACACTGCACTTCACGAAGGTGCAGTCGTTCATCGCCTCGACGGTGTGCCTGGCCGTGGTCGCCGTCGCGGTGCCGTTCGCCGGTGCGTTGTCCGACCGGATCGGCCGTCGTCCGCTGCTGATCGCCGGCACCGCCGGGTTCATCGTGCTGACCTGGCCGTCGCTGCTGCTGATGTCGCTGGGCAACACGTTCCTGGCCGTGCTCGGCATGGTGGTGCTGGGCCTGCTGATCGCGGCCTACGACGGCGCGGTGTCGGCGACGATGGCCGAACTGTTCCCGCCCCGCATCCGCTCCGGCGCGATCGCGATCCCGTACAACATCGCGGTGTCGCTCTTCGGCGGCACGGCTCCCTACATCGCCACCTGGCTGATCTCGGCCAGCGGCTACCGGCTCTCCCCGGCGTTCTACGTGATGCTCACGGCCGCGATCACGCTGGTCACGGTGCTGCGCGTGGTGCGGGAGACGGCCGGCCCCAAGGCGCGCGTCGTGGCCTGAAGTTCCCCATCGGTCAAGGAGGACCCGCAATGCCGAGGTATGCCCTGATCCCCGCCGTGCTCGTCGCGGCCGCCGTGGTGACCGCTCCGGCCGCCACCGCGGCCGGGCCGGTCACCACCCCCGCCGGGCCCGGCTACACGCTGGTGTTCGCCGACGAGTTCAACGACTCCACTGTGGACACCGCCAAGTGGAACTACCGGACCGACCAGAAGGTGAAGAGCGCGCAGCTGCCGGCGAACGTCACCGAGGGCGGCGGGGTGCTGACGCTGAACCTGCGCAAGGAGCAGGTCGGCAGCTACGCCTACACCGCGGGCGGGGTGGTGAGCAAGCAGTCCTTCCGCTACGGCTACTACGAGACGCGGGCGAAGACCCCCGTCGGTTCCGGCTGGCACACGTCGTTCTGGGCGATGGCCGGTGACGGGAGCACCACGTTCAACCCCGACCGGCGCACCGAGATCGACCAGTTCGAGATCAACTCCAGTGCGCCCGGCAGCATCAGCCAGGGCGACAACGCGTGGAAGCCGGACGGCACGAAGACCGATGTGGGTCGTAAGTGGACCGTGCCGGGGTTCGACACGTCGGCCGGGTGGCACACCTACGGTTTCGACTGGACCGAAAGTCGCGTGGCGTTCTACGTGGACGGCGTGCTGACGAACACGGCGGCCTACCCGCCGAGTCTGGACACGCACGACTACGTGAACGTCTGGCTGACCTCGATCGCCTACGAGACGGTCGACGAGAGCAAGCTGCCGGCGACCGCGCAGTTCGACTACGTCCGGTACTACCAGCGCGAGTACTACGTCGACAACGACACGCCCGCCGGCTACGGCTACTCGGAGACCGGCACGTGGCAGGACAGCTCGCTGTCCGGCTTCACGGTGGGCAACGGCTCGCGCTACAGCCAGACCCCCGGTTCGACGGCGACCTGGCGGCCGAACCTGCGCGCCGGGGGAAGTTACGACGTCTGGATCTACCGGGTCCCATCGTCCGGCAACGACCCGGCGGCGCGCGTGGCGGTGGTCCACAACGGAGTGACGAGCACGGTCACCGCGGATTACACGAGTGGCGGCTGGCTCAAGCTCGGCACGTGGGACTTCCCGGCGGGCACGTCGAGCGCGGTCACACTGACGGCGGGAGCCGCGACCGCCAGGGCAGACGCGGTGAAGTGGGTCCCGGCGGGTTAGGGTACCGCCGGCGTGCCGCCCGGCTGTACCGGCAGCCCCGCGGCACGCCAGGCGCGGAACCCGCCGACCAGGTCCGTCGCCCGGATCGAGCCAAGTTCCTCCCGGCGGGTTAGGAGCGCGGGCGTGCCGGCCCAGGTGATCGGCACGCCCGTACCGCGCCGGGGAACGCGGGCATGCCGCTGCGCGCTCCGATGCACGGCGACCCGGCACCCCGTCAGGGCACCGCGGGCGTGCCGCCCGGCTGCACCGGCAACCCGGCCGCTCGCCAGGCCCGGAACCCGCCCACGAGGTCGGTCGCCCGGCTCAACCCGAGCCGGCGCGGCCTAGTGGACCGCGGGCGTGCCGCTCGGTAGCCGCGCCGCGCCAGGCGGGGAGCTCGCCGCCGGGTCCGTCGCCTGGCCCAACCAAGTTCCCCCCGGGGTCTAGGGCATCGCGGGTGTGCCGCCGGCTGCACCGGCAATCCCGCCGCGCGGCAGGCGCGGAATCCCCCGACCAGGTCCGTCACTCGGCTCAACCCAAGGTTCCGCCCCGCGGCCTAGTGGCCCGTGGGCTTGCCCCCGACAGCCGCGCCAGGCGCGGAGCCCGCCGCCAGCTCCGTCGCCCGGCCCCACCAAGTTCCCCCCGGCGGCTCAGGGCACCGCGGGCGTGCCGCCCGGCTGCACCGGCAACCCGGCCGCCCGCCAGGCCCGGAACCCGCCCACGAGGTCGGTCGCCCGGCTCAACCCGAGCCGGCGCAAGTCAGCAGCCGCCAGGCTGGACGCGTAGCCCTCGTTGCAGACCACGACCACCGGCAGGTCCGGGTGCACGCCGGGCAGCCGGTGGTCGCTGGCCGGGGCGAGGCGCCACTCCAGGTGGATCCGCTCCACCGGCACCGCGCCCGGGATCTCGCCCTCCGCCTCGCGGTAGCCGATCGGCCGGATGTCCACGATCAGCCCGCCCTCGGCCTGCAGCCGCCACGCGTCGGCCGGCTCGGCCCGCTCCAGCGTGGACCGGGCCGAGGCCAGCATCTCCTCGACGTCCATCAGGCCACGATGCCGGGCAGCGGCGGGATCTCGGCGGGCACGTCGGCCAGACTGGCGTACTCGCGCGTCGGCACGAGCGGCGGCGAGTACGCGTGGATGCTCGCCGACGGCGCCGCGCCCGCGCCAGTCACCTGGTGCGCCCGCCCGGCACCGAATCCGATTCCGTCGCCCGCGACGTGCGTGCGCTGCCGGACGGGTCCGCCCGGGTAGCGGTACTCCTCGGACAGCTCGCCGCGGAGCACGGTGAACGAGCCGGCCGCGCCGCCGTGGTCGTGCGGCTTGGTGCCCTGCCCGGGCAGCCAGGTCAGCACCCACAGCTCGATGCCCTCGGTCAGGGCGAGCCGCGCCCACCACCGCTGGTCGGCGTCGAAGTGCAGGAACCGGCTGATCTCGTCGCCGAGTTCGAGCGTGACGGTGCGGGTCAGGCCGGCGAGCTGGGTCGGCGTCCACAACAGCCGCTCGGGGTGCAGCAGATCCTCGAGCGCGCTGCCGATCAGACGGGGGTGGATCTCGGACGAACGCAGGACGGAGGTCACGGAAAACTCCAGGGGTTGGTCGCGATCATGGGGCACGGCAGGACGCGGCACGGCTCAGCGACCGTGCCGCGTCGGGCTACACCCGCACGACGCGACCAGCACCAGGTCCACGGCACGGTTGCGCCAGAAGCGGCGCCGCGGGTACCGGGAGGTGCTCACGAAGCGCATCGTGCCACGGGATCCGGCTACCCGCTGTGACGTCTCACCAAGTGGTACGGGGGCGGCGGGACTCCGGCGGCGCCCGGCGGCCACAATGGGCTCGTGAGCGAGCCGAACGACCTTGACGATCTCGTGGTGCGGATGGCCGGGGTGGGGGTCCGCCGCGGGACCAACGACCTCCTGGCCGGCCTCGACTGGACGGTGGAGCTGGACGAGCGCTGGGTGGTGCTGGGTCCCAACGGCGCCGGCAAGACCACCCTGCTCCGGCTCGCGGCCGCCGAGCTGCACCCGACCACCGGATCGGTCCACCTGCTGGGCGAGCAGATCGGCCGCACCAACATCTTCGACCTGCGCCCGCGCATCGGGTTCACCTCCGCGGCGATCGCCTCGCGCGTGCCGGGCGACGAGAAGGTCAGCGATGTCGTGGTCAGCGCCGGCTACGCGGTGATCGGCCGCTGGCGCGAGCAGTACGACACGATGGACACCGGCCGCGCCGAGGAGCTGCTGGGCGTCATGGGCATCCGGCACCTGGCCGGGCGCGACTACGGCACCCTGTCCGAGGGCGAGCGCAAGCGCACCCTCATCGCCCGCGCCCTGATGACCGACCCCGAGCTGCTGCTGCTCGACGAGCCCGCCGCGGGCCTCGACCTGGGCGGCCGCGAGGACCTGGTGGCCCGGCTGTCCGAGCTGGCGCTCGACCCGGACGCGCCGGCCATGGTGCTCGTCACACACCACGTCGAGGAAATTCCGCCAGGCTTCACCCACGCGCTGCTGCTGCGCGAAGGCCGGGCAGTGGTAGCGGGCCTGATCGACGACGTGCTCACCGCCGAGAACCTGTCCAAGACGTTCGACCAGGACCTCGTCCTCGAACGCTCGGGTGACCGCTTCTTCGCGCGTCGCCGGTAAGGTCACCCCTACCAGCCGGTAGGCACGATCAAGGAGGAGGCCAGCGTGGGCGAGTTCGTACGGCTCGAGGTGGACGGCGGGATCGGCACGATCCGGCTGGAGCGGCCCCCGGTCAACGCGATCAACGGCCAGGTCACGGCCGAGCTCGCGGTGGCCGCGCAGGAGGCGGCCGAGCGGTCCGACGTGCGCGCGGTGATCCTCTACGGCGGGGAGAAGACCTTCTGCGGCGGCGCCGACGTCAAGGAGATGGTCACCCGCTCCTACGTCGAGATGCGGTCCTTCGGCGCGAAGCTGCAGAACACGGTGGCCGCGGTCGCCGCGATCCCGAAGCCGGTCGTCGCCGCGATCACCGGGTACGCCCTGGGCGGCGGGCTCGAGCTGGCCCTGGGTGCGGACTACCGGATCGCCGGCGACAACGTGAAGGTCGGCCAGCCGGAGATCCTGCTCGGCATCATCCCCGGCGCGGGCGGCACGCAGCGGCTGTCCCGGCTGATCGGCCCGAGCAAGGCCAAGGACCTGGTGTTCACCGGCCGCTTCGCCAAGGCCGAGGAGGCGCTGTCGCTGGGCATCGTGGACCAGCTGGTCGCCCCGGACGACGTCTATTCGGCCGCGCAGAAGTGGGCCGGGCAGTTCGTCAACGGCCCGGCGGTCGCGCTGGCGCAGGCCAAGGCCGCGATCGACGGCGGTCTGGACATGGACCTGGCCAGCGCGTTGAAGCTGGAGACGCAGCTGTTCACGGCGCTGTGGGCGACCGAGGACCAGACCGCGGGTATGACCTCCTTCGTGGAGAACGGCCCCGGCAAGGCCACCTTCGAAGGGAAGTGACGTGACCACGGACCCCGCGCCGAACCCGCACGCGACCGAGGAAGAGGTCCAGGCGGCGTACTCGGACCCCAAGCTGGCCAACATCCTCTACCACGACTGGGAGGCCGGCACCTACGACGAGAAGTGGTCGATCTCCTACGACGAGCGCTGCATTTCCTACGCCACCGACGTGTTCAACGCCGTCGCCGGTGAGGAGGGCCAGCCCTACCCGACCGCGATGGAGCTGGGCAGCGGCACCGGCTTCTTCCTGCTCAACCTGATGCAGGGCGGTGTGATCAAGAAGGGGTTCGTCACCGACCTCTCGCCGGGCATGGTGGAGGTCGCGCTGCGCAACGCCCGCAACCTGGGCCTGGATGTGGACGGCCGGGTCGCCGACGCCGAGCGCATCCCGTACCCGGACGACAGCTTCGACCTGGTGGTCGGGCACGCGGTGCTGCACCACATCCCGGACGTGCCGGGCGCGCTGCGCGAGGTGCTGCGGGTGCTCAAGCCGGGCGGCCGGTTCGTCTTCGCCGGTGAGCCGACGAAGATCGGCAACTTCTACGCGCGCAAGCTGGGCCAGCTGACCTGGTGGCTGACCACCAACGTCACCAAGGTTCCCGCGCTGAGCGGCTGGCGGCGCCCGCAGGAGGAGCTGGACGAGTCCTCGCGCGCGGCGGCGCTGGAGGCCGTGGTCGACATCCACACGTTCGACCCGTCGGAGCTGGAGCGCATGGCGCTGGGCGCCGGGGCGGTCGACGTCCGTGCGGTCACCGAGGAGTTCTCCGCGGCGCTGGCCGGGTGGCCGATCCGCACGTTCGAGGCGGCGGTGCCGCAGGAGAAGCTGACCGTGCGGTGGCGGATGTTCGCCTACCACCTGTGGCTGCGGCTGTCCGCGCTGGACAAGAAGGTGCTGTCCAAGGTCCTGCCGCGCGAGCTGTTCTACAACGTGATGATCACCGGCACCAAACCGTAAGTGCCCTACGCGTTCACCCTCGACGACGTCGCCTTCCTCCGCTCGGAGGAAGGCGCACGTGCGTTGGCCTCCTGTGACGCGTTGCCGCTGACCGACCGGGTCGCGGACGTGGCCGCCGTGCGCAAGCTGGTGGGCGAGCGGTTCGCCGCGGTGCTGGAGACGGTGCTGCTGCGGCGCAGGGGCAAGCTCGACCCGTCCTGGCTCTACACCGGTGACGCGCTGCAGCAGGCGAGCGTGCCCGCGGTGGCCCGGCACCGCGCCGAGCGGCTGGCCGGGCGCGATGTGCACGACGTGACCTGCTCGATCGGCGCCGACCTGGCCGAGCTGGCCCGGGTCGCGCACAGGTGTGTTGGTTCCGACCTGGACCCGGTGCGGCTGGCGATGGCGCGGCACAACTGCCCGGGGGTGCCGCTGGTCCGGGCCGACGCGTTGCGGCCGGTCAGCCGGGACGCGGTGATCGTCGCCGATCCGGCCCGCCGCGATTCGTCCGGGCGCCGGACCTGGCGGCCTGCCGACTTCGCGCCGCCGCTGGACGAGCTGGCGGCGGTCTACGCGGGCCGGGACCTGGCCGTGAAGTGCGCGCCCGGCCTGGATCCGGCGGCGGTGCCCTGGGCGGCGGAGATCGAGCTGGTGTCGCTCGACGGCCAGGTGCGGGAGGCGTGCGTGTGGAGCGCGGGCCTGGCCACCGCCTCGCGGCGAGCGACCGTGCTGCGCTCGGACGGTACACAATGGACGATCACCGACCGGGACCCGTCGGACGCCGGGGCCGCCGCGCCCGGCGAGTGGATCATCGACCCGGACGGCGCGGTCGTGCGGGCCGGGCTGGTGAAGCACTACGCGGCCCGGCACGGGTTGTGGCAGCTCGACGAGCGCATCGCTTACCTGACCGGCGACGTGCCGCCGCCGGGCGTGCGGGCGTTCCGCGTCCGCGAACACGGTCCCTACCAGGAGAAATCCCTGCGCACGCTGCTGCGTGCCCGCGCGGTCGGACGGTTGGAGATCCTGGTCCGCGGACTGGACGTCGACCCGGACGCGCTACGCAAGCGGCTCAAACTCGCGGGCGACCAGGAGGCCACGGTGGTGCTCACGCGCATCGGCCGCACCCCTCACTTCTTCCTCTGTCGCGCGGAGCGCATCCCCGGGTAGGTTCCCGTCTCGTGCAACGTTCACGAGGAGGATTCATGCTGCGTGAAAAAATGTCCGGTTTGGTCAAGTTGGCTGCCGCGGCCGCGATCGGCGCGACCGTCGCCGGGGGCACCACCGCGCTCGCGACCTCGGGTGGCAGCCAGGAACCGGACAACCTCGGCCAGGTCAAGCTGGACGTGCAGGAGTACTACGGCAACTGGGTCGACGCCGCCGGCAAGCACCACGAGTCCGGTGACAGCCGGTGGGCCGCCGACGTCCGCCGCCAGGTCGACCAGGCCCAGCGCTACCTCGCGATCCGCCTGCAGCAGGGCGTGCGCAACCCGGCGATCGTGCTCGACATCGACGACACCTCCGAGGTCACCTACGGCTGGGAGGCCGACAACGACATCGGCTTCGACCCGGTCGAGCAGGAGAAGGCGATCGACGACGGCGCGTTCGCGGCGATCCGGCCGACGCTGGAGCTGGCGAACTGGGCCGCGCAGCACGGCGTGCGGGTCTACTTCCTGACCGGGCGCAAGGAGCACCAGGGCCCGGCGTCGCTGAAGAACCTCGCCAACGAGGGCTACCCGGCCCCGGCTGCGGCGTTCTTCAAGCCGGAGACCAGCGCGCCGGACTACCTGCCGTGCGGGCTGACCTGCACCACCGTGCAGTACAAGTCCGGCACGCGGGCGCACATCGAGTCGACCGGGGCGACGATCGTGCTCAACCTCGGCGACCAGTACAGCGACCTCGACGGCGGCCACGCCGAGCGCGCGGTGAAGCTGCCGAACCCGATGTACTACCTGCCCTGAGGCGGGATCGCGACGCCCTCGCCCGGTTCGCGCACCGCGATGCGTCCTATCGGACGAGGGTGTCGGTGTTGATCAGCCAGGTGCCGTCGCGCTGGATCATGCCCAGGTGGTGCCGCTCGCGGGAGTGCGAGCCGCCCTTGACGAAGTCGACCGTGACCTCGACGGTGTCGGCGTCGACCTGGCGTGGTCCGCCGACGATGCTCACCGAGGTGATGGTGGACCAGAACCTGACGTAGCTCGCCTTGCCCTGGGCCTGCAGCGCGGGGCCCAGGCGGGTCCAGCCGGCGTCGGTGTTGCCCGGCATCATCGCGTAGTAGTCGCTGACCGCCTGCACCGGCGAGCCGGTGGCCGGGGCGGGGTTGCTGGTCGCCGTCTTGGTCACGGTGGTGACGCTGGTCGACGGCGGCGCCGCGCTGCTGGACTCGGGGGCGGGCGCGGCCGAGGACGTGTCGGCGGGCGCGGCGGTGTCCCCGGTCGAGGAGGGCAGCAGGACGACGAGCGCCACGACCACGGCGGCGACGACGGCCAGCGCGGCGCCGGCGTAGGCGAGTCTTCGCCGGGATGGCTGGGGCGGCGGCACCGGGTCGACCTTCGTGGTGGCCGTCATCATGGCGAGTTTGCCCAGTTCGGCGGCCAGTTCGGCCATCGTCGGGCGGGCCTTGGGGTCGACCTGGAGCATGCGGGTGAGCACGCCGGTGAGCGGCCCGGCCTGCTCCGGCGGGGCGATCCGGCCGGCGGCGGCCGCGTAGAGCAGCGCCATCTGGTTCTCGGTGTCGCCGTAGGGCATGCGGCCCTCGACCGCGGTGTAGAGCGTCGCGCCGAGGGAGTAGACGTCGGACTCCGGGCCGGGCTGCTCGCCGCGGGCGGCCTCGGGGGAGAGGAAGGCGGGTGTGCCGGCGAAGTGGCCGCTGCCGGTGAGGGTGCCGTCGTCGGCGGCCTTGGAGATGCCGAAATCGGTGATCTTCGCGGTGCCGTCCTCGCCGAGCAGGATGTTGCCCGGTTTGACGTCGCGGTGCACGATGCCGACGGCGTGGGCGGCGGCCAGCGCGGAGGCCGCGTGCGCGCCGATGCGGGCGACCTCGCCCGGCGGGAGGCTGCCCCGCTCGGCGAGGACCTCGGCCAGGCTGTGCGAGGGGAGGTATTCCATCACCAGGACGGGTTTGCCGTCGTCGTCGGCCACGTCGAACACGGTGATGGCGTGCGGGTGCTGCAGGCGGGCGGCCAGGCGGGCCTCGCGGAACGAGCGTTTGCGGGCCTGCTCGGCCTCTTCCGGGGTGAGCCGCGGCGGTAGCAGAAGTTGTTTCACCGCAACGGTTCGGTCGAGTAGTTGATCGGTCGCCTCCCAGACGACGCCCATCGCGCCCCCGCCGATGTGACGCTGCAGCCGGTAACGGCCGGCGATCGTGCGCGCGTTGTCCTGCCCCTCGGTCTCCGTCACCCGGCAAGGCTACGGTGTCGGCTCCTGGCGCCGCGCGGCAAACACCTCGAAACCGGCGCAGTCCGAAGTCGAGCCGGCCCTCGGCGTCCGGGCGGCCCGTGAACTTGCCCGAAAGAGTCAAGTGGGTGTTGAGGCATCCGGCGAGTGAAGCCCACCGCGGCTCGCGACCAGACACGACACGCAGTGACGGCATGACGCCGTGCAGGCCGCCATCGCGCGGCGGCGCCGGACCGGCCAGAGATGCCGCCGGCAGGCGCGCCACGGCAACGCGAGTAGACGCGTCACCCGGCGGCTGCCCGGGACGGCGCCGCCATGAGCGTGCCCCCGGCCACCAGCAGCCGCTCCTTGCCGCGAACGTGCCGGTGGCCGTGACACCGAGCCCGTCGCGTGGGCGAGGAACCGAGCCGCGCACCCGATCCCGAGCCCCCCGACTCCTCCGCGGCCCGAGATCGATACCCGCGGCGCCCGTGACCTGGGAAGAGTCGCCCGCACCTCGGGTTGCGTTCAGACAGCGCCCACGAAACCCCAGCTCGGCGCGCGCCACCCGCGCTGCCCCCTTCGCGGGACGCCGACTTCACGCAGTGCCCGTCCTCCCGCCCGGGGATGCCGCGCTGCACCCGCCAGGGTCTTTCGGACTGGCGGGGAGTGAACGCCTGCCCCCGCCTCGACTGCGGGCTCCGCAGCCGCACCCAACCTTGCCTCGATCGAAGTGAACCCCTTGCCCGCGTCCGCGAGCTCCGCGGCTGCGCGCGGTTTTCCGTCGCTCGGGGCGAGGGCCTGCCCCTCGATCTCGCCTGCGAGCTCCGAGGCCCTGCCCGATTTTGCCTCGATCGGAGCGAACGCCTGACCCGCAATCTCGCCCGCGGGTGTTCCGCGGTCGCGTCCGACTTTGCGTCGGTCGGGGTGGGCGCTTGACCTTCGGCTTTGGCTGCAGGGGCTTCGCGGCGCCGCCCGATGTTGCCTCAACCGGCGTGAGCCCCATCCTCGGCTGCGTGCTCCGTGGTCGTGCCCGGTTTTGCGCCGGTTGGGGTGGGTGCTGACCTTCGGCTTTGGCTGCGGACGCTCCGCTGCCGCGCCCGACCTTGCCTCGACCGGAGTGAGCCCCACCCCCGGCTGCGAGCTTCGTGGTCGTGCCGATTTTGCCTCGATCGGCGTGAGCGCCTGCCCCTCGATCCGGGCTGCGGGTGCTCCGCGGTTGAATCCGACTTTGCGTCGATCGGGATGAGCGCTTGACCTTCGGCTTTGGCTGCGGGGCTCCGCAGCCGCGCCCAACCCTTGCCTCGACCGGAGTGAGCCCACCCCCGGCTGCGTGCTCCGTGGTCGTGCCCGATTTTGCCTCGATCGGCGCGAGCGCCTGCCCCTCGATCTCACCTGCGGGTGCTCCGCGGTTGAATCCGACTTTGCGTCGATCGGGATGAGCGCTTGACCTTCGGCTTTGGCTGCGGGGCTCCGCAGCCGCGCCCAACCCTTGCCTCGACCGGAGTGAGCCCACCCCCGGCTGCGTGCTCCGTGGTCGTGCCCGATTTTGCCTCGATCGGCGCGAGCGCCTGCCCCTCGATCTCACCTGCGGGTGCTCCGCGGTTGCGTCCGACTCGGCGTCGGCCGGGATGAGCGCCTGCCCCTCGGCCTCGGTCGCGCGGGCTCCGCAGCCGCGCCAGACTTTGCCTCGACCGGGAGTTGAAGGTTCATCGCCGGCACCGCCGTTGCCGAGCTCCGCGGGATGGGCACCCGCGAACGCCCGGTTGCACAGGGTGATCACCGGCTCGAACGCGAGGCATCCGAACGTCGGCCTCGGCAATACGCGCAGGTGAACCGGAAACGGATGCTCGTTGCCGTGCATGAGTTCCGCCCACGGCGGGTGCCGCCATCCGGTTGGAACACCGGCTCCCGGGAAGCAATCCGGAGACGTCACAGGAGAAATTCGATTCGCCGGGCCCCGCGGGTGGACGGCGGGCGCGGATGAGAGGATGCTGGGCAGTGGCAGGCTTTCACCAGTTTTGTCCACTCAGGACAGTCTCTTCGGGAGGTGCGGATGACGGCCGTGGACGCTCGCGAGGATCTGGTGCCACTGCGGACGGATTTCGACCGCTCGTGGCGTGGTTACGATGCTCGCCAGGTGCAGGCGTACGTCCGCGCCGTCGAGGCTGACCTGCGGATGGTGATCGCCGATCGGGACGCGGCCGCGGCCGCTGTCGAGCGTCTCGCCGCGCAGATGGAGGAACTGCGCTCGGAGAACGACGCCCTGCGCGCGAAGATCGACCGGATCAGCCGGACGCCGATCGAGGCGGAGGGGCTGACCGAGCGGTTGCTGCGGATGGTGGAGCTGGCCGAGGACGAAGCCGCGGAGGTCACCGAACGGGCCCGGCTGGCGGCCGAGCGGAGCTGGGCCGCGGCCGAGCAGGCGGCCGGTCGCCTGCGGGAACGGCACGAGCGCCTGGTCACCGAGCTGGACGCCCGGCGTCGGCAGATGGCCGAGGAGCAGGCCGAACTGATGCGCCGCACCCAGGCCGAGGTGGACCTGATGACGCGTCAGGCCACGCAGAGCAGGCACAAGCTGGACGAGCAGGCCGCCCGCCGCCGCGCCGAGATCGAGAGGGACTTCGAAGAGGCGATGGCCGTCCGCCGCGCCACGTCGCTGCGGGTGATCGCCGAACGTGAAGCCGAGGCCCGCGCCAAAGCGGACGAACTGGTCTCAACCGCCCAGGCCAAGGCCAATGACCTGCTGAGTTCCGCCCGCAGCGAAGCGGAGGAGACGCTGACCTCGGCCCGCGCCGAGGCTGATCGCCTGCTGACCTCGGCCCGCGCTGAATCGGACGAAACGCTGACGTCAGCCCGCACCGAGGCGGAGGAGACGCTGTCCTCGGCCCGCGCGGAGGCTGATCGCTTGTTGTCGTCGGCCCGCGCTGAATCGGAAGAGACGCTGACGTCAGCGCGCGCCGAAGCGGACGAAACGCTGACATCGGCTCGTGCGGAGGCCGAGGAAACGTTGACCACCGCCCGCGCCCAGACCGAGGAGACGCTGTCCTCGGCCCGCGCGGAGGCCGATCGCCTGCTGACCTCTGCCCGCACTCGCGCCGACGACCTGCTGCGTTCTGCCCGAGCCGAAGCCGAGGCCGCCACGATTTCAGCTCGCACCCGCGCCGATGACCTGTTGACCTCCGCGCGCAGCGAGGCGGAGACCACGGTGACGTCGGCCCGCACGCGCGCGGACGACCTGCTGGCCTCCGCCCGCGCCGAGGCGGAGACCACGGTGGCCTCGGCCCGCACGCGCGCCGAGGAGCTGCTGGCCTCCGCCCGCGCCGAAGCCGAGGAGACGTCCACCTCGGCCCGAGCCGAGGCCGAACAGACGCTGTCCTCGGCTCGGGCGGAAGCCGAAGCCCTGCAGGCCAAGGCCGCCGAGCGGGAGGCCGACGCCCGCGCGAAGGCCGATGAGCTGGTCGCCCAGGCGGAGAAGCTCAGCGCCGACGCCCAGTCCCGGGCCGAGTCGCTGGTCGCCGAGGCCACCGCTCGAGCCGACGCGAAGCTCACCGACGCGACCACCCGCGCCGACTCCCTCCTGGCCGACGCAACGAGGCGCGCGGACACCATGGTCGCGGAGGCCACCGACCGGGCGAGCGCCCTGGTCGCAGCGGCGACCGCCCGCGCTGAGGACAAGGTCACCCGCGCCAGCGCCCAAGCCGAAAAACTGCTGGCCGAAGCAACCGCCGAAGCGCGCCGACGCACCGACGAGGCCACCGCGAAGGTCACCGAACTGAGCAAGATCCGGGAGGACACGGCCGAGCGCCTCCGCGCGGTCAACACCCTCCTGACCGAGGCAACCCCACTCCTGACCGAGACGAAACGCCCGGCAGAGACGACGCGCCTGGGCAAGGCAACCCCACACCTGCCGGACACAGCCCGACGCCCAGTGGAGGCGGCGCACGTGGGTGAGGCGGCTCCAGGCCTACCGGAGACAGCTCGTCGCCCGGTAGAGGCGGCGCACGCGGGCGAGGCGGCCCCACGGCTACCCGAAACAGCCCGTCGCCGTACGGAAGCGGCGCACGGGGACGGGGCAACCCCAGACCTGCCCGAGACAGCCCGTCGCCCGGCGGAGGCGGCGCGCGTGGGCGAGGCGGCCCCACGGCTGCCCGAGACAGCCCGACGCCCAGTGGAGGCCGCGCGCGTGGACGAGGCGACCCCCCACCTGCCGGAGACCTCACCCCTGAGCGAAACCGCCACAACAACGGCCCAGCCGCAAGCCTCGGCCGACCCGGCTCCCGCCTCAGCCAGCACGGCTCCCGCTACCGAGGGACATGCCGGCCAGCCCGAAGAGGCCGCCGCCTCGGCAGGCAAGGCTCCGTCGGTCCCGCGCGTCGAGATCGCGGTCCCGGAACAAGCCTCCGCCCCCGAGAAGTCCCCAGCGGAAGTCGTGCCCTGAGACGCCTTTGCTGAGGGCTGCTCTCTGACGTGGGGTTACGCGTACCCGTCAGACGTATAGCCTGCTGGTCCCGTGCGCCCCGAAATGGGTTGCAGACTGAGCCCTGGATGACGATTGGTGGAAGCCACGCCCGCTTCACCCAATGCGACACCTCGCTCCTGCTCGGGTCACGCAAGGTCAGCGGTGAAGCGCTCCGGCCCACCTCCCCGGCCAGCCAGGCTTCCCGGGTTCCACGGCCGACCCCACCTTGCCGAGCTGAGTCCGTTCTATCCCACTCCCTCGCCGTCGGTCAGGAACTGCTGCCCGCCCGGGACGATTGCCTCCTCTCCTGGGTCTCCCGACGAACCCGGTCCATGTGCTCCCTGACAGCCGAAATCTCGACCGCCAGTTGGGGGTATGCGTGGTCGAGGTACTGGCTCACCCCCGTCAGCGGCGTCAGCAGGGCCGCAGCGTCGTCCTCGGCCAGTGCCCGCCGGACCTTGCCGACTCCCGGCACTCCTTTCAGCGCGCTGATCTGCCCGGCCAGCCGGCGCAGCGATGCCGAGTTCTCGCGCGCCCACTGGGTGACCGCCTTCTCTTCCGCGCGGCGGTCCCGGGTCTCCTGTACCCGCTCGTCGGCCGTGTTGGCGCTGCCCGCGGCATCCCGGAGCCGCAGGTAGCGACGCTCGGCCGCCTGCCTGCTCGCCACACCGAGCGCCGGCGCCAGCTCCGCCCAGCTGGCCCCCGCCTCGCGTGCGGCCTCGATGAGCTGCGGTTCCCAGGCCGTCAGCTCGTCCCGCAGAGCTCGCAGCACCTCGAGTGCGGCGAGCACCTTCCTCGGGTCGTCCCCGGCGGTGGCTTCGCCGAGGACACCCTCCACCAGTTCCAGCGCGTGATGCATGTTCTCGTAGGGCGGCACAATGTCATCATGCCGATGACATTCGGACTTGTCAACGGATCGACGACGCGCTATAACTGTGGTGTGCGACGTCAACGTCCAAGGTGAACGAGACCAGAGGAGGTGTGGCCAGATGTTGATGCGCACCGATCCCTTCCGTGAACTGGACCGCCTGACCCAGCAGGTGTTCGGCCAGGGGCCCGGAACGTGGTCGCGCCCCGCGGTGATGCCGATGGACGCCTATCGCGCGGGTGACGAGTTCGTGGTCGTGTTCGACCTGCCCGGCGTGGACCCGGACGCGATCGAGCTGGACATCGAACGCAACGTACTGACCGTCAAGGCGGAGCGGCGCCCCTCCGCCACTGGTGACAACGTCGAGATGCAGGTGGCCGAGCGGCCGCTCGGGGTGTTCTCCCGGCAGCTCTTCCTGGGCGACACGCTCGACACCGACAACATCAAGGCGGGCTACGAGGCCGGGGTGCTGACGCTGAGGATCCCGGTCGCCGAGGCCGCCAAACCGCGCAAGATCGCTATCGAGAGTGGTGAGAACCGCAAGGAGATCACCGCCTGAGACCACTCCAGAGGGGGTGATGCCCGGATGCACGCGGGCGAGCGCCCGGGCATCACCCGGTTCTCTCGCCGACCTTCGCCCGATACGGTGAGTTCGTGGGACTCATCGCCGAGCTCGAGGCTGATTTCGTCACGACCGACCCGGACGTGCTGGCCGGTTACCGATTCGACCAAGCCGGTTTCGGCACCGCCGGCGTGCCGGTGGCGCTGGCACGGCCGACCGACACCGAAGAAGTAGCAAGAATTCTGCGTGTCGCTTCCCGGCACCGGATCCCTGTCGTCCCACAGGGTGCCCGGACGGGACTGTCAGGCGGAGCGAACGCGGTCGACGGGGCGATCCTGCTCTCGCTGGAGCGGATGACCCGCATCCTGGACATCGACGAGATCAACCACACGGCAACTGTGCAGCCGGGGGTCGTGAACGCGGTCCTGTCCCACGCGGTCGAGGACAAGGGCCTGTTCTACCCGCCCGACCCCGGCTCATGGGAGTCGTCGACGATCGGTGGCAACGTCGCCACCAACGCCGGTGGGCTGTGCTGCGTGAAGTACGGCGTCACCAGCGACTTCGTCCGTGAACTGGAAGTGGTGCTCGCCGACGGGCGAGTACTGCGGACGGGCCGCCGCACCGCCAAGGGTGTAGCCGGGTACGACCTGGTGCGGCTGTTCACCGGCTCGGAGGGCACGCTCGGGGTGATCACCGAGGTGACCGTGGCGCTGAGGCCGGTGGCGGAGGCGCCGTTGACGGCGGTCGCGTTCTTCGCGGCGCCGCCGGCGGCGTGCCGGGCGGTAACGGAATACCTGAGCAGCGGGCAGCGTCCGTCGGTGCTCGAGTTGATGGACAAGCCCACGATCGACGCGGTCGCGGCGTACCGCGACCTGGGGTTTCCGGACGATGTCGAGGCCGTGTTGATCGCCCAGTCCGATCGGGGCCCCGCGGCACCGCACGACCTCGAGGCGTTCGCGAAGGTCGCGCGGTCCTGCGGGGCGACCGAAGTGCTCGTGGCGAGCGACCGCACCGAGGCGGACCTGCTCATCGCGGCGCGACGGTTGGCTGGGGTCGCGATGGAACAGCTCGGTGACCGGCTCGTCGACGACGTGTGCGTGCCTCGTTCCCGGCTGGCGGAGTTCTTCGAAGGAGTCACCGCCATCTCCCGTGAGCACGACGTGCTGATCCCGACGTGCGGGCACGCGGGGGATGGCAACATGCACCCGAACGTGGTCTTCGACGCCGCGGACCCGGACTCGGTGCGACGTGGGCAGGCCGCGTTCGACGCGATCATGGCGCTCGGTCTCCGGCTGGGCGGCACGATCACGGGCGAGCACGGCGTGGGCATGCTGAAACGAGACTGGCTGGAAAGGGAGCTGGGCGAGGTGGGCGTGTCCGTTCACCAAGCGGTCAAGCAGGCGTTCGACCCGCTGGGAATTCTCAACCCCGGCAAGGTCGTCCGCCCGCTACCGTGAGGGGCATGGACACAGCACTGTGGCATCCGTTCTCGGACATGGCGGTCGTCCAGGACGACGAGTTCGTCCTCGAGCGCGGCGAGGACGTGTGGGTCTACGACACGACCGGCAACCGCTACCTGGATGCCACGGCGAGCCTCTGGTACGCCAACGTGGGGCACGGCCGGGCGGAGATCGCCGAGGCGGCCGCCGAGCAGATGCGCAAGCTCGCCGGCTACTCGATCTTCGGTGACTTCGCCAACGAACCGGCGCGCGCCCTCGCGGGGCGGCTGGCCGGGCGCGCGCCGATGCCGGACGCCAAGGTCTTCCTCACCACCGGCGGTGGCGAGGCGATCGACAGCGCCGTCAAGATCGCGCGCCGCTACCACGTGGTGCAGGGGCAGCCCGAGCGGGTGCACGTCATCAGCCGGACGAACTCCTACCACGGCACCAACGGCATCGGCACCGGTGTCGCCGGGATCGAAGCGAACCGAACCGGCTTCGGCGAAATCCTGCCGTCCTCGTCGCGCGTCGCTTACGACTCGGTGGACGCGTTGCGCGATGAGATCCGGCGAATCGGCCCGGAGCGGGTCGCGGCGTTCCTGTTCGAGCCCGTCATCGGCGCGGGTGGCGTCCTCGCGCCGCCGGAGGGCTACGTGCAGGGCGTGGTGGACGTGTGCCGGGAGTACGGGGTGCTGGTCATCGCGGACGCGGTGATCTGCGGGTTCGGCCGGCTCGGCACGTGGTTCGGGGTCGAACGGTGGGGTGTGGAGCCGGACCTGATCACCTTCGCCAAGGGGGTGACCAGCGGATATCTGCCGCTGGGCGGTGTCGTCGTGCATGGCCGGGTCGCCGAACCGTTCTGGGGCCGGTCCGGCACGACCTTGCGGCACGGTGCCACGTACTCCGGGCACCCGGCGTGCTGTGCCGCGGCGCTGGCGAACATCGACATCCTCGAGCGTGGCAACCTGGTCCAGCGCGGGCGGCTACTTGAGGGTGAACTGGCCGCCGCGCTGCAGCCGCTGGCCGCGCACCCTCTCGTCCGCGAGGTCAGGGCGGGTGTGGGGCTGCTTGCCGCCGTCGAGCTGCAGCCGGATCTGTTCGAGCGCTTGCCGTCAGCCGTGGCCGATCTCAGTCTGCTCATCCGCCAGCGCGGGGTGCTGACCCGGACCTTGGCCAAGGCCCTGGCCGTCTCGCCGCCGCTGACCATCCAGCGCCCGGAGATCGACGAGATCGCCGGGGCGTTCGCCGCCGGACTCGATGAGCTGGCGCTGAAGGCCGGGTGATCCGGGTCGGGGCCGATGCCGGGGACGCGGCTGGCGCTGACAGCGGGAGCATGGCCCCGGCTGGGCTGTGGCGGGTTGATCGGTGGGGGCGCCGGTACCGGGCTGGTGATCGCGAGTGCGCTGGTGGGGATGGCCCGGATTGGGCTGAGGCGGGTTGATCGGTGTTGGCGTCGGGCTGGTGGTCCTGGGTGTGGCCGGGGGGCATGGCCGGGATTGGGCTGAGGCGGGGTGATCGGTGTTGGCGTCGGGCTGGTGGTCCTGGGTGTGGCCGGGGGCATGGCCGGGACTGGGCTGAGGCGGGTTGATCCGAGTGGGCGCTGGTGTCGGGCTCGTGGTGATGGCGCCTGGGTGATTCGGGCTGGCGTTGATCGTGGGTGGTTCCGGCTGGGCTGACGGTGGGCCGATCTGGGGCGGTGCTTGAACCGAACCCTTCAGGTGGGTGTGTGAAACCGGGGCGTGGCGGCGGTCCACTTGCGACGGTTCGCGCGAGCGTCGACGGGGACGACCCCCAGTCGTCCCCGTCGACGGCTTCGCTGGGGCTCAGCTCGCGTAGGGGCGTGTGCGTCGGGCGTCTCGGAGAGTGTGGGACCACCATGCCAGCTGGTCGAGCAGCGCCTTGGCCGCTGCCGTCGGGCCTTCGGGGTTCACCAGCTCACCCCGGTCGTCGAACTGGCTCCAGGCGCCGTGGAAGCTCACGGTCTCCCGGATGGTCACCGCGTGCAGTTCGGCGAAGACCGGGCGCAGGTGCTCCACCGCGCGCAAGCCGCCGGACAACCCGCCGTACGACACGAACGCCACCGGCTTCGCCTGCCACTGCGTGCCGTGCCAATCCAGCATCGTCTTCAACGATGCCGGGTAGCTGTGGTTGTACTCCGGAGTCACCACGACGAACGCATCCGCCTTCTCCAGGCGCTCGCTCACCGCCGCCACCTCGGGGGTCGGCCGGCCGGACAGAGCGGCCGGGAGGTTGGCGTCGGCCAGGTCGATCACGTCGACCCGGAACTCGCCATGGGCGGCCGCCTGCTCGGCGAACCACTTCGCCACCACCGGGCCGAACCGGCCGTCCCGGGTGCTTCCGATGATCACCGCAACATCAAGAGGTTCCATGCGCCCTAGGATGAAACCTCTACATTACTTGAGGTCAAGAGGCGATGAGCAGCAAACACATCGATCGGTAGATGTGCCGTGGTCTGGGCGATCAAGCGCGGCTGACCGGCAGATGTCTCCGTTGGTGCCGCGCGGGGAGGTGTCGGCGGCCGGGAGATGCTGGCCGGCGGGTGGTGCCGCGCGGGGTTTCGCTGGGACGAGTTGTGGAGGGCCGCGAGGGTGGCGCCGCGCGGGGTTTCGCTGGGACGAGTTGTGGAGGGCCGCGAGGGTGGTGCCGGGCGGGGTATCGCTGGCGGTGGGTGCTGCCGGTTTGGCGCGCCGGTCGAGTGGGGGTGACGGGGCGGGTGTCGTGGGCGAGTAACCCAGTCGATCCGGTGGTGCTGGCCGCAGGTCGCGTGGGTGGGGATCTCGTCGATCTGGTGGTGGCCGGGCCGGTGGTGGAGGTGACTTCGCCCTCCGGTGGTGCTGGCCGGTGGTGGGAGTGACTTCGCCCTCCGGTGGTGCTGGCCGGTGGTGGGAGTGACTTCGCCCTCCGGTGGTGCTGGCCGGTGGTGGGAGTGACTTCGCCCTCCGGTGGTGCTGGCCGGTGGTGGGAGTGACTTCGCCCTCCGGTGGTGCTGGCCGGTGGTGGGAGTGAGAACGTCGATCCGGTGGTGCTGGCCGGACGCGGCGTGGGCGGGAGTGACCTCGCCGTCGGCCGGTGGTGGTGCGGGTGACCTCGCCCTCGGGTGGTCGTGGCCCGGCCGATGGCCGGAGAGAGACCGCGCCGCCGGGTGTGCCTGGCCCGGTGATCCGGTCAGGGACACCCGACGACGATCCGGGTCAGCGCCACCCGGCGGACGGGTTCGGTCAGCTGGTGGTCACCAGCAGGTGTTGCCGTCGGTGCGCCGGCTTCGTTGCCTCGTCGGTCAGGGCTATGGCGAAGTCCGCATACGAGACACGGTCGGCGAGGTCGGCGGCCGCTGCCACCCGGTAGCCGCCCGTGCGGGGGCCCTCGTGATCGAAATCGCCCGCCGGGCTCACGTACAGCCAGTCCACGGGGCTTTCGCGCAGTACCTCCAGCCCCGCCGCGTGTGCTTCGCAGAACGGGCGGAACTCGGGTGGGGAACCGGGGGCGTCCACCGGCCGCTGGCCCGTCGCATCGGGCGCCAGGACGGACAGGCCGACGACGATCAGGCGCGCCGGCCCCGACTCGACCAGCGCGCGGGCCGAGGACGTGAAGAAACCGTGCGGATCGGTGCCCTCCCCGTACACCGCGGCCGTCGAGATCACCGCGTCCTGGTCCTTCACCAGCGCCGCCACCGAGGACACATCGGTCACGTCACCAGCCACCAGGTCGACTCCCTCCGGCGCCTGGTGCTTCCCGGGGTCACGGACCACCGCCGTCACCTCGTGACCGCGCCGCGCGGCCTCCGCGACCACCTGCCGTCCCGCGCGCCCGCCGGCGCCGAAAACCACGATTCTGCTCATACCGCGACCGTAGCCAGCACCCCGGTTTCCACCCGGATACCGGCTACCGTGGCAGCATGCGCGAACCCCTGCCGCCGGACATGTTCGACGAACTCTGCCCCTCGGACCTGGCGCCGATCCGCTTCGGCGACAAGTGGGTGCCACTGGTGATCGCCTGCCTCGAGGACGGCCCCCGGCGCTTCTCGGAACTCCGCGTGCCGCTGCGCCGCGTCACGCCCAAGGCCCTCACCAAGTCGCTGCGCGGGCTCGAACGCCACGGCCTCGTCCGCCGCACCAGCCAGCCCGGCACGCCACCCCGCGTCGAGTACGAGCTCACGCCACTGGGGCGCAGCATGCTGGAACCGATGAAGGTGGTGTGTGCCTGGGCGGGTGAGCACTGGGAGGAAATGCTGGACGCCCGTGAGGCTTACGACCAGAAGTTGCGCTGACCGTTGAAGGTGACGTTGGGCGGGTGGGCACTGGGAAGCTGCGCCAGCCACCCCTCATCGCCCCGTCAACCGGGTCTCGACCCGTTGGCGGGCTTCCCGCAATGGTGTCGTTCTCTTGTCCCGCGCGGTGTCCAGCACCGCGGACACCGTCGCGCCGATCGACTCCACTCGGGCGTTCGCCGCCGCCTCGTCCAGTCCTTCCACCTCGCGCAGCAGCGTGTAGACCGCGCCGCCCGCGCTGGCGATGAAGTCCGGCACCCACACGATCCCCCGCGCGGCCAGCTCGTCCGCCACCGGATCCGCCGTGAGCTGGTTGTTCGCCGGCCCGACGATCAGCGGCGCCGCCAGCTCGGGCACCAGCTCCGGCGACAGCACACCACCCACCGCGGCCGGCACCAGGATGTCCGCCGGCGTCCGCAGCGCCTTCTCCGGATCCACCCACTCGTACGCCGAATCGCGCTTCGCGGGGTCCACATCGGACACCACCACGCGCGCCCCCGCCGCTGCCACGTGCCGCGCCACCAGCTCCCCCACCGAGCCCAGCCCGCTGATCACCACCGTGCGACCGCTCAGCTCCGGACTCCCGAACACGTGCCGCGCCCCCGCCCGCACCGCGGCGAACACCCCCAGCGCCGTCGGGATGCTCGACGAGCCGTCCCACCGTGCTCCACGGGCAGGCAGAACACCCGCGACGTCGAGCGCCGCACCACCACCATGTCGTCCGGCCCCGTCCCGACGTCCGGACCACCGAAGTACGTTCCCCCGAACGACTCGATCAGCTCGCCCACGTCGAGCAGCGCCGCCTCCCGCAGCGACGGCGTCAGCTCCACACCGGGCCCCAGCGTGATCACGCTCTTCCCACCGCCGAAGTCCAGCCCGGCGGCCGCGTTCTTGGCGGTCATCGCCTCGGACAGGCGCAGCGCGTCGGCCAGGCCGTCCCGCCAGTCCGGGTAGCGGCGCAGCCGGATGCCGCCGGCCGCGGGGCCGAGGGCGCGGGAGTGGATCGCGACGACGATCGGCAGCCGCGAGCGGGGACCGCGGCGGACCTTCACCTCTTCATGCTCCATGCCGGGAAAGCTAGGCTGATGCACAACGACGAAGCGTCGCCGCCGAACGATATTCGGCACGAACATCGGAGCTGCGAACATGGACGAACTTGATTCGGCGATCGTGCGGCTTCTGCAGGAGGATGCGCGGCAGTCGAACCGGGACATCGCCCGCAAGGTCGGCATCGCACCGTCGACCTGCCTGGAACGGATCCGCCTGCTGCGCAAGCGCGGCGTGATCCGCGGCTACCACGCCGACATCGACTACAACGCCCTCAACCGCGGCGTGCAGGCGATCGTCGCGGCGCAGATCCGGCCGCTGACGCGTGACGTGGTGGACGCGTTCGAACGCTCGCTGGCGCAGCTGCCCGAGGTCATCTCGGTCTTCACGATCGCGGGCAGCGACGACTTCCTCGTGCACGTCACCGCGCAGGACATCGACCACCTGCACGCGTTCCTGCTCGAACGGTTCACCAGCCGCCGGGAGATGGTCACCTTCCGGACGTCGATCATCTACCAGCACCACAGCAAGCAGGTGCTGGACCCGCTACCGGAGGCGCGTCACTGATCGGGGTGCAGCGCGGCGAACACCGACGGCCAGTCCGGACGGGGCGAGTCCTCGTCGTCGTGCAGCTCGAACGTCTTGCCCGACGCCGCCGGGTCGAACAGCGCCGCGACCACGGCGTCGGCCACCGCCTCCCGGCTGACCCGGCCCTCGCCGGTGTCGCCCTGCTCGATGCGCACCCCGCCGGCCGGCAGGTCGTGCAGCCAGCTCGGCCGGATGATCGTGTACTGCGCGCCGCTCTCGCGCAGCGCCTGCTCGCCCCGCGCGCGGGCTTCGATGCGGGCGCTCATCTCCGGGTGCTCGGCCGGCCGCGTGAGGTAGATCTGGGACACCAGCACCACCGGGATGTCCTCGCGCGCCGCGATCTCCGCGATCGCCGCGACACCCCCGTGCATCGCCGCCTCCGCCGCGTCCGGCTCCTTCGGCGGTTCCGCCACGATGACGACCCCCTCGGAGCCGGCGAAGATCGCCGGATCGGGTTTCGTCGTCAGGTCCAGCGGCGGCTCCGAACTCCGGCTCGCCACCACCACCCGGTGACCGCCACCGGCGAGCCGTTCCCCGACCCGGCGTCCGGTCCGTCCGTTGCCGCCGACCACGACGAAGGTGCTCATGGCTCCCTCCCGGCTCTCTCGGAGGGCACCAGGATGGACCCGACGGCGATCATGGTCAATGGGTGGTGACTCAACCGTTCCCGCAGCGCGGCCGCCGCTTCTTCGGCGCCCAGCTCCGACCAGATCTCCAGTGATCGCCGGAACAGGCCGCGGGCCTCGCGGACCTGCCCGAGCCGTTCGTGCACCTCGCCCAGCAGCTGCCCGGCTTCGGCCTCCGACCGCCGGTCGCCGTCGCGCCGGTGCACCGACAGCGAGTTCACCAGCAGGAGCTTCGCGTGCGCGAGGTCGCCGCTGCGCAGGCACAGCTCGCCGAGGCTCTGGTGCGCGTAGCCGACGCAGTGGTCGTCGCCCAGCTCGCCGAAGATCGCGATGGCCCGGTCCAGTTCCTCGCGGGCCCGCCCGAGGTTGCCGCGCTGCTGGTGCAGCAACGCCATCCGGTGCCGCGCGTGCGCCTCGCGGTGCCGGTCGCCGATCTCGACGCACGCCTCACGCGCGTCGGTGAACCAGCGCTCGGCGGTCGCGTGACAGCCGCGCGCCAGCCACACGGACCCGATCGCGATCCGCACCACGGCCTCGCCGTGCCGGTCGCCGCTGCGGGTGAACAACTCCAGCGCGTCGTGGCAGTGCCGCAGCGCCATCTCGTGCTTGCCCGAGACGCGCCGGATCGTGCTCAGCCCGGCCAGCGCGACCGCCGCGCCCTGGTCGTCGCCGATGCCCCGGAACAACGCCAGCGACCGCTCGAACGCCGCACGCGCGGCGGTGTAGTCGTCCTGGTAGACCTCCAGCTGCCCGAGGTTGCGCAGCACCACCGCCCGCCCACGTGGATCGCCCGCGCGCTCGGCCGCGCCCAGCGCCAGCTCGTGCGTGCGGCGCCAGTCCTCGTGGTGCCCGCGCAGGTCGAAGTACGGGGTGAACGCCGTGGCCAGCCGCCACGCCAGCGCGTCGAAGCCGTGGTCCACCGCCAGCTCGACGAGGGGGACCGGTCGCTCGCCCGCGAACCACGCCACCGGATCCTCGACCCGGCCCGGACACCACAGGTCCGCCGGCCTCGGCTCCGGTGCGGCGCCGAAGAAGCGCACCGGCATCCGTTCCGCCGCCTCGGTGGCGAGCGAGAGGTACCCCTCGACGACGCGGCGGACGGCATCGGAGTCCGGCTCACCGAGTTCCCGCGCGTAGCAGCGCACCAGGTCGTGCAGCCGGTACCGGGGCGGCTCGCCCACCAGGTCCACCAGGTGCGCGTCGACCAACACCTCCAGCACGTCGTCCGCGTGCTCCCGGCCGAGCAGCGCCCCGACCACCCAGCCGGGGAACGGCCCGAACGCGCCGAGCGCCCGGAACGCCCGCGCGCAGCTGCCCGGCAGCTGGTCGTAGCTCAACGCGAGGCTCGCCCGCACCGCGAGATCGCCGACGCGCAGCTCGTCCAGGCGCCGCCGCTCGTCGGCCAACCGGACGGCGAGCGTGCGAAGTGTCCACTCGCGCCGGTGCGAAAGCCGTGCCCCGGCAATGCGAATCGCCAGCGGCAGCCGTCCGCACGCCTCGACGATCGCGGCCGCCGCCTCGGGTTCGGCCGCCACCCGGCCGGCCCCGGCGATCCGGGCCAGCAGCTCCGTGGCCTCCGCGCCGGTCAGCACCCCGACGTCGACGTGCCGCGCGACGGTCAGATCGGGCAGCCGCCCCCGGCTGGTCACCAGCACCGCGCACGCACCCGCGCCGGGCAGCAGCGGCCGCACCTGCCCGGCGCTGCCCGCGTCGTCGAGCACCACGCACACCCGACGCCCGGCCAGCCGCGACCGCAGCAGCGCCGACCGTTCGCCGAGCCCGCGCGGAATTCCGGTGTCGGGCACGCCGAGCGCGTGCAGCAGCTCGGCCAGCACGTCCAGCGGCCGCCGCGGCGACTCGGACGTGCCACGCAGGTCCACGTACAGCTGGCCGTCCGGGTAACGGCCGCGCGCGGCGTGGGCGGCGTGCACGGCCAGCGCCGACTTCCCCGCGCCGGGCGGGCCGGACAACACCACGACCGCCGGACGCTCGCCGTCGAGCAGGCCGGTCAGTTCCGCGAGCCGGCTCTCCCGGCCGGTGAAGTCGGGCAGGTCCAGCGGCAGCTGGCACACCGGCACCGGAGCGTCCAAGCCGGCCACCGCCTGCCGCAACCCCAGACCCGGCTCGGTGGCCAGCACCGCCCGCAGCACGCGCTCGGCCTCGGCGTAGGCGGCCAGCGCCTCGCCCTGCCGCCCGCTCGCACCGAGCGCGACGACGAGCAGCCGCCACAGCTCCTCGCGCAGCGGCTGCTCGGCCAGCAGGCCACGCAGCTCGACGATGGCGTCCGCGTGCCGCCCGGCCGCCACGTGGAACCGCAGACGTTCCTCCTGCACCGACAACCGCAGCTCGCTCAGCCGCGCGACGGCCGACGACCACGTGTGGTGGTGCGGCAGGTCCTCCAGCACCGCACCGCGCCACAGCGCCGCGGCCCGGTCGAGCAGCGCGGGCGCCCGCTCGGCGTGCGCCCGCGCCACGAGCCGCTCGGCCACCGTCGCGTCCAGCTCGTCCGGCCCGGCGTGCAGCAGGTAACCGCCCGCGCGGCCCTCGATCCGGTCGCCCAGCACCCGCCGCAGGCCGTGCACGTAGGTGCGCAGGTTCGCGGCCGCCGACCGCGGCGCGCGCCCCGGCCACAGCACGTCGGTCAGCGCGTCGGCGGACACCACGACGCCGGGCTGGAGCAGGAGCGCGGCCAGCAGCAGGCGCGGTTTCGGACCGCCGAGCGGCGCGGGACGAGCCCCCACCGCCACTTCGAGCGGCCCCAGGATGCGGAAGAACACCAACGGCATCGCCCCCGACCGGAAAAAAGGAAATCCGATCGTAGGCAAACCCGTCAACGATTCACCAGTACCGTTCGGCGGCTTTCGCCCGAAATTCAGCGAAAGTATTCGCGCCGATTGTTCACTTGTTCACCGGTTTCGACCGGCCGGGTGCGGGCGAACTCCGCGTCGGCGGGCAGCTTCGGGCCGCGTGGCTCGTCGGCCGCCAGGCGGAGACAGGCGAGCAGGCGCAACCCCGTCCACTCCCGCTCGGTCCAGCCGCCGGGGGCCGCCGGTGGGCGCCAGTCCAGCTCCTCGGCCTCGGTCCACACGTCGTGGGCGTGACCGGCCAGCAGGACGAGCCGCGACACCGGCTCCTGGCGGGAGACCATGTCCGCCTCGCAGCGCACCGCGTCGTCGACCGCGGCCAGGTGGCGGTCGAACGTCCGCCACAACGAAGGGTCTCCGGCCAGCGCCCGCCAGCCGGAGTCGAGCCGCCCGGCGATTCCGCGCAGCCACCGCCGCGCGGATCGATCTGCCAGGGAATCGGCCCACCGCACCCTTCGATGATGGACCCCGAACGGCGGTTTAGCGACCGTAGCCAGCCTTTCGGAGGGCATCGGCCAGCGCGCCACCACCGCCGGACGGCTCGCGGCGCTTGGGCTGACCGCCCTTGCGCGGCTGCCCGCCGCGGCGCTCGCCACCGCCGCCACCAGCGGGTTTGGCGCGGCCGCCGCCGACCTCGTCGTCCAGGCGCAGGGTCAGCGAAATCCGCTTGCGGGCGATGTCCACCTCAAGCACCTTCACCTTGACGATGTCGCCCGGCTTGACCACCTCACGCGGGTCCTTGACGAAGTTCTTCGACATCGCCGACACGTGGACCAGGCCGTCCTGGTGCACGCCGATGTCGACGAACGCGCCGAACGCGGCCACGTTGGTGACCACGCCCTCCAGCCGCATGCCCGGCTTGAGGTCACCGATCTTCTCCACGCCCTCGGCGAAGGTCGCGGTCTTGAACGCCGGGCGCGGGTCGCGGCCGGGTTTCTCCAGCTCGGCGAGGATGTCGGTGACCGTCGGCAGGCCGAAGGTCTCGTCGACGAAGTCCTCCGGGCGCAGCTTGCGCAGCACCCGCTCGTTGCCGATCAGCTCCCGCAGCTCGGTGCCGGTCTTGGACAGGATCCGCCGCACCACCGGGTAGGCCTCGGGGTGCACGCTGGAGGAGTCCAGCGGGTCGTCGCCGCCGCGGATCCGCAGGAAGCCGGCGCACTGCTCGAACGCCTTCGGGCCCAGCCGCGGGACCTCCTTCAGCGCCGAGCGCGACCGGAACGGGCCGTGCGTGTCGCGGTGGTTGACGATGTTCTCGGCCAGGCCGGCGGTGATGCCGGAGACCCTGGTCAGCAGCGGGGTGGAGGCGGTGTTGACGTCCACGCCGACCGCGTTCACGCAGTCCTCGACCACCGCGTCCAGCGACCGGGACAGCGCCACCTCGGACACGTCGTGCTGGTACTGCCCGACCCCGATGGACTTGGGGTCGATCTTCACCAGCTCGGCCAGCGGGTCCTGCAGGCGCCGCGCGATCGACACCGCGCCACGCAGCGAGACGTCCAGGTCCGGCAGCTCCTGCGAGGCGAACGCCGACGCCGAGTACACCGACGCGCCCGCCTCGGACACGACGGCCTTGGTCAGCTTCAGCTCGGGGTGCCGCTTGATCAGCTCGATCGCCAGCCGGTCGGTCTCCCGGGACGCGGTGCCGTTGCCGATCGCGATCAGGTCCACCGAGTGGGCGGCGCACAGCTTCGCCAGCTCGTCGATGGAGGAGTCCCAGCGGTTCTGCGGCTGGTGCGGGTAGATCGTGTGGGTGTTGACGACCTTGCCGGTGGCGTCCACGACGGCGACCTTCACCCCGGTGCGGAAGCCCGGGTCCAGTCCCATCGTGGCGCGGGTGCCGGCGGGCGCGGCCAGCAGCAGGTCACGCAGGTTCGCGGCGAACACGTTCACCGCGTCCTCCTCGGCCTTCTGCCGCAACCGCATCCGCAGGTCGATGCCCAGGTGCAGGAGGATCTTCGTGCGCCAGGCCCAGCGCACCGTGTCCTGCAGCCACTTGTCGGCCGGGCGGCCCTCGTTCGTGATGCCGAACCGCTGCGCGATGCGGCGCTCGTAGTCCGAGGGACCGACCTTCGGCTCATCGGAAGGCTCTTCGGGCTCGACGGTGAGGTCGAGGACGTCTTCCTTCTCGCCGCGCAGCATCGCCAGCACGCGGTGCGAGGGCATCTTGGTGAACGGCTCGGCGAAGTCGAAGTAGTCGGCGAACTTCGCGCCCTCGGTTTCCTTGCCCTGGCGGACCTTCGAGGAGAAGTAGCCTTGCGTCCACATCTTCTCCCGCAGCTCGCCGATCAGGTCGGCGTCCTCACCGAAGCGCTCGACCAGGATCGCGCGGGCACCGTCGAGGGCGGCCTGGGCGTCCGCCACGCCCTTCTCGGGATCGACGAACACGGCCGCGGCGGCTTGCGGGTCGGTGTTCGGGTCGTTCAGCAGGCCGTCGGCCAGCGGTTCCAGGCCGGCCTCGCGGGCGATCTGGGCCTTGGTGCGGCGCTTGGGCTTGTAGGGGAGGTAGATGTCCTCCAGCCGGGCCTTGGTGTCCGCGGCGCGGATCGCCTCGGCCAGCTCCTCGGTGAGCTTGCCCTGGCTGCCGATCGATTCGAGGATCGCGGTCCGGCGCTCGTCGAGCTCCCGCAGGTAACGCAGCCGGTCTTCGAGCGTGCGCAGCTGGGCGTCGTCGAGGGCGCCGGTCACCTCCTTGCGGTACCGCGCGATGAACGGCACGGTCGCCCCGCCGTCGAGCAGGTCCACGGCGGCCTTGACCTGCCCTTCGCGGACGCCGAGCTCCTCGGCGATCTTCTGCTCGATCGACTGCACGGCCACTGTCACGATGCTGATCACTCCCTGCTCGCGGTTGCGGGGGCCAATTCTGCCTGCGCCGTCCCCGGCGGGACACGCAAGGGGGGCCCGCCGTTGCCGAATCGGGAGGATCGGCGCGGTAACCAACGCGAGCCCGGCCGCGACCTCGGGGTACCGGGGTCGAGTCGGGCAGGTGCGGATGGGCGGGAAGCGGCAGGTGCGGGTGGCGATGCACCTCCGGCGGGTCGACGTGGACGGGCCGGACGGCGAGCCGGTGACGTTGTCGTACCCGGGGATGCTGCTGACCGGGTACGAGGACGATCGCAAGGTGTGCGAGCGCTGGATCCCGCTGGGCGGCGAGCCGAGCGTGCCCGACGACGAGCGGCTGATCGAGGCCCTGCACGCGGCGATGCGGTGGCAGAACCACGCGGAAGAGTGCTCCTGAGCGCGTTCCGGGCCCGGCTCAGCGCGATCTCAGGTTCGCCCGGTTACGTTCCGGTCATGGTATCGATGGGAGCCGCCGATGTGCGGCGGAGCGGGCCGGGACCGGTCCGGCTGGGGATCTGCTACGCGACGATCGCGGCCTGCGTGCCGTACCTCGCGCTGAAGGTGATGTGGCTGTCCGGGAGCAGCGCCGGTGCCGCCACCGCCGCCGGCGCCGCGGAACTGCTGGACACGCGGCACCTGGTGGGTGACGTGATCACCGGGCTCATGGAGCTGGCGGCCATCGCGCTCGTGCTCGCGCTGACCTACCGGTGGGGGCGCGGGTTGCCGCGGGTGGTGGTGCTGGGGCCGATCTGGGCGGCGACGGGGCTGCTGGCGCCGATCGCGCTCGGCCTTCCGGTCGGGCTGGTGGTGCAGGCGGTCCTGGGCGGTTCCCCGTCGCCGGCGGACAACGGTCTGCAGGGCTGGGTGTACGCCGTGGTGTACGGCGGGTTCGTCGCGCAGGCCGCCGGGCTGCTGGCCGCCTTCGCCGGCTACGCGCGGGACCGGTGGCCGGCGGTGTTCCGGGCCCGGGCGGTGCGGTTGCGGGATGTCGCCGGCCGGGCCGGTGCGCTGGCGACGCCGGCCGCGGTGGTCGTCCTCGGGTACGCGGTGATGCTGATCGTGTGGTCGGTGTCCGGGGGGCGCTGGGGCGGGCCGGCCGGTTTCGACACCGCGGGGCAGCGGTCCTTCCTGTTCGCGGAAGGGCTGCTGGTCGCCGCGGGCGCCGTCGCGGTGCTGAGCCTGGTGCGGCGCTGGGGCGCGGGACGCGTGCTGCCGCGGGCCGCGGTGGCCTGGGCCGGCACCGGCGTCGTGGTCACCTCCGGGCCCACGCACATCGCGCTCAGCAACAACGCTGAGGTGAGCGCGCTGTTCGCTTCGGTGTCACTGGCCGGTGCCCTGTGCGGCGTGGTCCTCGTCGTGGCGGGTGCCTCGGCGCTGCCCGCGGCCGGCCAATCGCGTACTGCGGCTTCGCCGGCGACGGAAACCAAGGTCACGCTCGGTGGCAGCGTTTGAAGCCGATCAGCGTGCGGTAGTGCTCGCGTGTCGCGAACTGTGCCGGCGTCCACACCGCGGGGCTGCCGATCTCCGCGCACAGGTGCAGCACCCGGTCGTCGTCCGTCCAGATGCCCACGTGCGCGCCGAACGGGTCGGCGGTGCGGTTGAACAACGCCAGGTCCAGCGGCTCCGGCTCGCTCACCCGTGACGTCCAGGCCGTGTCGTGCCACAGCTCGCGGGAGCGCAGGTCCGGCGCCGCCCGGCCGAAGTGCCGGAGCACTGCGTAGGCGTAGACCTGGCAGTTCGCGCCCGAGGCCGGGTCACCGGCGGAACCGGGGATGCGGGAGCCGTCGTAGGGCACCGTCGTCAGCCACGCGGGCAGCCGGGTGAGCAGGGAGTCCACAAGATCATTCTGCGCGTCGTGCCAACGCGCCGCGAGTGTGCCAAGCTCGCCACTGCAACGGGTCAGCGAGGACTGGGAGGCGCACATGGAGCGGGTCGGCACCGGTGAGCACGTCGTGTTCGTGCTGCACGGCTGGTTCGGGTCGTCGAAGGCGTGGCAGGAACTCACCCCGCACCTCGACGCCGAGCGGTTCACCTACCTCTTCCCCGACTACCGCGGCTACGGCACGCGCAAGGACGAGGCGGGCGCGCACACCGTCGCCGAGGCGGCCGGTGACGTGCTGCTGCTCGCCGACGAACTCGGCCACGACCGGTTCTCCCTCGTCGGCCACTCGATGGGCGGCAGCGTCATGCAGTACGTCCTCGCCGAGGCACCCGGCCGCGTCCGGTCGCTGTTCGGGATCTCCCCGGTCCCGGCCAGCGGCGTGCCGATGGACGAGGACACCTGGCGCCTGTTCAGCAGCGCCGCCGACGATCCGGCCAGCCGCCGCGCGATCATCGACTTCACCACCGGCGGCCGCCATCCCGGCTCGTGGCTCGACGGCATGGTCCGGCATTCGCTGGAGAACTCCGACCGGACCGCGTTCGCCGAGTACCTGGAGGCGTGGGCGAAGACCGATTTCTCGGACCGGATCGCGGGCAACGAGGTGCCGATCAAGGTCGTCGTCGGCGAGCACGATCCCGCGCTCAGCGAGGACGTCATGCTCGCGACCTTCGGGCAGTGGTACCCGAAGCTCGAGCTGGAGGTCCTGCCGGACGCCGGGCACTACGCGGCCGACGAGGTGCCGGTGACCGTGGCCAACATGATCGAAGTGTTCCTGGACGAGCACTGATGTCCGATGTGGACGTCTTCGACCCGAGGGTGTTCGCCCGCGGCGTGCCGCACGACGACCTGCGCCGCCTGCGCGACACCGAACCGGTCGCGTGGCAGGACGAACACGAGGTGCTCGGCTGGCCGTCCGGACCCGGCTACTGGGCGGTGACCCGGTACGCCGACGTGAAGCACGTGCTGCGCACGCCGGAGGTGTTCTCGTCGTGGCTCGGCGCGACGCAGATCCGCGACCCCGAGCCCGACGACCTCACCTTCATCCGGCGCATGATCCTGAACATGGACCCGCCGGAGCACAACCGGTTGCGCCGCATCGTGTCCGCGGTGTTCACCCGGCGGCGGCTGGAACGCTCGGCCGACCAGATCGCCGAGCGGGCGCGGGCGCTGATCGGGGCGGTGGTGCCGCGCGGCCGGTGCGATCTGCCGGTCGAGGTCACCGACGATTTCCCGCTGCTCAACCTCGCCGATCTGATCGGGGTGCCACCGCAGGACCGCGGCCTGCTGCTGAAGTGGACCAACCGCGTCATCGGCTACCAGGACCCGGAGCACGCCGAGATCGTGCGGGGCCCCGACGGGAAACCGATCAATCCGCGGTCACCGGCGATGCTCGCCGACATGTTCGGCTACGCGCAGGAGCTGGCGGAGGCCAAGCGGCGCGACCCGGCCGACGACCTGATGACCGCGCTCGTCCAGGCCACTGTGGACGGACGCTCGCTGGACGACGCCGAGCTGCGGATGTTCTTCTTCCTCATGGTGATCGCCGGGAACGACACCGTGCGCAGCGCGTTGCCGGGCGGGGTGCTGGCGTTGGTGCAGCACCCGGGCGAGTACCGGCGGCTGCGGGCGGATCCGTCGCTGGTGCCCTCAGCGGTGGAGGAGATGCTGCGGTGGCACCCGCCGGTGCTGACCTTCCGCCGGACGGCTGCGGTGGATACCGAGCTGGGTGGGCAGCGGATCGCTGCGGGGGACAAGGTTGTGGTGTACTTCGCTTCGGCCCATTTCGACGAGCGGCAGTTTCCGGATCCGTATCGGTTCGATGTCGCGCGGACGCCCAATGATCATCTGGCGTTCGGGCAGGGGCCGCATTTGTGCCTGGGGGCGCATTTCGGGCGGTTGCAGATGCGGGTGTTCTTCCGGGAGTTCGTGAGGATGCTGCCCGAGGTGCGAGTGGAGGGTGAGGTGCGGCGGTTGACGTCGAACTTCATCAACGGGGTGACGCACTTGCCTTTGGCTTGGTGAAGTGGGGTTTCCGTAGCCGCTACGCGGGTATCCACTGCGCCGGCTTCGCTTCGCTACGCCCGGATCTGCCCCTCCCGGACCCGATCTTTCATTGATTTGGGCTGGGGATCGGGTGCGGGAGGGGAGTGGTTCGGGGGTTGTTGCTTTGCGTTACCGGGTGGCGGTGTGTGGTCGTGTTATGCGAACGGCCGAACTTCGGCGCCGCTCTCCACCAGTGCTGCTCGTACCTGGCGGCCGATCTCCACGGCGCCTGGGGTGTCTCCGTGCAGGCAGATCGACTCTGGCTGCACCTTCACCTCGCTGCCGTCCACCGCGATGATCACGCCCTCCGTTGCCATGCGGACGCATCGCCGGACCACCTCGTCGGGGTCGTGGATCACCGCGCCCGGCTCTCGCCGCGAGACCAGCGTTCCGGCCGGCGTGTAGGCCCGGTCGGCGAACGCCTCACGCACCGGGCGCAACCCGGCCGCCTCCGCCTGGCGCAGGAACTCCGAACCCGGCAACCCCAGCACCGGCAACGACGGGTCGAACAACCGCACCGCCTCCACCACCGCCGCGGCCTGCTCCGCGTGGTGCACGATCGCGTTGTACAGCGCGCCGTGCGGCTTCACGTACGCCACCCGCGTCCCCGCCACCCGGGCGAACGCGTCCAGCGCGCCGATCTGGTACAGCACGTCGTCGGTCAGCTCGGCCGGCGTCACGTCCAGGAACCGCCGCCCGAAGCCGGCCAGGTCCCGGTACGCCACCTGCGCACCGACCGCGACACCCCGCTCCGCGGCCGCCGCCGTCACGCGCCGCAGCACGCTCGGGTCACCCGCGTGGAAACCGCACGCCACGTTGGCGCTGGAGACGATCTCCAGCAGCGCGTCGTCCTCCGTGAGGCGCCAGACCCCGAATCCCTCGCCGAGATCCGCGTTCAGGTCCACCCCGGTCACTCGTCCTCCAGCTCACCCTCGGTCCGCAGGTACACCTCGCGCAACTGCCCCAGCAGCTCCGGATCCGGCTCCGCCCACAGGCCGCGGTCGGCGGCCTCGGTCAGCCGCTCGATGATGCCGCGCAACGCCCACGGGTTGGCCTTCGCGAGGAACTCCTGGTTCTGCCGGTCGAGGACGTACGACTGGGACAGCTTCTCGTACATCCAGTCCTGCACGACCCCGGCGGTGGCGTCGAAGCCGAACAGGTAGTCCACAGTGGCCGCCAGCTCGAAGGCGCCCTTGTAGCCGTGCTTGCGCATCGCCGCGATCCAGCGCGGGTTGACCACCCTGGCGCGGAACACGCGGGCCGTCTCCTCCGACAGCGACCGCGTCCGCACCGCGTCCGGGCTCGTCGAATCGCCCACGTAGGACGCCGGCGCCTGGCCGGTCAACGCCCGGGTGAACGCGATCATCCCGCCGTGGTACTGGAAGTAGTCGTCCGAGTCGGCGATGTCGTGCTCACGCGTGTCGGTGTTCTTCGCCGCGACCTCGATGCGCCGGTACGCGCTCTCCATCGCCGGCCGGGCCTCGACGCCGTCCAGGTCCCGCCCGTAGGCGTACCCGCCCCACGTCGCGTAGACCTCGGCCAGGTCGGCGTCGTCGCGCCAGTTGCCCGAATCGAGCAGCGGCAGGATCCCCGCCCCGTACGCGCCGGGCTTCGAGCCGAAGATCCGCGTCGTCGCCCGCCGCTCGTCGCCGTGCGCCTCCAGATCGGCCTGCACGTGCGCGCGCACGAAGTTGTCCGACGCGGGCTCGTCCAGCGACGCCGCCAGCCGCACCGCGTCGTCGAGCAAGTCCACCACGTGCGGGAACGCGTCCCGGAAGAACCCGCTGATCCGCACGGTCACGTCGATGCGCGGACGGCCCAGCTCGGCGAGCGGGATCGGCTCCAGCCCGGTCACCCGGCGCGACGCGTCGTCCCACACCGGCTGCACACCCAGCAGCGCCAGCACCTCCGCCGCGTCGTCACCGGAGGTCCGCATCGCGGAGGTGCCCCACACCGACAGGCCGACCGACTTCGGCCACTCACCGGTGTCCTCGCGGTACCGCCGCAGCAGCGACTCCGCCAGCGCCTGCCCGGTCTCCCACGCCAGCCGGCTCGGGATCGCCTTCGGGTCCACGGTGTAGAAGTTGCGGCCGGTCGGCAGCACGTTGACCAGCCCGCGCAGCGGCGACCCGCTCGGTCCGGCCGCGATGTACCCGCCGTCCAGCGCGTGCAGCACCGCGTCGATCTCGCCGGACGTGCCGGCCAGCCGGGGCACGATCTCGGTGGCCGCGAACGTCAGCACCCGCGCGACCTCCGGATCGGAAGCCACCTCCGCGACCGCGTCCGGCGACCAGTCCCGCTTCTCCATCGCCTCGACCAGGGCCCGGGCCGACGCCTCGATGGCGTCCACTTCGGACGTCGGCGCGCCTTCCCGCAGACCGAGCACCGACCGCAGGCCCGGCACCGCACCGGCCTTGCCGCCCCACATCTGCTGCGCCCGCAGCATCGCCAGCACCAGGTTGACCCGTGCCTCACCGGCCGGCGCGGCGCCGAGGACGTGCAGGCCGTCGCGGATCTGCGCGTCCTTCACCTCGCACAGCCAGCCGTCGATGTGCAGCAGGAAGTCGTCGAACTCGGCGTCGTGCGGGCGCTCCGAAATGCCCAGGTCGTGGTCGAGCTTGGCGGCCTGGATCAGCGTCCAGATCTGCTGCCGGATCGCGGGCAGCTTCGCCGGGTCCATCGCCGCGATGTTCGCGTGCTCGTCGAGCAGCTGCTCCAGCCGGGCCAGGTCGCCGTAGCTCTCCGCGCGCGCCATCGGCGGGATCAGGTGGTCCACGATCGTCGCGTGCGCGCGCCGCTTCGCCTGCGCGCCCTCGCCCGGGTCGTTGATCAGGAACGGGTAGATCAGCGGCAGGTTGCCCAGCACCGCGTCCGGGCCGCAGGACGGCGACAGCCCGGCGTTCTTGCCCGGCAGCCACTCCAGCGACCCGTGCTTGCCCAGGTGGACCACCGCGTGCGCGCCGAACTCCTCCTCGATCCAGCGGTAGCAGGCGAGGTAGTGGTGGCTCGGCGGCAGGTCCGGGTTGTGGTAGATTGCCACCGGGTTCTCGCCGAACCCGCGCGGCGGCTGGATCATCAGCACCACGTTGCCTGCCCGCAGCGAGGCCAGCACGATGTCACCGTCCGGATTGGACGACCGGTCGACGTAGAGGTCGCCCGGCGGCGGGCCCCAGTGCTCCTCGATGTCCGCACGCAGGTCCGAGGGCAGCGCGGCGAACCACTCGCGGTAGCGCGCGGCGGGGACGCGGATCGGGTTGCCGGACAGCTGCTCCTCGGTCAGCCACTCCGGGTCCTGGCCGCCCGCGGCGATCAGCGCGTGGATGAGCGCGTCGCCGTCCGGCTGGTCGGTGCCGGTCGGCTCCACACCGGGGAACGGCTCGTCGCCCAGGTCGTAGCCCTGCGCGCGCATGCGGCGCAGCAGCTCGATCGCCGAGGCGGGGGTGTCCAGGCCGACCGCGTTGCCGACGCGGGAGTGCTTCGTCGGGTACGCCGACAGCATCAGCACGATCTTGCGCTGCTCCGGCGGGGTGTGCCGCAGGCGGGCGTGCGCGAGCGCGATGCCCGCGACCCGCGCGGCGCGCTCCGGGTCCGGCACGTAGTGCGGCAGGCCGTCGTCGTCGATCTCCTTGAACGAGAACGGCACGGTGATCAGGCGGCCGTCGAACTCCGGCACCGCCATCTGGTTGCCGGCGTCCAGCGGGGACAGGCCGTCGTCGTTGTCCGCCCAGGTCGCGCGGTCGCTGGTCAGGCACAGGGCCTGCAACGTCGGCACGTCCAGCGCGGCCAGGTCGGCGACGTCCCACGCCTCGTCGTCACCCCCGGCGCCGGCCTCCGAGGGCCGCGTGCCGCCCGCGGCGAGCACGGTGACCAGCAGCGCGTCGGCCTTGCGCAGCTCGGCCATCATCTCCGGCTCGCGCGAGCGCAGCGACGCGCAGTAGATCGGCAGCGCCTGCCCGCCCGCGTCCTCGACCGCCTCGGCCAGCGCCTCGACGAACCGGGTGTTCCCGGACAGGTGGTGCGCGCGGTAGTAGAGGATCGCCACCACCGGACCGTCGGTGCGGCGCGGTGTGCGCTGGAGCACACCCCACGCGGGCTGCTCGGCGGGCGGCTCGAAACCGTCGCCGGTGAGCAGCAGCGTGTCGGACAGGAACCGGTGCAGCTGGGTGAGGTTGGCCGGGCCGCCCTGCGCGAGGTAGGCGTGCGCCTCGGTGGCGATGCCGGCCGGCACGGTGGACAACGCCATCAGCTCCGCGTCCGGCGTCTGCTCACCGCCGAGCACGACCACGTGCTTGCCGCTGGCCCGGACCGCGTCCAGGCCCTCCTGCCAGGTCCGCGCCGATCCCAGGATGCGGACCACGACGACGTCGGCGCCCTCCAGCAAGCCGGGCAGCTCGGCGAGGTCGAGCCGGGCCGGGTTCGCCAGCCGGTACCCGGCCTCGCTGGTGCGGGCGCTGAGCAGATCGGTGTCCGAAGTGGACAGCAGCAGGATCACGCGGGTTCCCTCCTAGGTCCCCCCAACACTGTCCGTTGAGCGGGCCCGCAGTCAAGCAGTCCGTTCGCCGAGACGGGGGAAGGGCCGCGTGGAGAAAATCACCTCCACGGGCACCTCGAAGTACTCCGCGATGCGCAGCGCGAGGTACAGGCTCGGGCTGTACTCGCCGCGCTCGAGGTAGCCGATCGTCTGGTAGTGCACCCCGACCGCCTCGGCCAGCTGCCGCCGCGAGATGCCGCGTTCGGCGCGCAGCATCGCGATGCGGTTGTAGATCGACTCACTCATCCCGGCATCCGCTGTAGTGCCTTCTCCCGCCGTGCGGCCACGGTCGACCCGGACTCGCGCCGCGCCATCCTACGCAGCACGATCGGCGCCAGGACCAGGCCCGCGACCGCCCACGCGCCGAGCACGCCCAGCGTCTCCCAGGTCCGCCACGACTGCCCGATCTCCACCAGCACCATGGTGTCCGGCAGGAACGCCGACCGCATGCCCAGCCCCAGCCAGTACAGCGGGAACACCTGCGCGATGCCCTGCACCCAGGTGGGCAGCTCGCCGATCGGGTAGAAGATGCCCGACGTGCCGACCAGCGCCATCACCGGCAGCATCACCACGCCCATCGTCCGCGGGTTCTCGAACAGCGAACCGAACACCGCCCCGATCGGCAGCGTCGCGACCAGGCCGAGCACCAGCACCCAGGCCAGGGTCACCCAGGTCATGGCGTCGATCTCCAGGCCGTCGAACATGATCAGGCCGGGCACGATGAGCAGCGCGATGCCGGTCAGCGTCATCCCCGAGACCATCACGATCTTGCCGACCAGATACCCGGTCATGCCGTGCGGCAGGGCCTTGGCGCGCAGCAGGGTGCCGTCCTCGCGCTCGACGGTGAGCAGCTGCATCGTGTTGATCAGCCCGCTGAACCCGACGCTCGCGCCGATCAGGCTGGGCAGCGTCATCGAGCCGCGGGAGAACGTGGTGCCGGGGATGACCGAGCCCTTCATCAGGGTCATCACCACCAGGAACACCACCGTCGGGAAGAAGTACCCCCACAGGTCCTGGACGGTCGTGAAGCTCTGCCGCAGCTCGATCAGGCCGCGCCGGAACCCGACCCGCAGTGCGGTGCCGTTCAGTGCCGTCACCGGGCGCCTCCTTCGAACTTGCGCAGCAGCGCCATGTAGGTGTCCTCCAGGCTCGCCCGGCGCACCTCCAGGTCCTCGATCTCCTCGGCGTACTGGGCGAACAGCTCGCGCACGTACTTCGTCGCGTCGGTGGTCGAGTGCACGTACCGCTGGCCGTCGCGGGTCCAGCGGACCTCGGCGTCGGTGGACATCTCGCGGCTGAGCTGCTCGGCCGAGCCGTTCGCGATGATCGTGCCGCCGGCCAGGATGAGGATCCGGTCGGCGAGCTTCTCGGCCTCGTCCAGGTCGTGGGTGGTGAGCAGGATCGTGGTGTCCGACTCGTCGGCCAGCCGGTGGACCAGGTCGTGGAACTCGCGGCGGGCCTCCGGGTCGAACCCGGCGGTCGGCTCGTCCAGGAACAGCAGGTCGGGGCGGCCCACGATGCCGATCGCGACGTCCAGCCGCCGCCGCTGCCCGCCGGAGAGCCGGCTGACCCGCTTGTGCGCGTGCGGGGTGAGGCCGACGGTTTCGACCAGCTCGTCGACGTCCCACGGCCGCCGGTGGTCGACGTAGTACGAGCCGAGGTGGGCCAGCAGCTCCCGTACGCGCCACTTGCCGTGGTCCCGCCAGGACTGCAGCACGATGCCCAGCCGCGCGCGCCAGGCCTCGGTGCCCCGGGCCGGGTCGACGCCGAGCACCCGCACCTCGCCGGCCGACCGCATCCGGAAGCCTTCCAGGATTTCGATGGTGGTCGTCTTGCCCGCGCCGTTCGGGCCGAGCAGCGCCAGCACCTCGCCCTGGGCGGCCTGGAAGGTCACGCCCTTGAGCACGTCGTTGGCGCCGTACCGCATGCGGAGGTCGCGGACGTCGAGCGCGGGCTCGTCGCCCGGCGGCTCCGGTGGTCGCGTCGCGACCTGGCTCATCGCTGTCATAGGTGTTCTCCCCAGTGCTACGCCTGTGCGATGGAATGTAGCAGACCTACTACATATGATCCAGGTAATACTTAGCGCTCCTGGCGCCGTTTACAGTGAGCGCATGGCCCCTCCCGCACGTGTCCGCCCCGACGCGTGCCCGGGTGTGTTCGCCACGCACGAGGCCGCCGACGGCGCCCTCGCCCGGATCCGGTTGCCGGGCGGGCGGGTGAGCGCGGAGCAGGCGCGGGTGCTGGCCTCCTGCGCCGAGGACCTCGGTGACGGGTCGGTGCACCTGACCTCGCGCGGCAACATCCAGCTGCGGGGCCTGTCGCGGGACACCGGTGAGCTGGTAGCGCGGTTGTCGGCCGCCGGGCTGCTGCCCGCGCCCGCGCACGAGCGGGTGCGCAACTACCTGGCCTCGCCGCTGAGCGGGCTCACCGGCGGGCTGGTCGACGTCCGGGAAGTGGTGGCCGAGCTGGACCGGGCGGTGTGCGCGCGGCCCGAGCTGACCGCCCTGCCGGGCCGGTTCCTGTTCGCCCTCGACGACGGCCGCGGCGACGTGTCCGGCGAGGACGCGGACGTGTGCTGGCGGGCGCTGGACTCCTCGACCGGCGCGGTGTTGCTCGCCGGGCGGGACACCGGCGAGCGGGTGCCGTTCGCCGGGGCGGTCGACGCGCTCGTGCGGAAGGCGTTGTGGTTCCTGGAAGTCCGGGGCAGCGCGTGGCGGGTGCGGGAGCTGGACCTGCCGTCCGGCGAGCGTCTGCCCACGTCACCGGGTGTGCCGATCGGGCCGTTCACCCGCGGCGACGGGCTCGCCGGGGTGGTGGGCGCGCCGGTGCTGGGGCAGCTCGCGGCCGCGGACCTGCGGGCGCTGGGGGAGATCGTGGTGACGCCGTGGCGGTCGGTCGTGGTGCCCCGCGGCCTGGACGCGCCGGGCCTGGTGACCGATCCGGCCGCGCCGGGACTGGGGATCAGCGCGTGCATCGGGCGGCCGGGCTGCGCGAAGTCGCGGGCCGACGTGCGGGCCGACGCGCGGGCGATGATGCCCCGCGTTCCCGCCGGGGTGCGGATGCACTTCTCCGGATGCGAACGGCGGTGCGGGCGACCGCACGAGCCGCACGTCGACGTGCTCGCGGGCAGCGAGGGATACCAGAAGGGAACAGCGTGATCGACTACATCCGCGACGGGGCGGAGATCTACCGCCACTCGTTCGCCACGATCCGCGAGGAGGCCGACCTCGCGATCCTGCCGGAGGACCTGGAGCCGGTCGCGGTCCGCATGATCCACTCGTGCGGCATGGTCGACCTGGTCGACGACCTCGCCTACTCGCTGGACCTGGTCGAATCGGCCCGGGCCGCGTTGCGCGGCGGCGCACCGGTGCTGTGCGACGCGCAGATGATCGCCAGCGGCGTGACCCGCAAGCGCTTGCCCGCGTCCAACGAGATCCTGTGCACGCTGTCCGACGAGCGGGTGCCCGCGCTGGCCGAGCGGATGGGCACGACCCGGTCCGCGGCCGCGCTGGAGCTCTGGCGGGACAAGCTGGCCGGTTCGGTGGTGGCGATCGGCAACGCGCCGACCGCGTTGTTCCGGCTGCTGGAGATGATCGACGAGGGCGCCGGGGTGCCTGCCGCGATCATCGGCGTGCCGGTCGGGTTCGTTGGCGCCGCGGAGTCCAAAGAGGAGCTGGTCAAGCGCGCGCCCGCGCCCTACCTGGTGGTGCACGGGCGGCGGGGCGGCAGCGCCATGGCCGTGTCCGCGATCAACGCGCTCGCGAGCGAGGTCGAATGAAGACGGGCAAGCTGTGGGGCGTCGGGCTCGGCCCGGGCGACCCGGAGCTGATGACGGTCAAGGCGGCGCGGCTGATCGGCGAGGCCGACGTGATCGCCTACCACTGCGCGCGGCACGGGCGCAGCATCGCGCGGTCGGTCGCCGAGCCGTACCTGCGCGAGGGGCAGATCGAGGAACGGCTGATGTACCCGGTGACCACCGAGGGCACCGACCACCCGGGCGGGTACGAGGGCGCGATCGCCGAGTTCTACGAGCTGAGCGCGAAACGGCTCGCCGAGCACCTGGACGCCGGGCGGGACGTGGTGGTGCTGTGCGAGGGCGACCCGTTCTTCTTCGGCTCGTACATGTACATGCACGAGCGGCTGTGCGACCGGTACGAGGCCGAGGCGGTGCCCGGCGTGACGTCGGTGTCGGCGGCCTCGGCGGTGCTGGGCAAGCCGCTGGTGCAGCGCGACGAGGTGCTGACGGTGCTGCCCGGGACGCTGCCCGCGCCGGAGCTGGCGCGGCGGCTGGCGGACACGCAGGCCGCGGCGGTGATGAAGCTGGGCCGCACGTTCTCGTCGGTGCGCGAGGCGCTGGCCGAGTCGGGGCGGCTGGACGAGGCGTACTACGTCGAGCGGGCGACGTGGGACAACCAGCGGGTCGAGCCGTTCGCCGACGTCGATCCGTCGACGGTGCCGTACTTCTCGCTGGCGCTGGTGCCGAGCCCGGCTTACGCGTCGCGGAAGGAGCCGGCCGCCGCTCCGGCGGCGGCTCGGGTGGACGGTGGCGAGGTCGTGGTGGTCGGGCTGGGGCCGGCCGGGCCGGAGTGGCTGACGCCGGAAGCGTCCGCGGCACTGGCCGAGGCGGAGCACATCGTCGGGTACGGGCCGTACGTGGCGAAGGTGCCGCAGCGGGCCGGGCAGGTGCGGCACGCGTCGGGCAACCGGGTCGAGGCGGATCGGGCCCGGCATGCGCTTTCGCTGGCCGCCGCTGGGGCGCGGGTGGCTGTGGTGTCCTCGGGTGACCCCGGGGTGTTCGCGATGGCTTCCGCGGTGCTGGAGCAGGCGGCCGAGCTGGAAGAGCCGGTGCCGGTGCGGGTGATCCCCGGGGTGACGGCGGCTTCCGCGGCGGCGGCGCGGGCCGGGGCACCGCTGGGGCACGACTACTGCGTGCTGTCGCTGTCGGATCGGCTGAAGCCGTGGGAGGTCATCGAGCGGCGGCTGGAGGCTGCGGGGGCGGCCGATCTCGTGGTGGCGATGTACAACCCGGCTTCGCGGACGCGGACCGAGCAGTTGGTGCGGGCCCGGGAGGTGCTGCTGCGGCATCGGGCCGCCGAGACGCCGGTGGTGGTGGCGCGGGACGTCGGCGGGGCCGAGGAATCGGTGCTCGTGACCACGCTGGGGGAGTTCGATCCTGCCGCGGTGGACATGCGGTGCCTGGTGATCATCGGGTCGTCCCGGACCCGCGTGACGCACGGGCAGGTGTGGACGCCCCGGTCCTACTGATGGAAGAAGGCCCCTCCGGCTGGAGGGGCCTTCTTCGTCACCGCGTCGGGGTCGAGCCGTTGGGTTGCTGTGGGCCGGGGCCGGGGCTCTGCCAGCCCCACATCGTCTCCGTGCCGTGTTCCACCTGCGGTGCCACGCCGTCGGTGAACGGCTCGATCTGCAGCAGGCGTCCCCACGACCGGCCGGACCGGTCGCCCTCCAGGAAGCTCGGCACCTCGGGCTGGTCGGCCAGCTCCTCGATCCACCCGTTCGGCCCGCCGCCGATGTTGTCCGCGACCCCGGCCTCCGCGGCCAGATCGCCTGCGGTGATGCGGTACGCCGGGATCTGCGAGATGCCGTCGTGCGAGGCGACCGGGTTCATGCACGGGTACACGAACGCCGCGGGCCAGTCCATGTAGACCGGGGCGCTGCCGACCCGCTGCGTCAGCGTGGTGAACGTCGGCACGCGCGGGGCGCTCACCGCGACCCAGCCGTCACCGGTGATGTCGTCGTCCTTGGCCACCACGCGCACCCGGTTGACGTCCGCGGGCAGGTCGCCGATGTCCAGCCGCTCGTCGGCCCACTTCGTCTCGTCCGTCGTCGCTCCGGTGCCGACGTTCGGCGCCAGCACGGTGGTCGACCGGACCACCTCGACACCGGCCGGGGTGTCCTTGCCGAACTCCAGCGCCACGCTCGTCGCCTTGCCCGGGGGCGCCGCGGCGGCGATCGTCACCTGCGCACCGGCGTGCTGGTCCGGCAGCGCGTACCAGTCGGTGCGCAGCCGGCCGGTCGCCGAGCCCTCGTGGTAGCTGCTCCACATCGGCACGGTCGCCGTGGTGAAGCCGTGCGGCGGTGCGTTCAGCGGGTCGTCGTCCCCGTTGCCGTCGGTGTGGAAGCCCGCCGAGGTCTTCTCGTTGCCCTCGTCCTCGGGCCGCGGCAGCGTCGAGTTCTCCTGCGCCGGCGTCCGGGCCGGCACGGTCACCGCGGACACCGGCTTCAGCATGCTCGACACCGGGTCCTGCTCGACCATCACGCGATCGGACAGGTTGCAGCTCTTGCCGAACAGGTGGTCCACGTTCGCCGCGGCGAGGCTGTAGCTGCCGGTCGACATCTGCTTCTGGATCGACTTCGCCATGCTGGCGACCTCGAACACCACGACCGCGCCGCACACCACGACCAGCGACGTCGCGCCCAGCCGCAGCGCACGCCCGCGCCGCTCCTGCACCGGCGGCGGCGCACCCGGCCGCTGCATGCGCACGTTCTCCACGAACGCGAACACCGCCGCCACCGCCGCGGCCGCCAGCAGCGCGGTGGACAGGTGCCAGCCCTTGATCGACGGCGCCTTGTCCCACCACGGCACCCCGAGGCTGGACACGAACCAGTACGCGTTCGGGCCGGTCGCCGCCAGCGCGGCCACCACCAGCAGCCCGGCGGTGAACGCCGCGCGGTTGCGCCGCGACCGCAGCACCGTCGAACTCGTCGCCAGCGCGGTCAGCGCCGCCATCGCCGCCCCGACACCGGCGAACGCGCCGAAGTGGTGCGTCCACTTGGTCGGGGTCAGGGCCAGCAGCAGGAAGAACAGCGCCACGGTGCCGATCAGCCGCCGGGCCGGGCCCAGGGCCGCGCCCTGGATGCGGCCGCGCCGCAGCAGCACCACCAGGCAGGTGCCGGTGCACAGGATCAGCAGCAGCACCGGGAACCGGCGGGTCAGCGCGCCGTCCGCGCTGCTTTCGAACAGCAGCTCGTAGCGCGACAGCTCCTCGTACCAGGACTTGTTGGGGCCGACCGAGCCGCGCAGGCGGGTCGCCTCCATCACCGTGGAGAACGTCTGGTCGGCGAACACCACGATCAGCACGATGAACCCGGCCGCCGCGATCGGCGCCAGCACCGCGAGCCAGCCGGAGTCGCGGGCGCGGCTGCGCAGCAGGTGGAACAGCGGCTTCGCGGCGACCAGGAACGGCGCCACCGCGATCAGCGCGGTCGGCGTCGCCGCCAGCGCGAACGCGGCCCCGATCAGGCCCAGGCACAGCGGCAGCAGGCGCCGCGTGACCAGCGCGCGCTCCACGGCGCACAGCGCGATCAGCGAGCCCAGCGCGGCCCACGGCTCGGGGCGGACACCGTTGTTGAACGGCAGCCACCACACCAGGAACACCACGGCCGCGGCCCAGCCCGCCGCCGGGCTGATCCGGACCTCCTTGCCCAGCCGCGGCAGCACCTCACGCGAGATCAGCAGCCAGCTCAGGACGCCGAGCAGGAACGACGGCAGCCGGATCCACGGTGGCACCGTGGACAGCGTCGCCATCAGCTCGTAGATGTGGTCGTTCCACCCGAACGGCGCCTCCGCGACGCCGAACCAGCGGTGGTAGTTGGTCAGGTAGCCGACCTGGTCGGCGACCCGGGCCATGGTCAGGATGTAGCCGTCGTCGGAGGTGACCGGCCCGATGAACACCCACGCGCCGAGCACACCGAAGACGGTGACGTCCCGTTTGGTGAGTTTCCACCAGCCGATCGGGGCCCACCGCGGCGCGCGGCGCGCGGTGCCCGAGTCCAGCCGGTTGACCGCGATGAGGCAGCCGATCAGCGACAGCAGGGCGAACACGCCGACGCCGACCTTCAGCCCGGTGGGGGAGGACTGGTAGCGGGTGTCCGGGGTGATGCCGACCGACAGGCCCGCGATCGGGTCCCGGGCCGACGAGATGTCCGTGTAGATGCCCAGCACGCGCGGCCGGGCGTCGCCGCTGGAGTCGTAGACCGGGGTGCCGGCCACCGACAGGGTGGTGTGCGTGGCGGTCGAACTCACCCGCACGTCGCACCCGGTGGCGGGCAGCGGCTGGCGCGCGACCTGCTGGCCGCGGCTGGTGGCGGTGAGCAGGCCGTCTTGGACGTTGAGCTGCATCCCGGCGCCGTTGCCCGCGCGGGCCGGCGGCACGGTGGAGAACAGCAGCCCCGCGCCCGCGGTGCGGCCGTCCAGGGACTGGATCGTCGCGCACGGCAGGGCCACCTGCAGGTCCTGCGCCCAGTAGCCGACGAGCGGGGCGTTCACCGGGCGGGTGTCGCTGCCCGCCGGCCACACGATCTTCGCCGTGTCCTGGACGACCGGCATCAACGGGTAGGCGACCGCGCAGCCCGCGGCGAACAGACCCAGTACGACGGCGAGCAGCCGCCACAAGAACGTGCGAGGTCGCTCCGGTGAGGTGCTCTCCGACGCGCCCCGCTGGTCCGGGTCGGCCGCCTCATCCGGTGCGACAGTAGGTGTCCTGCTGGCCATCCACATTGGGAGAACGCTATCGCGATGCTTCCTCGCGCTCGCTTCGGGATGGGGGTGTGCCGAACCGCTCACGGTGCGTCGCCGCCGCCAGCGGCCGCCGCCTCCGCCAGCCGTGCCGCTCCAGGTCCGGAATCTCCTGGAGTTCGCTCACCGGGCCGAGACAGAGCCAGGCGACCGGCCGCACTCCGGCCGGGATGCCGAGCAGGTCACGCAGGAAATCCTCGCGGTAGAAGCTGACCCAGCCCACGCCGAGGCCCTCCGCGGTGGCGGCGAGCCAGAGGTTCTGGATCGCCAGGCACACCGAGTACAGGCCGGCGTCGGCGATCGCGTGACGGCCGAGCACGTCCGGCGCGCCGCGGCTTTCGTCGTAGGTCACCACCACGCCGAGCGTCGCGGAGAGGATGCCCTCGATCTTGATCGGGGCGAACGTCTCGCGGCGCTGCGCGGGCAGCGACGCGGCGAACACCTCTCGCTCGGCGAGGACGTGATCGCGGAACGCGGTGCGGGTCCGGGTGCTTTCGACGAGCACGAAATCCCACGGCTGGGTGAGGCCGACGCTGGGCGCGGAGTGCGCGGCCTCCAGGATGCGGGCCAGCACGTCGTCGTCGATGGGCTCGCCGGTGAACTCCGCCCGCACGTCCCGCCGTCGCCGCAGGACCTCGTAGAACTCCTCGATCATGCGTCCAGGATCGCCGACACCCAGCGCAGCGCGGCATCCACGTCCGCGACGGTGTGCGCCGGCGGCCGCGGTGGGCGCCGCACGACGACCACCGGCACACCCTCCTGACGGGCCGCGACGAGCTTCGCGGTGGTCATGTCGCCGCCGCTGTCCTTGGTGACCAGCACGTCGATGCGGTGCTCGCGCAGCAGCGCGGTCTCGCCCTCGACGGTGTAGGGGCCGCGGTCGAGCAGGACGTCCAGGCGCGGCGGCAGCGGCGGTTCCGGCGGGTCGACGCAGCGGGCCAGGAAGTACGGCCGCGTGCAGCGCGCGAAGGCGGACAGGCCCTGGCGGCCGCTGGTGAGGAAGATCCGGTCGCCCAGCCGTTCGGCCACCGTCGCGGCCTCGTCGAGGGTGTCCACCCAGTGCCAGTCGTCGCCCGGGCCTTGCTGCCAGCCGGGGCGCTGCAGGCGCAGCAGCGGGACGCCCGCCTGGCTCGTGGCCGTTGCCGCGGACGCGCCGATGCGTTCGGCGAACGGGTGTGTGGCGTCCACCACGGCGGCGGTGCCGTGCTCGGTCAGCCACCGCGCGAGGCCGTCCGGTCCGCCGAAGCCGCCGACGCGCACTTCGCCGGCCGGCAGGCGCGGGTTGGCGACGCGTCCGGCCAGCGACGACGTGACCGCGACGCCGCGGTGGACGAGCCCGGCGGCCAGCGCGCGGGCCTCACCGGTGCCTCCGAGCACGAGTACTTGCGTCACGCCAGCCATACTGCCTGGTGATGAGGTACGGGTGGACCACCGGAGCGTGTGCGACCGCGGCCACCACGGCCGCGTACACCGCGCTGCTCACCGGCGAGTTCCCGGACCCGGTGGAGGTGGAGCTGCCGCAGGGCCGGCGCCCGGCGTTCGCGCTGGCCACCGAGCGCCTGGACGCGGATTCGGCGACGGCCGGGGTGATCAAGGACGCGGGCGACGACCCGGACGTGACGCACGGCGCGCTGATCCTGTCCACGGTGCGTCGTGGCGAGCAGGGCAGCGGGGTGACGTTCCGCGCCGGGGTCGGCGTGGGCACGGTGACGTTGCCGGGGCTGCCGCTGCCGGTGGGCGAGCCGGCGATCAACCCGGTGCCGCGGCGGCTGATGACCGAGGCGGTGCGGCGGGTGGCGGCCGCGTCCGGCGATTCCGGGGACGTCGTGGTGGAGATCTCCGTGCCCGAGGGGGAGGAGCTGGCGCGGCAGACGTGGAACCCGCGGCTGGGGATCATCGGTGGCTTGTCGATCCTCGGCACGACCGGGGTGGTGGTGCCGTACTCGTGCTCGGCGTGGATCGACAGCATCCGGCGCGGGGTCGATGTGGCGCGGGCGCTGGGGCATTCGCACGTGGCCGGTGCGACGGGCAGCACGTCGGAGCGGGTGGTCGCGCAGCGGTACGGGTTGCCGGAGACGGCGCTGCTGGACATGGGCGACTTCGCGGGCGCGGTGCTCAAGTACGTGAAGCGCCATCCCGTGCCGCGCCTGACGATCGCGGGCGGGTTCGCGAAGATGTCGAAGCTCGCGGCCGGGCACCTGGACCTGCACTCGAAGCGGTCGCAGGTGGACCTGGCGCTGCTGGCCTCGTTCGCGCCCGAGGGGCTCGCCGACCGGATCCTGGAGGCGAACACGGCGCTGCACGCGCTGCAGTTGTCGCAGGAGGCGGGCTTCCCGATCGGCGACGTGGTGGCCGACCGGGCACGCGCGTTCGCGGCATCGGTGCTGGACCCGGCGCCGGTCGCGGTGGACGTGCTGGTGATCGACCGCGCCGGGACCGTGGTGGGGGTCAGCGAACCGCCGAGGGGTGCGGGTAGCTGACGCCGGTCGCCAGCCCAGCGGAACTCCCCCGTCGGCGATGAGTTGGCGCAGGTCTTTCGCTGGTTCTCCGGATCGGCGAGGAGCGCGTGGAACCCCGCCGACCGGCTGTCCGCGGCCAGCTCCTGCCGCCGCCCGGAACGGGGCGGGAGAAGCACGTCGTGGCCAGCGGTGAATCGTGGCGGCAACCGCCTTTTTCTAATCGATACCCGGATTCGGGACGATCCGGATCTTCTCCGACCGGTCCCGCGCCGCCGAGTACAGGTAGCTGTCCGGGAACTTCTCCGCCGCCAGCACGCGGCCCACGAAGATCACCGCCGCGCGGTCGATTCCCGCGGCGCGCACCTCCGGCGCGATGCCGGACAGCGTGCCGCGCAGGATGCGTTGCCCCGGCTGGCTCGCGCAGTGCACCACGGCCACCGGGCAGTCGGCGCCGTAGTGCGGGAGCAGTTCCGCCACCACCTGCTCGATCCGGTTGATCGCCAGGTGCACGGCCAGCGTCGTGCCGGTGGCGGCGAAGTTCGCCAGCGTCTCGCCCGCCGGCATGGCCGTCGAGCGGGCCTGGACTCGCGTGATGACCAGGCTCTGCCCGATCGTCGGCACCGTCAGTTCGCGGCCCAGCTCCGCGGCCGCGGCGGCGAACGCCGGCACCCCGGGCACCACCTGGTACGGCACACCGGCCGCGTCGAGGCGGCGCATCTGCTCGGCCACCGCGCTGTAGATCGACGGGTCGCCCGAGCACAGCCGCGCCACGTCGTGGCCCGCGCGGTCCGCCGCGACCAGCTCGCCGACGATCTGGTCCAGCGACAGGTCCGCCGTGTCGATCCGCCGCGCGTCCGCGGGGCAGTGGGCGAGCAGGTCCGGCGGGGTGAGGCTGCCGGGGTACAGGCACACGCCGCAGCGCGCCAGGAGGTCGCGCCCGCGCACGGTGATCAGGTCCGCCGCGCCGGGCCCGGCGCCGATGAAGAACACGGTCATTTCACGAAACTCCATTGCGTCACGGTCCGGGCGGGGGTCCAGCCGGTGAACCCGCCGAGCGGGGCGGCGTGTTCGACGGCGATCCGGATCAGCTCGCCGTCGTGCCGCCGGTACGCGCTCGCCAGGACCTGCTCCGACTCCAGCGTCACCGCGTGCGCGACCAGCCGCCCGCCGGGCCGCAGCGCCGCCAGGCAGGCGTCCAGCGACGCCAGCCCGCCGCCGACGAACACCGCGTCGGGCGTGGGCAGGTCCGCCAGCGCCTCCGGCGCGGTGCCCGTCACCACCCGCAGTTCGGGCACCCCCAGCCGGTCCGCGTTGCGCTGGATGCGTGCGGCCCGTCCGGCACTGCGCTCGACGGCGATCGCGCGGTTCGCCGGATGCGCGCGCGACCACTCGATCCCGACGCTCCCCGCGCCCGCGCCCACGTCCCACAGCAGCTCACCGGCCACCGGCGCCAGCCCGGCCAGCGCGCACGCCCGCAGGTCGCGCTTGGTGATCTGCCCGTCGTGTTCGAACGCGTCGTCGGGCAGCCCGGGCAGCGTCGGCAACGCCGGGCCCGCGCACTCGACCGCCACGACGTTCAACGGATCCCCAGCCGGGTGTGACCAGTCTCGCGCGAAGCCTTCGGCGCGGCGTTCGGCCGGACCGCCGAGCTGCTCCAGCACCGTGAGCTTGCTCTCGCCGAAACCCCTTGCCACCAACACCTGCGCCAGTTGCGCGGGCGTGTCCGCGTCGGAGCTGAGCACCACCAGCCGCGCCTTCGGCGCGAGCGCCCGGCTCACCCGGTGCACGCTGCGCCCGACGACGCTGACCACCTCGGTCTCCTCCGCCGACCAGCCCATCCGCGCCCGCGCCAGCGCCACCGACGACACCGCGGGCACGATCCGCACGGAGTCCGCGCCGAACCGCCTGACCAGCGTCGTCCCGATGCCCGACAGCAGCGGATCGCCGCTGGCCAGCACGCCGATCCGGCGCCCGGCGTGCTCGGCGAACAGGCCGTCCAGCGCGGGCAGCAGCGGGCTCGGCCACGGCACCTTGTCCACGTCGAGCGGCACCAGGTCCAGCTGCCGGCGGCCGCCGAACAGCACCTCGGCCGCCGCGATCTCGGCCCGTGCGGGCTCGGTCAGCCCGGCCCACCCGTCGGCCGGGACACCCACAACGACGATCCTCACGGGGGGAGACCGTATGCGATGATCCTGGCGACGGTCGCCGCAGGAACCCGGTGCGACTCCGGGGCGGTCCCGCCACTGTGACCGGCCAGAAGGCCGGGAGCCAGAGCTTCGGCGGCCGTTACGTGCCCGGCACGTGCCCTGTTCAGGCGGGCGAGGACACCCGCGCGTGGCGAAGGAGTTCGCTTGAGGCCGTATCCGTTCACCGCCGTCGTCGGGATGCCGGACCTCCGGCTCGGACTGGTGCTCTCGGCGATCTCCCCGGCCATCGGCGGCGTGCTGGTGCGCGGCGAAAAGGGCACTGCGAAGTCGACGATGGTGCGCGCGCTGGCCGGTCTGCTGCCCGAGGTCGACGTCGTCGAGGGGTGCCGCTTCTCGTGCGACCCCGCCGCGCCCGACCCGGACTGCCCGGACGCCCCGCACGACACCCGCGCCGCGCGGCGTCCCGCCCGGCTGGTCGAGCTGCCGGTGGGGGCGGCCGAGGACCGCGTGATCGGCTCGCTGAACCTGGAACGCGCGCTGACCGAGGGCGTCACCGACTTCCAGCCCGGCCTGCTCGCCGCCGCGCACCGCGGCCTGCTCTACGTCGACGAGGTCAACCTGCTGCACGACCACCTGGTCGACACGCTGCTCGACGCGGCGGCGATGGGCCGCGCGACGGTCGAGCGCGAGGGCGTGTCGGTGTCGCACGCGGCGCGGTTCGTGCTGATCGGCACCATGAACCCGGAGGAGGGCGAGCTGCGGCCGCAGCTGCTCGACCGGTTCGGCCTCACCGTCGAGGTGGCCGCGAGCCGCGATCCGGAGCAGCGCGCCGAGGTGATCCGCCGTCGGCTTGCCTACGAGGCCGATCCGGACTCCTTCGCCGCCCGCTACGCCGACGACGACGCCCAGCTCGCGGCCGAGATCGCGGCGGCGCAGAAGCTCCTGCCGTCGGTCGAGCTGACCGACGAAGCGCTGCGGCAGATCGCCGAGGTGTGCGCGGCCTTCGAGGTGGACGGGATGCGCGCGGACATCGTCACCGCCCGCACCGCGGTCGCCCACGCGGCGTGGAGCGGGCGCACCGAGGTGTCCACAGAGGACATCCGCGTGGCGGCGCGGCTCGCGTTGCCGCACCGGCGCCGCCGCAACCCGTTCGACGCGCCGGGCATCGACGAGGAACAGCTGGAGCAGGCGTTGCGCGACGCCGAGCCGCCCGAGGACCCGGGCCCGCCGGACGACGACGGTCCCGGCTCTGGTTCCGAGGCGCCGGCCGAAACCCAACAGGGGCACCAGAACGACAGCGGTGGCGAACCGGGCGGCGGCGGGAGCGAGCAGCAGTCCGTCGGCGCGGGAAAGCCCTATCGCGCCAGGATGTTCAGCGTCGCCGGTCTCGGCGAAGGGGCGCACGGCAAGCGATCCCGCGCGGTGACCGACGCCGGACGGACCATCGGCGTCCGGCCGCCCGGCACGCGCGCGGGGCGGCCGCACCTGGTCGCGACCGTGCGGGCCGCCGCGCCGCACCAGAAAACCCGCGGGCGCGACGGCGCGGGCCTGGTGCTGCGCCCCGGCGACCTGCGGTTCGCGCTGCGCGAGGGCCGCGAGGGCAACCTCGTGTTGTTCTGCGTCGACGCGTCCGGCTCGATGGGCGCGAAGTCGCGGATGCGCGAGGTGAAGGCCGCGGTCCTGTCCCTGCTGCTGGACGCCTACCAGCGGCGGGACAAGGTCGGGCTGGTCACCTTCCGCGCCGGTGCCGCGGAGCTGGCGCTGCCGCCGACCGTCAGCGTCGAGGCCGCCGCCGCGCGGCTGGAGGCGCTGCCGACCGGTGGGCGGACGCCGCTGGCGGAAGGACTGCTGGAGGCCGCGCGGGTGCTGCGGGTCGAGGCGGTGCGCGACCCGCGTCGCCGTCCGCTGCTCGTGGTGGTCACCGACGGCCGGGCCACCAGCGGCGCGGACGCGGTCGCGCGCTCGCAGCGGGCCGCCGAGATGCTGGCCGGCGCGGGAATCGCGTCCGTGGTGATGGACTGCGAGGCCGGGCGGATGCGCCTGGGTCTCGCGGCGGAACTGGCCGCGCGGCTGGGCGGCGAGCACGTGCCGCTGGGCGAGGTCGCCGCGGCGGCGCTGGCCACCGAGGTGCGCAGGAGGGCTGCCTGATGCCGCAGGGGAAACCGCTGGTCGTGCCCGACGACGGGCTCACCACCCGCCAGCGCCGCAACCGGCCGTTGCTGGCCGTGCACACCGGCGAGATGAAGGGCAAGTCGACCGCCGCGTTCGGGATGGCGCTGCGGGCGTGGAACCAGGGCTGGTCGATCGGCGTGTTCCAGTTCGTCAAGTCGGCGAAGTGGAAGGTGGGCGAGGAGAACGCGTTCCGCGCGCTGGGTGCCCTGCACGAGAGCAGCGGCCAGGGCGGGCCCGTCGAGTGGCACAAGATGGGCGAGGGCTGGAGCTGGTCGCGCAAGCCCGGGTCCGACGAGGACCACGCCGCCAACGCGCGCGAGGGCTGGGCGGAGATCAAGCGCCGCCTCGCCGAGGAGCGCCACGACTTCTACGTGCTGGACGAGTTCACCTACCCGCTGCACTGGGGCTGGATCGACACCGCCGAGGTGGTCGCCGCGCTGCGCGACCGGCCGGGCCGTCAGCACGTCGTGATCACCGGCCGGAACGCGCCGGAGGAGCTGATCGAGGCCGCGGACCTGGTCACCCGCATGACGAAGGTCAAGCACCCGATGGACACCGGGCAAAAGGGCCAGCGGGGCATCGAATGGTGAACCGCGTCGTCATCGCCGCGCCCGCGTCCGGGCACGGCAAGACGACGATCGCCACCGGGCTCATGGCCGCGCTGCGGGCGCGTGGGCTGACGGTCTCCGGGCACAAGGTCGGGCCGGATTTCATCGATCCGGGCTACCACTCGCTCGCCACCGGCCGGCCGCCGCGGAATCTCGATCCGTTCCTGCAGGGCGAGGACCTGCTGGCGCCGTTGCTGCGGCACGGTTCCGCGGGCGCGGACATCGCGGTGATCGAAGGCGTGATGGGGCTGTTCGACGGGCAGCTCGGCACCGAGGGCTACGCGTCGACGGCGCACGTCGCGCGGCCGCTGGGCGCGCCGGTGGTGCTCGTGGTGGACGCGTCCGCGGCGAGCCGCAGCGTCGCGGCGATGGTGCTCGGGTTCGCGCACTTCGAGCCGGGCGTGCAGATCGCCGGGGTGATCCTCAACAAGCTGGGGTCGCCGCGGCACGAGGAGGAGATCCGCGCGGCCCTGGTGCGCACCGGGATTCCGGTGCTGGGCGCGTTGCGGCGCAGCGACGACATCCACGCGCCGAGCCGTCACCTCGGGCTGGTGCCGGCGGCCGAGCGGGACGCCGAGTCGCGGGAGCTGCTGCCGCAGCTGGCCGCGTGGGTGTCCGACGGGGTGGACCTGGAGGCGATCGTGCGGGTGGCGCGGTCGGCTCCGGCTCTGACTGCGCCGGCGTGGGAGCCGACGGGGTCGTACTCGGGGCCGCGGCGGGTGGTGGCGGCGGCCGCGGGGCCGGCGTTCACGTTCCGGTACACCGAGACGGTGGAGTTGCTGGCGGCGTCCGGTGTGGACGTCGTGGATCTGGATCCGTTGCACGACAAGGCGTTGCCCGAGGGGTGCGCCGGGCTGTACTTCGGGGGCGGGTTCCCCGAGGTGCACGTCGAGGACCTGTCGGCGAACGCGCCGCTGCGCGAGGAGCTGGCCGCGGCGATCCGGCGCGGGATGCCGGTGGTGGCCGAGTGCGCCGGGTTGCTGTACCTGTGCCGGGAGCTGGACGGGCTGCCGATGGTCGGGGCGCTGGACGCCTCGGCGGTGATGACCCGGCGGGGCGCGCTGGGGTACCGCACGGCTTCCGCCGTGCAGGACCACCTGCTGGCCCGGGCCGGGGAGCGGGTGACCGGGCACGAGTTCCACCGGACCGTGGTGACGCCCCGCGCGGGCGCGGTGGCGGCGTGGGAGTGGGACGGCGCCGCGGAGGGGTTCGCCTCGCCCACGCTGCACGCGTCCTACCTGCACGTCCACTGGGCCGGGCATCCCGCGCTGGCGCGGCGGTTCGCGGCGGCGGTGCACGCGCATGGCTGACTACGACCTGCACCACCACGGGGATCGCGAGGTCGGGGACGGCCTGGTGGACCTGGCGGTGAACGTGCGGCTGCCGGCACCACCGGCGTGGCTGCGCGCCGAACTGGCCGCGGCGCTGGACGACCTGGCCGCGTATCCCTCGGTTGACGCGGCTGCCCAGGCGGTGGCCGCGCGGCACGGCCGGGACGTACTGGACGTGCTGGTGACGGCCGGCGCGGCGGAGGCGTTCACGTTGCTGGCCAACGCGATGCGGGCGCGGCACGCGGTGGTCGTGCACCCGCAGTTCACCGAGCCGGAGGCGGCGTTGCGCGCGGCGGGGCACGCGGTGGACCGGGTCGTACTGTCCGCTTCGGACGGTTTCGCGCTCGGACCGGTGCCCGCGGACGCGGATCTGGTGTTCGTCGGCAACCCCACCAATCCGACGTCGGTGCTGCATCCGGCGGCGGCGTTGCGCGCGCTGGTGCGGCCGGGCCGGATTCTGGTGGTGGACGAGGCGTTCCTGGACGCGGTGCCGGGTGAGCCGGAAAGCCTGGCGGGGGAACGGCTTCCGGGCGTGGTGGTGATCCGCAGCCTGACGAAGACGTGGGGGATCGCGGGCCTGCGCGCCGGGTACGTGCTGGCCGAACCGTCCGTTGTGGAGGCGCTGCGGGCCGTGCAGCCCCCGTGGTCGGTGTCGACGCTCGCCGCGCGGGCGGTGGTCGCCTGCAGCCGCCCATCCGCTCTGGACGAGGCGGACAAGCTGGCGGTGCGGGCGGAGCAGGACCGGGAGTACCTGGTCAGCGGGCTGCGCTCGCTGGGCGTCGAGGTGGCCGGCACGCCGCGGGGCCCGTTCGTGCTGGTGCGGATCCCCGGCGCGGCCGAGCTACGCCTGCGCCTGCGGGAAGCCGGCTACGCCCTCCGCCGGGGCGACACGTTCCCCGGCCTGGACGGGGACTGGCTCCGAATCGCCGTGCGGGACCCGGCGGTGACCGACGGCTTCCTGGACGCGCTACGGCGTCTGCGCTGAGGGATCACTCGCGCTGAGTCATCATGGGATGACGAACATGTGTTGGACTCATTGATCGCGGTCAAGCAGGCTTCCAGGCGTGGTCACCCAGGAAGTCCGCCCGGTCTCGGTGTCACCGTGGGCGTCGCCGGGCTGATGGTCACCCTGCAGGGCGTGCCGGCCGGGCTGGGCGTGCCGTTCCTCGTCTGGGCCGGGCTGAGCGCAGGTCAACCTGACGCTCGCGGCCGGGCCGGAGACGTTCGAGGCCGCGATGCCGCTCAACACCATGGCCTACAACACGTCCATCGCGCTGGGGGCGCTGTTCGGCGGGCTGTTCGCCGGCCACCTGGGGCACCAGCGTCGTCTGGTTCGGGGCGGTGCTGACGGCGGCCGCGCTGCTCCTCGCGTTACGGCGCCAGTGCTAGCCAGCTCGCGGCGGCGGCGAACTCCACGCAGGCACCGAGCACGTCCCCGGTGATGCCGCCCAGCCGGGTGGTGCAGCGCCACAACACGAGGCCCGCCGCGAGGACGGCCGCCGCCACCGCGAGTGGGCCCCGCCACCACTCCAGGCCGGGGGCGAGCGTGGCCAGCCCGGCGGCGGCGCAGAGTGTCGCGGCCGTCCACAGCGGACGGATGCTCCCGGCAACCGTGGCGCCCAGGCCCTCGGGGCGCGCGGAGGGCACCCCGCGCGTGCAGCACAGCGCCAGCACCCAGCGGCTCGCGAGCGTGCCGGCCACCGCCGCCGTCACCCCGTGCCCCGCGGAGATCGCGCCGCCGAGTGCTCCACATTGGATGATCAGGACGAGGACCAGCGTGGCGACGCCGGTGGGCCCGGAATCGCCGCGGCGCATGATCTCCAGCGCGCGGGTGCGGTCGAAGGACGCGCCGAGACCGTCGGCGGTGTCGGCCAGGCCGTCCAGGTGCAGCCCCCGGCTGGCCAGACCCACCGCGCCGACCACCACGCCGACCCCGGCCAGCACGGGCAGCCCGAGTGCGTCGCCGGCCAGGACGACCAGCCCGGCCAGGACCGCGAGCGGCACGGCGGCCAGGGGCGCCAGCAGCATCGCCCCGGCCGCCACCCGCCGGTCGATGACGCGCGGCGCGGGCACCGGGAGCGCGGTCAGGGTGCCCAGCGCCATCCGCAGCGCGTCGGAAACCCGCTCAGGCAAGGTCGGCCAGCAGACCCATGTCCGCGATGATCGCCCGCGCCGCGCGCAGCGTCGGGATCGCCTGGACCGCCCCGCTGCCCTCGCCGAGACGCAGGCCCAGGTCCAGGATCGGGGTCAGCCCGAGCGCCTTCAGCGCGAACGCCTGCGACGGCTCGGTCGACCGGTGCCCGGCCAGCCACCACCGCGCGGCCTCCGGCGCGATCTCCGCCGCCACCACCGCGGCCGCGCCGGAGAACACGCCGTCCAGCAACACCGGCACCCCGCGCACGGCGCCCTGCACCAGGAACCCGGCAGTCGCGGCGGCGCAGGCGCTGCCCAGCGCCGTCAGCAGCTCGAACGGGTCCGCCACCCGCGCGCCCGCCCGCTCGACCGCGGCCCGCACCACGGCGACCTTCCGCGCCCGCCCGGCCTCGTCCACGCCCGTCCCGGTGCCGACGACCTCCTCGGCCGGCACCCCGAGCGCCGCGGCGACCAGGTCCGCCGCCACCGTCGTGTTGCCGATGCCCATGTCACCCGGGATGAGCAGGTCCGCCCCGTCGTCCACCTCGGCATCGGCGACCCGGCGGCCCACCTCGAAAGCCCGGCGAGCCTCACCCGGCGCCAGCGCGTCCTCGACCTCGATCGACCCCGAGCCGCGCCGGACCTTCCACGCGCGCACCTCCGCGGGCACGTCCGACAGGTCGTCGTCCACCGCGATGTCCAGCACCCGGACCCCCGCGCCGGCCTCGCGGGCCAGCACGTTCACCCCGCTCTTGCCGGCCAGGAACACCCGCACCATCGCCGCGGTCACCTCGCGCGGGTACGCCGACAGCCGGCTCACCCCGTGGTCCCCGGCGAACACGACCACCCGCGGCCGCTCGATCGGCGGCGGCGGGACCTGCCCGGACGCGGCGCACAGCCACGCGGCCAGCTCCTCCAGCCGCCCCAGCGCGCCGACCGGCTTGACCAGCGCGTCCAGCCGCTCCAGCGCGGTGGCGTGCGCGGCCGCGTCGGGCGCCGGGATGTCGAATCCGGTCACAGCAGAGCCCTTTCGCCGAGGTGCAGGACGCGCCCCGCGACCACCAGCTGGACGCTGTCCGCCTGGGCCGCGACGCGGTCGTTGAGCGCCCCCAGCACATCACGGAACAACCGCCCGGAGGCTGTCGCGGGCACCACACCCATGCCGACCTCGTTCGTCACCGCCACGATCGGCACGTGCGCGTCCCGCCACGCGTCGAGGAACTCCTCCATGCGCTCGTCCAGCCGCAGCTCCCAGCCCTGCTTGGCCTCCCACGCGCCGACGTCGCCGAGCACGCGCGTGACCCAGGTGCCCAGGCAGTCGATCAGCAGCGGCCGCGACGCCTTCCGGACCGTCGTGGCGAGGTCACCGGTCTCCACCGTGCGCCAGTTCGCCGGTCTGCGGGCCTGGTGCAGCGCGATCCGCGCCGCCCATTCGGGATCGTCGCCGCTGGGCACCGGGCCCGGCGCGACGTAGACGACTTCGGGATGGCGGGCCATCAGACGCTCGGCGTGGCGCGACTTGCCCGAGCGAACCCCGCCCAGGACCAGCACCTTCACCTCGTCGTCCCCGTACCGGCGGAGCAGCCGGGCGGCGGCCTCCAGTGAGGCGGCCAGCCGCTGGGTCAGCTTGGTCATACCCGGCATTCTCGTGCACGAGCTACCGTCCCGGGTGTGGTGTATGCAAGATCGTTGACCGCGCTCGGTCTCGTGGCCGGTTACGCGCTGGACGCGGCCCTCGGTGATCCGCGGCGCGGCCATCCGGTCGCGTTGTTCGGGCGCGCCGCGAAAGCCCTGGAGCAGCGGGTCTGGGCCGATTCGCGGGCGCGCGGCGCCCCGTACGCCGCGACCTGCGTCGGCGCCGCCGCCGGGCTGGGGGCGCTCGCCCAGGCCGCGACGCGCCGGCGCCCGGCCGCGCGTGTCGCGGTGACCGCGCTGGCGACCTGGACCGTCCTCGGCGGCCGCGGCCTGGCGAACGAGGGCGAGGCGATGGCGGTGCGGCTGGAGTCCGGTGACGTGCCCGCCGCGCGGCAGCGGCTGGGCCACCTGTGCGGGCGCGACGCCTCCGTCCTGGACGACAAGGGCCTGGCCAGGGCCGCCACCGAGTCGATCGCCGAGAACACCAGCGACGCGGTCGTCGCGCCTCTGCTATGGGGCGCGGTGGCCGGGGTGCCGGGGCTGCTCGGGTACCGGGCGCTCAACACGCTCGACGCGATGGTCGGGCACCGGACCCCGCGCTTCGAGCGGTTCGGCTGGGCCGCCGCCCGCGGGGACGACCTCGCCAACCTGGTACCCGCCCGCGCCGGGGCGCTGATCACGGCACTCTGCGCGCGTGTGGTGGGTGGCCGCCCGGGGTGGTCGCTGCGCGTGTGGCGGCGGGACGCCGGACAGCACCCGAGCCCCAACGCCGGGCAGATCGAGGCCGCCTTCGCGGGCGCGCTCGACGTGCGGCTGGGCGGGGTGAACAGCTACGGCGGCCGGACCGAGGACCGCGGCACGCTCGGTGACGGCCCCGCGCCCGGCGTGGCCGACCGGCGCCGGGCGGTGCGGTTGTCGCGCGCGGCCGGGCTGGCCGCGCTCGCCCTGGCCGCGGTGGTGGCGCGATGAGGGGCCTGCTGGTCGCCGGGACCACGTCGGACGCCGGGAAGAGCCTGGTCACCGCCGGCATCTGCCGCTGGCTGGCGCGCCGTGGGCTGCGGGTGGCGCCGTTCAAGGCGCAGAACATGTCGAACAACTCGATGGTCTGCGCGGACGGCGCGGAGATCGGCCGCGCGCAGTGGCTGCAGGCGGTCGCCGCCGGGGTCGAGCCGGAGGCCGCGATGAACCCGGTGCTGCTCAAACCGGGCAGCGATCGGCGCAGCCACGTCATCGCGCTCGGCAAGCCGTTCGGGACGCTGGAGGCCGGCGAGTTCGCCACCGGCCGCCGCGAGCTGGCGCGCCTCGCCTTCGAGGCGTTCGACGAGCTGCGCACGCGGTTCGACGTCGTGGTGTGCGAGGGCGCGGGCAGCCCGGCCGAGATCAACCTGCGCCAGGGCGACTACGTGAACCTGGGGCTGGCCCGGCGGTTCGGGCTGCCGGTGGTGGTCGTCGGCGACATCGACCGCGGTGGCATGCTGGCCGCGATGTACGGGACGGTCGCGCTGCTGGAACCCGAGGACCAGGCGCTGCTCGCGGGCTGGGTGGTGAACAAGTTCCGCGGCGACGAGACGCTGCTGCGGCCGGGTCTGGACCGCATCGCGGAGCTGACGCACCGGCCGGTGCTGGGGGTGCTGCCGTGGCTGGACGGGGTGTGGATCGATTCCGAGGACGCGCTCGCCGTCGCGGGCTGGCGGCACGAACAGCAGGCCACGGGCGGGCTGCGGGTCGCGGTCGTGCGGTTCCCGCGCGCCTCGAACGCGACCGATGTGGACGCCCTCGCCGCCGAACCGGGCGTGACGGTCACGCTGACCGCGGACCCCGACACGGTGCGCGCCGCGGACCTGGTCGTGCTGCCCGGCACCCGCGCCACGGTGAGTGATCTGCGGTGGCTGCGGGAGCGCGGCCTGGAGCCCGCGCTCGCCGCGCGTGCCGCCGCCGGGCAGCCGGTGCTGGGGATCTGCGGCGGCTACCAGATGCTCGCGGAAACCATTGTGGACGACGTCGAGTCCGGCGCCGGGACCGTGCCCGGGCTCGGTCTGCTGCCGACGCGGGTGTCGTTCAGCGCGGAGAAGGTGCTCGGGCGGCCGGTCGCGCGGTGGCGCGGGCACGAGGTGGCGGCCTACGAGATCCACCACGGCAGCGCGACGGCGACCGGGGACGGCGCCGAGCCGTTCCTGGACGGCTGGCGGCGCGGGTCGGTGTGGGGCACGACCTGGCACGGCACCCTGGACAACGACGGGTTCCGCCGGGCGTGGCTGGTGGAGGCGGCGGCGCAGGCCGGGGTGTCCTGGTCACCGGCGGCGGGGGCGCCCGGGTTCGCGGCCCTGCGCGAGTCGATGCTGGACCGGCTCGCCGACGCGGTCGAGCAGTGCCTGGACACCGGCGCCCTGCTGCGGTTGATCGAGCGGGGCGCGCCGGAGGGCCTGCCCCGCGTGGGCTGACCGTCCGCGAGTCCCACGTTCCCGTCCGCGAGTCCCACGTTCCCGCTCGCGAGTTCTGCATTCCTGCTCGCGAGTTCTGCATTCCTGCTGGGGAGTTCCCCACAGCCCCGCGCCCCGCACCGCCGCTGAACGTGGGACTCGCGGGCCTGAGTGTGGGACTCGCGGGCCTGGGTGTGGGACTCGCGCCCTCAGACGAGCGTGACCCGCACGCCCTCCAGTTCGAAGGCCGACACCAGGTCCGGCTCCGCCGCCGAATCGGTGATCAGCAGGTCGATGTCGAGCGTCGGGCAGATGCGGGCGAACGCGTAGCCGCCGAGCTTCGAGCTGTCGGTGACCACCACGACCTTCTTGGCGCGGTGCGCGAGCAGCTTGACGATCGCCGCCTCGGCCTCGTGGTGGGCGTACGCGCCCCGTAGCGGATCGACCGCGTCCACCCCGAGGAACGCCAGGTCGAGGCTGACCTCCTCCAGCACCATCCCGGCCAGGTGCCCGGTCAGCTCGAACGACTGCGGCCGCGCCACCCCGCCCGTGCTGACCAGCCGGATGCTCTGCCGCACGGTCAGCTCGTACGCGATGTTCACCGCGTTGGTGACCACGGTGAGCGCCGGGGAACTGCCGCGGTCGTTGAATTCCGGCCGGGTCGCGATCGCGCGGCTCACCTCGGTCGTGGTGGTGCCGCCGTTGAACCCGATCACCATTCCGCGATCCACCAGACGGGCCGCGGCCTCGGCGATGCGGCGCTTTTCCACGGTGTGCTGGGCGGCGCGGTGCCTGCCGGGGAGGTCGTAGGCGACATTACCGGCGAGGGCGCCACCGCGCGTTCTCGTGAGCAATTGGCGTCCTGCCAAATGATCGAGATCGCGGCGGACCGTCGCGGGGGAGACGCTCAGCTTCTCCGCCGCCTGATCCACCTCGACCCGGCCCTGCTGGCCGATCATTTCGAGCAGCGTGTTCAACCGCTCATGCCTGTCCACGCATCAGTCATACCCGCTCGCGCGCGCATTGTGAACACTGATCATGAGACCGGCCCGCCGGGCGGCGCACCCGGCGGGCTGTCGGAATTTTCCTCACAGGCTCCGCAGGAACGCCAGCGACGGCATGAAGAAGTATTCGCCGCCCTTCATGGTGACCGCCTGCGGAATGGGATCGGCGGCCTCGGCCACGTTGTTGTGGCCCCATTCCGGCGGGTATTTCTGCGGTTCCCGGGTGCCCTGCCCGATGACCGGATCCAGGCCCGGCTGGGAACCGTCCGGCGGGAACGGGAAGGCGGGGTTGTTCGCCCAGATCTGCTGCGTGAACTCGAACTGGTTGCCCAGGCTCGAGTTGAAGGCCATGAACAGCAGGCCGACGTCCTTGGCCGGGCGCAGCCGCGGCGGCAGGTCGGCGTTCGGGTCGTCGTGGCGGCGGCCGTAGGTCTGGCCGCGGCGGGCCATCAGGTGCTTGCGCTCCTCCTCCGGTGCCTCCGCCCCGCCGGACCCGCGCGGGTTGGTCTTGCGGATGTGCGCGTGGAACGGGCACTTCTGGCCCAGCTTGTCGCTGTCGTAGCTGAAGTCGTTGCCCACCGGGTGGTGTGAGCCGGGCGCGCTCTGCACGGTCAGCGGGGTGCCGTCCTCGAACCGGCCGACCAGCATCGCGCCGGCCCGCTCCCGGTCCTCGCCACGCAGCCCGAGGTCGTGCGCCAGGTCGCGCTCGGCCTCCTTGAACAGCCGGACGTTCTGCTCCAGCTTGCGGAACACGAAGTAGCTTCCGAAGTGGACGGTGGGGTCCGGCGCGGCCGGGTCGGGCACGAGGATCTGCTCCAGCGGCGCCGACGGGTCCCACTCGCTGACGCCGTCGGTGGTGTCCCGCTCGGCGTCGACGTCCTCGGTGAGGAACAGCGGCTGGCTGCGCCCGTCGACGTAGCCGAAGTGCTCGATGCCGTCGCCGTTGGCGTTGGCCATCCCGTGGCCGGACTCCTCGCCGAGGATCGTGACCGACGCCGGGCGCAGCGCCTCGACCTGACGGCGCAGGGTGCGGACCGGTCCGGCGGTGGCGTCGCCGATGAGGACCACGGCGTCGATCGTCTGCTGGTAGTGGCCTTCCCACTCGGTGACGGCCGGGTCGGCGAGCTTCTCGACGGCGGCCTTCGCGCCCGCGGTGAACGACGGATCGGCCGGCGCGGTGACGCCGAGCGTGGCGTAGCCGTGCGCGGACAGGCCGACGCCCAGATAAGGCGTGCCGGCGGTCTTGGTGCGCTTGTGCGCCTCGACTTCCTCCAGGTGCGCCTTGGCGGACTTCATCAGCCCGCTCAGGCCCCGCAGGAAGGTACGTGCTTCGGCGGCGTCGCCGAAGCCGAGGAACAGCACGGTGAGGCGGTCCCGGACGTGCGCCTTCAGGATGTTCGGCTGCAGCTCGGCCAGCATGGCGGCCGCTTCGCCGTCGGCGGACTTCCAGGACAGCGTGGTGGACAGGTCGACAGGCATGAACGCCCCCTCGTGGATTGACCCCAGTCACGGTGGCGGCGCCGCGAGGCCCCTGTCGTGTGCGGCGCCGTCACCTGCTCCTAAGTCGCCGCGGAGGGCGGTCAAGTACGAAATGGGCGTGTTTTCACTCGATCGGATTAGCGGGGGGCCGCTACGCGGGTGTCTACTGCACCGGCTTCGCTTCGCAACGCCCGGATTGGTAGCCCTCCCGAACCCGATCTTTCAGTGTTTGGTTGCCGAGAAGTCGCGTCAAGGCGGGAAAGCGTGCCTTGACCCCGCTGCTCGGCAACCGATTTGGGCTGGGGATCGGGTGCGGGAGGGGCAGTGGTTTGGGGGGTTGTTGCTGTGCGCTGCCGGGTGGCGGTTGGTGTTGTGT